>CAZRZY010000062.1:0-27568 GCA_964604655.1 uncultured Bacteroides sp. | reverse complement strand
ACGGACCCCGACCGGCAAGCCCGGCCGCACCCGGTGGACCGACCGTTACGAGTCCTTTGACCCAAAGAAGGGGACCGTGCGTTACCGGTTGTCCTATAAGAGAGGGTCGTGCAGCGCGGTATCCCGGCTTCCGGTCTCTCCGGCCACCCTGCAGACCGACCTGGTGATGCTTCCTGCCCCGGTCAGGGAGCCGGGCAAGAAGGGTTACTATCCATTCGTGCTCCTCCTGGTTGACAAAGAAAGCGGAATCGTGGCGGGTATGGAGATGCTCACCCCGGAACCCGACCTGATCTCCATGTATGAATCGGTCCCCCAGAGGTTGCTGGAAATTCTGGTAAAGGTCGGTTTCAGAGCGGAGCAGATCGAGATCCGTTCGGAACTGCTTTACGGACTGGTGGAGGGGGCGCTCAAGCAGGCCTGGTGCCGGGCGGTTATAGTCGACGATCTGCCCCGGCTCGACGAAGCCGCCGATTCCCTGCTCGACCATCTTTAACAGCAGGTTTCCAATTTGATTGCAAGTTTGCTTTGGAAGCTCGGGATTCACTGAATATTTTCTTTTTAATCTCAAAGAATGGGATCCCTGTCCGGTCCGTCGGTACGTATTATGAGGTGATTTCCGAAGGTGTATTTATGACTGGACAGAATATTCAACGAGCATGTCATTCTTTATGTGTTAAATTTGTTCCCGGGGAATCTGAAAAAGTCCGGCTCTTCCCTGCCTGTGCTACTGATGAGACTATCACCCATGGGCTTAGTCCGGATATAGAAAACCAGCAGTCCTGATGCCAAGAACCCGATACGGACAGACCTGGTGGGGAGAACAGTGGCTGAACGCCCTGGCCCACATCGATTATTCGAACCGGATCCCGCGCGGGAAGACCTATGCCAACAAGGGTGCGGTCAAAGAGCTGACCATTAAAGGGAATACAGTACGGGCCGGGGTCCAGGGCACCCGGCCTGCGCCCTACCGGGTGACCGTGAAGGTACCGGACTTTTCGAAGGAGGCGAAGGAGGAGCTGACGGCCCTGATTATGAAGGATCCGCTGCTGATCTCCAGACTGCTGAACAGGGAGCTTCCCTCTCAAATCCACCGGATGTCGGAACAGCGAAACATTCGGATCTTTCCCCGCCGGTGGGACGACCTGGAGATGAAGTGCAGCTGCCCCGACTGGGCGGTACCCTGCAAGCACCTGGCAGCAGTGATCAATGTCATTACCAGGGAGATCGACAGGAACCCCTTCGTCCTGTTCAGGCTCCATGGCTACGATATCATCGGCGAGCTGAAAAAAAGAGGCATGGAAGCAGTCGAGGAAGAGGTGACGATCCCCGGGCAGGAGCTCCTGCTGGCTGCGGAGGAGGGGGCGGGATATTCCGGAGGCTCAGTTTCCCGCAGAGGCTCAGTTTCCCGCGGAGGTTCAGCTTCTGGTGGAGGCTCAGTTTCCCGCAGAGGCTCTGCTGCTGCTGCGGGCGTGGATCCTGACCCCGGCTCTGCTGCTGTTGCGGGCATGGATTCTGATCCCGGCTCTGCTGCTGTTGCGGGCATGGATTCTGATCCCGGCTCTGCTGCTGCTGCGGGTGTGGCTCCTGACCCCGGCTCCGCTGCTGACCTCGGGCAGATCGATTTTTCGCGGATCATCGGTCAGCGGGAAAATCTGCTGGCGCTGGTTCCGGAACGGCCGCTGTTCTGGGAAGGCGATTTTAAAGCACTCCTCGATAAGGCCTACAAACGCACGGCCAGGCAGGTCGGCCGGGAGGTCCTGAGAGGTTCGGGGCAGCAGGAGGGTTCCGAAGTCAACTATGAGAAGTATACCGGAGTGCAGATCGTTCTGAGGGATATCTGCTCTTTTGTAGGGTGCAGGCTGGAGACGGACCGGGACCAGGTTCACTTCACCGCTCCGGGTGAGTGCATGGAATTTCTGAGGAAGATCCCTCCGAAGCAGGCTGAAACGCTTACACCGGGCCTTCAGCTGCTCTGGTACCTCTACCGGTTCGTGGTGAAGCTGGCCGAAGAATCGGCATTCGTCCCCCAGCTGATCCGCCTGGAGTACGGCAGGTTGGATGTCCGGTGGAATCCGGCTCTGATCCATGAACCGGTCAGGGAGATTTTCGGGGTGCTGGCCGGGGCCGCTCCCCCGGATCTGGTGGTGGTGGAGAATGTGTCCCGCCAGCAAAATACTTCCGGGCAGAAAGATCCTTCCGGTCACCAGGATCCTTCCGGCCCGTTGAACCGGTCGGAGGTGCTGAAGAGCCTGGTATCGATTTTTCTCAGGGAGTTCTTCCGGGAAAGCCGGTTCGACCGCACCATGACGGAAGGGAACGTTCCGGGGATGTTCTTCGGTCATCTCACTCCCGGATTCGACGGGCTGGGGGAGGCGGAGATCCCGGCCACCATTCAGCGGTGGACCGAACGGTTCTTTATGGCCCAGAGGCCGTTCATACCAGTGATCCGGATACTGACCAACGGCGGGAAGGATCAGTTCGCCCTGGAAGTGGCGGTGGAGGACCGCCGCGATCCGCTGAAAGAGCCGGTCCCCCTGAAAAGGGTCATGGAGGAGGATGCTTTCCGGGATTTCCGGCTGGAGGTGCTCCGCATCCTGGAGATGCTTTCCCCGAAATACCGGGTGTTTGAACAGATCATCTCCACTTCCGGAAGGTATGTTCCAAAGCTTACCAGTCAGGAGTTTGCCGGGTTCATGTTCGATACCCTGCCGCTGATCCGCCTCTACGGGATCCGGGTCCTGCTGCCCCGGGAGCTTCAGAAGCTGGTCAGGCCCGGGCTCACCCTGTCGGTCACCTCTTCCGGTCCGGCACCGGTGCGCTCCTTTCTGGACCTGGAGAAAATCATCGACTTCCGGTGGCAGATCGCACTGGGGGAGGAGGCGCTCGATCCGGACGATTTCCTTCGCCTGGTGCAGGGGCTTTCCGGGATCGTCCGCGTGAGGCAGCAATACGTCTACCTCCAGCCTTCCGACCTGCGAAGTCTGATGGAGCAGGTAAACCAGCAGGAACGGCCCGGCCGCAATCAGTTGCTCCAGGCGGTGGTATCGGGAGAATATTACGGTCAGACCATCCATCTGGACCAGCGGGCAAGAGAGTTGATCGCCTCGCTGTTGGAGGCCGGACCGGCGGAGCTGCCCGGCGGACTGACCGCTACCCTCCGTCCTTACCAGAAGAGAGGATACGACTGGATGTACAAAAATGCCGGACTGGGTTTCGGCAGCATCATTGCCGATGATATGGGACTGGGGAAGACCCTCCAGGTGATCACGCTCCTGTTGAAGATCCGGCAGGAGGGAGCCCGCGGAGCCCGGCAGGCGGTCGTGGTGGTTCCCACCACCCTGCTGAGCAACTGGCAAAAGGAGTTCGAGAAATTCGCCCCGGAGGTCAGCTGCACCATATACCATGGTCCCGGCCGCACCCTGGAGGAGGGGGCCGATGTGGTGCTCACCAGCTACGGAGTGGTGCGGAGCGACCGGGAGATGCTCTCGCGGAAACGATGGAGGGCGGTGGTGATCGACGAGGCGCAGAACATCAAGAATCCGGGAGCGGGACAGAGCAAAGCGGTGAAGAGCCTGAAGGGGGAGATCCGGATCGCCATGAGCGGGACCCCGGTAGAGAACCGCCTTTCGGAATACTGGAGTGTGTTCGACTTTATCAACAAAGGGTACCTGGGACCCCTGAAAGATTTTACGGAAAAGTATGCGGTACCTATCGAGGTGGAACGCAACCGCAAAGCGCTGGAGCGGTTTTTGAAGATCACCGGGCCTTTCATTCTCCGGCGTGTCAAATCAGATAAATCGGTGATCAGCGATCTGCCCGATAAGCTGGTCAACAACTATTACGCCACCCTGGAACCCGATCAGGCGGCGCTCTATCAGCAGGTTTTGGAGACGATCATGGAGCAGGTCGAGAACGTGGACGTGGAAGAGAAGGATGGGAGGATCCAGCGGAAAGGACTGGTCCTGAAGCTGATCATGGCCCTGAAGCAGGTGTGCAACCATCCCTCCCAGTACCTGAAGAAGGAGGAGTGTCCGCCAGCGCTCTCCGGGAAAGCCGGACTTTTCCTGAGCCTTCTGGAGAACATCCTGGGGAACAATGAAAAGGTGCTGGTGTTCACTCAATTCCGGGAGATGGGCATGTTGCTGCAAAGCATGATCGGGCAGGAGATGGACCGGCGATGCCTGTTCCTTCACGGAGGCACCTCGCGGAAAGAGCGGGACATCATGGTGGAGCAGTTCCAGCAGGATCCGCACCGGAAGATCATGATCCTGACCACCAAGGCCGGGGGAACCGGACTGAACCTCACCGCTGCCAACCATGTGATCCATTACGATCTTTGGTGGAACCCGGCCGTGGAGGCCCAGGCCACCGACCGGGCCTACCGCATCGGCCAGGACCGGAACGTGATGGTCTACCGCCTGATCACCACAGGGACCTTCGAGGAGAAGATCAACGCCATGCTCGAAGAAAAAAAGGAGCTGGCCAGCCTCACCGTATCCACTGGCGAGAAATGGGTCGGCGAACTTTCCAACCGCGAGCTGAAGGAGTTGTTTTCGATGAATGCATAGATTTTCGCTTTAATGAGCTCTGCCCTGACTTTATAACAAGATTATCGGTGTTGGAAAGATGAATGGATCTTAGAGGATAAATAGTTATGTTTGCCTCTGAAAATTATCAGGAATAATGAAGATCATCTCCGTAGTGGGCGCCCGCCCGAATTTCATGAAGATCGCCCCCTTTATCAGGGCCATTGAGAAACACAATGCGCAGGTCAGCGGGCCGGATGCGAAAGTGAAGCACCTGCTGGTGCATACCGGTCAGCATTACGACCACCAGATGTCGCAGACCTTCTTCGATGCACTGAACATTCCGGATCCCGATATCCATCTGGGAGTAGGATCGGGAAGCCATGCCGAACAGGTGGGAAACACCATGATCGCCTTCGAGAAGGTGGTGATGGAAGAGCAGCCCGACTGGGTGGTGGTGGTGGGGGATGTGAATGCCACCCTGGCCTGCTCGGTGACGGCCAAGAAGCAGCATGTGAAGTGCTGTCACATCGAGGCGGGGTTGCGGTCGGGCGACTGGACCATGCCGGAGGAGATCAACCGGCTGGTGACCGACCGGCTGTCGGATCTGCTGCTGACTCCCGATAAACTTTCCATCGAAAATCTGAAGAAAGAGGGGGCGGAGGACGCCCGGATCGATTTCGTGGGAAATATCATGATCGACACCCTGGAAGAGCAGCGGGAGAAGGCCGCCTCTTTGAAGATCGAAGATGTGCTGAATTCGAACCTGCTGCTGGAGGGAACCCGGCTGCCGGAGTTCGGGGAGGGAAATTATGTCGTGATGACCCTCCACCGTCCATCCAACGTGGATTACAAGGAGATCCTCACTCCGCTGGTCGACTTTCTGACCGGGGAGGTCTCGGCCGACATGCCGCTGTTCTGGCCCATCCATCCCCGTGCCCGCAAACAGCTGGAGACCTTCGGGCTTTGGGACCAGGTGGTCTCCACCTCCAACCTGGTGCTGCTCCGGCCCATCGGCTATCACGATATGCTCCGGCTGAACATCGGTGCCCGGCTGTTCCTCACCGACAGCGGCGGATTGCAGGAGGAGTGTACCGTGCTGGGCACTCCCTGCCTCACCCTGCGCTGGAACACCGAACGGCCCATCACCCTCTGGGAGCACGGCGGAGCCTCGGTGCTGGTGGGCAACAACGTGGAGCGGATCAGGGAGGAGTACCGGAATGTGCTCACCCGGGAACGCAAACCGGTTCGTCCAGCGCTCTGGGACGGTCAGACCGCCGGCCGCTGCCTGGAGGCTATTCTTAGGGTCTCCTAGGGTAGATTCAGCATTCCATTCTTCAATTCCGAGAATCAAAGAAACCAATGAAAAGATTCCTGCGGATCGATTTTATCCTTCTGGGATATCTTCTCGTTCTGTTCGCCGGGACGGTGGTTCCGCTTTTCACAGGGGAGGATGGCAGGTCATTAAACGATACGTATACCCTGCAGATCAGACGAGACTACTGGCTTCATGCACTGGTATACATTCCTTTACCCATCCTGCTGGGACTCTATTTTCGGAAGAGGAGCCAGGTCCTGAAGAATGAACATCGATTCTCAAACCGGAGGCTCTGGATCAGGATCATCGGCCTATCCCTGTTTATAACCGTTTTCTTCGAAAGCCTCCAGCTCATTCTGCCTTACCGCTCCTTCAATATCAACGATATGGCGGCCAACGGGATCGGCGCGACGATAGGGATGCTGACATTTCTATATATTTCTCGGAAAACCGGGGACCCTTCTGGTTGAACCAGCGGCTATTGCAGATATAGATCAGCGGGAAATGTCACTTTTCGTATGGATAGCCCACAGATATATGGATAGCCCACAGATATGTAGATGAGAACAGAAAAAAGGTCCGGCTAATAAAGGATCTGTATGAGAAAAAAATCTTCTGGTCCTGGTCTGAACCGGAGCTCTCAGTGATCCCTGACGAATGGCTGATCGAGAAGGTCCTGATTCATTCGGATGAAGGGTTTGAGGAAGCATACCAGTCCTGTATTCGACTTTCTGAAGGACCTCAATACTTTGAATGAGTATCTGCTGGTGAGTGCTTCGGACATCTTTCAATCATCCGAAAACTCCTTCAGCAGCTTCCGGTAGGCGGAGAAGATCTTGGAGCGGGAGATGAAACCCACATATTTGCCTTCCTCGGCCACCGGGAGGTTCCACGCCTCGGTGGATTCGAAAAGCTCCAGCACTTTCTCCATGGAGTCATGGATGGAAAGGATGGCCGGGGGGGTGTGCATGATCTCGGTGATCCGTGTTTTGTCGTAGAGTTCGGTGTTGAAGATGATATCCCGGATATCGTCCAGGCTGATGACCCCCACCAGGTCTTTCTCGTCGTTGATGACCGGGAAGAGGTTCCGCCTTGACCGGGTGGCGGCATTCACCAAATCGCCCAGGGTGCCGTCCACATGGACCTTCTTGAAATCTTTCTCCAGCACCTCTTTGACCGAGAGGAGGGTGAGGACCGCCTTGTCCTTGTGGTGGGTGAGCAGTTCGCCCCGCTCAGACAGCCGCAGGGTGTAGATACTCTGCCGCTCGAATCCCAGAATGGTCACGTAGGAGATGGTGGCGGTGATGATCAGCGGGATGAACAGCGTGTACCCTCCGGTGATCTCAGCGATCAGGAAGATGGCGGTCAGCGGGGCGTGCATCACCCCGGCCATCACCCCGGCCATTCCCACCAGGATGAAGTTGTTCTCGGAAAGGTTCACCGGGGTGAACATGTTCAGGGCACGGGAGAGGGTGGCCCCGCTCATGGCGCCGACGAAGAGGGCCGGGGCGAAGATGCCTCCCACACCGCCTGATCCGGTGGTAACGGCCATGGCCACCACCTTCAGCAGGAGCAGCAGCAGGAAGAAGACCAGGATGAAGTATTGGTGGTTACCGATCAGGTTCTCAAACAGGGTGCCGTTGAACAGTTCGGACGACTGCCCGGTGAGCAGGGTCCGCAGGGTGGTGTATCCTTCCCCGAAAAGGTGGGGCATCAGGAAGATCAGCACACTCAGGACGATTCCACCGGTCAGCGTCCGCACCCATCCGTTTCGTATTCTCCCCATGGTGTGTTCCACCAGGTGGTTCATGCGGGTGAAATAGACAGAAACCAGCCCGGTGAAAACCCCCAGCAGAATATAGAAAGGGATCATTCCCAGATCGAAAGGTTCACTGATGGTGAAGGAAAAAACCACCTGTTCGCCCAGCAGGAAGTAGGAGACCGTGGCGGCGGTGACCGTGGAGAGGAGCAGGGGAACCACCGACCAGGTGGTCAGGTCCAGCATCAGCACCTCGAAAGCGAAGATCAGAGCAGCGATGGGCGCCTTGAAGATGCCGGCAATGGCGCCGGCCGCTCCGCATCCCACCAGCAGCACCACCGATTTGTAGTTCAACTTCAGCAGATGTCCCACATTGGATCCGATGGAGGAGCCGGTCAGTACGATGGGAGCCTCCAGCCCCACCGATCCTCCGAAGCCCACCGTCAGGGAGCTGGCCAGCATGGACGACCAGGTATTGTGCGCTTTCAGGTGGCCCTTGCGCTTGGAGATGGCAAAGAGGATCTTGCTAACCCCGTGGCCAATGTCTTGTTTGAGCAGGTAATGGACAAAGAGCATGGTAAGAGTGATCCCTGCCAGGGGAAGCAGGTAATAGAGCTCGGAAGACTGGTCGCCCAGCAACCAGATCTTCGAACGGCTCTCCACGAAATGGGTGAGGTTTTTCAGCAGGGTGGCAGCCAGACCCGACAATAGACCGATCACCAGGCTCAGCGCCAGGATTAGCTGACGGTGCCTGAAGCGCCGGAGCAGTCTGAGGATCCGTATTTGCCGGGTGGCGGTTTTCATTCAGCTAAATTCGACCGCACAAATTTGGAGGAATCACATGATATTCCAAATGATCACTTTAAAATATCCTGATAATCCTATGAACTAATCGGTGAATGGCTCCGCGGGCAGATTCTTCAGCATATTTATATAACGCTGATTGTCATAAGGTCTCTTTGATCTGACAACCTCGTAGGTTTCAACAAGCATACAAGCTGAGATCATTTGCCGGATTTGATCATCATCATAGCCTTCATTTATCAGCCGTTCATAGGTCTGCCTGGTCTCAGGAGGATCGTTGCTTTTTATTTGCTGCTCCACCGCCTCCAACAACTGTTCCCTTAGAATATCGTCTTGTTCCATAATGCAGGTGTTCAAATCAACTCAATAATGGTATTTGTAGCCGATGATCACGCCACTGTGAAGGCTGATCTTTATGTGGTAGATTTTCCAGGCAGCTGGTGGTAGATTTTCCAGGCAACTGGTGCTAGGTGTTTGTCAGCTTGGATGGTTTGACCCTCATGTAGCGGAGCATTTTCATTATCCATTTGGGCAGGGGTTTGGTGGGGTCTTTGCGGTTCCACAGGTTGATGTACCAGCCCAGCTTCTTGGAGATGGGGATTTTGTGGGTCTCCACGAACTCGATCAGGGTGCCGTCGGGGTCCTCCACATAAGCAAAATGGCCGGCTGCCTCTCCCATGTCGAACGGTTTTCCCTGCGGATGGATGTTGGAATCGACGGTAAAGGGGAATCCTTTGGCATCGCACTCCTCCTTCAGCGCTTTCATGCCCAGCACGTCGAAGCAGAGGTGGATAAAACCCAGGTCACCCCAGATCCGATTCTTGAAGATCTTCTCGGGCCGGCGGTCCAGCGCCTGGATCAGTTCGATCTCGCTGGGACCGAACAGGCGGGAAAAGGGCCCCCTGCGGTTCTCGCTGTGCTGAAGGAGCACCCGTCTGAATGTACCGCCTCCTCCCGGAAGGCTGGTCAGATCCTCGAAGGTTCCCTCTTTGTCGTATACAACCGTGTCGTAGCAAAGAATCCCACTGTACAGTTTGATGGCCCGCTCAGGATTGGAGGTGCCAATCACCGCACCGTAGGACCCGCCGGTGCTTCTCTTGCCCTGCTTCAGGAAGATGGACTCCTCGGAGACGATCTGCCAGATATTGTTAAAGGGATCTTTCACATAGAAAAGATCCCGCCCGACCGGATCCTTGATGATCTCTGTGATGATCTCTGCATTCTGCTCCAAATGGTTGTAAGCCGCCCTCACATTTGGGGACTTGATTTTACCGGCGTAGATGCCCAGGTCGCCCACCTGAAGTTCGAAAGCAGGAGCCAGGGGGGTGCGTTCGGTGTGCTGCCAGATCTCAAATCCCCCTCCACCCAGCATATTGATGGCCAGGGCGGCATGCCGTTCCCTCGGTTTTCCCCCGGTGTAGGGAAGCATGTATTCGGCCCTGGCCCGTTCCTCGAACATCCGGATATCCATTCCGAAGTTGGGGATGTACCATTTCCAGGCTTCGTAAATATTTTGTACTCCCACTCCGATCTGCTGGATGCCGGAGATCATCTTTTTTTCCAGTCTTTTTCTGTCCATGAGAAAGGTTCGATCTGAACGAAGGGTTCGGCATTGCAAATATACGTGATTTACTGGTTATTTCAGAAAAAACTATCTTTGCTTCCCGAACTAACCTGAGGCCTGAATGACCAGAAATCGAGTCATGGGTGCACAGCAGAGCATCCACAAAAGGAACTTGATCTACTATTTCACTTATCCTTACGTCAGAGCATTCTTCTTCCAGTACTATGGAAAAGTGGAGGTTAGCGGAGCAGAAAACATTCCCCGGGGAGAACCGGTGATCTTCGCCCCCAACCATCAGAACGCGCTGATGGATGCACTGATCGTTCGTTTTACGGCTCCGCAGGATATGGTCTTCCTGGCACGGGCCGATATTTTTAACAAGCCGCTACTTGCTTTTTTTCTGAACAGTCTGAAGATACTCCCCGTGTTCCGGCAGCGCGACGGTGCCGCGGAGTTGAGCAAGAACCAGGAGATCTTCGATATCTCGGTAAACGTGCTGAAGAAACGGCACCACCTCTGTGTTATGCCCGAGGGGAACCACGGTCACCAGCGCAAGCTGAGGGCCTTTGGCAAGGGGATCTTCCGGATCGCCTTTGCCGCCCAGGAGCCGATGGGGGAGAAGCCTTTTGTGAAGATCGTGCCGGTGGGACTCGATTTCAGCGATTATGTGAAGCAACACGCCTCCCTCTATGTGAACTACGGGAAGCCCATCGAAATTTCCGATTATTGGGCCGCCTACCGGGACAACACTGCCCGGGGGATCAATGCTTTGAAGACCAGGCTCATCGAGGACCTGAAACCGCAGATGATCCATATCGGCATGGATGAATACTATGAGGGGGTGCAGGGATTGCGCACCATTTTCAACGACCGGATGCGCGAGCTTATGGGCATCCGGGGCAGGAAATTGAGTGACCGTTTCCGTGCCGACAAGGAGATGATCGCCCGCATCGAGGCGATTCTGGAGCAGGCCACCGCCCAGCAGGCTTCAGACCAAGCCTTAGATCAGACCACCGCCCAGCAGGCCACCGCCCAGCAGGCCACCGCCCAGCAGGCCACCGCCCAGCAGGCTTCTGGCCAAGCCTCAGACCAGGCCGCCGCCCGGGCTGTCAGGGAGCTGGCAGAGAATGTGGTGACCTATAACAACCGCCTGGATGAGATGCGGATCCGTGACTGGGTGATCCGCCGAAAGGGGTACGGAATCCTTCAGGCACACTGGCGCTACCTGGGGCTTGTTTTGACCTTTCCGTTGTTCCTGTATGGGCTGATCAACAATGCGATCCCCTATTTCCTCCCGTCCTACCTGGTGCGGAACATCAAGGACCGCCAGTTTCATTCTTCCGTGAAAGCGGGTCTGGGGATTCTGATACTTTTCCCGGTCTTCTACCTGATTCAAACCCTCCTGGTGGGTATCTTCACCGGTCCCTGGTGGATCTGGGTGGCTTACCTGATCTCCCTGCTTCCTGCCGGGAAGGCCGCACTTAACTGGTATTTCCTGTTTAAGAAGACCCTCCGTGGCCGTTGGTTCAGATGGCAGTTATTGCGAAAGAAAACGGCAGCGAAAGAGATGGTGGCATTCCGTGAACAGATCATAGAGGAAACCGAAGCGCTCATCGCCTAGATTTCCTCTACCTTTCCTCAATTTTTCAAATCTCTCCCATCTCTCTCCCACAGAGGAACCAATGGTACTTTTCTGTTTTCATGGAATCATTTCCATCTTGCATCAATGTTCTTCAGACATTGGCCAAAGTATCTCATTCTTTGCTGTTTGATTTCGTATATTTAGATAGGCAATGAGCGATTAGTACCAGAGAAAATTAGGGTGCAATACGCGTTGCACTGTTTTCAAAGTGATAAATCCGGCAGAAGATGACCCCTCTGCCGGATTTATCACAAAAAGGCTATTCCTTTTTACGGTCCAGGAGATCATTTAGCAGTCTGCGCTCCTTCTTGGTGGGCCGGCCGGCGCCGCGGTCCCGCTTGACGAAAAAGTCGTCCTGCACCTCTAACTTGTGAAGTTCCTCTTCGGGAGTGACGTTTTCCACGAAATTTTCCACGATCTTGGCACCCACCCGTTTTTCTATGGGGTCCAATACTTTATAGGAATAAGTAACCGGTGCTTTCCTGACATGGATAATATCTCCGCCCGTCACCGTCCGGGAGGGTTTGGCGGGCATCTCATCCACGGTTACCCTTCCTTTTTTGCAGGCTTCGGTGGCCAGGGTCCGTGTCTTGAAAATCCTTACCGCCCACAGGTATTTATCGATTCGTACAGTACCTGGCATCTAAATCGTGTAATCTTTTTTTGTCCGCTTGATCCATATCTATACAAGAGTACAAAGTTACTCTTTTCGTACCCGATCTGTCAAATAACCCCGATTTTACTCCCAGTGCAAGGTCTTTACTTGCTGTCGGGGCTGAAATGAAGTCCATGGCTTTCATATAGTCTTTTCTGGAAAATTCCTTCAGACCAAGTCTGTGAAAATATTCGAGTCGCGACTTTGAACCGCGCATTTTTCGAAGCGGGATAATAAATCCGTTCAAAGCGGCATCTGTCACTTTGAGCATGAAGCACATAAATTCAGTCGGATCGTCTATCTCTCTACTGTTGAATAGGGCCTCCCGGTAGTCCCTATTGTACTTATATGTCATGGCATCAACAGGTGCAAATCGAAACAGGAGGTGCTGTTCCTGGAGGATCAGTGATTGCCATAATCTTCCCAGAATACCGTTATCCTCCGGAAAAGGTTTGACGGTCTGAAATCCGTAATGAGCGATGAATGCCTTTTCAACAGACCCCCGTATCCGTTCTATCACCCTTCCCGGGCCGGCGGAAAAATGTTCTTCTACTGTACTTTTTACATATTCCTTTCCAATTTGCCCGAAAGCATGGAGGAATAGTGGAAATAAGAGGAGTCGCGGTGTGGTAAAAACGGCAACATGAGATGATAGTATATTTGTATACTATAAAAAGATAGTATCAATTGGTTTACCGGAAAAGGGTATATCCCTTATATCCCTTACATCCCTTAGATGGGTTGAACGGGAAAAAAATCGACAGAAAATCTGAAAAAAAGCTGCAGTGACCTATCAGTTGGCAGAGATCCGGCTCACTAAACGGTAATAGAGCGGTTTAAAGTATTTGTGTACCCATACCATCACCAGTTCCGAACCTCCGATCAGTACATCTTTCCGGTTGCGCTTCATGGCCCGGATCATCCGCCGGGCGCAGAGTTCCGGTGTGATCCCTCTGGCCTGTCCGGGATCCATTTTTCCGTGTTCTTTGCCATCCTTTTTCAGGGCATGAACCGAGATATTGGTCTGCACACGTCCCGGGCTAAAGATCGTCACATGGATCCCCTTCCGGTGGTTCTCGGCCCAGACACTTTTATAGAATCCGAACAATGCGTGCTTGGCAGCGGCATAGGCGCTTCTCAACGGGAAACCGAATTTCCCGGAAATAGAGCTGGTGACCCCGATATGCCCGTACCCGTTTTCGATCATGGAAGGCAACAGTGCTTTGGTGAGGATTACTCCGCTGAAATAATCGATCTCCATCACCCTTCGGTCGATCTCCACAGGTGTTTCCAGTGCTTCCGACCGGGTGGAGATACCACCGTTATTCATCAGTACATCCACTCGCCCGAACTTTTCCAGTACCCTTTCGGCAGCGGCCTGCACTTCATCCGGGATTCCCAGGTTGAACAGTACGGAATGGATGTCGGCGGAGGCTTCGGCCAGTTCGTTGTGTACCCCTTCCAACTCCCCGGCATCGTGAGAGGAGATGATCACCCGGGCACCCTCCATGGCAAACTGCTTGGCCAGTTCCGCGCCGATCCCCGAGGAGGCACCTGTGATCCAGACTGTTTTTCCGCGGTAATCCATGGAGTGATCTTATGTGGGCAGGCCTGAAAGTTTAAGGCCCCTAAAATTAAGGGATAATTCATTGTTCAACGCATAAAATGGAAAAGGATCTGAGAAACGGAAGAAAAAGTCGAACGGATCATGAAGGATGATCTTTCAGGCCCCGGCAGCTCCCCCCGACGGGTTATGCTCCGGCCGCCCCGGACACGCCGTTTACTTCCAGCTTGAAGCCCATGCGGTGGACATTCACAATGGAGACATTCGTGTCGTCCTTCAGCTTTTTACGCAGACGGGCGATGTAAACATCCATACTGCGGCCCATGAAGTAGTCGTTCTCACCCCAAACCTGGGTAAGGACCTTTTCACGCTTGACCACATTATTCACGTTGGCAGCCAGCATATGAAGTACCTCGGCCTCCTTTCTGGTCAGGTTCATCTGCTCGGTGGGGGTAAAGAGCACCCGGTTGGGAAAATCGAATGTAAAGTGCCCAAACCGCAGCGTTTCGGGAATCTCCCTTTCCATCAATTCGGGCTTGGATCGCTTCAGGAGCGCATAGATACGCAGGGCCAGTTCGGTGACGCTGAATGGCTTGCAAATGTAGTCATCCCCGCCGGAACAGTAGGCGAGGATCTTGTCCTTATCATCCCCTTTGCCCGACATGAAAAGAATAGGAGTGGTATAGTCGGATTTGCGGATCTCCTTGACCAGTTCCCGACCGTCCATTCCCGGGACCAGGACATCCACCAGCATCAGGTCATATTTTCCAGCCTGGTAAAGTTGAAGAGCCCGGTCGCCGCGAGGCTCCAGATCTACTCTGTAATTCTTCAAATTCAGAGAGTCTCTGAGCATGGGCCCTAAATGGGGATCATCTTCGACCATCAAAATGGAGGGTAGTATATCTCCCATAATACTACAAGGTTAAGGTTATTTAGATTCATTTTACATAACACATATTTTAACAAATTGTTCACTTTTTGGCCGTTTGGTCCTCTCAAAAAAGAACGTTAAAAAATTGTAAAGTGGGCCGGTGGGGTCACCGTAAATATTCTTACTTTTACATCATCACTGTTTTCCGCTACTACGACCATTGACCACTAAACTTCAGATCCGGGGATGACTCAGCAGACGCCCATTAAATTCTTTTCAGGGAGGGCCTCTACCTATCTGGCCGAACAAATCGCACAAAAATTTGGAACAGAACTTGGACGCACCAGCGTATATCAATTCAGCGATGGTGAATTTCAACCGGCTTATGATGAGAGCGTTAGAGGTTGTACTGTCTTTCTGATCCAATCAACGTTTCCACCGGGGGACAACCTGATGGAGTTGTTAATGATGATCGATGCCGCCAAAAGGGCTTCGGCCGATAAGGTAGTGGCGGTGATCCCCTACTTTGGGTTTGCCCGCCAGGACCGGAAAGACCGGCCCCGTTCGGCCATCGGGGCCAAACTGGTGGCCAATCTTCTGACTGCGGCGGGGGTGGACCGGATCATGACCATGGACCTGCATGCCGACCAGCTGCAGGGTTTCTTCGACGTACCGGTAGACCATCTCTACGCCTCGGCACTTTTTGTTCCCTATATTAAAGAACTGAATCTACAGAACCTGGCCATTGCCGCCCCCGACATGGGAGGGACCAAAAGGGCCAATGCTTATTCCCGGTTCGTCAATGCCAGTATGGTGATTTGTTACAAGCTCCGCAAAAAACCCAATGTGGTGGAGGAGATCAAGGCCATTGGCGATATCGAGGGCAAGAATATCGTCATCGTCGATGATATGGTCGACACAGCCGGGACCATCACCTTTGCCGCCGGGATGATGAAGAGTGAGGGTGCGAAGAGTGTGCGCGTAGTGGCCACCCACCCGGTGCTGTCCGGACCTGCCTACGAACGGATCGAGCAGTCGCCCATCGACGAGGTGATCGTCACCGATACGATTCCCCTGAAGCGGGAGAGCAATAAGATCAAGGTGCTTTCCGTGGCCGATCATTTTGCCGAGGTGATTGACAAGGTCTACAATTTTAAGTCGATCAGCGATACATTTCTTAATTAAATCGTTACATTTGCAGCCGATTTTTCCCAAAGTGTGATGGGGAATTAATATGCATTTAATTCTGAGTAGCACAACAAAATGAAGACAATCAAGATCAGCGTTCAGAAACGCAACGAACTGGGTAAGAAATCAACCCGCGATTTGAGAAAGCAAGACCATGTGCCCTGTGTCATGTATGGTGGAGGAGAGGTGATCCATTTTCATGCCCATGAGAATGACTTCCGGCATATCGTATACACACCCACCGCCTATCTCGTGGACCTGGATGTGGATGGAAAGCAGCATAAAGCGGTGATGCAGGAACTCCAGTTTCACCCGGTGACCGACAAGCTCAACCACCTCGATTTCGTTGAGGTGTTCGAGGACCGTCCCGTTACCGTTGAATTACCGATCAAGCTGGTGGGAGACTCCCTCGGGATCAAGAATGGCGGTAAATCCCGTCAGAGAAGAAGAGTGCTGAAAGTGCGCGGCCTGATCAAGAATCTGCCCGATATACTGGAGGTGGATATTACCAATGTGGATACAGGCGATGTGATCAAAGTGGGTGATCTGACCTACGACAATCTGGAAGTGCTCGATCCGCCCCGGTCCATGGTTTTTGCCGTGGTCTCCTCGCGTGTCAGCATGAAGGGTATGGAGCTTGAAGAGCCGGAAACGGCAGAAGTAGCAACCGAAGGAGCTGAAGCCGCAGAGGGTGCTGAAGGTGCTGAAGGTGCCGAAGGTGCTGAAGGTGCTGCTGAGAAAGAAGCCGGATCCGAATCTTAGTTCGTTTCCTGAAGGATTTCCCCATGAAGTACCTGGTAGCAGGCCTGGGAAATATCGGACCGGAGTACGAACACACCCGACATAATATTGGATTTGACGTATTGGATGCCCTGGCCGGGGCATCCAATATTTCTTTTAAGGACAAGCGATACGGCTTTATCGCAGAATACCGGTTTCGTGCCCGCTCTTATTGGCTGCTGAAGCCCACCACGTTTGTGAACCTGAGCGGCAATTCTGTCCGCTACTGGCTGAAAAAATTAAAACTTCCCCTGGAAAACCTGCTGGTGGTGGTGGACGACCTGGCTCTGCCTTTCGGAACCCTTCGCCTGAGGGCAAAGGGAGGGGATGCCGGCCACAACGGACTGGCCCATATCAACACGACCCTGGGTACCCAGAATTATGCCCGGCTCCGCTTCGGGATCGGGGATGAATATCTGCATGGCGGACAGGTTAACTACGTGCTGGGTCAGTGGACCGAAGAACAGGAGAAGGTGCTGCCGGAGCGGATCGAGATGGCCAATGAGATTATCCGGTCGTTCGGGGTCATCGGGCTTGAAAGGACCATGAATATGTACAACAACAAATGAGTCCATAAAGTCCATAAAGTTTGTAAAGTATATAAAGTCTGTAAAGTCATTAAAGCCTGACATGATGTTGAAGAATCTGATACAGAAGAACCGGTCGTACCGGAGATTTCACCAGGAGGTGGAGGTACCCATGGAGTTGATGCGCGAGATGGTGGAGGCGGCCCGCATGTCGGGATCGGCCCGCAACATGCAACCGCTCAAGTATATGCTGTTCAACGATCCCGAATCCAGTGCCCGGATCTTTCCAACCCTTGCGTGGGCCGGGTACCTGAAGGACTGGCCCGGACCGGCGGAGGGTGAGCGCCCTTCGGCCTACATTATCCAGCTGGGGGATCTGGAACTTTCCGACGACTGGTGGTGCGACGATGGGATTGCCGCCCAGAGCATGCTGCTGACTGCCGTGGAGAAAGGATTCGGGGGCTGCATTGTCGGATCCGTTCAGCGTGAGAAACTCCGTTCTTTGCTGCAGATCCCCGGGCGTTACAAGATTATCCAGGTCCTGGCCCTGGGGAAACCCGCCGAACAGGTGGTCATCGACGAAGCGCAACCGGGCGGGGACGGGCAGAAAGACATCCGTTACTGGCGCGACGAGCAGGGAGTGCACCACGTCCCGAAGCGGAGCCTGGATGAGCTGATCATTGGTTAAGGCATTCACGAAATAAAGCTGTAATTTTACGCTTTCACCCAAAAAGAGATCCGGATAAACACCCAACATCGTGACCAGACTTAGTGTAAATATCAATAAGATAGCGACGTTGCGAAATGCACGGGGAGGGAATATTCCCGATGTGCAGAAAGTGGCGGTCGATTGTGAACATTTCGGTGCCCAGGGTATTACTGTACATCCCAGGCCCGATGAGCGCCATATCCGTTACCGGGACGTGGAGCTGCTTAAACCGCTGGTGACCACTGAATTCAATATCGAAGGGTATCCTTCGAAGGAGTTCATGGAGCTGGTCACCAGGGTGAAACCCCAACAGGTGACCCTGGTACCAGATCCGCCCGATGCCATTACCTCCTCGGCCGGATGGGATACCATCAAGCACCGTGATTTCCTGCTGGAGGTAACCGGGGAGCTCAAACGCCACGGAATCCGGACTTCCATATTTGTGGGTACCGAACCGGAACAGGTGAAAGGAGCGGCCCTGGCAGGGACGGACCGGGTGGAACTTTACACCGAACCCTATGCCTCGGGTTTTCCTGAGGATCGTGCCACTGCAGCGGCCCCATTCGTAAAGGCTGCCGGGTTAGCCCGGGAGGCCGGTCTGGGACTGAACGCCGGACACGACCTGAACCTGGAGAATCTGCGTTACCTGAAACAGCAGATCCCCTGGCTCAAGGAGGTGTCCATCGGCCATGCCCTCATTGCCGATGCCCTCTACTACGGGTTGCAGAACACCATCCAGATGTATTTGCGGCAGCTGCGCGATTAAGGTACACTTAAGGGCCTGCTATTATTATGATTATTGCCGAACAGAAGAAGAAAGAGAATATTGCCGAGTACATTTTATACATGTACCAGGTGGAAGATATGATCCGGGCCAACCAACTGGATATCGACAGCATCGAGAAGACCCTGATCAACAAGTTTGAGGTTCCCTACGAGGTGAAACGCGACATGCGGGAGTGGTACAAATCGCTGATCGACATGATGCAAGATGAGGGAAAACAGGAGAAGGGGCACCTGAATTTTCTGCAGAAACAGGTGGAGCAGCTGCATGCGCTCCATCACGAGATCCTGTCCATCGGGATCGACATGCAATACAAGCAGACCTACGAAAAGGCCAGGAGCCACATCGAAGCGCTACGCATGAAAGCCGGGTACAGCAAGGAGAATGACATCCAGATGGCCCTGAACGGATTATACGGTTTGTTGCTGCTGAAGCTTCAGAAGGCCAGGATCACCGAGGAGACCACCAAAGCTTTCGATTCGATCCGTGAACTGATAGCCGAGCTGTCGGCCAGGTATATGGAGAAGGGGGCCGGGTGAGTCCGGGAGGGTTCCGGTGATTCCGGGAGGATTCCGGGAGGATTCCGGGTGCACATGGGTGAATTCGTATGAGTCCGGGTGAGTCCGGGAGGATTCCGATGTCCGCCCGGGAAAACTGTGAAACGGAACAGGAATGGAACTATTCTACAGAAAATACGGGGAGGCGGGTCCGCCGATGGTGATCGCCCACGGCCTTTATGGCTCTGGGGATAACTGGGTCTCCATCGCCAGGGAGTTTGAGAAAGAGTTCGAAGTGTATGTGGTGGACCTGCGCAACCACGGGCAGTCTCCCCACTCCGATACCCATGATTATCCCTCTATGCGGGACGATCTTTGCCAGTTCCTGGATGATCGCGGAATCGACCGTTCAGTGATGATCGGTCACTCCATGGGCGGGAAGACGATCATGCATTTCGCCGAGGGCTGCCCCGAACGGGTCCAGTCGATGATCTCGGTGGATATTGCCCCCAGGCCCTACCATGACCTGGCAGTGGATTCCCGTTCCGCGCCCAATCATGCCCGGATGATCGATGCCATGCTGGAGCTGGATCTTTCGGCCGTGGAGAGCAGGGAGGATGCCGACCGGATGCTGAGTTCCCAGATCGGATCGGAGCGGGTGCGCGGGTTCCTGCTGAAAAACCTCCGCCGTGAGAAGGAGGGGGGATTCTACTGGAGGATCAATCTGCCGGCCCTGCGGAACAACCTGGACCGGATCATGGACGGGCTCGACACCGGCAGGATCGCGGCTTCCGGAGGAATCACCGGTTTTCCCGCCCTGTTCGTATCCGGCCAACGGTCCGACTACATCCGGGCGGAAGATCATGCGTTGATCCGTCAGGTATTCCCCACTTCTGAGATCGTCACCATTCCCGGGGCTGGTCACTGGGTCCATGCCGAAAAGCCTTCCCTGCTGGTGAAGAGCATCAAATACTTTCTGGATATCGCCTGAGCATCTGCCTGAGCATCAATTTTCCCTCACTTGACTTTCTCAATTGTCTGGATTACCTTTAATCTCCACCAATCCCCAATACCATGAAAAAATTTTGTTCGGTCAGTCTCATGACCATGCTTTGTTGTGGAGTTGCTGTTGGACAGCACCTTATCAGGGTGAACAACAATGCGGGTGCAGATGCGGACTATACTACCCTTCAGGAGGCCAATGACAATGCCGCCGACGGCGATACCATCTATGTGGAAGGTTCGATTGAATATTATGACGGGGTCGATATCTCCAGACAATTGACAATCATTGGCCCGGGCTACTTTCTCTGCGAAAATGACACTACCCAGGCATATTGTCAGGAGGCCCGGTTAAGCGGCAACATCAATTTCAATGCCGGTTCAGAGGGCAGCATCCTTACCGGTTGCAATGTAAGTGGCATGATTTACATCAATGTGGATGATATTACCGTGAGCAGATGCAAGGTCTATTCTCTCACCATGAAAAATGCGATCGAAAATATCCTGATCCTGCAGAACTATGCCAATGACATCGCAACGGGAACAAATGGAAGTATTAGCCATGCGATCATCGCCAACAATTATGTCCGCAACAAAATCGTCACCTCCTTTTCGAGTGGTCCTGTTCAGATCATCAACAATGTGATTGATGAGAGCTCCTGGCAATATGCCCTCATTGATGCCTATAATGCCAGCATATCCAACAACATCCTGTGTCATGCCAACGGTATTATTTCTGAGAATTCAGGAAATACCGTGACCAACAACCTGTTGGCCTCAGACGGGACCGATGCCAACGGTAACCTTCATAATATCTCTATGGCCAATGTTTTCGCCGATTATTCAGGGACACTGGATTACAGCACTGATGGCAAGTGGCAGCTAAAAGCTGGATCTCCAGCTATCGGAGCAGGTGTTGCGGGAGTGGATTGCGGCATCTTTGGCGGAGTAACCCCCTATGTCCTGTCCGGACTGCCTGATTTACCCCATATCTATGAAGCGACCATCCCCGGCACCACCAGTTCCGGAGAGGGCCTGCCGGTTACCATTAAGGTTAAATCAGGTAAATAGTGGATGCCATGCAAAGAACCCCGATAAGAGCAGCCATCCTTGTGGCATTGCTTTTGGTTGTCAGCTTCTGCCGGGCGCAGCAAATCACAAGAGCAGAATACTACATAGACAGTGATCCGGGATTCGGGATGGCTGAGCCTGTTCCTGTCACCAATCCCGGCAACTTACTCTCTCTGGACTTTCATGCGGATGGAGGCGACCTGACCCAGGGCTTCCATACCATTGGATTCAGGGCCCGGGACAACCTGGGGCGCTGGAGTCATGCCCTCCACCAGATTTTCTACCTCGTTGTACTGGAAGAAATGAGCGGAATCCCTGTCAATCGTGTTGAGTACTTTGTGGATATTGATTCAGGTTTCGGGCAGGCGGTAACCGTTCCCGTGGCCGGTTCTGGAAACCAACTGGTCCTCAGTTTTGAGGTACCTGCAGAGTTGCGTATTGCCGATATGAAAGGGCGGACCCTTCACAGAGAAAGAATTAATGACAGATATAGTTCCGTCACTGCGGATTTGAGACCCGGGGTGTATATGTTAACCATCACGGCAGGAGATCAGTTCTTTAACAAGAAACTGATCATTGCGAGGTAACTTCGATAAATGTGAGGACCTCTTCCCGGCCGGTGCCTTTGACGGCGCTGGTCTCGATGATCATGGGGAGTTCTTCCCAGGCCTTTGAAAGTTCCTCTTTCAGCAATTTCAGATGGTTTGATTTCTCCTTCTGGGTAACCTTGTCGACCTTGGTCAGCAGGATCACGAACGGGATCCGGCTGTCGCCCAGCCACTCCATGAAATCCAGGTCCAGTTGCTGAGGAGGGATGCGGGCATCCACCAGCACGAAGAAACAGACCAGGTTGGTTCGGAGCTGGCCGTACTCCTCGATCATCCGGGCAAAGCCCTCCCGCTCTTTCTTGGAGACTTTGGCATACCCGTAGCCGGGCAGGTCGGCCAGAAACCAGGTGTCGTTAATTTTGAAGTGGTTGATCAGCCGGGTTTTACCGGGGGAGGTGGAGATCTTTGCCAGCTTTTTTCGTCCGGCCAGCATGTTGATCAGCGACGACTTGCCCACATTGGACCGGCCGATAAAGGCAAACTCCGGGAGGGGATCTTTGGGACACATTCCCACGTTTGGACTGGAGGTGATGAATTCAGCGGTCTTTATCTGCATTCCGGGTACGTGTTGATGTTCATCATGATCAATTGATCCGGTTCGCTGCCTATCGGATATATATCTCCAGAAGGATGGTATCTGTTTCAGCGGGGATGATCGCCAGGTTCTTCAGTTCGGCGGGGATCAGCAGGGTCTGGCCTTTGCGGATCAGTTCGGTGCCTCCGGGATAGGTGGTGCCTCCGGGATGGTTGGTGCCTCCGGGATAGGTGGTGCCTCCGGGATAGGTGATGCCGGCCGCTCCTTCCATGCACATGTAGATCACGAAAGAGTCGATCAGGTTGAAATCTTTCTCCAACGGATGGTCCAGGTGGATCACCCCGGTGGTAAAATAGGGGCAGTCGATGGCGGTTACCGTGCTGTTCTTTAACGGCTGGTAAGGGGTGCGATACTCCTGGTGAAAGGTGAAATCGATCACGTCCAGTGCCTGATCGGTATGCAGTTCGCGGGGATGCCCGCGGTCGTCGAGCCGGTCCCAGTCGTAGATCCGGTAAGTGACGTCGGAGGTCTGCTGGATCTCGGCCAGCATCACCCCCGAGCCTATGGCGTGTACCCGCCCGGCGGGCATAAAGTATATGTCGCCCGGTGACACCTCTTCGTAATGGAGGATCTCTTTTAAGGTACCCTCCCTGAAGTGTTTCAGGTATTGCTCCCGGTCCGTCTCCCGGTTGAACCCGGTGATGAGCTGTCCGCCCTCCGACTCAATGATGTACCACATTTCGGTCTTTCCGTAGGAATTATGTCTCTTCCGGGCGGTCTCATCGTCGGGGTGCACCTGGACGCTCAGGAAATCATTGGCGTCGATGAACTTGATCAGCAGGGGGAACTCCATCCCGAACTTCTCGTACACCTGGTCTCCCAGCAGGTCTCCCATGTAGACCTCGGCCACCTCCTGCAGGTTATTCCCTGCCAGGAACCCGTTCTCCACCACGGAAAGGTCACCTGCCACCCCCGAGATTTCCCAGCTTTCACCGGCCTTCTCTTTTGCATTCTTCCCCAGCACATCCCTTAATCGGGCCCCGCCCCAGATTTTATCCTTGATAATGGGAGTGAACCGCAGGGGGTAGAGTGTCTGTTCCATGGGACTGCTGTTTGATGATCGAATTTTATGGATTACCTGGTTGATCTGAGGGGCAAAGGTAATAGAAATGTCAGATCGATAAACTATCTTAGAAGGCATGTTAGTGATCGGCATTGCCGGCGGGACCGGATCGGGAAAGACCACGGTGGTGAACAAGATCCTGGAGCGGATCCCGGCCGATCATGTGGCGCTGATGCCACAGGATGCTTATTATCGCGACAACAGCCACCTGCCTGCGGAGGAGCGGCAGAAAATCAACTTCGATCATCCCGATTCCCTGGAATTTGACCTGCTGGTGAAACACCTGAAGCATCTCAGAAAGGGCCATCCCGTGGAGCAGCCGGTGTACAGTTACCTTACCTGCACCCGCTCCGGGGAAACGGTCCGGGTGGATCCGAAGGAGGTGGTGATCCTGGAGGGAATCCTCCTTTTCACCTATCCTCCGCTGATCCGGGAGATCGATATCAAGGTATACGTGGATGCCGATGCGGACGACCGGCTGGCCCGGGTGATCAGGCGCGATATGAAAGAGCGGGGCCGGGACCTTAAAAAGGTGCTGAAAAGATACCGCAAAACCGTTAAGCCAATGCATCTGCAGTTCATCGAACCCTCCAAGCGGCACGCCGACCTGATCGTGCCCCAGGGGGGTAAAAATAAGGTGGCGATATCGGTGCTTCTTGATACCATCGAGAAACGACTGAATAACCGTTCCCCGCAGATCACCCTCTGACTGGCAAAATGGCGGCTGATTGTAATTGGAACAATATTTGCTTATTACTCGTTAAATCAGTATGTTTATCACATAATGCTCGCACGAGAACTCATTTCGGATGTTGTAACGGCCCTTAAGACCTCCGATACCGGCAACAAGGCACTTCTCTGGATGGAGGTTTTCCGGATCAAACACCTGCCCATCGTCAACCACAGGGAGTTCCTGGGGCTCATTGGCGATTCGGATATCTACGACCTGAACAACCCCGACGAGCCGGTGGGCAATCACGAGCTTTCACTTCAGAAGCCTTATGTTAGTGAGGATCAGCACATCTATGAAGTGATCGAGCTTCTGGCCCGTCTCGAACTGACCCTGGTGCCGGTTCTGGACCATGAAAAACACTACCTGGGAGTGATTACCCAGGAAGATCTGACCCGCAAGTTCGCCCTCTTTTCCGCCATGCATCAGCCCGGGGGGATCATCGAACTGGAGATGGACCCGCTGGATTATTCGCTGAGTGAGATCTCGCAGATCGTGGAAAGCAACAACGGGAGAATCCTCAGCTCCTATGTGGCCAGTACGGATGATGTGAAGAAATTGAGGGTCACCCTGAAAATCAACCTGACCGACCTGAATTCGGTCATACAGACCTTCCACCGCTACAACTACCATGTGGTCTCCTCCCACCTGAGTGAAGAGACCCTGGATGAGTTCTATCAGGAGCGGTTCGATGTCTTTCTGAAATATCTCAACACCTGATCATGCAAGTTGCTGTATTCGGAAGGGCGTTTCCTTCCTATGCCAGAGAGAACATTGCCACCATGTTCAGCAAGTTCTCGACGCTGAATGTGGATGTATGGATTTATGAGCCCCTGTTCGAGTTCCTGCAGAAGAAAACCGGGCTGAGACCCCGGGTGGCAGGGCTTTTCACCGACCATCATACCCTGCCGAAAGAGATCGATTTTTTATTCTCACTGGGAGGCGACGGCACGTTCCTGGAGACGGTCACCCTGGTAAGGGATACAGGGATCCCGGTGCTGGGGGTAAATATCGGAAGACTCGGATTTCTCTCCTACATCTCACAGGAGACCATGTCCGAATCGCTGGAGAGTGTTTTCAGCGGCAGGTTCGATATCGAGGAACGGATGTTGCTGAAGGTGGAGACCTCGGGGCATTCGCTCGAGAACCTGGATGTGGCGCTTAACGATGTACGGCTATACAAGAACAGTGGTTCGCTGATTACCATCCATGTAAAGGCCAACGATGAGTTCCTGAGCTCTTACTGGGCCGACGGCCTGTTGCTTTCGACCCCCACCGGTTCCACCGCCTACAATCTGAGTGTGGGAGGGCCCATCGTGGTGCCGGATTCGCACACTGTGGTGCTTTCCCCCATCGCTCCGCACAATTTGACGGTACGCCCCCTGGTCCTGCCCGACTCCGCGGTGCTGCAGATGTCGGTGGATACGCGCGATCCCCAGTTCCAGCTGGCGCTGGATTCGAGAACAGTGGACCTGGAGGTGGACACCACCATCACGGTTCAAAAGGCGGACTACACTATGAAGATGGTGCGCATCGAGAATATCAGTTTCTACAGCACTCTGAGGAATAAACTCATGTGGGGTGCTGATAAAAGGAATTAGGATTATTCCATTTATTTTTATATTTGTAAGAATAGAACACCCTGCCTGTCATGAAGAAACTCTGGATTCCGATCATCGTCCTGCTCCTCCTCACCTCCCTGGACGGGTACGGACAGCGCTGGAAACTACGGAGGTATGAAGCAGATATCTATGTGAGTGCAGTCTCCTTCCACGGGGATATCGGACTGGCCAATCAGCCCCTGATGAATAATATAAACGGTATTCGTCCCAGCGTTGGATTTAAACCGGGCTTCAAGATCACCCAGAACCTGACCGCAACTCTGGATCTGGCTTATGTGCTTTACGGGGGAAAGGATGTGGAAGGCTCCAGCCATAGCCGCTACTATTCGTTCAATTCGCATGCCTTTCAGCACACCGCCAAATTGGAATATTATTTATTAGGCGACGGCCGCACCTTTATGTCCGGGGCGATCTACAACCGCCGGGGAATGATCAATAGCTACAAGAAGCTGTATATCTATGTTTTCGGAGGTGCAGGAGGCGTGCTTTCCAAATCGACGGTGAAGGATTTGAACAATGGAGGAGAAGAACCCTTAAGTAATCCGGGATATAACAATAATATGGTTTACACCCCCGTTTTCCCCCTGGGCGGAGGGATCAAGTTATCGCTGGATCCGCGCTGGAGCATCGGTGTGGAGTTGGGGTACCAGTTCAGTCTTGGAGATTACATCGACGGATACTCCTCTCAATGGTCTAAATATAACGATTCATACTACCTGACGAGTGTCAAGGCGATCATGCAAATACGGAACAACAGAAGTGGGGTGCCTGTCTTCAGGAAATTATACAGGTAAGAACAGCGTCAGGGTCTTCGGGATCCGGCACCGGTACGGGTGCAGCCGCGGATCTCTTCCGGTTTATTACACTTTATCAGCCATCCTGGCCCTGCTCATGCTAACAGCAGCTCCGGCGGAGGGACAGCGAAAGTCCGATATCGGTTTTATGACGGCCGTACCCTGGTACCTGGGCGATATCAGCCCGACGATCCCTCAGCCCACACCGCTTCCGCCGGCTATCGGCCCCATCCTCCGTTACAATTTCAATGAGCGCAACTCCCTTCGCGCACACGCCGTTTTTTTCGACCTGGGTGCCTCCGGTGAGATTTATAATGGGGAGGCTGCTGAATTCCGGTCAAGTTTTGTAAATTTGGGCCTTGATTTTGAGTTCAATTGGTGGCCTTACAAGACGGCCAGTCGGAGAACCAAATATTCGCCCTACGTTTCGGCCGGGATCGGATACAGTCTGAACTACATTGGGGAGTCGGCCTCGCACCTCTACGTGCCCTTCGGGGGAGGGTTGAAGGCGAACCTGGGGCAGCGGCTGAGCGGCGGACTGGAAGTGAGTATGAGAAAGACATTCAATGACCTGATCGACGGGGTTGCCAACGCAGGAGGGGAAGAGGTTCAGACACCCCTGGCAAATAACGACTGGTACCTTTTCACCGGGTTGTTCATTACGTACAAGATCTTTAATTACCGGGGCGAGTGTCCGACGTATGATTAAAGAGCACAGGATATCGGGAAGTAATACAATGGATTTGAAAGAACAGATCAACAGGGAGCGGCTGCCCAGGCATGTGGCAATGATCATGGACGGCAACGGCCGCTGGGCCCAGAAGAAGGGCAGTGAACGACTGTTCGGACACCGGAACGGGGTGGAGTCGGTACGCCAGGTGGTGGAAGCCGCGGG
>CAZRZY010000061.1:0-27820 GCA_964604655.1 uncultured Bacteroides sp. | reverse complement strand
TGATAGACCTGGATGTGGAGGTACATCCCTCCAATGTGGCTGATGATACCGTTATATTTACTACCTCAGATCCAAACGTGGCATTAGTGGATGACAAAGGTGTGGTAACAGCCCTGGCAGCCGGGATGGTACAGATCTTTATGGAATCCCAGGACGGTGGAGCCATGGACACAGTCGATATCGATGTGATCGACAACGGCAACGCTTCGGTCCTCTTCCTGGTGGGCAACGATAATATGAATACTTCGGATGCTTACGCGGCCCGGATCCTGGAGACTACCGGGTATGTGGTCAATGTGGTGGATGACGACGACTGTGTGGTGGAGGATACCCTCGCCCAGGATATGATCATTGCCTCTTCGACAGTGGGTTCCGGAAAGATCTTTAAATATGGTCTGGTGGACAAACCCATCGCGGTTTGGGAAGCCGGTGATTACGACGACTGGGCCATGACCTCCAATGAAGGATCCTCCAATCCTGATGAAAAACTGATCAATCTGGAGAATGCGGCTCATCCCATTGCAACGGGCCTGCCGGCCGGTGAATGGCCCACGGCTTACACAGAGAATATGACGCGTGGCGTTCCCTACCAGACGGCGACGATCATCGCCTCCATGGTGGACAACCCGGATAACGCTGCCTGGTTCCTCTATGAGCAGGGCGACAGCCTGGATCCCGCCAGAGCCGACCGGGATTGGTATCCCGCCGATGGACTGGCACCCGGGATGCGCGTGGGCATGCCCTTCGGGAACAATACCTTTGAAGCACCCGCTCCCGGTGGGGTGGCCCTGTTGCTGAATACGGCCGACTATATGGCCGATGGTGCTGTGAACGACCTGCGTCCGGGCGTGGATGTCCGCTTCCTGGAAGATGAGGTGGAGGAACAACTCCATCCAGCCACCATCCAGCTGACCCCCATGGCCTATCCGATCAACACCACCGATACCATGATGCTCGAGTCACTGGATGAATCGATCGCCACGGTGGATGAGGAAGGCCTTGTTACCACGGTGGATAAAGGAATGGCAGTTATCGTGGCCCATCTGGCCGGATTTACCGATACCGTCTACATCTCTATCCGGAATCCTGTTTTCGTGGACGGAGTAACCCTGGATGTGACCTCCTCCACTATGGAGGTATGGGACATGTTGCAACTGACCCCCACCGTGTCTCCGGCCAATGCCGATTCCACAGGGGCTTCCTGGAGCAGCAGTGATCCTGCCGTGGCCACTGTAACAGCAGATGGCATGGTGAAAGCCGAGTCGACAGGATCGGCCACCATCACCGTAACCACCGATGACGGCGACTTTACGGCTACCTGCGAGGTGACGGTCATTCTGCAGGATGCCACTCTGTCGGGACTGGTCTCTAATAAAGGCACCATGGACCCGGCATTCGATCCGGAGGTGACGGAATATACCCTGGAACTCCCGGTGGGATCCACGTCAGTCTTTCTCACCGCTGCAGCCTCCAGGGAGGATGCAACCGTGGAAGGCGATGGCGGTATCAATGTACCGGATGGAACCACTACGGCGACCATCGTGGTCACTGCCCCTGCAGGAAATACCATCACCTATACCGTCAATATCCGCGTGGAAGGTGTCGGTGCCAGATCCTTAATGGAAGCAGGTATCCGCATGTACCCGAATCCGGCCAGCACTTCCCTTATACTGGAAGGAATTCCCCGGGGTTCTTCCGTTAGGATGATCAACAGCATCGGGCAAGTGGTCCTGGATGAAGTGATAAGATCCTGGAACACTACGCTGGATGTATCCGGTCTCGGAGAGGGTATGTACCTGATCCAGGCGGAGATCGAAAGTGAGAAATATCATTCAAGGGTAATTATTAAATAACATAAGATGCCATAAGCGGGTGCAACGATTTGCCCCCGCTTATGGTCATTCTGCCAGCTATTTATGTGGGTTATCATACGCAGTACAATCGAGGGATTTCCATAAATACTGGCCTCACTCTATACTTAGATGACATGTAATTCAGTGACTAACTAAATCAAACTATTATGAAAAGAAGTGTTTTACTATTAATCCTGGTCCTTTTCGGCAGTTACCTGACGGTATCCGCTCAGGAGGACACCATTAGATCTTTGGTCATCTCCGAAATCAGGATGGACCTGTCGTTCAACGCCTATGTGGAGATCACCAATATGGGAGACTCGGCCCTCGATCTGGGGCAGTTCACTTTTACCGGGGTTTCTAACTGGAACAACTGGTGGCAGGCACCAGATGACCGTGAATGGAGGTATCCGGCAGGGGTAATGCTGGAACCGGGTGATTCCTGGACCATCGGCCAACTGTTCGATTTCAGGAAGGAGATGACCGAAAAATACCCCAGTTTCTTTTACCCCTTTCATAAAGAAGAGCTGGAGGCGATTGTGGACCAAGGGGTGCACAGGGTAGAACCCGGTTGGGCCAATGGATTCCCTCTTGTCAACGATTCCGCTGCTGCCAGGGGGAGCCAGTGCCTGTATGTATGGCAAGGAGGCCTGGGGGCCTTTTACCTGCAGTGGAAAAACACCGAAGGAACCGACTCGGCTGCCGTCGACCAGGTGAACCTGGTGCTGGATGGCCCGTTCGAGGATCCGACATCCAACCCGATCACCCCTCACAGGGATGTGGCAGGGGTGACGCTGGCCACCAGCACCCATACGCTGGTGCGGAAATTCTCCGTTACGGAGGGGAACATGGACTGGTTCAACGCTGCAGGTAACGACCTGGCCGAATCGGAATGGATGCCCATTCCCAACCTCTCAACTGCAGCTCAGGAATACGACCGTGCGCTTTTCTGGACCGTGGATAACCATGGAGACTATAACCTGGATGAGAATACACTGACCTCTACGAATCCCGATGTGGTGGTGGACTATGCCGCCAAGACCATTTCGGTCCCCTGGGGATTCCGGAATAACGATTCCGTCATGTATGAGATGGAACGGAAGCCCGGAGTGGCATGGCACTACAGTTTCTCTCCTGAAAGAGAGGATTCGGCCCATAATTCGGTCCGTCTGGGGGATACCCTGACGATCTACGTATGCGGAAGTGATCTGGATGTGGCTCATTTTGCCATGATCCCGAGGGATCCGGAAGCCGGGGCCAATATCGTGGTGCCCAAGAACGGTATCGACTGGGAGAGCCCGTACAACGAATACATCGTTCAGCGTGGTAAGCTGTTTGAGGTAACCACTGAACTGGCCATGGACACCATCTACGATGTGCCGTTCGGCACCCGGCAGGACACTATCTTATTTTACATGGAGAAACCACCAGCCGCCTCCTGGGAATTCGTTTTATTAAATGATGAAGAAAGAGCCGATGTAAAAACAGGGGATCTCCTGAGGGTAACGGCCGAGAACGGAAATGTGAAGGACTACTATATCAAAACCGATATCTATCAGGCCTCCAGCAACGCCCTTCTCGCGAGTATTCGTTGGCCCGATATCGACGAGTTTACCTACGATGCCTTCGGCTGGGTAGGCGATACGATTCCCAATTTCTCATCGGGATCCGATCTGTTCACGGTGAAAGTGCCTTATTACACGGAGGGAATTCCCCATCTGGTGGCCAAGCCGGTGAATGTGAATACCACCATCGAGGTCACCAGGCCCGCCGGGCTTTCCGGATCGCCGGAGGCCAGGACGATGACCTTCCACTGCACGGCAGAGGATGATTCCACCACGTTTACCTATAAGGTGATATTCGAGAAGGAGAAGGATCCTACGGATTTGCAGCCCTTCGAGGCGGATCCCTTCCAGTCGCAGTATTCCAACGAAGCCCAGTATGAAAACTGGGACAACGCTCTGGAAATCATGAATCCGGGCTCCGGTCAGATCGACATGAGCCACTACATGATGGCCAGTGCTGCATCGGGGACCTCCCCTGCGGATGTGATCACTTCGTTCACCGACTGGGCAGATCGGTTCCGCAAGTACATTCCGGGTATGAAGTTCGTGGACTCCACCGACTGGGCAGTCACTCCCGGACTCTTTACGGAGGATCTGACAGTGAACTCGATTGTATATGGTGGTGATGTTTTTGTGGCAGCTTCCGGCGGTGACCGCGTTCCTGATGAAGATGGGATGTATCACTGGAACGAGGCGCAGTTCGATGTGAACTTCAGGGATACCACCAACTATCCGTGGACCGATCCAAGGAGCTCCAATTTCGATAATCCGAGGGACGGATCGGCCGTCGACCTGTGGGGTGGTAATTACTACCTGTTCCGGATCGATAACGACTCGGTCTACGAGGGATTGAAACCGGCCACCGATCCGCAGGATTTCACGCTGATCGACCTGTTCGGTTTCATGGATGGTTCGGATAAATACGATTACATGAACCGGAACAATATCACCCTGGTGGACGAACCGCATCTGAAGAGTCATAAGGCGGTCCATTTCCGCAAACCCTATGTTTTTGAAGGGAAACCGGAAGGATTCTCCGAAGCGGCCAAGTTGACCAACGACTCCAGTGAATGGTACGCCCTCTTCTCGGATGACCACCTTGTGAAACCTCCCTACGATACCTGGGGCTGGGGCGAGGCCCAGCGTCAGGTCATGGGATGGTTGGGGTCGCATACCATGGACGAAGTTACGGCCCATATGTCTTTCGTGGAATCCAACACCTACCTGGTGGATGAGGGATACCAGGGAGATGATCTGGAGATCGTCGGCGTGGTAACCGGCACCACCGTGGAAGACTTAATCACAGGAATACTTAAAAAGGACGAGGGGCAGACCCTGACGGTCAAAGATGCCGGAGGAACGGTGATTACAGGTTCGACCCCCGTACCGGACGGCGGGATGCTGGAAGTGGTATCGGCCAACGGGGAGAATATGACCTCCTACACGCTGGTGGTTACTGCGGACGGATTGAGCGATGACGCCGTTCTGACCTCGACAGTATACGAGATCACCGTGGCCGGATCGGTCGGATTCATCACGGAGTTCCCCTTCGGTACCTCGCTGAGGGATGTGGTGGACAATGTGGTGGTGCCGGATGGTGCCAGCATGGTGGTCGTGGATGACAAGGATTTCTTCGTACCGTTCCAGCAACTGAACTACGATACGGTCCAGGTGCCCGTGACAGCCACCGACAAGATCTACTTCGAGGTGACCGCGCAGGATCAGCAGACCATGATCAAGTATCAGCTGCTTCCGGTAACCGGCGAAGGAGACCTGTTTGTGGTATCAGATGTGTACGAGGTGGATCAGGAGCTGTCGGTGATCCGGTTAGTACCCGAAGCTACCAACAGGGATGTGCTTCTGAGCAACCTGACCCCTTCAGCGGGAGCCACCCTGTCACTGCTGGATAAGTTTGGCTTCGAGCGGACCTTCGGCCCCATCTACCGGGATGATATTCTGCGTGTGACCGCTCTTGACGGAGTGACCACGAGGGAGTACAACCTGGTGATGCTCGGTCTGGAGGAATTCGCCAACTATCTGGCAAACGTGACATCGGATGTATACACAGTCGATCAGGTCTCCATGACCATTTCGGAAGTACCAGGCGATGTGGATGTGACAACCCTGATGAGCAACCTGGTTCCCTCCACGGATGCTACAATGGAGGTGCTGGATGACCAGGGAGTTGCCAGGGCCGGATCGGATATCGTACAGCTGGGCGACCAGGTCAAGGTAACGGCAGCCAACGGTGTTACCGTGGCATACTATACGGTAGAGACCATCACCGGTATCGGTGAGGGTTCCGGCCTGCGGCTGAGTGTCTACCCGAACCCGACCAGCGGAGTGTTCCGTCTGGAGGGCTTACAGCCGGGTGACCATATCCGTATTTTCAACGCGGTGGGTGAAGCAGTGCTGAGCCGGGTGGCCAGCTCCGCTTCAGAAGAGCTGTCGCTGAAAGATGCTTCGGCCGGGATCTATGTGATCATGGTCGATGACGGTACCGACAGTTTGAGGAAGCTGAAACTGATCAAATCAAATTAATACTTAGGACTGCGTTCTTAAGGTAATTATTGATTAATTTTCGGAAGGGTAACGGGGTTCGCCCCGTTATCCTTCCTTTTCTACATTCAATACTTCATTCAAACCGGCCTGATACGGGGTCCTGACGATCGATACTGTGTAGTTCTCCAGGCCGGCAAGTGGGAGAGGATTATCCTGAGGTTCAGAATCAGCTCCAGATTCGAAAGGCAGCAAAGAGTACAAATTAACAGACTATGAAGAGACAGGCTCCGATCCTGCTTTTGCTGATCGTCATATGGGTGGTCACCGGTTGCAGGGATGATTTGGATGAGATATATCAGCGCCCGGACTGGCTGGCCGGAAAGTTGTATACCATGGTCAAAGAGCAGCCCCAGTTTGAGACTTTCACGGAAGCTCTGGAATTGACCGGGTATGATACAATCATTAATATTTCCGGGAGTTATACGGTATTTGCCCCTTCCGATGAAGCTTTTGCATCTTATTTTCAGGAATCGGCTTCCTACAACAGTCTGGAAGATATCCCGGCAGAAACACTGAACCGTATCGTCAAATACCATATTGTTCAGAATCCCTGGAGCAGAGCACAGCTTCGTTCTCTGGACGTGCGCGGGTGGATCGATCCGGAAGATCCCCAAAACGATACTCCTAAAGGATTTAAACGGGAGACCCTGTTGTTGGAGGAGGATTGGGTAGTGGGTGTGAGTTACAATGAGAAGGATCGACGCACGGTTATCGTGGATTCGACAGCCGGATCTTTCAAACGAAGGATTATCCAGGAATCGAGGAAGTATGCCCCCATATTCTTCAAAGAGTACCTGGATATTTACAACCTTCAGACAAGCGACTTTGAATTCTATTTTGACCGTCCCTTCGAAGGGTCCGCGGATATGTACTATGCGGGTGCCAAGCTGATCGGGAATGAAATTTTTGCAGAGAATGGATTTATTTATGAGATCGACCGGGTCGTGAACCCGCTCAGGAGCGCCAAGGAGATCCTGTCGGAAACCGAGGGGAGCAGCAGCTACAGAGCCTTTTTCGACATTGTTAACCGGTTTCCCGAATTTGAATTCAACCTGGAACGCACCAACGATCAGGCCGGTGTGGAACAGGGACTGGAGGTCGATTCGCTGTTCAATCTCCGTTATCCCGAGCTGGCCTTCGACATCCACAATGAAAAGACCCAGCCCCCCAAAGGCACCACAGGGCTGCCTGATGAGGTAACCATCCGGTATCATCACGGATTGGTGGCCCCGACAGATCAGGCATTCGAGGAATTCCTGAACGACTACCTGGTAGGAGAAGGACGATGGGGCGATCTGGAAAGCAGCCCCCCGTATTTCAAACGGATTATCGCCAATACCCACATGTCTTACAATTCGATCTATCCATCCGATTTCGCAAGGGGATTCCTGAACGGTGAACTGGACTATGTGGAGATTGATCATTCCACTATCGTGGAAAAGGAGTTTGGCAGCAACTGCACCTTTATCGGCCTGGATAAGACCATCGTGCCCCGTGCCTTTAAATCGGTCACCGGGCCGGTGTTCCTTCAGCGGGATTACTCGGTGGCTATGAATGCTATTCAGGCTTCCGATGTACTGCCCGCCCTGAAAAGAAAAGATAAGAATTACATGTTATTTGTGGAGAGTGACCTCAGTCTGGCAGTGGACTCCTCCCTTCAGTATGATGAAAGCGCGGAGAGGTTCCGGGCCTACGTGTTGGTGCCGGAAGCAGCAGGAGTGGCACAGAGTTTTACAACCGCAGATATCAGGACCCTGCTGCTGAATCATATTGCCCTGGATAATCCACATGGTTTCGCCAGGAAGGAGTATATCGAAAATCTGGCCGGCAATCATATCGTTGTCAATAATGAAACGGGGGAAATTAGCGGAACCGCACCCACTACCTTCGGATATTCCGGGTTCATACCGGATCCCAGCTATCCGGTACAAATCAGCTCCGATTCCGATAACGGAACCACCTGGGAAATCCAGAACTGGTTCAGTTTCAATCTCAATTCGCTGTACAACCGGATTGCAGGAGCCTATCCCAGGTTCCACCAGCTGCTTGTCAGGGCGGGTCTGGCGAACCAAAAGGAGTACCGTTATAATTTCTTAAGCGACAATCAGGTATATACTGTTTTCATTCCACCCGACAGTGTGATGAACAGGGTCGAAACCGACTCCATGACCACCGGGGAGCTGAGGAGTTTGCTTCAAACTCATTTTATTCAGGGTGATCTGATTTTCACCGATGGAAAGCTTCCATCGGGTTATTATGAAACAGCAAGAATCGATGAAAGCTCCACAACCTTTACTACCGTCTATTCGACCATATATATTGAGACGGGGTACGATAAAATCAGGTTCCCGGATAAAAACGGGGGAACTTACCTGGAGGTGGAGGAATCGTCATATACAAATTATGTGACCGCGAGAAGGTCGGGAGACGCTTCCCTGGCCTTCCCGGTCATTGTAACTTCAGGAGTTATCCACAACATCGACCGGTTATTGATCTTCGATGAACTGGACTCGGGAAATTAAGGAGGATTCCATGGCTCTCCGGAGAGATAAAATAGTACAACGAACATGAAAAAGCTTCTGCTTTTAGCGCTCACATTGCTTTATGCGACCCTGGTATTTGGCCAGCAGAGGACCATTGTCAGAGGCCGGGTTGTTGACAAAGCCGACGGGCAACCCGTTATTGGCGCCACCGTCATCGAATACGACAGTGAAGAGCGTGTGGTCAACGGGACGATCTCCGATGTGAACGGGGATTTTGTGCTTGAAATGAAGAGCACAGACCATAAGGTCATGGTGAGCTTTATCGGGTATACGATTCAGGAGGTCCCCGTGGGTACCACCGGTCCGGTGATGGTTGAAATGGAGTCTTCGGCTGTGGAGATGGAGGAGGTGACCATCACTGCCGAAGCAAAAGAGATGAACCGGCTGACCAACATCGAGGACAGGGATAATGCAGCTTCCACGGTGAAGATCGATTTCCTGGAAATGGGAGAGACCGGTGCGGTATCGGCTGCAGATGCCCTTCAGGGAAAGGTGAGCGGGGTGGACATTATCAGTAATTCAGGCGACCCGGGATCGGGATCTGCATTGGTTATCAGAGGCTTGAGTTCCATGGGAAACGCCCGCCCCCTGATAGTGATCGACGGAATTCCGCAACAGCGGGTCTCCGAGAGCTTCGACCTGACTTCCGCGGACAGTGAAGACATCAGCCAGCTTATCAACATTGCAGTCCAGGATATCAAGTCCATTGAGGTCTTGAAAGATGCTGCCTCCACGGCAGTATACGGATCCAAAGGGGCCGACGGAGTACTGATGATTGAAACCCTGCGCGGAAGGATGGGGAAAGTCCAATTCGATTATCAGTTCAGGAACAGCATCAATGTGCAGCCCGATCCCATTCCCATGTTGACAGGGGATGAGTACATCATGTTGCAGCTGGAAGAATGGCACAATGCACGGGGAGTATTCAGTGTTCCTTCCGAGATCGCCTATGACCGGGATTATATTGATTTCTATAACTATTCGGCCAATACCGACTGGCTGGGCGCCATCACCCGGAACTCCCTGACATATGACAACTATTTCAAGATTACCGGGGGCGGGGAACGAACCCGGTACTTCACCTCCTTTAATTACGTTAGCGAAGGCGGTACTACCATCAATACCTACTCCAAACGTTTTTCCACCCGGGTGAACCTGGATTACTTCCTCACCAGGAATCTCTCTTTCTCGGTGAAATTCGACTACACCAATAACAATACAAGGCGGAATGCACGATTGTGGGGGGCACGGAACGTACGGGCCATGGCTTATGTCAAGGCCCCCAATATGAGTATCTGGGAGTACGATGAGTTCGGAAACCCCACCGGTGATTATTTTACTCCGATCAACAGTTACCAGGGTTCCGGTACCTCTTATTTCAATCCTGTGGCACTGGCTGAACTGGGAAAGGACGACCGGTTGTTGAACCAGTTGCAGAATACCTTTCAACTGCGTTACCGAATTTCACCCATCTTCCAGTTCAGGACATCGCTTTCGTTCCAGTATGCAGGAACCAAATCCAATAATTTTATCCCGTACAATGCTATTGGTGCCGACTGGCTCAGCAGTGCGGTGAACCGTGCGGTGGAAGGAAACTCTCTGAACACTTCCCTTCGAACAGAATCTCAGTTGACCTTCAACAGTCCTTTTTCCAATGAGGACCATGTCCTGACTGGCGCCGTGAACTGGATTACCAACCAGTCGCAATCGGAATGGGTCAGTATTCAGGGGAACCGGTCGCCCAGCTCCACCATACAGGACCCTGCCATTGATCCGCAGATCAACTGGATGGGAAATGGGTCCAGCGAAACAAGGGAACTTGGAGCCATGGCGAATCTCAACTATAAATTCAAAGACCGGTACATGGTCCAGACGGTTTACCGTACGGATGCCCACTCCGCATTCGGATCTTCCAACCGATGGGGCAATTTCGGCAGTGTGTCGGTTGGATGGCGTTTTTCCGAAGAATCGTTTTTGGCAGGAATTCCCTGGCTCGGGGAAAGTAAACTGACGACCAGCTGGGGGGTATCCGGACGACAGCCAGGCGATGCCTACGCACGCTTTGCCACCTATGAATCCACCTACACCGGGAGTTATATTAACGACCTTTCGGTGGTTCCCACACAGGTGCAGCTGAACCGGCTTCAATGGGAAACTATTGAAGGCCTGAATGCTGCCATAGAACTGAATATGCTTCAAGACAGGTTTTACCTGAAAGGAGAACTCTACAGTAAGATTACCAAGGATATTTTGTTCAGGGATTATGAAATACCGCGCTCCGCAGGATTTGACGAGCTTCGCTTCTACAACGGGGGAGAACTGGAGAATAAGGGATGGGAGATCATGGCAGATTACAAGGCGATCCGCAGGGCAACGGTGCTCTGGTCGCTGAATTTCAACATCTCACGGAATGTTAATTCATTCAATGCGTTGCCGGAGAATTTTAATAAAGAACAGGATATTTCCATCGGGAATGGTGAGTATCCCAAGCGAATTGTGGAAGGCGAATCCATCGGATCGTTCTTTGGCTTCAGGTACCTGGGTGTCTGGCCCACCGACGAGGATGTGGTGGCCCTGGATGAGAACGGTAATGTCCTGCTGGACGGGAACGGTGAACCGGTTCCGTTTACCTATGCTGGGGTCTACGAATTCCGGGGCGGTGATGCCATATATCAGGATATTAACCACGACGGTATGATCGATCTGAACGATGTGGTCTATATCGGGAATTCCAATCCCGATTATGTGGGAGGATTCGGTACCCTGATTCGCTGGAGGGATTTTGATTTCTCGGCCAATTTCTATTACCGGGTCGGTTTTGATATCGTCAACCGGACGGCTCTGGAAACCCAGAGCATGAGCAACCGCAACAACCAGAGCAAGGCAGTACTGAAAAGGTGGCGCGTTCAGGGCCAGAACGAGGAGGGCATGCTACCGCGTGCCTATCTGAACCATCCTGCCAATAACCTGGGTTCGGACCGGTACATTGAGCAGGGTGATTTCATCCGGTTAAACTCCATACGGGTAGGGTATGACCTGGATAAGGAGCTCTGCAACAGGCTTGGATTACGCCATGTGAATATCTCCCTGGTGGGACGGAAGTTGCTTACATTCACCCGGTATACGGGCCAGGATCCGGAAGTGCCCCAGGATGCCGCTGATCCCTTCTGGATCGGGGAGGACAGGGCCAATACTCCACCTCCGAGGATTTTTACTATGAGTATTTTGGTAGCCTTTTAAGATGAAAACAGAGAGCAGAATGAAAACGTATAGCACGATATTTTTATTCCTTGGACTGCTTCTGGCGGCGGGTTGTGAAAAATGGATCGACCTGATCCCGCCCGACGGTCTGATCCGTGAGGAGTTCTGGAATAAGAAGGAGGATGTGGAATCGGTCCTGATGGGCGCTTACGAGTCCATGGCGGTCATGGACCAGCTTTTCTTTAAGTACGGGGAGCTGCGGGCCGATATGGTCATTGGAGATTATAACCAGTCCATAGAGGAACTAAAAATCCAGGAGAGTAATATATACCCCGATAATCCCCTCTGTAACTGGGAGGACTTCTATAAAGTAATTAACTATTGCAATGAAGTCATCAAGAATGCCCCCGAGGTGCAGGAGAAGGACGACACATTCAACGATTACCTGCTGCAGGGATTCCTGGCCGAGGCCTATTATCTCAGAAGCCTCAGTTATTTCTACCTGGTCAGGATCTTCAACGATGTTCCACTGGTCCTGGAACCCAGTGATGATGACGAAGTCGATTTCTACCTCCCCAAAACAGACGGAAGTGAAATTCTGGATGTAATCCGGCAGGATCTGCTCTCTTTCCGGAACTTTGCACCTGCTGATGGCTATCCTACACTGGAGGAGAATAAAGGAAGGGCCTCGGTAGCAGCATTCGATGCGCTTCTGGCCGACATAGCTCTCTGGAATTTCGAGTATGAGGAGTGTCTGAACCATATATCCAAAATCGAATCTTCGGAAAAATATAAGTTGTTAACGCGGATTAACTGGTTCCACCTTTTCTCACCCGGAAACAGTGTGGAGAGTATTTTCGAATTCCAGTTCGATGAAAGCAAGGGGCAATCCAACAATATGTACAACCTCACCAACGAGAACAGCCATCGGTATGATCCCAGTAAAAGGGCCCTGGAACTGTTCAGCCCCATCTATTATGCGGTGGATCTGTACAGGGGGGAAGGCGTCTCCATTAAGAAATACGGGGAGGGAGATTATGTCATCTGGAAGTATGTGGGAATGCTTCCCGATGGTACTACCGTCCGGTCTGGTTCGGAACAACGGAGCTGCAACTGGATCGTTTATCGCTATGCGGAGATTCTGCTTATGAAAGCCGAGGCGCTATCCCAGCTGGGCAGGTACATGGAAGCCCAGGAAGCACTCAATGCGGTCAGGGAAAGGGCCGATGTACCCCTTTTGTCATTGCCGGAAAGCCCCACTGCATTTGAGGATGCTATCCTTGAGGAGCGGTCGAGGGAACTGGCATTTGAAGGGAAACGGTGGTTTGACCTCCTCCGGATGGGACGGAGGAATAATTATGCCCGTAAGGATAAACTGATCGAGTTGGTGATCAGGAATGTGCCGTCTACGCAGAAGCGTATCCTGGCTCTGAGGCTCAATAATCCGCTGGGGTGGTACCTGCCCATACACGAGAGTGAACTGGAGCGGAACCGGTCCCTGGTTCAGAACCCTTATTATCAGTTTTAGAGATGAAGAGAACTTCGATATCGCTGATTTCACTGGTCCTCGCCCTGATTTGCAGCACTACGTGTGAAGATCCTGCCATTCAGGCTTCTTTCGAGGACCTGGAAGAGTTTACCATGTACGATTATATCGTGGAGAATGAAGAGGTCTATTCCAGTTTTCTGCGTATCCTGGAAAGTGGCGGAATGGAACGGACCCTCAGTGCCTATAATCCCAACGGGGAGAAGTACACACTTTTTTTACCCACCAACGATGCCATCAATGAGTTTATCGGTGAAAGCGACCGGTATAATACACTGGATGAACTGGTCGGGGATCAGGGATACACCTCGGCTATCAGTAGGTTTCATGTGATCAACCGGGCTTTTAAAACGGATGAGTTTCCATTCGGAGCTTTTTCGGAACCTACGATCTCCAATAATTACCTGACCGTACAGGTGGTCGTGGAGACCGATACGGCCTATTACCTGATTAACAACAGCGCCCCGGTCACCAGGACCAATATAGAGGTCTCCAACGGCTTTATCCATGAGATTAGTAAGATGCTCGTTCCCATTACCTTTACTACGAATGAATGGTTGGAGAATCATCCGGACTACTCCATTTTTGCTTCCGCGGTCGGGGCGACCGGACTGGAAGATATATTCAGCCTCATTGCCAACGATTCGCTGGTCAATTCCAATGCGGTAACCCTTCTGCTGGAGGCGGATTCCATATTCAACAATCACGGTATATTTTCCTTTGAGGATCTGGCCGCTGCCGTTAGTCCGGATGATGACCGGTATACCGATCCCTTGAATCCGCTCCATACATTTGTGGCATACCATGGCCTGGAGGGAAACTTGTTCCTGGGCGATTTTGAGGGGGAGGCGACCAACTACAGTACCTTCGCAGATGTTCCCATCAATATCAACGGATACGGTATAGATATCGCCATCAATAAGGGTAAGATCATTTACGATACGATTGTGAATGAACAGGACACTACGATTATTGATTATATCACCTTCCTTTACGATCAAAGCAATCAGCTGACCAGAAGCGGTGCCATTCATTTCATCGACCAAATGCTGGTGATGCACAAACCTTCCAGGGCCATCAAGACCTATCAGTTTCTGGAAGAACCGATATTTTTGGAATACGGAGAGATTCCGGGCGATTATCTGATCGAGGATACCTCATCGCTTTTCAGGCTGAAATGGCAGGGGGCGGATCTAACCTATCATAAGGGTGATCCTAGTGAACAGGCATGGAATGATGATTACATACGCCTGGAGGGCGATTTCACCATCACTTACCGCATACCCAAACTGGTCCAGGGAAGGTACCAGGCCTACCTGAGGGCCAACGCGAGAGGAGGGGAAAATGCCATGATACAGATGACCATCGACGGTGCCAAGGTTGGCGGGCTGATCGACCTTTCCACCGGCGCCGAGGGATCGAGCCAGTATGCGGATATTGAGTTGGGGACCGTTGATTTTCTGAAATATGCCGAGCATGAGGTTCAGATTTCCAGCTTGATCCCCGGCCGGTTCATTTGGGATTATATCAGATTTGAACCTTTCTAACTTCTAACGGGATGAAATTAGGTGCAGCATTTATTTATGGCTTTTTCTTAGGGTTATTTTGCCTGGGTTGTGAATACGACCGGTGGGATGAATATTACGGCAAACAGCCTGAAACCATCGAGAAGAATGTTTGGGAAGCTGTCCGGGAAGACGGCGATCTTTCATCATTTGTCGCATTGATGCAGGATGCCAGCCTGGACACCCTGTTCCGTAACTATGATACCTATACCCTCTTTATTCCCAATAATGCTGCCCTGGATAATTATCAGGCGGGCGAGAATGATTTCAGCACGGACGAACTACTGAAGTATCATCTCTCAAGGCATTATATTCAATCCAATTATATACGGGGCACCAGGAAGCTTCAGACGATGTTGGAAAAATATGCCCTGTACCAGAGAGAAGGAAGTTCGACCATGTATGACGGAATTGAGGTGACCTTTGAAAGCCCTTTGTATGAGAATGGAAAGTACTTCATAATAAATGAAGTGGCAGAACCCAAAGAAAACCTGTTCCAGTATATATCCAGGATCAATCCGGTGCTGGGTCAATACATCGAAAGCCAGGATTCCATCATTATTGACAAAGAGTTGAGCAAACCCATCGGATTCGATGAGTTTGGAAACATCATATACGATACGGTAGCAATTATCTACAATGAGTTCGAGGAAATCTACTTTCCGGTCAGGGAGGAGTTCAGAAACAATACCGCGACCCTGGTCTTTCCGGGACCTGAGAAATACAAAGAGGGATTAACCGGGATGGCCCAGTCCCTCGGAGGAGATTTTGTAGACGATCAGGATATCCCGGTCCAGTGGCAGGAAGAAGTACTGATCCCGTTTCTTCTTCACAAGGGCTTTTTTATGAATATGCTCGAACCTCAGGAGTTTGTGGACCCCTTCCCCCTGAATAAGCGCAGCCACAAGCTATTGAATATTGAGGGAGACAGCGCTATTATCGATTATATTCCTGTGGATAAAAGGATATTGAGCAACGGATACGGCTACGATTACGAAGAGTTTGTCATACCCGACACGCTTTTCAAAGGTACCTATACCTTTGAAGCAGAGTGGCTCCTCGATGAAACGGGCATCAATAAATTCGACTGGCGCGAAGGAGTCACCGTTTCCAGCACACGCTCCTTTGCCCCGCTGCAGGAGTACCTCAGCCAGGCATCCAACGATTCCATCATTTCAGTCAGGTTTACAAAAGATTACACGGGTACATATGATCTTGCGTTCTATACCGATGCTATTTTCCCGGCTGCCAAATACCTGGTGGTGGTAGGCACCCATATGGATATCGGCGGAATTTATAATGTGTATGTGAACGATGAACTGGTCAGAGAGGAATTCGATTATTATGAGTATGTGTTGCGCCGGGGGATCCTGCCGAGCGAGGCTGGAGGCTTTTATAAACCGGAAGGGCGTTATAATAAATTCGACTTCTGGGTAGAAAACCATACCGATTACGGCAGGGTCAAGATCCGGTTCGAATATATCGGGCCGGGGGACATTGAGAAGCATGGCCTGGTGATCGATCACATCGATTTTATCCCTTATTGATCCTATGGAGAGAAGTACGGACCACTTATTCGAGCAGGAATGAAACACGCATCTACAATAAGAATGAAGCAATTGGGGATTATTCTGTGGCTAACCGCACTCAGCTCAACTGCCGCTTTCCCGCAGGATTCACTCAGGCTGAAAGGAACGATACTATCCACCTCCAATGAGCCCCTGCCTGAGGTATCCATCAGCATCGAAGGTTCAATGGCTATGCCGGTGGTGACCGATGGAGCGGGACAATTCGACCTGAAGGTTCCTTCCGGAAACCCATGGCTCATCATTAATCCTCCCGGCAGATTCAAGCAGAAACGGATCTATCTGAGCGGACGTGAGCAGTTGAAGATCTATCTTTCCCCCGCCGAGCTTCAGGCGGGAAGTGATCCCCTTATAGTGCTCGATCAGACAGTATCCAGAAAAGATATGGTTGCCGCTCATCAGGATCTGGGTATCACCGATGTCAATAAATCGGCATCCGTTACCATCGACTCCTATTTCAAGGGCCGTGTATCAGGAATGCAGGTAACGAACCGCTCAGGGGATCCCGGAAGCGGAGCCGTTGGCTTAATCCGTGGCCCACAGTCGGTGAATGCCAATAACCAGCCATTATACCTGGTGGACGGACTTCCCCTGACACCCTTCGGTTTGTTCGGCTCCAATGTGGATGGGTTCTCTACCAATCCATTGCTAAGTGTCAGTACAGCCGGCATTTCAAAGATAACTGTGATCAAGGATCCGGTGATCCTTGCTGCATACGGATCCAAGGCGTCCAACGGACTGATCATGATCGAAACCCTGAATCCCAGTGCCACCCAGACCGAGTTTGAGCTTGATGTGACCGGAGGATTTCGTTTCAAACCCCGGAGGCTGCTCCCCCAGTTGAGTGCCGTTCAGCATAAAACCCTGGTGAATGAGATCTTGTTTACTTCGGGAGAGATCGAGGAACTGATCACCGATAACTATCCGGGCCTGTACCTACTGCCTGAGGAGGACAGGTATATTGATTACCAGAACAATACCAACTGGCAGGAGCATATATTTGAGAATGCGCCTTTAAGCGCAGTGAACCTGACGGTCAAGGGAGGTGATGATATCGCGAGGTATGGGTTACTGTTTGGCTATACCAACCAGCAGGGCGTCATCAAGCAAACCGGGTACGAAGGCTACAATCTCCGGTTCGTCAGCGCACTCAATGTCTTTCGATGGATGGAGATGAATGCATCGGTCTCTTTTAATTACGGCACCTCCAGTTTGAAGGAATCGGCTATTGCTAACCAGACGAGCCCGATCGCCACCAGCCTGGCCAAATCCCCCATGCTGAATCCGTTCCAGTATGATCCGGATGGGAATGAGATCAACATTTATTCGGAGGTGGAGGAGTTGGGGGTCAGCAATCCCCTGGCAACCATCGATAACTTCGAGGCAACGGCGAGGAATTATCAGTTCATCTCATCCCTGGGGCTGAAAGTGACCATATCCCGGGCACTTTCAGTGATATCCCGCCTGGGACTCAACTATAATTCACAGAAGGAAGAGATGTTCAAGCCCAATCACGGCATGGAGCTATACTTCAATGATGAAGCTTATAATGTGGCCATTGTCTCCAACAATACCTTCTTATCGGTCTACAACAACACGTACCTGAACTTCAACAGACAATTCGGATCGGATCACCATGTGCGTTCTTCCACCGGGATGCATTTGCTGACCAGCCGTTTTCAGTATGATTGGGGTCTGACCAAGAATGCACACGAGAGTGATGAATACAGGAGGCTGAATAACGGCACCAATATTTTGCGGGAGATGGGGGGAAGGAACAGTGATTGGAACTGGCTGAATTTCTACGAATTCCTGGCCTACGCTTATCAGGATAAATACCTGCTTAACGCCTCCGTATCGATGGATGGATCCTCCCGCGTAGGCAAGAGTGCTGAGAATACCGTCATTATTGCCGACCAGCCGTTTGGTCTGTTTTACTCCGCAGGGATCGGATGGCGGATCTCCAATGAGCCTTTCCTTCACCATACCGGCTGGTTGGAGGAACTGAAAATACGGGCATCCTATGGGAAGATCGGCAATGATGATGTGGGGATCACCAATTCGATCAACTGGTACGAAGCCCGGAGGTACAGGCAGGCCGTTGGGCTCCATCCGGCCATTCTCTATAACAACAGACTGACCTACGAATCAGTTTACCAGATCAATGCCGGTTTGGATCTGGCATTCCTTGGTAACCGTTTCAGAACCAACTTCGATCTATACCGGTCATTGACGGACGATTTGCTGATCTACGCACCGGTAGATGCTTACCTGGGGAACGATTTCAGGCCGGTAAACAACGGGAGCATGGAAAACAGGGGATGGGATGCGGCCGCATTTCTGCGGATCATAGACGCAGCATCTGTTCAATGGGATGTACGGCTCAATATTTCCAGCGTGAAGAATAAGATCATCGATATTGAGGGGGGTAAACTGGTAACTCCCATCGAAGGTGGGGAAATTGTCAACATGAAAGGGGAAAAGGCCAACAGCTTTTACGGATATATCTATGAAGGAGTCTATGCCACAACCCAGGATGCGTCCGAGGCAGGGCTGGTTAATGACAAGGGCATGGCCTACGGAGCGGGCGATGCCATCTACAGGGATATCTCGGGACCCGGTGGTGAACCCGACGGAGTCATTAATTCGTTCGATAAAACCGTGATCGGATCGGCGCTCCCCGACTTTACCGGAGGAATCATGAATTCGCTGACCTTTAGAAGATGGGAGTTATCGGTCCTTCTGGATATCGTTGCGGGGCGTGATGTCTATAACTACCTCAGGTTTCGCAACCAGGAGATGAGCGGACTCGAGAACCAGAGTATTTATGTACTGAACCGGTGGGAGAGTGAGGGGCAGGAAACCGATGTGCCCAAGGCGGCATGGCAGGATCCCATGGGCAATTCCAGTTTTTCAACCCGGTGGATCGAGGACGGAATGTATGCCAGACTGGCCAATGTGTACCTGAGCTACACCATACCGGATAAGTTTCTGGCTTTTCGAAATGCGGAGTTTTACGCATCCGCCCTCAATCTGATTACCGTTTCCAGCTACCTGGGGTACGATCCGGAGTTCGGATATTCATATTTGCAAGTAAATCAGGGAATTGATTACGGATTAACCCCCATGACCAGGCAGGTCATCATAGGCGCGAAGCTTGGATTTTAAAGGAGCATCTTCATGAAAAAAAAAATAGTATTTCTAATTACCGGCGGGGCCATCCTATTATTGGCCCTGGTAATGCCGTCGTGCGAGAAGTTCTTTTCTCCCGATCAGGAACTGGCCATTACCGAAGAGCGTCTTTTTCATGACTGGTATGAATACCGTGCGGCCGAAATGGGTATGTATGCCCTTCAACAGACACTGGTGGAACAGATCGTCATCCTCGGGGAGTTACGGGGTGATCTTCTCACCATCACGGAAAATGCCGAGGCGGACATGGTGGAGATCCACGATTTCAATGTCTCGGAAGGAAATAAGTACGCTTCACCGACCAATTTCTTTAATCTGATCAATTCCAGTAATAATTTGATCAGGATCCTTCAGAGGAACCACCCCGAGGTGCTTGACCCTGAAAGTCCCGTTACCAATTACGACAGGTTATACGGTGAAGCGCTTTGCATGAGGGCCTGGGCCTATTTTATGGCGGTCCGGATCTATGGGAAAGTTCCCTATATCTACGAATCCCTGGTGACCGTAGAGGAGGTGGAGGAATTCGTCAACTCCCCCGGAACGTATGTGGATAGTGTGTATATCGAGTTTTCAACCGATGGATTTTACAACGACACCACCTATAATCTTCCTGTGGAGCTGGACAAGAACTATTATGACCTGGACCTGGTACTGGATGTGTTCATCAACCAGCTGGAGTATCAGGTAAAAGCAGTCGGAGTCAATCATTTTGTTGAAAACAATGATGTCTCCTGGGAAGTAACAGTCTGGAACCCCTATGCTTACCATGCCCTACTGGGCCACATGTACCTGACGCAGGGTGATCTGGCGAATGCCGAATCCCATTTCAGGAGGATTCTTTTCAATACAACCGATGCATTGAGGTATCAGCTGGATAATACATTTGCTTTTAGCAGATGGCAGAGCATTTTTCCCAATATTAACAATGTGGAGCATATCTACACCCTCTCCTTCAGCAAGGGGGAGCGTCAACAACACCAGCTACAGTCGTTCTTTGAACCGGAATCACCCCACAAGTATCAGATGAAACCTTCGAGCGTTGCGATTGAGAAATGGGAGACTGTCTGGCGCAACCAGAACATCAACTATGATGATGTCAACCCCAAACAGTCCGAAGTAATTAACCAGGGCGACCCCGGCGACAACTACAGGGGTGTCGGGAATTCCTACGCCTACTTCAACGGTGCCGAATACCTCGATCCCGCGCTGGTGAACCAGGCTTTGAAAAAGAGGGCGCAGGAGGATGTAAGGGCCTATAATAATACGATGGCCGGCTACTATCCGGTGGTTTGGAAATACTCCATCAGCAAGGACCTATACGACCAGGACGCCAATTTTATCGTGTACCGTGCAGGAGGGATCCAGCTTTACATGGCTGAAATCTATACCTACTGGGCCTATACCCAGGGCGGGGGTCCTCCAAGGACCTTTACACAGTTTGCCGTGGGCATTTTGAACGACGGCAGCAACTACAGTACCTTTCCCAGCCGGCCTCAGAAGGGGATCCGGGGCCGCGTCGGACTGGGCAGCGGGGATGATAAGATCAGGGTATCCAATATTGAATATTACCACGATCCCTACACCAACGAAATTATTGGTTATCGCAATCTTTTCAATAATCTGGCAGCCAAGCAAAAAACACTGGAAAAGAACATCATGGATGAAAGGGCCAGGGAATTAGCCTATGAGGGAGAGCGGTTCTTCGACCTGATGAGGGTAGCCAAACGCCGAGGGGATCCCTCCTTCCTTGCCGAAGCCGTTGCAGCAAAATTTCCGGAGGAGAAAAGGGAGCAGATCTATACCCTGTTGCTGGATGAACAGAACTGGTATATCCCCTATTTCGATTGATATCGAAATGCATCGGTGGGTGTCCAGACTACTCCCTTATATCCTGATATCCGGAATACCGGCCGGTCTCTGCAGCCAGTCTCTTATCCCTGCAGGAAACCACCACCTGCACAATTTCGGCTCCACCGATGAAGCGGCCTGGCATGCTTCTGAAATGGGATATACCATGGTATGCAGCAGGAAACCACCAGGTCAGGAGTTTGAAAACATGGGTCTTATAGCAAATCATAACGCCAGGATAGGACCTGCACGAATTTTTGTGGATAAGCAAACGGGTGAGATCCATCTAAGGTATTCGGGCAGATACTGTCTTCCGGGAACTGATATAAATGGCATCGCACATCAATTCGGATTGGAGCGGATTTCGGGGAAACACTATCTGATGACCGAAGAGGACTGGTACATCCTCAGGAATTACAATGCTACTAAAAAGGATGCTTCGGGTATTCCAGCTTCCGCGGTTACCGAATCCACCTTTACCGAGTATTTTGCTGTTACATGGCCCCTGGAAGATGACCAGTACCGTTCTTTTAACCTGGGGGCCAACTGGCAGAGTAAGAAGGTGGTGCGTGATTTCCTTCACTATTTAAAGCATCACACCAATTGGTCCGGGTGGGATGCCCTCTTCCTGGACGGCATTAACAACCTGGATGTCGCCGATCCTGTGAATTATGATTTCGGAGGGATGGGGTTTTATCCCACCGCCTGGGAGGGCAAACTTGCTTTCATGAGCAGTATCGGAGCCTACATCCGCAATCCGGACAGTACCGGTCACCAGAAGCCCTTGCTGCTGCTGGGCAATATTTGGGATCCGAAAGGGAGCGGGGGACTGGAAATCGCCAGGGCATACGCGGACAGTATTCTCCGGATGGATCACTATTATTACGAGAAAGGAGGTATCGGAGAACAGCATGCCAACGGAGTCGTCCCGGGAACAACTCTGCCCGCCTATGTGGATCCGGAAGATCCAACGGGGGCCTACATCCCGGCATCCCGGCTGGCGCTGGATGATGCGTATGGATTTAACAAGAATATGGACCTGTACGACCGTAGAGTGCATTATCAACAACACCTGGATGCTTGCGGTACCGCCGGATTGCACGGTGCCCACTTCGGTTGGTATGGCGAGGACGGGGTAACCAGAAGGGACGGAAACGGTGAACTTATTTATACCAACGATCTGCAGTTGCTCCGCGCCATTCCTAACTGGGACAACCTCCATGAGATCCCTGTACCGGCATTCAGTGATCCCTCACCGGACGACCTGCGAAGCTGGGAAAACCAAATTTACAGGAGCACCCACAGCCATGCGTGTGATTCCGTGGTATGGTCTTTCAGTCCCTTCAACAGGGAGCTATATGTGGTTTTCAGGAAAAAAGGGGCTGCCATACCGTTATCCGGTAAAGTGGTCAGGTCCGCTTACTGGACGGACGACTGGATGCGTAAATCTTACCGGAGTGCACGGCCCGACCTGGAGGTTACAAACGGGATGATCCGACTGGTGGATGATAGTGCCGAGGAGGGACTGATGAGGGGTATCCGGATCACCTTTGTCGATTCTGTCGAGGCCGATCTCTCCCGCTACAGGGATCCGTTCGAATGGCCTTTTGCAGATACCAGCATATGGAATATGCCGGTTGGCAGCGGGGCCCGTTTCGTGGATGCGGGGATCGCATCCCGGACAGCAGAGGATTTTGCCGTGCACCACAGTGTGGTTATACTGACCCCGGGTGAAGAATCCATGAGTGTACATTCCTTCCCCGGCGGATGGAACGATGACCGTTGCAGGAAAGGGGAAATACTGGGACAATTCCCGATCCCGGAGGATTTCCTGGTACCCTATACGGGCGAGAATACAGCAGATCCGGTGGCTGTAATGGAACCAGACCACCGAACACTGGCGCAGGGCCGGCCTTTTCACCGGTGCGCCGGCAACGACTACGCCACGAGTAAATACTGGTCGACTACGGAGGTGGATCTTTACGGAAGCGGTATCCAGGGAGCTCATGCGGGAAGCGGACTTTCCGCCATCGGGGGAACTATACGACTGGGAGAATTTACGAAAGGTATCATTCCCCATGCTCTGAAGATCGTAATGTCGGGAGCAACATATTACCATTACGACAGCGTATCGGATACCACACCCGGTTACCGCTGGCCGGCGGTACAGGCCGACGCGGATGCACAGGTAAAATACGGGGGAGCCAATCCGGCTTTTTGTCCGGGAGCCCTGCTGGCTCTCAGGCCGGACTTCGACACGGCGTTATGCACCACCGTGCCCGGCAGGATCCTGGCCCGTGCATTGATGAAATATGGCGGATATATCGTGGATGATGCCCGGCGGGATGCCTTCGGGTTATCGTTGGAATGGAGTCCCGGGGGCAGGGTGGAGGAGGAGTTCAGACAGCTGTACGGTTTTGATATGGAACAGCAAAGTGCGGGACATCCCTGGACAAAAGACCTGGAGGCGATCCTGACCCGACTGTTCATCATCGATAACAACAGTCCCGACAGCATTGGCGGGGGAGGAATTCCCCTTACAGATCCCGCACCCGAATTCCTTCCCACCCGCCTGCTTTCAGCGGAGACCGACGGGACGCCGGGTGTCCGGATGAATCTACCCAATTGCATCGCCATTCCCATGCAGAAAACCACCCGGCTTTCGGTCCCTGAGATTCCTGAGGGCTATGCGTTCAGCCATTGGGCAGTTCGCAGCGGTTTTGCCCGGCTATCCGATCCTGACAGCTCCTCCACGGATGTCGTGCTGGATTGGGAGGATGCCACCCTGCAGGCAATTTTCAACAGGATTATCTGCACGCTTTCGACCGCTGTCACGGGTCAGGGATCCCTGGCCGTCTTCCCGGACAGGACCCAATATGAGTGGGGATCGGAGGTGCGGCTCGGAGCCTTTCCAGATGAGGGCTGGAAGTTTAAGGAATGGACGGGTGACTATACGGGCATTGATAACCCGGTTTATCTTACCCTTATCGAAAACCTCTCCATCACAGCGGTCTTTGAATCGATTACGGCAACCTGTGATCAGCCTTTCGCAGAGAATCCGGAATACGGCTCCGGCGTCCGTATGGAAATCGATCCGGTGTCTCCTGCAGTCCGGTTTTTCTTTACCCGCGAACCTTCCCGGTCGGTGATTACTATCTTTGATCTCCGCGGACGCAAGATCAAACAAGTAAACACTGCCGGTTCAAACCGGGTGAACGTTACCCTCGAAGGAATGAAAAGCGGATTGTATATTGTCAAGGTTCGGACCAAGGGATCTGAGACCTCATTCCATCGGATAATACTCAACAGATAACTCCAATGTATCCAATGTATATGTATAAATCTTCCCGCACTCTTGTTGCCCTTTCGGGGCTTTTTGTTCTGGTTGCCCAGCTGAGCGCACAGCAACCACATGAAGAACTGCCCGCATTCAGGGATCCCCTGAAATGGCCCTTCTCGGCCAACTCCATCTGGAACACTCCCATCGGTTTGGATGCGGCCTACGTTCATGCCGGGATCGAAAAGGCTTTGCTGCGGGGACTTACCGTGGACGAAGATGTAATTGTCATGCGTCCCGAAGCGCAGATGATGGGCATTTACTGGAACAGTGCGGCCTGGGACCGTTCCAAAAGCCGGTGTCCTGTGGAAGGAGCCCTCCTCTTTTCTGCACCCATCCCCCATGATTATATCGTGGGACCGGGCACCTGGGACGGTCTGACCCCCAACAGCGGACTGGCCGTATTGATGCCCGACCGGTATACCATCCGGCAGACTCAGCCTTTCGCCCACTGCTACGCCGGAGACTCGGGGACTTCAAAGTATGCCGGTTTCCCGGACCAGGATATCTATGGCCCGGGATATTACGGGGCCCATGGCGGATCGCGACTTTCCGCCATCGGGGGCGCTCTGAGAGTCGGAGAGCTGACACCCGATTCCGGCCCCATCCGTCACGCACTGAAGGTGAACCTTTTCGCTCAGAAAAACCTCTACTATGATGAGGAGACAGCCGGGTTTCGATGGCCGGCCACCACAGCCGACGGTTCCGCCTCCTCCGTCTATGGCACCCTGAGGACCACCCCCGTGGTCAGGGAGTGCCGTATGGGCGCTCTGCTGGCCCTTCCACCCTGGATAAACCTGGATTCCCTGGAGTTCGAGACCGAACCGGGCCGGATCCTGGCAGAAGCATTCAGGGACTACGGAGCCTACGTGGTGGATAATACAGCGTGGGACGTCTACGGCATTATTACGGAATGGTCGCCCGAGGGGAGGTTCAAGGATGAGTTTCACAGCAACTGGGGATTCCCTTTCAGAGAATCCAGCAAAAATTCTCCGTGGGGACGGGATATCGACCGCATCTTCCTGAATCTGCATGTGGTGGACAACAACGGACCGAATTCCATCGGGGGAGGGGGAGAGCCCAGGGTACCGCCGGCCCCTGATTTTTATCCCACCACAGAGCTAACTGTGGAGACGGACAGCACCACAGGGGGTATTGCAGCCCCGGCAGGTACTTTTATGGCGAGCCGGGGAATCGAGACCCGTATCGCAGCCTATACCGATCCCCGGGCCTGTACATTTACACACTGGACGGTGGAAGAAGGGGAGGTTACCCTCTATGATTCTGCCAGTTCTTCCACTATCGTGATCCTGGACACCAGTGCCGTCCGGATCCGGGCCCGTTTTTCTCCGAATTATTACAGCCTTGCGACCACAGCTTCCGGCGAAGGGAGTGTTATCCAGGATACGGTCGGCGAAACGTTCATCTTCGGAACGGAGATCACCCTGACCGCCTCCGCCCAACCCGGTTATGAGTTTACCGGTTGGAGCGGTGATTATTCGGGATCGGAGAATCCACTCACAATCAGTCTGACAAGTGACATGATTGTCACTGCCAATTTCGCAAGGATTTACCATGATCTGATTGCCGGGGCTTCCCCGGGAGGGAGCGTCGCCCGTTATCCGGAAGAGGAGCGCTACCCCGGTGGAACAGAAGTCACACTCACGGCAATTCCCGAGCCGGGTTGGGCCTTTAGGAACTGGACGGGCGACCTGACCAGTGAGCTAAACCCACTTCTACTGACCATGGACCGGGACTGGATCCTCTATGCCAGTTTCGACAGTACAACCACTTCCGTAAGACCGGACCGGCCTGACGGGTATGAAAACAAGGGTCGGGTCACCATGCAGCACGATCCTTCCGCTCAATTATTGCATTTCAGTATTCCTCATACTATTATCGGAGGAAGGATAGAAATCTTTGATATGAACGGGAGGATAGTAAAAACGGTTCCGATAGATAACCGGAGATTTCTGGAGGTTTCTGCAGGAGAATTTGGTCCGGGAATTTTTGGGGCCAGGGTGGTTCCGGATCGCGGAGCCCCGGAATCTTTTATTTGGGTAAATCTTTTACAATAGCAGAATCATGAACAGAATGATCCACGCAGTGAGAAATTGGATGAATCGGGCCGGACTTTTGTTCCCGGTTCTTCTTCTGGCCATTCTCCCGGAGGTTAACGGCTTTCCGGGACCCGGAAAAAAAACAGTCGGGGAACCCGGTGAAGATTCGGTCATTTTAAGGGATCCGTATCGCTGGCCGTTCGAAAAAACCTCGTTCTGGAACATGCCCGTTGGATCGGATGCCTCCTATACCCCGCAGCCCGTCAACCCTGGTCATATCGACGGGATCATGGTGGACCTGGATATTATTATCCTCACACCGGATGAAGCACGGAGAGAAGTGTTCGGAACCAGCTACCTTTGGAGCAACGAGACCAATCAGACAACGCGGTGCCAAAAGGAAACTGACAAGGTCTATCTCAGGATGCCGGTTCCCGAGGGCTATGTGACCATCTTCTACGGGACCAGGCCGAACAATCCCGGAGCAATTATCCAATCAGACGGAAGGACGCTGGTCCAGACCCAGCCCTTCCAGGTTTGCCCGGACGGATTGATTACCACCGGCCTGAGGAAGTCCGGTTCCGGGATCATACGGAGTGAGGATTTGGATCTGTACGGGGAAGGAAGGACCGGTGGACACGGAGGATCCGGGTTGAGCTCCCTTGGCGGTGCCATCCGTGTGGGGGAGCTGTCTCCCGGTTCAGGACCGATCCGGCATGCCCTGAAGATCAGTTTTCCCGGTGAACATTACCTCTTTTACGACCATGAACAGGAAATTGGATTCCGGTGGCCGGCCGTTAAGGACGATTCGAATGCGGAAAACTCGTACAACAGCACGGAACCCGAAGCGAAGATAGGGTGTCTGCGGGCCATACCTCCCTGGATCAATATCGACAGCCTGGGGCTGGAGACCGAGCCCGGAAGGAAGATAGGGTGGACCCTCCAGAACTATGGTGCTTATC
>CAZRZY010000060.1:20806-28683 GCA_964604655.1 uncultured Bacteroides sp. | reverse complement strand
TCGTTCCGAAAATATATGTGCCTTCCTTACATATCCTCTCGCATACCTGTTTGCGTAGGGATGTTGTCGAGGGTGCCTTAATTCGTGTAGGCGAATTTCAGCACCCGAGATAATCCCTGTGTATAAATAATCGTTTTAGCCGCTTTCGCACAGAGAATGCCATATTTTGTACCAACACTGCTTGTGATCTCCATTTCTTGACAGGAAATTAGTCCTTTGCATAAAAATCTTGCAATTTTGTGCAAACGAAAATCATTATGACTGTTTTTGACAGGACAAACCATTTAATCATCTTCCGCTTTTACCGCCTGAAGAATCAAAAATCTTTTCAAAGGAAGTATTATTGAAACTTGCTGAAGCAAATCGTTCTCTGGGCAAACTGGATGGGATTTCCAGCAAATTGCCAAACCCGGGGATGTTGATAAATACCATTTCTTTAAGGGAGGCTAAATCAAGTTCTGAAATTGAAAATATTTTCACAACTGACCACGAATTATATAAAGCTCTGTCCACAACAGACACAAAGATCTCACCTTCCGCCAAAGAAGTACTTAGATACAGGGAATCGCTTTGGGCCGGAGTTGAGAGCATAGAAAAGGAAGGGAAAATAAGTTTAGATACCATTGTAAACATATTTCAAACCATTAAGGAAACAACACATGGAATCCGATCCGAACAATCTGGCGTGCGCATCATTAAAGGGGGCGGTAGTAGCTCCGGTGGCCAGGTTGTATATACACCCCCTAAGGGGGACAAACTTCTACAGAAGTTATTGCAGAATTTCTTAACGTATTTAAATGATGATGAAAGGTACAAGGATGATCCTTTGTTGAAGATGGTGATAAGCCATTATCAGTTTGAAGCCATTCATCCGTTTACCGACGGGAACGGCAGAACAGGGCGGATATTAAATACCCTTGTATTGATAAACAAAGGATTACTGGCATACCCGATTTTATATCTGAGCAGCTATATTATCGATAACAAAGAGAGTTATTACCACTATCTCAATGGAGTTTCTTCCCTGGGTGACTGGAAAAGATGGTTGCTCTATATGCTGGAAGCGGTACGGGTAACAGCGGATTACACGGTGTTCAAGATGGAAGAAATCATGACACAGTTCTCGGAAACACGAAAGTATATAGAGAAGCATCTTCCAAAAATGGAGTATTCCGTTATAGAAGCCATATTCACCCAACCATATATCAAAGCAACCCATCTTGTTGGAGAAAACATTAAAAGCAGGAATACAGCCCGAAAATACCTGGATCAGTTATGCGACATCCAGGTCTTGGAGCTCAAGCATATAGGGAATGAAAATGTCTATATAAATAATGACCTGGTGCGGATTCTTGAGAATTAAGCTCGGGACGTTAATTCGGGCACCGGGTTTTGAATTGCTCGGGATATGTAATTCGGCACTGAATTTTCTCACTTCGTTCCGAAAATATATGTGCCTTCCTTACATATCCTCTCGCATACCTGTTTGCGCAGGGATGTTGTCGAGGGTGCCTTAATTCGTGTTAGCGAATTTCAGCACCCGAGATAATATCCCGAGCAATACGCAGTTGAAAGTATATTGTGAGCAGATTTAGAGAGAGGCGTAGGAGGGAATTTCAGGGACGAATTTGATTTCCCGGGATTCGAAATCCACCGCCGCACAGTAATGCTTCAGGCCGTTGGTGACCATCAGGTAGCGGACCCGGAAAGCCAGGTTGTAGCGGGCGATCTGATCGAAGGTGTTCCCGGTGATCTTCACTTCCGGGGCTTTGCATTCCACCAGGACTGCCGGCACTCCGGCCGGTTTATGGACCAGGATATCGCACCTTTTAGCCATTTTATTCAGCTTCAGGCCATGCTCGATCATGATCAGGGAGGCCGGGAAGTCTTTCTCTGCCATCAGATAGTGGGCGAATCGCTGCCTCACCTCCTCTTCCGGAGTGAAGACCACGTATTTCCTGCGAAAGGGATCGAACATGAGGGTTTGCCCTCCCTCATCCTTCATCCTGAAATCGTAGCCGGGAAGATTCAGATTTCGCATTTAATCCAGTATCTTAGCCATCGGACCGCAAATTAACAAAGATCCCGGATATTGCGTTTATCACTATGGTGATGAAGACCAAATATGATATCATAGAAAACTGGCTTCCCCGGTATACAGGTATTCAGGTGGAAGATTTCAGAGAGTATATCCTGCTGACCAATTTTCAGGCATACCTGGAGCTTTTTGCATCGCTTCACCAAACACGTGTGGTGAACAAAAACGTGGCTATGCCGTCAGTCACAACCAGGGATATGACCATGATCAAATTCGGGATGGGAAGTGCCAATGCAGCTACCATCATGGATCTTCTTGCGGCCGTGAAACCCAAAGCAGTACTTTTCCTTGGAAAATGCGGGGGACTGAAGAAAAAAAACCAGCTGGGCGACCTGATCCTTCCCATTGCCGCCATCCGGGGGGATGGAACTTCCGATGACTACCTTCCTCCGGAGGTACCCGCCCTCCCTGCATTTACCCTTCAAAGGGCCGTTTCTCATACCATCCGCAACACAGGAAGGGATTACTGGACCGGTACCGTATTTTCCACCAACCGCCGGGTCTGGGAGCACGATAAAAAATTTAAGAAGTACCTCCGGGTGGTCCGAAGCATGGCTATTGATATGGAGACGGCCACCCTGTTCACCGTAGGATTTGCTAACGGGATCCCCACCGGTGCCCTCCTGCTGGTTTCCGATCAGCCCATGATCTCCGAAGGGGTCAAGACACAGGAGAGCGATCAGGTGGTGACCGAGCAGTTCATGCAATCCCACCTGGAGATCGGGATCGAATCCCTCAGAGAGATCATTGATCACCGGGAGTCTGTCAAACACCTGAAATTTTAAGTATATGGCTATGACATTCGAAGAGCTGATCGGTGATCTGAAGAAACAGTCGTACCGCCCCATCTATTTTCTGCATGGCGATGAGCCCTATTACATCGACCGGACCACCGAGTATATTTTGGGAAACGTACTCACGGAAGCTGAAAAGAGTTTCAACCAGACCGTTATCTACGGAAAGGACAGTGCAGCCCAGCAGGTGATCGATCTGGCCAGGCGTTTCCCCATGATGGCCTCTCGCCAGGTGGTGGTCCTGAAGGAGGCCCAGGAACTGAAGGATTTTGACATACTGGAGCACTATTTCAAAAGCCCCCAACCCACCACTCTGCTGGTGATCAATTATAAATACAAGAGCCCTGATAAACGGAAAAAGGTGTTCAAGGCGCTCCAGAAACATGCGGTCACCTTCCAGTCCAAAAAACTGTACGACAACCAGGTTCCGGGCTGGATCTCCGGATTCGTGACCAACAAAAAATACCGGATCGAGCCTAAAGCCACAGCCCTGCTGGCCGAATATCTCGGAAGCGACCTTGCACGGATCGCCGGTGAACTGGAAAAGCTGTTCATCGCCATCGGGGACGGGGAGCGGACTATCACCCCGCTGCATGTGGAGCAGCACATCGGGATCAGCAAGGACTACAATCAGTTTGAACTGCAGGACGCCCTGGGGAAGAAGGATGTGTTGAAAGCCAACCGGATCATCAATTACTTCGCCGGAAACCAAAAAAACTATCACATTACCCAGACCATTGCTTCGCTCTATTACTTCTATTCCAAGCTCCTTCTGCTACACTACCTGAAAGACCGGTCGAAACAGAACGTGGCCTCGGCACTAAAGATCAATCCCTATTTCGTTCAGCAATACGAGGATGCTGCCCGGCGATACAATGCCGGTAAGCTGGTGACCGTCATCTCCCTTCTGCGTTCCTATGATATGCGTTCCAAAGGATATGGTGGTTCCAATACACCGGCCGGAGAGCTTTTGCGCGAAATGACCTTTAAAATACTGCATCTGTGATTACCCTGATCATCGTCATACTGACAGCACTGATCTCTATTGCGGCTTTCCGTTCCAGGGATCTGCTATACCGGTTCGACCTCTCCCCATTCCGGATCGTTCAGAAAGGTCAGTACTACCGGATCTTCACCCATGCCTTCCTTCACACCGATTATATGCACCTGGGCATCAATATGCTGGTACTCTATTCCTTTGGCACCGGCATCGAGAGGATCTTCGCGGGACTGGAGGAACAGGGGATGATCTTTTCAGGTCCATTTTTCTACCTGTTGCTCTACATCTCCAGCATTGCCCTGTCGGCCCTCTCCACCATCAGCCGCTATAAAAACGAGGAACGCTACAGTGCCGTGGGAGCCTCGGGAGCAGTCTCGGCCGTGGTATTTACCTACATTTTTTTTGCCCCTCTTCAGAAGATCTATTTCTTTGCGGTCCTTCCGATCCCCGGCATCGTCTTCGGCATTCTTTACCTGGTCTACTCCAGCTACATGAGCCGCCGAAACAGCGACAACATCAACCATTCCGCCCACTTCTGGGGAGCGGTAGTGGGATTCCTGTTCCCCATCCTGCTGGAACCCTCCCTGGTGAGTGTTTTCATCAATAACCTGTTTTCCCCCTGATACCCCGTCAGCCACCGCATGATAGAGCCATCTAATGATGAACCCACCGTATGTTAAACCCATCCTTACTCCCTGAAGACCAAAAAAGCATAAAAGTCATCTTCCTGGACCGTGACGGGGTGATCTGCAACAACTCCGGGCACTACTATATCACCCGTCCGGAAGAGCTCGAACTGAACCCGGGTGTGATCGAAGCCCTCTCAGAGCTGAAGTCCCGTGGATACCATTTTATCATGGTCACCAACCAGGGAGGCATCAGCAAAGGAAAAAACAGCCATGAAAATGTGGCAGAAGTTCACCGCCATATGAAAGAACTGCTGAGAAACGGCGGCATCGAACTGGAGGAGATTTACTACTGTCCCCATCACAGCGACAACGAAGCCTGCCTCTGCCGTAAACCTTTACCCCTGCTATTGGAGAAAGCGATCGCCCGTTTCCAGGTTGATACGGACCGCTCATGGTTTATCGGAGACTCGGACCGGGACAGCGAAGCAGGTAAGGCCGCAGGGCTAAGGACCATCCATATCCAACCCAACAGCGACCTAAGCCAAATCCTGGAAAAGATAGAAAACTAATTAAGCCCCGGATCCTCGGGAAAATTGGCCCAAGCCTTATACTTGTTCTTATAGCGCTTGAGGGTTTCACTCCAGAACTCCGCGCCCATGTTTTGCATGATCGCTCTGGGAGAGATCGTTCCCACCAGCCAGGCATTCTCCTTCATTTCGCCTTCCAGCTGATTGGCGGACCAGCCGGCATATCCCAGGAAGAACCGGAGCTCATGGGGTTTTACCCTTTGGGCTGCGATCAGCTCTTTGATATGGTCGAAATCGCCGCCCCAGAAGATCCCGTCCGATACCTCCACGCTCTGCGGGACCTGTTTTCCCAGGGTGTGAATGTAGTGGACGGTGTTATTACTTACAGGACCACCCACTGAGATGGTGAAATCAGAATCGGGAAAGCCATCCACGATCTCAGTGATGCTCAGCTCCAGGGGTTTGTTGAGCACAAACCCCAGCGAACCTTCATCGTTGTGCTCGGTGAGGTATACAATGGATCGACGGAAATAATTGTCGCTCAGGAAAGGCTCGGAAATCAGAATCCTTCCCTTCTCCGCCACACTCTCGTTACTGATATCAAAAAAGTCAATATTCAGGTCCATGAACGCCCGTTTTTGGTGGGGTGCACTGCTTACAAGTTACACCAATTTCATATAAAATAAAACGAACCTCCGGTAAAAATAGTATATTGGCGGCCTATGTCCGATCAGCCTTCAGAAGCCCCTTCTCCCTCCCTCCTACAGGCGCTTATCCCCATCGCCGTGCTGATCACCCTGCTGGTTTTGAACGTCATGCATTTCGGGGATCACACTCTGGACGGGGCCAATCAGTTTGCCCTGATCATGGCAGCCGCAGTAGCGGGGATTATCGCCGTATCACTGGGCGTGAAATGGATCCAGGTACGTGAATCAATCGTGAACAGTATCAGCTCAGCCATGCCCTCCATCCTGATCCTTTTGATGATCGGGGCACTGGCCGGAACCTGGCTGTTGAGCGGCGTGGTCCCCACCCTGATCTATTACGGGCTTAAGGTGTTCCACCCCAAGATCTTCCTGTTCGCCACGGTGATCATCGCCGGAATGGTCTCCCTGGCCACCGGGTCCTCCTGGTCCACCGTGGCCACCATCGGGATCGCCCTGATCGGTGTGGGCCAGGCACTGGGGATCAACCAGGGGGTGATCGCCGGAGCGGTTATCTCCGGGGCCTATTTCGGGGACAAGATGTCTCCCCTTTCCGATACCACTAACCTGGCTCCTGCCATGGCCGGTACCGACCTGTTCACCCATATACGGTACATGACCATCACTACCGTGCCGGCCATGTCCATTACCCTGGTTATCTTCCTGATCATGGGATTCACCTACAAATTTGAATCGACCCCGGGCGACATCGAGATGGTGCTGGAGTCGATCCAGTCCTCCTTCCGGGTCACCCCCTGGCTGATGCTCGTACCTGCTTTTCTGATCTTCATTATCATCAAAAAGACCCCTCCACTTCCTGCCCTTCTGGCAGGTTCGCTAATGGGAGCGGCCTTTGCCATCATCTTCCAGCCCCACCTGATAAGACAGGTGGCCGAAGGACTGGATCCCACCACCTCCACCCTCTTCAAGGCCTCCTACCTCTCGGTGATGCAATCGATCTTCGGGGATATTGCCATCACCACCTCCAATGAGATGGTCAACGAACTGCTCACCAGCACGGGCATGCGGGGGATGCTGAATACGATCTGGCTGATCCTTTCGGCCATGGTCTTCGGAGGAACCATGGAATCGGCCGGGCTCCTGGTAAAGATCACCAGCTCGGTGATCCGCTGGGCACAATCCACCGGCTCCCTGGTGACCACCACCATCGCCACCAGCATCTTCTTCAACATCACCGCCTCCGACCAGTACATCGCCATCGTGGTGCCGGGCCGCATGTTCGCCGGCACCTACCGCCAGCGGGGACTGAAACCGGAGGTGCTCAGCCGCACCCTGGAGGACGGAGGAACCATCACCTCGGTGCTGGTGCCCTGGAACACCTGCGGAGCCACTCAATCCAGGGTCCTGGGTGTGCCCACCATGGAATATTTCCCCTATGCCTTCTTCAACTTCCTGAGCCCCATGTTCAGCATCCTCTTCGCCTTCATCAATTACCGGATCCGGAGGTTCAGGGATGACGAACCGGAAGCACAGGCCATCAAAGACGAAGAGCGGAAGGACTTTTAACCATCCGCTCTCCAGCTATTTCAAAATCGTACTATTTTAGTATTTCACAAACCTGAAATACTGCGATGGCTGCCCGTCTCCCATTGTCGCTCTCAGCATATAGATGCCGGGTGACAGATCACTGATATCGATCCGGATAGGATCCTGCCCTAGCAATTCGAATTGCTTCAGGAGCTTACCGGAGGAGATCTCCACAACTTCCAGTTGACTAATCGCCATGTTGGAGCGGACAAACAGCTCATTGCGGACCGGGTTGGGAAAGATCTGAATGCCGGGCCGGTTACCACCATCAACAACTGACAGCACAAGGTCACCTTCCGCTGAAGCATCGGCCGACTTCAGGTCATTACCGTCTTCAGAGCTCAGGATAATACCCGAGATCTTCGGGTTATTCACCGATCCTGTAAAGTCGATATTCAGCACATCGTCGTTCACCGTCACCGCAAAACTCTCCGCAATTGCTGAAGGAGTGCCCGTACCCGTGAGCGCATTGATGTCAAAGTCCGTCAGCACCTGGGTCCCTTCCACCGAAACATCGAAGATCCGCTGGCCCGGTCCCGAAGTTCCGGGAGCCCCGTCCACGAAGTAGATCTCTGCA
>CAZRZY010000060.1:0-20706 GCA_964604655.1 uncultured Bacteroides sp. | reverse complement strand
CGTCCGGATCGCTCGATCCGCCGGCATCGAAACTCACCGTCAGCGGTGCCTCGCCCGTGGCCGGACCGGCTGTGAACGATGCCACCGGAGGCTGGTTCTGGTTTACAGTTTCTGAACGTACCACAATGCCCGAGACCTTCGCATTGTTCACTGTGGGAGTCAACCCGATATCCAGCTGACCGTCCCCTAACGTCACCGGATAACTCAACACCACTGCTTCGGCCGTAATCGAGCCGGTAGTGGCATTGATGTCAAATCCACTTTCCACCAAAACACCCTCCACCAGGACATTGAACACCCGCTGGCCCGGTCCCGAAGTTCCGGGAGCCCCGTCCACGAAGTAGATCTCTGCAAAGTGCAACTCTACCATATAATCGCCCGCAGAGAGCGGGATGGCATAACTGAATTCCCCCCAGCGCTCCGACTGATAGACCTCATCGCTGTTGGTGTTCCCGATGGAGAGACTGCTGTTGGTATAGCTGTTCCCGCCACTGAAATACTGGTCGGCCTCCCAGTCCACACCGTCCACTGTCACCGCCGGTCCGCCGGCGTTGATCGCAAGGGTGGCGACAGGCGGCGGAGCCACCGGATCGTTGACTGTCACTGTCGTAGTGGAATTGTCAGTCAGCCCCTCATCGTCGGTCACCGTCAGAGTCACTGTATAAGTGCCGGGGGTATCGTAGGTATACTGCGAGATGGAACCCGTTGCCGTGGATCCGTCTCCGAAAGCCCACTGATAGCCCGAAATCGTTCCGTCCGGATCGCTCGATCCGCCGGCATCGAAACTCACCGTCAGCGGTGCCTCGCCAGTGGCCGGACCGGCTGTGAACGATGCCACCGGAGGCTGGTTCTGGGGTCCTGTAGAAGTGGAATACACAACAATTCCGGAAATCTTCGGGTTTTCCACCGAAGATTGGAAACCGACATTCAGCAGGTCATCCGTAATACTGACCGGATAACTGAGGACGACGGCTTCTGGAGTATTCGAGCCGGTGGTGGCATTGATATCAAAAACACTTTCCACCACAACACCCTCCACCAGGATGTCGAATACCCGCTGGCCCGGTCCCGAAGTTCCGGGGGCTCCGTCCACATAGTAGATCTCCGAAAAGTGCAACTCCACCATATAATCGCCGGTGGAGAGCGGGATGGCATAACTGAATTCCCCCCAGCGCTCCGACTGATAGACCTCATCGCTGGTCGTATTGCCGATAGACAGCGAGGTATTATACGTATTCCCGCCAGAGAAGTACTGATCGGCCAGCCAGTTCATTCCATCTGCAGTCACCGGACCCCCTCCCGCATTGATCCTTATAATTTCCTCGCCCTGAGAAGAGCCGGTGTTGATAGACAAATCCACCGTAAGGGCCACTGCAGAAGAATTCTGAACAGAAAGAGTCGTATACCTTGCTCCATCCTCAATCACATTCAGGTCAATAGGTACATTGAAAGTGCTCCCGGGAGCTACTACCACGGGTAGTGAAAATGTGGAACTTAATTGGAAATCCGTATCACCCGTCACTGAAATCTCGGTTAAAATGATGGCCTGATTCCCTCCTTCATTGCTGATGGGTACCGACAGCGACTGCTGATCGCCCTGCTGGAAGTTGCCAAAATCGATACTGCTTCCAAGCTCACTATTCAGCAGGCCCTGAATAATCGGATTACCGACAGGTGAGGCAGGATCAAGGAAATGAAACACCTCAAACACAGTCGAAGAGCCTAATCCTGCGACTGGAGAACCTGTTGGAAGGTAGATTCCTCCATTGGAGACAGCCGCCTGTGTTCCGTGCCTTCCGGTATTAAGCGGAGTAAGAGTCCGCCATGTCTGTGTGCTTACGTTCAATGCTTCCACCTCACTGTGTGCCGCGGTCTGGCTTCCTGATTCTCCCCCGATCACAATGATCTCACTGTTCAGACTGGCGATACTGCTGCCGGCCCTGGGGGTTGGCAGATTTGCCCCGAGTGTGTTCCAGCTATTTGTTGAGAAGTCAAAGACATCGACTGCTTCTTCCGTATCATTAAGAGTACCATTAGGACCTCCGTAATTGGACCTCCTGCCGGCTACTGCATATAATTTTCCATCTTCAACCACAATATGGAAATGATCCCTGGCATGAGGGGCATCTGGCAATTGTTCCCAGGTGTTCGCCTGAGGATCGTATACATCAAACCAGGTCACATGACCATCGATGTGGCCGTTGGTCAGTCCGCCCAGCAGATAGATTTTATCATTATAGACTACTGCCCCTGCACTACCCCTCGGACGGGGAATTTCAGGACCATCATGCCACGTATCGTTCAGGGGATCATAAATAACGACCTGATTGACCGGATCTTCATCCGGGAAAGTACCGGTGAATGCTCCCAGGATATAGATCAGATTATTGAACTCCACCGCCTGATAATGATGAAGCAGCAAAGGCGGGGTAGAGCCAATGGTCCATGTGTCGGTGTAGTAATCATATATGTTGACATTGGAACCATGTTCCCTGCCGCCCATCAGGTAGAACTTATCCCCGGCCTGCACGAAAGCGGCCTCATGCCTTCCCTGCATACAGCTCCCCGGGCTGCCGAATGCATTACATGATTCTCCATCATGGATATGGGTCCAGCTTCCGGTGGAGGTGAAAGGTTCATAGGTGACATCCAGCTGGTCCCAAGTAGCGTTGAAACCCGAAGTGGAATTCCTGGAGGTGGCTATGATGCCTAATGCTAACGCCTGATCCGTTTGCTGAAGAGCATTCAGCAACTCACCGCTCACCGGATAAGGAGAGCCGAGTGTTATCCGCTGACCACCTCCAACTGAGTAAGCAGGCTGAATGGTACCTGCTGAAGGATCGGTGATGAGACTTAGCGACAATTCACTCTGACTGCCTATTCCTGCAATCTCGTACTGGAACGTGGAAACAGTGCCATTATTTTCCACCAGGAAGAGCAGTCCGTCGGTAGTAGTATGATTCACTACCAGTTTCGCATAATTATCCTGATCGCCTTTTCCTAGAAATATACCCATGGACTGGTCGCCATCAGGGGTGGAACTGTATACAGGACCCACAATACTTGCCTTGTAGGTGAATGCCGGAGTCCCGGCGCTTACGTGCAACCCGAATTGAAATGCGTTCACCTGATCGTTCAGGCCTCCATAGGCATCACCCGGAGTGACACCGTTAATGGTAAACAGCCCCACAGCTCCTCCGGCAATAATCTCCACCGTACTGTTTGTTTCGTTCTTCCACAGATCCAGATAATCATCCGTACCATTCGACATGAGTCCCGTGAATCCCAGACCATAAAATCCGAATCCCGGATTTCCGTTCAACAGAGGATAACTTAAAGGAATATCGGTGGTAAGACCATTGGAAGCATCCAGGGGGAAAAAATCTACCTGATCATTAAGACCGTCATCATCATCATCCGGATCGTTCAGGTCAGAAACAAGAAAACCATTAATCTGTGTTCCATCAAAATCCTGCGGTACACTGGCTCCATTGCAGGGATCCGTCCCGTTATCGATCTCGTCGGCATTCGTATAACCATCCAGATCCTCATCGACGGTATTATCATACGTTCCGGAACAGTCAACAAAGTCGAGCGGTTCGAAAATAGTCACATTATCTGCCCCGTAGGTAACCGCCCAGATTGTGCCGGGGAAGGGATCTCCGTCGCCCCGGGCAATCACATCCAGGGGGGTGGAACCAAACCCGCTGGCCAAAACAGTTACATCGCTTGTAGAGTTGATGGTCCCCGAACCGTTCAGCTGAACCCGGTAGATGGACCCGTTAAAACATGCTGCCAGGAGGTTGCCCTGCATCGCCCCGTTAAAATTTGACGCTGTATATTCGGCAATGCCATTGGTCGAATTGGGAAGGGTGTACAAAGAAAGGTCATCCACCCCAGGATTCTGATAATCCCCCTGAACAGGATCAGCCATTGAAAGCGGGACCGGTGGCCAGTCTACCGGCAAGGTAGTGTTCAGATCCCCGGTCACCTCCGTCCTCCAGACCCCGTTTTCCCCGCCGGAACCATCTGCGTGATCATGCGTAAAAAGACCGGCGCCCGATGGATTAGCCCTGATGGGATTCGGATGACCCCCGTAATATCCCGGACCCGAGATTAAATGAAGCCCGTCCATATTATTCACCTGATCATCGTTCGGGCCCGGTCCGTTCGATCCCGGTTCCCCGGTCACATAGTTATTGGTCACATTACCCTCCGGGCCTTCGTTGTCGGGATGTCCGCCCCAACCGCCGTTGGGACCATTGTCCCACGTGTAAAGATGACCACTCTGAGTTTTCAGAATATCGTATGCGTTGCGAAAACCGGAAGCATACACCTGAACAGGCCCGCCAGTTAAAATCTTTGCCTGGTTCATTCCGTCGTTCCCTCCGAAAGGATCGTTATTGTCAATCCCATCGTATAAGGGATCGGAGGGATCTGTGATTCCATTGGCATTGGTCCTGGTAGGATCATCCAGCGTGGGCAGATCATACACGAAGGCCACCGTTTGGCCATTGACTGTCTCGTACTGAATGGGCAAACTCTCAATGGCATCCAGATCGACGGTAAGAATGGCGGCCGACAGGGCATACTCGGTAATCAGTGCGAAATTGTTGGAAGGCGATCCCGCATTCGTATTGCCTCCGGAGGCCACGAAAAGGGTATTTGTCGAATGATCGATAAGCATTCCGTTGTTGGCATGATTTTCCTCAGAACGAGGCAGACCCCTGACAATATCCACCCTGTCCCATCCGGATCCATCCCGGGTCAATCGGCTGATCGTACCCGAGTTGGTATCGAGATTCTTATCGCTTCCGCCGCCGCCGCCGCCGATTCGCGGATCGCTCGATCCTACATAAAGCACTGGATTGGAAAGACTCCCGGTCACTACGATACCGGTAACCTGCCTGGTATTAATAGAACTCACGGTTCCGTCGTCATTGTAGTTGGGTATCTGTTGAACGATGTCGATCACTTCCGTATCGATCACATTGTAGTCGGAAGCCCCGTTACGCTCAATGGTGAACGCGTAGATCAGTCCGTTCTGCTGGCTGACATAAAGCCTTCCGTCGGGACCAAACTGCAGGGAGGTGGGATTGTTCAGATTCGCACCCTGTAAACCGCTGGTACTGAAATTCTGGGCTTCAATCGGATTAATAAAAATGTTAAGATAGAAACTGGAGAGAAGAGCTGAAATTACTAAACGCGAAAAGGTGGTTTTCATGAGGCAGGGAATTGAATAATTGAGGCAGAAAAAAAATGTAATTTGGTTTTAAGATAAAAAGATCTCATTGTACTGAACAAAGTAAAAAACATTTTGTTATTTAGGTTCATCAAAAAAAAATGGCCTCTCGTGGAAACCATTTCTCTTGAAAAATGATGCGTTTCCCTGATCTCGCATCCATAATTCGCCTCGTATTTCAATTATTGTGTTTCATCCAGTGTCTTTACCCATATCTTGCTCACGTTATAGTTCTGTTCTCCGATCAGATTGTGGGTTTCCAACCCACAATCTTACTCCGGCCAATCAGACGAATTCACTAGGTCAGTTCGATCGTACAGCAGTGATATTAAAACAGCTTAAGCTGTTGTGAGTGAATTTGTTCATATTCGTCAATTGTCGCTATTCCGATTGACATACTAATAATTCACCTTGGTCAAAACATAAATCAACCACTGTATAAGTTCTTAACTTTGACCCATATTTGTGCAAGGTGACTTTCAGAAGATATATAATTAGTATTCTATTGATTTTTCTCATCGCATTGGTTTCAGGCCAGGATGCAGGCGAATTACGGGTAGATTCCATAAACTTCTTCACTTGGGATGAAACTGCCTCCAAATGGAAACCAAACGAGGAATACAACTGCATCGAATTTTCCTATTCAAAGGACTACCGTGTAACTGAATTTTTGAAGTACAATAAAGTAAATAATTCCGGTGAGCCATTGGAGAGATGGAAGGAAGAGCGTGTTATTTCAGAGGATGGAGGAGAGGTTCAGACTACCTGCTGGATATTTGATTCGAATCAGAACAACTGGATACAGACCCTGAGGATTTTCCAGAAATTCGATGATCCGCGTTTATTAGCAGAAAAAATCTGGGAGATCTGGGATTCAACCAATTCAGGTTGGATTAACAGCATGCGCATCACACAGGAATATAATGACATATCGATTTTAGAAAATCAGTACATTGCTCAATGGAATGAAACCAACGGTTGGGATACCATATTCAGGGTTGTTCTCTCGCCTCAAAATGATCAGCAGAAGGTCTTATATAAAAAATATAATCGTGATCTGATTTCTGGAAAATGGGATCTGAATGGCTGGAGTACCCAGAAGTTCGATGCAGATGGTGAAAAGATCGAGTTAGTCAACTATATGTTAAATCCCCTAAATGACTCATTGATTCTCCAGTCACGGGAGATGAGTTCATTCGATCCTATTTCCTCTGTTTCTGAGAAGGTGCAGTCCACCTGGTCAGAGAGTCTTCAGTTATGGATAGATCAATGGAAGATTGTCCACAAAAATAACAAAGAGGCTCATAAAGAGGAAACCGTTATCTATAAGTGGATTCCGGATCAAAATGAAGTTATTCCCCATTCCACACTTTTCGGGAAAAGGGGGAGCTGGTTTGGTCTGATCCAATCACCCGGCTATGAAGAAGTGAAATCTGAAGATGGTTTCTGGCAGAAGGAGCTTAAAAAAATCACTTGGTTACAGCCGGCAGTGGATACGGTCCATTTTAAAGATAGCCTGTTTCTCAGGGCTTTAATCGAGGAGGGAATTGATGCCAATCAAGACCAGGTGATCAGCTACAGTGAAGCTGAAAACGTGGTTTATCTGGATATTGGCGGCGATACCATCTTCGATGGCATTAACTACGTCATCCAGGACAGGTGTAAATGGTAAATAACAATGTACGAAAAATGGCAATTAGGAATGTTCCTTTTTTAATCTGGATACCTTCATCTGTGTCGGAAACCAGATATCAAACCTGGATTCACTTGGCATATTGGAGATACGTTATCTGGATTGCTCCTACAATCGATTGACATATTTGAATAGTTCAGAACATGCGCAACTGGAGTATTTGAATTGCAGCAACAACTCCATTATCAGTTTAGCACTGCAGAATAATAGCAATCTCTTGGTTCTCAAATGCTCCGGGAATGAGATGGACTATCTGGACATTTCAGGAAATGAACGAATCAGGTTGCTGGAGATAGACGAAATGCCCTCTCTGAGATATATCTGTGTTTGGGTACTTCCATTTCCACCCGAAGGTATTGAAATCAGAACAAAACATTACGCCAACCTGATATTCTCTCAAGAGTGTACCACAGATTTAAAACAGATGCTGGCGCAGACCATCAGAGTGACACCTAATCCGATTTCGGACCTGCTTCACATTCAACTGCCCGACAGCAAAATCTACAGGGTAGAGTTGTTCGATCTCCTGGGCAGGAGGTTAATGGCCGACCAGGTCGACATGAACTCCGATGTATTAAATCTGAGTCATCTTCGACCAGGCACCTACATCCTGGTTGTCACAAATGATGAAGTATCGCACACTCAATTGATCCTGAAACAGTAACCGGATCAATAGATTTTTGGATATTTCCCTGGATCCGATTCGTGCATGATCCCATAAATCACCTCAAATACATCCTCGGCATTGGGATTGGAAAAATAATCACCGTCTGAGCTGTAGGCAGGCCGGTGTTCTTGCGCAGTTATGGTGGTCGGTTCTGAATCCAGATAATAATAAGCTTTTTGCTCTTCCAGCACCTTCTGCAGTAAGTAGGCGGTGGCTCCTCCGGGAACATCTTCATCGAAGAACACCACTCTGCCGGTTTTTCGTACCGATCCGGCTATCATGTGGTGAATATCAAATGGAAGGAGTGTCTGAACATCAATGACCTCTACATGGATGCCGAATTCGGCCAGCTGTTCTGCTGCCTTTATTCCAATCCTCACACACGATCCGTAGGTCACCAGGGTCACATCATCCCCCTCACGAATCACCTCAGGGATACCGAGAGGAACACGAAACTGCCCTAAATTGCCCGGCCTCTCCTCCCGTAAACCATAGACCTTCAGGGGCTCAATGACAAGTGCCGGATCATCCCCCTGTAGCAGCGTATTGTACATTCCCGAGGCCTGGGTCATATTTCTGGGTACGCAGATATGGACGCCACGAATGGAGTTGATCACCATACTCAGGGGAGAGCCCGAATGCCAGATCCCCTCCAGACGGTGACCGCGGGTTCGTATGATCAAAGGAGCGATCTGTGCCCCTTTGGTCCTCCAGTGCAGCGATGCCAGGTCGTCACTGATGGTATCCAGGGCGTAAAGGATATAATCAAAATACTGGATTTCGGCAATAGGTCGCAAACCTCTCAGAGCCAACCCTATCCCCTGCCCGATTATCGTCGACTCCCGGATCCCCGTATCGGTCACCCTCAGTTCTCCATACTTCTCCTGGAGTCCCTCCAGGCTCTTATTCACATCTCCGATCTTGCCCGTATCCTGGCCAAAAATGAGAATCCTGGGATCGGCAGCCAGTAAGGCGTCGAAATTATCCCGGAGGATCTCACGCCCGGTAACCCTCTCCGGCTCCGGATCATATACAGGGGCAGCAGGCTCCACCTTTAAGGGAGAGCGGTCCGTCTCGGAATACAGATGGGTAGTATAACGCTTCCTGTTTTCTTCCTTATAATCGGCGATCCAGCCGGATAAGCTTTCCTGCAGCTCCTCTCGCATGGGACAGTCCATGCACAGATACCGCAGAATCTTTTTGGCAGTGCTCTGGATATCCCTGCGGATGGGATACATTATCCTTTTCAGGTCCCTGCTGAGGATCCCCAGTTTATCCACATCTTCGTTCCTGCACTGGCAGGTTCGGTTATCAATAATACTCAGCAGATCGTCTCTTTCCCTGTGGATCGGTTCAGTATAGTTTTTCCATGCCGTATCCCTGGCAAACTTCGCTTCGTCGGCAGCCATCTTCTTCAACTGATCCAGTTCCTCCCTGCCGGCCAGTCCCGATTCAAGGATCCACTTCTCCATCTTTATCAGTGGATCGTGGGCCGCTTCCCACTCCAATCTTTCCTTTGACTTGTATCTTTCATGGCTTCCGGAAGTTGAGTGTCCCATGGGCTGGACCATCTCATCCACATGAAACAGCACGGGAATATGTTGCTTGCGGCAAATCTCCACCCCTTCCTCGAAGACCTTCATCATCTCGGTGTAATCCCAACCCCTGACCTTGTATATAAGTATCCCCTCCTCATTCTCTTTCTTTCTGAATCCTTCCAGTGCCTTGGAAACACTCTCCTTAACGACCTGTTTGTCCCGGGTCACCGAAATTCCGTACCCGTCATCCCAGACCGTCATAACCACCGGGATCTGCAGTACAGCAATAGCGTTCATCGCCTCAAAGAAATGGCCCTCTGCTGTGGCTGCATCACCAATGGTACCAAAGGCCACCTCGTTGCCTCCAATTGAGAACTGGTTCAGTGATGAAAGTTCTATATTGTTCCTGAAGAGCTTGGATGCATAACCCAGTCCAACTAACCGGGGCATCTGACCGGAGACCGGTGACAGATCGGCACAGGAGTTTTTCATATCCGCCAGATTATTCCAGCTGCCATCCGGATTCACACTGACAGAGGCAAAGTGGTTGTTAAAATTCCGACCTGCACTGGCCGGGTTGAGGTTTTCATCGGTATGCCCGTATACCTGATAAAAGAATTGTTCCGCGTTGGTGGTTCCGGTGGCCATCATAAAAGTATGATCGCGGTAATAGCCGGACCTCCAATCCCCGTTCTGAAAGTTCCTTGCCAGGGCGATCTGGGCTACCTCTTTTCCATCTCCGAATATCCCGAACTTCGCTTTGCCGGAAAGTACCTCTTTACGTGCCAGAGTGGCGATCTGTCTGCTGAGATGAGCCAATTTGAAATCTGAAAGTACGTCTTCTTTTTTCAAAGCAATCATTGATTATCTTTGCTTCAGATTACGCATTTTATCAGACAATACAGCAATTTGATTAGTCAGATGTTCCTAAAGATACTCATTTTTACCTTAATCCTGGTCAGCCTCTCCGTGTTTGGCATGATGCTTAGCATCCTGGTACGCAAGAGGGGAAGATTCCCGGAATTCCGTGTGGGCCACAACCGTCAGATGCACAAAAAGGGCATTACATGCGTAAAACACGACGAAATTCGTTGCCATAACCGGAAGCTAAAAGAGGCAAAAATCTGTACGAGCTGTCAACAACACGCATGATCGGTTGTTAAACTATAAGTCAAAAAGAGGAGGAAAAACTATGTGGAAGATAATGTTGATCGCCCTGATTCTTGTAGGGATCGCATTTATGGGTCTGGGTATCAGACTTCTGCTGGACCGAGGAGCTGAATTTTCCGGAGGGAGCTGTAAAGCCGGCAGTAAAGACCTGGAGGATAAAGGTGTCTCCTGTGGCTGCGGGGGTAGTTGTTCTTCAGAAAATTGAATCGCTCAGAGACGTATCTTGGCCTTATTATCCGTATCAATTAATTCTATATTGATGCCAAAGCGGGTAAGCATAAATGCAATTCGCTCATTTTCGAAAGCCTCTCCGGGTTGGGGTTCTACCAGAGTGATCAGCCCCTTGTCTTTAAGATCTGCCATCTGATCATCCAGATCATCACACTTAAAGCACAGGTGGTGAAATCCACCCCCTTTATTCACAAAATTCTGAACAGATCCATTATCAGAAAAAGGCTCTATTAATTTTACCGTAATGCTATCTTCTTTTGAGAGGAAGACGACTTTGACTTTCTGTCTGGAATTATTCACGACCTCAGTCATTTGCTTATAACCAAAAGCCTTCTGCCAGTTCTTAATTCCGGTACGAATGTCTTTAACGGCAAAGCAGATGTGATCCACAGTCATACCTTGTGATTTTCACTAATCCGGAAAGGAATCTCTGATCTCTACCTCATCAGAATCTTCTAAAAGCCCCGAATATTTTTGGTTATGCGGACTGTACTCCGGAACGATTGCCATGATATGTCTGACCAACTCCACATCTTCCATCGACTGGTAAGCGTAGAGTAATTTATGGATTTTTGCCAGGACTTTTTGATAATCAAGCCAGGCCACTTCTGCGGTCTTCACTTTGGGATTATAAGTAGGTAGCGTTTTCTCCTTGTTAGCCAGCAACTCCTCGAATAGTTTCTCTCCGGGGCGTAATCCGGTATACTCAATCTTAATGTCCTCGTCCGGGACATAACCAGAAAGCCGGATCATTCTTTTGGCCAGGTCGGCGATTTTTACAGGATGCCCCATATCGAACACGAAGATTTCGCCCCCCATACCCATGAATCCTGCCTCAAGGACCAACTGACATGCCTCACGTATGGTCATGAAATACCTGGTAATGTTGCGGTGAGTGACCGTTACCGGCCCTCCTTCTTCGATTTGCTTACGGAAGATCGGTATCACCGAACCATTGGAGCCGAGCACGTTCCCGAACCGGGTAATCACGAAACGTGTTCGGTTACCAGGAGTGAGGGATCTGGATCTCAGGATCATCTCACACATGCGCTTCGAGGCTCCCATCACATTGGTCGGATTCACCGCCTTGTCCGTGGAAACCATAACAAACTTCTGGACATCATACTGAACAGAAAGCTTTGTGAGAACAGCGGTACTCCCCACGTTTACTCTGATGGCCTCATGTGGATTCTCTTCCATTAACGGAACATGTTTATAGGCCGCTGCATGGAATACGATTTCCGGCGAATACTTCCTGAATAAACGATCCATTTTCACCTGGTCGGTCACATCGCCCAGTATGGTACAGACCGGCGCAAGCGGGAAGTGTTCCCTTAATTCGTTCTCCATCTGGAACATGGGAGTTTCCGCATTGTCCACAAGAATCATCCTCTTCATGTTGAACCGTGTCAGCTGACGGACGATCTCGGATCCTATGGAACCCGCTGCACCAGTCACAAGGATTGTTTTTCCCGACAATCCATTGGCAATCATTTTCATATTCAACTTAATAGGCTCTCTGGACAACAGATCCTGTAACCTGATCTTCTTCAGTTGATTCACCTGAAATGTGCCGTTCAGCCACTTGTGCACCTCAGGGACTTCCAGCACCTCTAAACCGAGGTCGACTGCGAACCTGTAAATATCCGCCTTCTCATTAGAGGGAATATTCACAATCGCGAATATCATGGTATCTATCTGGTATTTTTCCAGAAACTCCTTCTTCAACTTTTTCGGGCCAAATACCGGGATCCCGCTCAAACTTTTATTTTGAAGCTTGCGGTTGTTGTCCAGAAAAGCCACAATGTTGAATTCATTGGAGTTATCGCTTCCGATCACACGCTTCACGATTACCCCCATGGATCCGGCACCAAAAATGATTACATTCTTCTTATTCTTCGGATCATTGCTCACAAGCTCATAGATCATCTTGACCAATATCCTGACCACAAACAACAGGACACTCACGGTGACGAAATGGATCATTATGATCGATATGGGTACCGTTAAAATATTGCTCCATCCCAGAATTCTGCTTAGAATGCTCAAAGCAAGCAAGGTCCCCGCAGAAAAGGAGGCAGACAGGATCACATTGAAAATATCCTGTATGGTGGTATGCCTTATCAGTCCGGAGAAGGAACGGAAAATCAATTCGAAAATACAATAGACGCCAAAAACCAACAGCGATTGTTCGACTGCCAGGTTGATATCGATAGCACCAAATTCGAAATTAAACCTAAGCAAATAGGAGAAATAGAATGTTAGCACCACAGAACCTAAGTCAAAGGTAAACACTACCCAACGGGGTAACGAGTGCTTGCGAAAAACAGACCTCGCCCTGCTACGAAAATGTGCCATCCAACTCGGATTCTCCAGGGTCATTTAAGTACTCATTTAGGTTTCAACTTCTAAAATACGGGTTCTCTTCTGAACTCAATTCGAAATCTAAGTTACTGCATACTACGACAAGAGACCTCGGGTTCTCATCTCAATTTGATCAATACAAAAAATGGGGTGATTTACTACTGTCGAAGATATACCAATCCTCCATTCTTGGCAGAAACGCCCCTGTCATCTGATTTGATTCTTCATGAGAAAATAGGGCCACTACATCCCTAATTCAGTGTCATTTGTCAAATATCCAGTGGAAATAGCAGATCCAGATCGTGAAAAAATAGCCGAAGCAAATTGAGATTGCAAAGAGAATCGGGAGGAGTTCCTTTCCAATAGCTCAAAATTAGTTGGATCCAGCAAAGGACTTTAAAGTTGAGGAGAAATAGTTACCCTATCGTAAGCATACGGCCAGTTACATCTTGTAGCGACGGGCCCCCGGGACTAACTTAGGCCCCTAAAAAATCATGCTTAGTGAATCGAAGTTCCTTGCGTTCTATCGGCGCCAACAAGAATCCGGATTATCGGTAAGAGAGTTCTGTTCAAATGAAGGGATCGCCACATCTACTTTTTACTATTGGTACAAGAAACTAAGAGTTAAGGGAACTAATAAAAATTTCATTCCACTGGTTGTAAAACCAGCATCCCCGGCTTCACACCACAGCTACAATAAAAACCAGCCATCGGTTCAGGAGGACAGGAACATTGAAGACAACCTATTATTGGAGGTAGTATATCCCAATGGAACACGACTGAGGATCACCCAGGATCTGGATCTTGACCACCTCCGCACTCTTGTTTGTCTTTTAGATTGAGGGTATGTTCCATCTACACCGATCCCTTCAATATTACCTGTACCCCTTGCCAGTAGATATGCGCAAGAGCTTTTATACCTTAAGCGGGATTATTACTGAGTTTATGAACCAGGATTTACGAGAAGGTGGGGTATTCATTTTCGTTAACCGAAGGCAAAACATCATGAAGGTCCTTCACATGGAGTATGCCGGGATGGTGATCTACCATAAGAAGCTGGACTCAGGTCGCTTCAAACTTCCTTCTTATGATGAGCATACCCTGTCTTTAAGTATGCATTGGAACGACCTGGTGATGATGGTTGAAAGCGTCAAATTGCGCCAGGGAAAACTCAAAAAAAGGTCCTAACATATCAACACAAAATGTTGATAAAGCACGAGGGTTTTTCGAGATAAACCCGGGGTATTTATATTATCTTAAACACTGTAAAACACAGCCTTTTGCAGTGGATAATCCTACCGACAGAGACCAGTTAATCGAGGACCTTTTACAGGAGCGGGACGAAATGTATCTGGAGTTGTCCCGGTTGCGAGAAATCGACAATGGTGCATTAGAAAAGGCTGAGTCTTTGCTTAAAAAGAAGGACGAGCAGCTCAAGGAAAAGGATGATAAGATCAAACAGCTGACTGACCAATTATCCTGGTACCGCCGCAAGTTCTGGAAGCCCAGCAGCGAGAAGTATATCCCGGAAGATCCCAACCAGCGTAAGATCGACTTCGAAGGCCTGGATGTATTGCCAGAAGAGGAAGAAGCCATTGTAGAAGCAGCCAGGGAAATCATCAACTACGAACGTAAAAAACCGGAGAAGAAGAAGCAACAACCTGTTCGCCAGCCATTGCCGGATTGGTATCGCCGGGAAGAAGAAATCATTGAACCCGAAGGCATCGATGAGAACTGGGTGCGCATCGGGGAAGAGGTATCTGAGGTATTGGAGCATAAGCCTGGTGAGTTATTTGTTCGCCGCATAGTTCGTCCCAAATATGTGTTGAAGAAAGCCCTTCAAGAGCAGGAAGAACCGGATAAGGATACTGAAGAATCGGGCGAAAAGATAAAGATAGGCGCCATGCCCCTTTTGCCACTTCCCCGCAGCAATGCCGGACCGAGCCTGTTGGCAGAGCTTTTGATAAGTAAATACATGCACCACCTGCCTTTCCACCGGCAGTTGGCCATATTTAAACAATCAGGGATATCGATTTCGGCTTCAACAGTAAATGGCTGGTTTAAGGGCAGTGGAGATCTGCTCCGTGCCCTGTATGACAGATTAAGAGAGATTGTACTGGCCACGGATTACATACAGGTTGATGAAAGCACTGTACCGGTAATCGATAGTAAAAAGCAGCGGGCAGTAAAATCATATTTATGGGTGGTACGCTCTGTCATGGAAAACCTCTTGTTTTTCCATTATGACCAGGGCTCGCGTGCACAGAGGGTGGTTATAGAATTGCTTCGTAATTACCAAGGCGCTGTCCAGACGGATGGATATCAAGCCTACTCGATATATGAGCATAAAAAAGGAGTTTTACTCCTTGGTTGCTGGGCACACGCAAGACGCAAATTTCATGAGGCCATAAAGGAAGATAAATCCGGAGCTGAGTATGCCCTGGAACAGATCGGGATGCTCTATCGTGTCGAGACCATGGCCACAGATCAGCAGTTGGACTATGAGCAACGTGCTGAGCTTCGTAAGAAACTGGCATATCCCATTCTTTGTGCCTTTGAAAAGTGGGTGGTACAGTATTATCCGAAGGTGTTGCCGAAAGGGAGAATGGGCAAGGCATTGAGTTATACATATTCTATTTTCCATCGATTATCCCGGTACCATCTGGATGGCCGGTATGAATTGGATAACAATGAAATCGAAAATGCATTGAGGGGATTGGCTGTAGGAAGAAAGAATTATATGTTCTGTGGTAATCATGAAGCAGCGGAAAACGCAGCCATTATGTACTCCCTCCTGGGATGCTGCAAGGCCTGTGATGTGAACCCCAGGGAATGGCTCACTGATGTGCTAACCCGGATCCCGGAATATAACAATGATTACTCATTGGACCTGGCTGATCTGTTGCCCCATCGTTGGAACCGGAACGAAGTGGAGCTCATGACCAAAGGGAATAACGCCTCCGAAAAACTTCAGAAAACTCCAACAAACTTGTAGGAATATCCATAATCTTCTGGAACAAGTTGGAAAATCCTGACTCAACTCCAGAATCCCCAATTGCATTGAATCTTTATCCCAAATCCTATCAGGGGCCAGTATAGTCCGAAATGACGAGGACCTGTTGGTACGGCCAACGGCTGGTTGAAAAAATCGGATGTGTACCTGGCCGTATGCTTACACCCTATCCGAAATGGGAAGCCCTCAAATAGCGGAGAATACCTCTTTTAGATTAAGGTTCTTTAAGATATTATCGATAAATAATTCATTGTCAACCATTGAAAGTGAAAAAGAAACAAGGGCTATATTAGCACAAGCCTCTTGGTAGTAAGGACTCCTGAATTGTCTCGAATTTGTAATAAGTAAATTCCCCTTTCAAGATCTGAAAGATTTAGAGTGAGAGACTGTGAGACAGATCTTCCAAGATCCTGCACTACTTGTCCTGCTAAACTGACTAATCGAATATTTGAACCTATTTCTAAACCATGGATATAAAGAATGGTAGAGCACGGATTCGGATATACTGCAACGACCTTTTCAATGCTATCTGTTTTGGATTTGGTTATTAAGAACTCATATCGTTCTTCTCCAGGAAGTTTACTATCTTGATTCACATCTGGTCCAAAGGCAGGCCAAACATAACCATGCATATATCCCGGTACGGTATAAAGATATAGCGATTTCGGGAGTTCTTTTATAGAAATTTCCGGATCCCAATTAATAATACCAGCAACCAAATTACCGTGTTCCAATTTGTCTTCAGCAATTTCGTGTTGATCCTGGATCTTAGAAATTACATTCCCGATTACGTTCTGACTATGTGAAGCATCCCAATACACAACGCCATCAAGATTCACTCTATTTCTGAAAAAAGTATTTCCAGGTCCAGCTGGGCCCCACCAATCACCAATACCAATTTCTTCAACTTCATTACCCTCAAAAAGATTCATAAATGGATAGTGGCCATGAATAGAAATATCCGGCGAGATATCTGGGGTTAGATCTGTTTCTCCATCGCCTTGTAAAGTATTTCTTGAGAAATTGTATCCATATACATTTCCATTTGCACCCATTTGCACTATCATAGCATGCCTTAGAGAATCAAAAATGTTATTTTCGACCAAACAGCCAGTTGTGTGATATCCGCACTCGACTCCATACCCAGATCCTCCACCACCATAGCTGAAGGCGTGATGAAAATAGCTATCTCTAATTTCATTTTTTAAGCATCTAGTCTGTTCTACGTGTGATCTTCCTGTATGATAACTCTCAACCTGTCGAATCCACGAATAAGCAGTATTCTTGAATAAAACGGTACTTCCTATTGGAACTGTTTTTTCCAGATAAAGGTTTTCTATGCCTACATTTTGAACTAATCCCAAAGGTCTTATACGGGCATTAAGCCTAGTTCGAAACTCAATATTCAATGTCGATTCGAAAATTAAGGTGTCCTCTATGATTTCTTCGATCCTAAATAACTGACCAACTGAATTCTCTGACCAAGAAGTTATCCACTCTGGAGAAGTAAACATTATGACTGTATCATCGTCTTGCTCAATTTCTGCAAATCCACCTTTCAAAAACTTGGATCCATCATCGACAACAATGTAGTTATCACCTTTTATTTGAGTTCCCGTTAAAAATTGCCAATCCCCTAGTTGATTTGATGTTATAAGAATTCCTGAATTATCAGCACCAAGAAATATTTTTGATTCTGAACCGTTTCCCCTTAAAACTATATTATCATGCTCAAGAAATATAGTATTTTCAATACGATATCTTCCATTTGGTACATAAACAACCCCCCCACTTCCTGCTAACTTATTAATTGCACTTTGAAACGCCTGCTGGCTATTTAGACTGCCTGCTGGGTCAGCTCCGTTGTCTATAACATTTACAATAGGTCCCTCAATATTAGGTATTCCTGCAGGAATACCGGGATTCCAATCAATCCGTCTTTCCTTTGGGATAAGTTGATTAAGAAGTGAGTCGCTAAAAGGTTGAATAGCCTGTACATTAATATATACTGTATTATAAATAATTATACTTATAGCTATATTATATAAGTTTATTTGCATTACAAGAACATAATAATGATAAAATACTTCAATGTCAAGCAAATATAATACTATACTGGAACTAATAACATAATCTTCTAATGAATTCAGGGTAGGTTGACTCCCAACATGAAAAGAAACAGAATAGTACAGAGAAGGCCAAGCCTAATATCACTTAGGTTACATTAAGGCTATAGTTTAATTTACCGTTGTTGATTTGATCAATTCTTCATACGCTTGAGCAATCATCTTGTACCTGTTGCGTGCTGTAGTATCTTCAAGGGATTTTTTGGCAAATTCTTTTAGAAAGTCTTTTGACTCTTTCAGCTTTTCTTTAGCCTTAAACCAGTTTAGATATTTTTGAAGGTATTTTGTGGAAACGCCTCCAAATTGGTACTCCAGCCATTTCTTTAGCCTGCTGTCTATAGAATTTACATGTTGTACGTGATACACTTTTTGTTTGACAAACTGCTTTAAATCCGCGCGTATAGCATGGTGTTCAATTTCATTATCAATTGCGAACCCCTTACTAACATGGCTATCACTGCACAGTATTGTTTCCTTCGAAACTCTTGGTCCAATTGCTCGTTCAATGTCTGCCTTCTTGATTCTCCCCAACCTGGCTACTGATAAGTCCAGTTCCCTATCCCGGTCAGCGGTTACAATTACTGCGACTTGCTCATTGCTTATCCCTCTCTTACTGGCAGCCCCTCCTCGTTTTCTCGGTGGACGATCTTCCAATTTCCGTCCCTTAGATGATTGCAGGAAGAAGGTATCGTCACTTTCCGTAACACCTTTGAAGTTTCCTTTATCCAAATCCTCTAGGCCAGACAATACTTTATGCCTCCAATCGAATGCCGTTTTCTTATTGATACCCAGTTTGTCTCTTATCTTATCCAAACTCAGTTCCTGTTCCATAAGCTTCAAGTAGGGCTCCACCAAATCCTTTTTATGGATCCCCGCAAGCCAGGTCCCGGTATACTCTGTAAACGTGCGCTTGCAATTGTTGCAAAAGTAACGCTGGCTACCTTTATCTATACCGTGTTTACGGTACTTCTTGCTATCACAATGAGGGCAGCACCCTATTTTATTATTTAAATGGTCCCGACGCTTATCTAAGACTGGAGAATGTAAGCTGAGCTCATTTTCTATCTCTGCCAACAAGGATGCCCGTTCTTCAACTGATAAGGCTAATAGTGCAGTTTTGATCTCGGTTTTATCCATCTCCTTTTATTTTAAAGATACAAAATAAAACGCTATTTTAAACTATAGCCTACATTAATTATAACTCGTTAAAAATTAGTTTTCTAGGCGGATTTGAAAATGTCGATTGATTTATATCTTTGCCTAATCCAAGAAGAGTATAAATAACTGAAGATGATAATTTGTAAAAAGATATGATTCCGATTAAACTGCTATTTGAACACAATTACGTGGTACTCTCTTTGAACCTGACAAGCATATCCAAAACATGGGCATCAATTTACTATGTATTTTCCCGTCGGAACTGATTCTATTCCAAAAATATGAAAAATTCATTCGTTGAAATATTACCTTCCCTCCTTGAAGCAAAACGAAGAACTTTGAGGAGAATAAATATCTTATTCTTCAGCAGGATTATTAGGATTTACTATAGATCTCAAGGAGTAATTCAAGGCAAAGGAATTAAATATAATGGATTTCCTTTAATTAGAAGATACCCAAAATCAACAATTAAAATTGGCAGTAATTGCATCTTAAATTCTTCTAAGAATTCAGTAAGTATTCAGCTTCAAAGAAGATGTACCTTTGTAACTATGAGCAAAGATGCAGTTATTAGTATTGGAAAAAACTCAGGCGTTTCAGGTCTAATTATTGGATCAAAGGAAAAAGTAGAAATTGGGGCAAACGTTTTGATTGGTGCAGAATGTACAATTTTCGATACTGATTTTCACAATTCAAATCCTGAACAACGACAAACATTAGATAAATCGGCACGACCGGTAATAATAAAGAACAATGTGTTTATTGGTCTTGGATGTACAATATTGAAGGGCGTTACAATTGGAGAGAACTCAGTCATTGGAGCTAAAAGTCTAGTGATAAACAATATACCTCCGAATTCTATAGCGATTGGAAATCCTTGCAAAGTTCTGTTACAAAGAAAATAAGAGGAAGAGATTGATAGTTAATGTATTATCATGTGGAGTTTTATTTGCATTAGTATTTATCAAGGGACATTCGTAAAATAGACAAGATTTTGAAAATCCAATTGTGATGCGACAAAGCTCTTTCAGTATAATGAGAATTCCTGCTGTGGGGGAATAAACGCGATCTCGGGTGTGGATTCGAATATTGGCTACGCCGAGCTAAAGGTTCTCAGTAAATTTCTCATGATATTTTCTCGAATTACCCCGATTTCATGCCTCCACAGCCGATTTCGAGGTCTTTCTTGAAAGTAAGCATGCGGCCAAGTACATCTTGTGGGGAGAGCATTCCCGGGCTATCTTACGCCCCCAAAAAGGAAGATGGTAGTAAAACCATCTTCGCCGGTATCTGGCCATGGCTATGTAAATAATCCCCCACCTAGTCGAGAGACTGGTAATATGTATCCGTCCGACCAACCACGCAGCCTTCCAGGATTACAGGAGATTTAGAGTTCCAGATTTTGTGGGAGCAGATCTACCAGCGTGTTGGCTGGATAATCCGGGATGATGGATAACCCGGACCATGCTGACCCCCCTAATTCGGTTCTGAATTTAATAAAAAT
>CAZRZY010000059.1:0-28688 GCA_964604655.1 uncultured Bacteroides sp. | reverse complement strand
TTGAACAGGCCAATGTGGAGTTCATCGAATTCTGGATGATGGATCCCTTTGCAGAAATGCCCGATCACAGCGGGGGCGAGCTCTATTTCAACCTGGGAAATATCTCCGAGGACGTATTGAAGGATTCCAGGAAAATGTTTGAGAACGGGCTTCCCACCTCCGAGTTGGTGGAGAAGGTCGATACGACGGTTTGGGGCCGGGTACCCCTGACACAATCTCTGGTCCAGGGATTCAGTGCGGGAGATGAGTCCCGCAGGTTCCAGGATGTGGGACTGGACGGGCTCTCAACGGGGAATGAAGTGCTTTTCTTCTCGGAGAATCCGCAGGATTTCCTGAACCAGATCGAGAGTCTGGTGGAGTCGGGACAGCTGACCGCGGAGGCACGGGATGAAATTTTCAGCGACCCATCGTCCGATAATTATACCTACTACCGCAGCTCCAGGCATGATGCCAACCGGCTGGATATCCTCAGCCGGTACAAGGATTACAACAACCACGAGGGCAACTCTCCCAGTGATCTGGACAATCCTGAATCGTACCCCACCTCGGGAACCTCCCTTCCCGATATCGAGGATATTAACCGCGACAATACTCTCAGTGAAGGGGAGAGCTATTTCGTTTACCGGGTCGATTTGAAAAGGGATGAACTGGATGTGGGGAGGAACCACATCGTTGATAAAGTGATCGACCGGGTCACCTATGAAAACGGGGAGAAGGCCGATGTGACCTGGTACCAGTTCCGGATCCCTATTTATAATTATGAAACAACCGTGGGGGACATCTCCGATTTCAAGACCATCCGGTTCATGCGCATGTTCATGACCGGTTTTCAGGATACCACCTTCCTGCGGTTCGCAAGGCTCGATCTGGTGCGCGGAGAGTGGCGCAGATATGCCCTTCCCTTTACACAGGGAGGAGAGGTGTGGACCGGGACCGAGCCCCCTGAGGGAACCCTGGCCATTTCAGCGGTCAACATTGAGGAAAATGCGGGCAAGGAGCCGGTCAACTATGTACTGCCTCCCGGATTCAACCGCCAGATTGACCCCACGCAGCCCCAGCTCCGGCAGCTGAATGAACAATCCATTGTATTGAAAGTGAATGAACTGGCCGATGGTGATGCCCGGGCGGCCTATAAAAATACGGAGCTGGATATCCGGCAGTACCGGAAGATCCGCATGGAAGCTCACGCTGAGGAGATCCCGGGAACCGTCCTGGAGGACAACGAACTGGTGGCCTTTATCCGGCTGGGGACCGATTACCAGAACAATTACTACGAATACGAGGTGCCGATGAAGCGTACCCCGCCGGGGAGATACGACAACGACAGCGAAAGTGACCGTGCCATCGTCTGGCCCAGGGAGAACCAGTTCGAGATCGAACTGGATCTTTTCACCGAGGTCAAGCAGGAGCGGAACCGGGCGGTGGCCGATCCGGAAACCGAAGTAAGCATCAATTCGGTATTCTCCATTATCGACGAAAAGGGCAACCGGATTTCGGTCTCCGGGAACCCCACCCTGAGCAGTGTGCGTACCATCATGATCGGGGTGCGCAATCCGAAGGCAGGCAGTAATCCGTTTGTGCAGGATGACGGGCTTCCGAAATCGGGGGAGATCTGGCTCAACGAATTGCGGCTGACAGATTTCAATGAGGATGGAGGCTGGGCGGCCAATGGAAGGGCGACCCTCAAGCTGGCCGATTTCGGAAATGTGACCGTGGCCGGGAATACCAGTCAGCCCGGATTCGGAAGTATCGAGCAGAAAGTACAGGAGCGGCAGCGGGAGCAGATCATACAGTACGATGTTTCCTCCAATCTGCAGATGGGAAAATTCTTCAGGGAGGATTGGGGAGTGAATATTCCCGTTTTCGCCAGCTACTCACGGGCCGTGGTGAATCCGGAATACAATCCCCTGGAACCCGACATCCTGCTGCAGGAGGCTATCGACGAGGCGGAGACCAAGACCGAGCGGGATTCGATCATTCGCAACTCCAGAGACATGGTGGAGCGCAAATCCTTGGCCGTCACCAATGTCCGGATGAACCGGAGCGGGGCACAGAAACGGATCTACAGCCTGTCTAACTGGTCGGCCAGTTTCTCCCTCAATGAGATGGTCAGTAACAATCCCAATCTGGATTTTTACAACACCCGGAAGGTGAGAGGAAATATCAGCTATAACTTCAACACCCGTCCCAAGAATGTTCAGCCCCTCAAATCGGTCCAGTGGATGAACAATGAGTGGTTCAGGCTGATCAAGGATATGAACTTCAATGTGACCCCATCACGGATCTCCTTCCGCACTGATATGGACCGGTACTACCTGGAGAAGCAGGTGAGGAACATCAACAACCCCGGGTTTATCGTCAAGCCGACCTTCCGCAAAGATTTCATGTGGAACCGCTACTTCGATCTGAAGTTCGATCTGACCAGGAATCTCCGTTTTGATTTCTCCTCCACCCATCAGGCACGTATCGATGAGCCGGAAGGGAGGTGGAACAGGGATCTGGACAGCTATGAAGTGTACCGCGATTCTGTCTGGAGAAGCATTCTGGCGGGCGGTCGTTCCACCAGTTACTTTCACCAGTTCAATGCTTCCTACTCGGTTCCGATCAATAAGATCCCGCTGCTGGACTGGACCAGTGTCAATCTGCAGTATGGAGGCACTTACGGCTGGGATGTGGGGCCCATCATCCCGGACGATCCCGATTTTGGATCCATCAATCTGGGGAACACCATCAAGAATTCCAATACCATCCAGGCGAATGGCCAGCTCAACCTGGTGAACCTCTACAACAAAGTGGAGTTCCTGAAGGATATCAACGATAAATACCGGAACGCACGTACCCGTCAGAGGGAGGCTGAGACACGGACCAAGACCAAGGTCTACAGCAGGGACAACCTGTACATGAGAGAAGGGAGAGGGAGGTACGTGGCCCATAACCTGAAGACCGAAAACATCACGGTGGAGGTGACCGACGAGAACGGGCAGCCGGTGGAGGTGACCACCGAGATCCTCAGCCCCACACGGATCCGGATTACGTCGGAGGATGCGATCCGCCGGGCAACGGTGAAGGTGACCGGTATCATAGAGAAGGGAGAAAACCCGCTTATTGTCATAGCTGAAACATCCCTCCGGATCCTGATGGGAATGCGGACGGTCAACATCACCTATTCCAAGAGCGGCGGCACCTTCCTTCCGGGTTACCTTCCTGGCACCGGTTTTTTCGGAACCCAGCAGTTAAGGGGATCCCTGGCTCCCGGTTGGGAATTCCTCACCGGGTGGCAGGATCCGGGTTACGCGGAAGATGCCTTCCGCAGAGGCTGGCTGACTACCGATCAGGCGCTGAATGAACCGTTTACCCTGAACGAGACCGAACGCTTTACGGCGCGGGCCAATATTGAGCCTTTTAACGGATTGAAGATCGATCTGACCGCCAACCGGATGTTCACCTCCAACCTGGCGGAATATTACACGGCCGACCAGTTTGGCAATCTGCCGCCCGATTCGGCCCGCGGCCGCGTTTACAGCGGAAATTTCAGCATGTCCTACATTTCACTGAGCACGGCTTTTGAAAAGATTGATGACAAGGTGGAGTCCTCTGCCTCCTTCCTGAAGCTGAAGGATGAATACCGGAAGAATATCTCCAAAAGGCTGGCGGATGATTATTTCAACCGCACGGGGGTGCAGCTGGAGGATTCGGCGGGGTATTACGACGGTTACGGTCCCACCTCACAGGAGGTGCTGATCCCCGCTTTCCTGGCCGCTTACAGCAAAAGGGATCCCAACCAGATCACCCTGAATGCCATCAAGTCAATCCTGGAGATCATGCCCAACTGGCAGGTTCGTTTCGATGGACTTGGGAAGATCCCTGCCCTGCAGGAGTATGTCAACTCCATCGTGATGAACCACTCCTACCGGTCGACCTACAGCATCGGATCATTCATCAACAACCCCTTCTTTATTGTGGACAGTATCAACGGGGTGCCCATCGTTACCGATCTGCAGGGGAACTTTATGGTAGAATACAACATCAATACGGTGAGCCTGAATGAAAACTTCAGTCCGCTGATCGATCTGAACATGGACTGGAAGAACAGTCTCACCACCCGGATCGAATATCGAAGGTCCAGAACCGTAGCCATGAACATGGCTAATACTCAGGTGAATGAAGTGAACAGCGGGGAGTTTATCGTGGGCGCAGGATACCGGTTCAACCAGGTTCCCATCGTTATCAACCAGCGGGAATTCAACAGTGATCTCAATGTGCGGCTCGACCTTTCGATGCGTAATAACCGGACGGTGATCCGAAAACTGGAAGATCTTTCGGGAAGTGAGATCACCGCCGGTCAGCGTCTCTTCAGCCTGAAGGCCACCGCCGATTACATGCTCAGCGATAAGTTCACGATCAGGGCTTTCTATGATCAGCGACTGACCACCCCCTATATCTCCAACAGCTTTCCCAATGCCAATTACAATGTGGGGTTCAGTCTCACCTTCACCCTCTAGACATTTTTATGATTTATAGCAGTCCGGATTCTTTAGGAAAGCATTACATTTGGGTATAAAATTTGCGCTATGAATGTACCCGACGAACTAAAGTATACTTCCGAACACGAATGGGTTCGGGTGGATGGAGAGGAAGTGGTGATCGGCATTACTGACTTTGCCCAGGGAGAGCTGGGTGACGTGGTCTTTGTGGAGATCGACACCGAAGGAGAATCGCTTTCCAAAGGGGATACCTTCGGAACCATCGAAGCAGTGAAGACGGTTTCCGACCTCTATATGCCTGTAGACGGCGAGGTGAAAGAGGTAAACCCGGCTCTGGAAGATTCTCCCGAACTGATCAACTCACAGCCCTACGGCGACGGATGGATGGTCCGCATCAAGATCTCTGATGCCTCCCAGATGGAAGAACTGATGTCCGCCGACGCCTACCGGGAGCTGATCGGCTAGTAATTTCAGGCACCCCAGGTTTCGGCAGGGTTTTTGAGGCGGTCTAACGGCAACAAACCCTTTCATAAAACTATCACCTATATCCGTGCCTTTATTGGCCTTTACACTCTGGGTATGCACCACTCTTCCCATGCAGGCCCAGTTAACTTCCGTAGCCTCCCCGGACCACCATGAAAAGGGACGCGAATATATTCCCCTGACCAGCGACAGTATCGATGTGGAACTGGGAGTGGTGTTGGACAGTGTAACTGCCGACATTTCCAAACTGCCTCCAAGGATGGCATACCATCCGGAAAGGTGTACAGTGGCTTTATCTTCTTCCCTGAATACCGGGAACAGGATTGCCTTAGGTTCTGTTTCCCTCTGGAGGAACAGCTGTTCCAGTTTGTGTATGAGCAGTGACCGGTTGGCTTCCGTTCATATCATAAAAGGATGGTCGTCATACGTTCACGCTAAGGAATGGGAAATACCCTACTCGGTTTCCTGCTCCAGATCCTCCGGTGAATCGTCCTTTCCGCTGTCGCCCATACCAGAAGAGGAGAGTGGAGAGGTGGCAATCTCCCGGTGCAGTTCGCGGTTGCGGACCACGTCAACGGCCAGGTAGATGGCATTGCGGAACGATATTTCGGAAGCCTCATTTTTCCCGGCCAGCTCGAAGGCGGTACCATGAGCGGGACTGGTTCTCACCACCGGAAGACCCGCGGTGAAATTGACCCCGTCCTCCATGGTGAGTGCTTTGAAGGGTGCCAGTCCCTGGTCGTGGTACATGGCCAGCACGGCACTGTACCTGGTAAACCGGCCGGCGCCGAAGAATCCATCAGCCGCATAAGGTCCGAAAGCGAGAATATTCAATTCCCTGGCCCTATCGATGGCCGGTCGTATCACTTCCTGCTCCTCACTGCCCAGAAGGCCTTCCTCTCCGGCATGAGGGTTGAGTCCCAGGACGGCGATTCGCGGATTGCGAATACCGAAGTCGGCCAGCAGGGAATGGGAAAGGATCTTCAGTTTCTCCACAATCAGTTCGGTGGTGATAAAGGAACTGAGCTGGAAAATGGGAATATGTCCTGCCACCAGGCCTACCTTCATCAGGTCACTGACCATCAGCATCATGACCTCATCGGCCCTGAATCTGGCCTGCAGGTATTCGGTATGGCCGCTGTAGTTGAACTGGCTGTGTTGTATATTTTGCTTGTTCACGGGTCCGGTGACCAGCGCATCGATGTGTCCTCTTTCAAGAGCATCAGTGGCCGCCTTCAGGGCACTGAATGAAGAGATCCCGGCACTCTCGGTAGTCTTTCCCAGCTCCACCCGGATCGCGTCGTCCACGCAGTTAATGATATAGATCCGGTTGCCTTTCGCCTCCTCCGGGTGATTGATGCTAAGGGGAGAAAAATCCTCTATATCCAATGCTTTTCTGTGGTAAGCTGCCACTTTGGAAGATCCGAAAATAACCGGAGTACAGAGCTCGGTCATCCGTTTATCAATCAAGGTCTTGATAATCACTTCATAGCTAATCCCATTCACATCCCCGTGTGAGATACCTATTCTGATCTTTTTGCTCATCGGTGCATGGATTATTTAGAACGATTTGTCAGAAAATGGGAGAGGATCCTGACCCCTACACCGGTGCCCCCCTTTCCTCTGTAATTAAACAGGGTCTTGGTGAAAGCCGGCCCGGCGATATCCAGGTGAACAAAGGGGTAGCTGGTAAAGTGCTCCAGGAATTTCCCCGCAGTGATGGCTCCGGCATATCTCCCCCCGATGTTTCTGAGGTCGGCCACGTCCGATTCCAGCTGTTCCTTGTACTCATCCCAGAACGGAAACTCGGCTATCCGTTCACCGGTGGCCTCTCCGCTCATTTTCAGCTCCTCCATGACCTCCCGGGGGGCATTCCCCATACCCACTATCCCGTATTTGTCGATGGCGGCATGGGCGGAACCGGTAAGCGTAGAGAGTTCGATCACCAGTTCGGGATCATACTGCCTGGCATAGCTGAGTGCATCGGCAAGCAGCATTCGGCCTTCGGCGTCCGTGTTCAGCACCTCTACAGTGGTCCCGTCGTACATGGTAACCACATCGCCAGGCACATAGGCATTTCCATCCGGCCGGTTATCGGTGGCCGGAATCAGTCCCACCAGCCATACCGGCAGTTTATTCTTGGCGACTGTGTAAAAAGTTCCGGCCACAGCGGCAGCTCCACTCATATCACACTTCATGTAATCCATGGAATCGAGGGTCGGTTTCAGGCTCAACCCACCGGTGTCATACACCACTCCTTTTCCCACCAGGACGACGGGTTTCTTATTGACCGCGTTCCCGGGCTTCCAAGTAAGAATGGAGAAGGTAGGGGGATCGAGACTCCCTTTGTTCACGGCCAGTAATCCGCCCATCTTCAATGATTCGATCCGCTTCTTGTTAAACACCTCCAAATCGAATCCCGATTCCCGGGCCATTTTTTCGATCTCGGCCGATAACTGGACCGCCGTCAGAAAAGAGAGCGGTTCATTGACCAGATCGCGGGCATTGAAAACCCCTGCCACCTGGTGATGAAGCTCTTCCACACTGCGAGCCTCCAAGTGATCGTCCACCACCCGGATCTCCTGAAGTGTGCTGGGTTTTTTCCGGTCACCGGTCAGATACTTCAGGAACTGATAACCGGAGAGGGCCATTCCTTCAGCCATGGCCAGGCATTCGCCGGGATCTACCCCGCCGTTGACCAGGACCGCTGATTCCACGAGGTGCTCGTTCAGCATGGCCTGCATCTCCGAACCTGCTTTCCTGGCAATTTCCATCCGGTGCTCCAGAGTTTTTCCGGTCTTCTCCAGCGTACGGATCACTTCCACATGGTCCAGCTGGTTCAGCATCGCCACCTCCTTATCCCGCTCCAGTCTCTCCTTGACATAGGCAAGCTGTTTCAGATCGGGTACATAGGGCGCCGGATCCTGGCCCTTGCGGATCAGGGTTACCCGGTGGGCACTCTTGTCATAGGTATCTTGTTTAAAAATGATCATAGTGTTATCTGTTTTTGGAGGGCAGCAGGAAGCTGAAAGTGGTACCCTTCCCGGGCGTACTTTCAATGCTAAGCGCACCTCTGTTTTTATGGATCATATCGCGGACCAGCTGCAATCCCAGACCGGTTCCCACCTCAAAATCGGTACCCTCGGTGGAATCGATCGATCCGCTCTGTTTAAATTCTTCCAGGATATCCGGTGCGATGCCCACCCCTGTATCGGTCACCTCACAGCGGACCCCGTTTTTTTCCTGTTCCGCCACCAATCGTACCGACCCGTTTTTCGGGGTGAATTTGATAGCGTTGGAAACCAGGTTGCGCCATATAATGGTAAGCAGCGCTCTGTCGGCGAAAACGTATAGATCATCGGAAATGTCCGGTTCCAGAGCCACCTTTTTCTGTTTCGCCATGTGGTGGTGCAGAGAGATCACCTCATCCACCAGACTTTTGAGGTCGATCTCTTCGGGGGAGGTATGCACCTCCTCCGACTGGCTTCGGCTCCAGTACAACATGTTATCCAGCAAACTGATGGAAGCTTGTGCCGATTCCTGCAACGACTCCAGTAACTCCTTTTCCCTGGCCAGATCCGGGTTTTCGATCAGAATATCTGAGAACTGGACCACACTGGCCACCGGGTTTTTCAAATCGTGAGCGATCACCGAAAGCAACCTGTTTCTGAATCGAAGGGAACTTTCCAGCTTCAGCCGCTCATTGTAATTGTTCACCCACTGCCTGATGATCATCACAGCCATGACAAAGATGAAAAGCTGGAAAGAGAACGGAGAGAGGTAATCCCGGGAAGCCGCACCGGCCGAATTGGCCAGCATGATATCATTGACCATGGTTCCTATGAAAAGCACCAGGGAAAAGAAGAACAGGGCATCCATCCAGTTCCGGCGAAAGGTGCCGGTAAGGCTCCTGACAAGGTAGTGGGCCAGAAAGAGGAGGACCATGGGCTGGAAAATGATCATGCTATAGGTAAATAACCGCACTGGAAGTGCCAGGACTGACAGGCACAACACGCCAAAAAACCAGGAGTTGATCTTTACCGGAAGTTCCATATACCGGGCCGGGAAGAGGTGGTGAAGGAATTGCATCCCGAAGATATAGGCCAGAAAGGTCCCCAGATATTCAAGCCTGATCTGCAGAGCCCAGGGAAGATCCTGGAAATTGTTGGAAAAATAGAGTCCCGTATGCATGGAGCGTATCAGCATTCCCGTGGCGGTCAGTGCAAAGAGAAGCATGATCCGGTTCCACCTGGAGAACAACCAGAATACCAGAAAGAAGAGGATGAAGAAAAAAAGGACTCCTATGGTCGAGTAGTAAAAAATCCTGACTTTCTCCAGCCGTTTTTGTATCGCTTCACTCCCTCCCATATACATCGGCTTCCAGAATCCTCCCCTTCGGTGATGAAAGTTGGAGACCTGCAGCAGAAGGTGCAGGGTGTCGCTATCCGGCCGGAAACAGAAGATGGAAGGATCATACCATGGTTCCTCCTCTTCGGCTGAGCTCCCAACTTTCCCACTGGATCCGGCCAGGATTTCATTCACATACAGGCGGTATGCCGCATCGAAAACGGGAATGTCAAAACAGAGAGGGGAGCGGTGTCCTTCAGGAAGAAGGATCCGGAGTGTGTAGGTTCCGTATCCGGTTCCGGGTAATTTCTTCCCCTCCATCAGGTAGCCCGACCAGTAGGAGGGTACATTCACCCCCATCCCCGGCGGCAAATCCCCGGGAGAGGTCCCCGGTGAAAGCAACTGATTCCAGTGGAAGATCCATTCTCCGTTAAGCTTCAGGAGGGTCCCGCCATCCATCCGGAGATCCCGCAGGTCCAGCACACCCTTTTCAGGTAAGGTATTTCCCGGATCTCTGGCCGGGATATCCGGACCTGTCGCCAACATTGCAACGACAAGGATCAAACGCAGTTTCACTGCTTGCAAAAGTAAATAATTAATTGATTTTAATCAGAGTTTATTGTACTTTGCCTTAAAACTCACACTCATGAAATATATCACACTCACAATCCTGTTAACTCTTGTTCTGGCCTTTGCAGGGTGCACCCAGGAAGAAGCGATCGACTATGAAAAGGAAAAGGCTGCCATTATTGAGGTAATCAACAAAGAGACCAATGCCTACCTGGAAAGGGATTTCGAAACGGTTTACTCCACCCATGTGCACGACTCGCTCAATATGAGGGCAACCGCCGGACCCAATAACTATGTGTTCCTGGAAGGGTGGGAGGAAGTGTCAGGTCACCTGGCCAGCGATGAAACGGAAGATGATCTGAGCCCCGGGCTTCACATAACAGCGGAAAAGTCCAATTTCCGGATGAAGATCTTTCCCCGTTCGGCTTTCGTGGTCTGCGATCAGGTCTGGACCTCCAAATTTGACGATGACGTTACGGAGATCAACACCATTCAGATCCGTTTCATGGAAAAGATAGACGGAGAGTGGAAGATCGCTTATGTCTCCTGGATCGACACCTCGGCCTACCCCGAGATGGAGGAGACCGAGCGGTTGAACTAGTGTTCAGAGGCCTTTTTTGTCGACAGCTCCAGTTGTTTTTTCACCCAATCCCTGTTTTCCCGTAGGGTACAACCCCCGTCAGCTTCTGTCCCGGTTCCAGATCGGAAAATATAGATATCAGGACTTCCTGAGCCGGAGATGTTCGAAGTAACTGATCACCTTTCGCAACAGATCCAGGTAAAGGGCCAGGTAGAGCAGGATGGTGGTGAACCAGATGACCATGATATTGAACCAGAAGGTATCGATCTGCCAGTTTCCGATCCGTTTCGATGGAGCGTAGAGATGCGCTCTTCCCAATTTCGATTCTGGTACCATGAACACCGGCTCGTATTTACGGACCAGGATATCGCCCTTTTCCACGATCTTGTGGAGCTCATCCTTATTCAGAAGGATATCCGAAAGTTTCTTGTTTTCATAGGTGTTGCGGAAGCGGGTGAACTTCTCCAGATTTCCTGCTTCCTTGATCATATCCTGCTGAATGCCGTTATATTGTTTGTTCAGGTCCCTGATCCTGTGCCGCAGGTGGTCCCTCAGCCGGCTGAAATGAGCATTCAGAGAATCGGATTGGCGGAGACTGAAATTGGTAAGTGACATCGGCATTCCCTCCGGTTTGGGAATTTCAGGAACCTCGTTCTCCAGTAAATCCAGGTATTGGTATATCAGTTCCAGGTCGTGGCCGACCTGATCGGTCACAGACCCGTCTATCAGGGTCTGCCGGGCATTATTCAGCCTGGTTTGCAGCTCCGGTACCAGGAAGGACTCCAGATACTTGGTGTTGCTGATCTCCTGGTCCGTTGCATAAAAGTTACGGTAGAAGCGGTTGTTTTTAAACTGCTCCACCGTCAGGGCTTCAAATGCCCACTTGGAGGTCATCAGTTCACCGATGAGCGGCACAAATCTGTCATTGGTGAGAATCTTATGCAGTTTGTCAAATTTCACCAGCACCCCGCTGAATAGGATCTGGGGGATCAGCAGGAACGGAACCAGAATGTAGATGGTGATCACCGAGTTGAGCCCGGAAGAGATATTCAGTCCCAGCATGTTGGCAAAACAGGCAGTACTGAACAGCAGAAGGAAGTAAGGGAAATGCATTCCCCGGATCTCAAAGATCAGATTGCCCACCAGGACAAAGGTGATGGCCTGGATGGCCGACATCATGAACATGATCCCTATTTTGGAATTCAGGTAACTGAACCAGCTCAGGTTGAGGAACGATTCCCGGTGCAGGATTCTCCGGTCTTTGATGATCTCTTCGGAGCTCATGGTGAGACCGATAAAGAGAAACACGATCACACAAATAAACAGGTAGGCCGGAAGATTCTCATTTTCGCGGAACACATAGGCTTCGGGCCGACCGGCCATTCCGCTGAAATACTTGGTGAAGAAGGCAAGTATCACTGCCAGCACGGGCGCCTCCAGCAGACTGATCAGTATATACTGACGGTTGGTCAGTTTGGACAGGATGTCGCGGGTGAAAAATATCTTCATTTGCGTGGCCAGGCCCGGGATACTGTACCTGTTGGGAGGGAGTTCGCTTTTTCCGGGTCTGGGGATTTTCTGCAGGGGTCCCTCCGCTTTGTAGAGCGTATACCATTCGGCGGGGGCGACCTTCCTGGTCCTGGAGAGTTTTCCGTGTTCGTTGATGATCTTCGCCTCAATGATCTGGAGGATCTGGTCCGGATCCACGTTCCCACAACGCGGGCATTGGTCCTCCCGGGCATTGGCATGGTTACTCCGGGTCTTGAAGTAGATCACCGCCTCGGATGGATTGCCGTAGTAGATCTGGTAGCCCCCCTTGTCCATGAAGATGATACGGTCAAACATCTTGTAGAGGTTGGAAGAGGGTTGATGGATATTGATCACTACCAGTCGACCCTTGTAGACCTGTTCTTTCAGGAGGTTCATGACCATCTCCGAGTCGACTGAGGAGAGTCCCGAAGTGGGTTCATCCACAAATAGAATGGAAGGTTCCCTGAGGAGTTCCAATCCGATATTCACCCTTTTTCTCTGTCCGCCGCTGATCACCTTGCTGAGCGGTTTTCCCACTTTCAGGTCCCTGATATCGTTCAGATCCAGATCGCTGAGCACCTGGTCTACCACCTCTTCGATCTCTTCCTCCTCCAATTCGTCCAGGCATAACCTGGCATTGTAATAGAGGTTCTGGTAGACGGTCAGGTCTTCAATCAGCAGGTCATCCTGCGGGATAAAACCGATCACTCCCTTAAGTGCTTCCCTCTCCTTTTCCTGGTAAAGGCTGTAGCCGTTCACCAGAATCTCTCCCTCCTGGGGAGGCAGGCTTCCGTTCAGCACATTAAGCAGGGTCGATTTTCCCACACCGCTGCCACCCATGATCCCCACCAGCTTCCCCGACTCTTCGTAGAAGTTGAAATCCTGGATCCCATTCGTGCTGTTTTTGAAATGGAACCTGACATTTTTGGCTGTCAGGGAGATCCTGGCGGATATTTGGGACGAGGAGAAAACCCCCGCCACATCGGAATAGAAAACAGGGGCGATTTTGGGACTCCTGATGGAGGAGCCGCTTTCAAAAGCATAGGTCAGGCCTGACTGGATGCGCTGTACATTAAGGACCAGGTCCTCTTTTCCGTGGTAACGGATATAAAAGGTATTGGTGCTCTCCACATGCAGGATCGAGATATCCCCTTTCAGGTTTTCCTGTCTCATGTGATGGAATCCCTGAAGGCCCGCCGATGTTTCATTGTTGATGAGTAACACATGTTCCTTGCGCGGGATATCCCTGATGGAAAATGCCACGAAATGCAGTATATTTTTGTATTCCGCATCCGGAATGTTGAAAGCCGTGGCGACCGTCTCCAGGAAATCGAGCTCTTTTTCCCTGATCTCGATGCCGAAGGAGATGTATTCAATGAGCAGGATGACCACATAGATTTTCTGGGTCTGCTCCAGCTCTTCATTGATCTTCTCACAGATCGAAAGTATCCGCACCGCCGTAAGGGCGGTCCTTTTCCGGTCCCTGATACTGTCCTTGTCTATCCGTTCCCCATGGTAAAGCTGCAGGAACTCCTCGAATACTTTCATATACTTTTCCACCAGCTCACTGCTGAGCTGGCGTCTCAGAAAGGCCTGAATGATGGCTTTTTCTTTATCGGATATCTCCTTGATCTCGTCGATATCCACCACCAGTGCAAAGAGTTGCATCAGGGCTTTTAAAATGGCTTCACTCATTTTGTCTGATAAACTTCACCACGAATATATTCAATTAAAAAGGGTAAAAACTGAAATATTTATTTTTTTAGTTACTTTGTCCTGCATGATAACCAATAGATGTCTATCGTAGTGACCATGTTGGATTTTGAGGGTGTCATCTCGACCGGAACCATGGAGATGCTTTTAAACCAGCTCAGGGAAAGTAAGGAGTTCCAGGAGATGAAGAAACCTGCCCGAAAAAGATTATATGGGACGGTAGTCGAATCGATCGACAACATCTTCAAGTATTCGGCCCGTGTTTCGCCGGAGATCAGAGACCTTAGCGGTGTACCGTCTGTGTCCGTTAAAAAGGCGGGCAGGCAATACACGGTGGCGACAGGGAACCTGGTGCATAATGATGAAATCGAAGATCTGAGATTCAAGCTTGACAGGGTCAATCAACTGGACAACGAAGCCCTGAAATCGCTCTACGAGGATATAATCAATCAGGAATCGACCGAAGAGGATAAGGGCGCTGGACTGGGCCTGATCACCATGGCCCTGCGCACCGAGCATGAAATCGATTACAGTTTTACTCCGGTAGACAGCGAGCACTCCTTTTTTAAAATGCAAATCAAGATAAATGATTAACCAATGGATAAGCTGATCATTGAACCTACCCTGAATTCTCCCACTGTTATTCTCGATCCCGAAAAGAATCGGTTTGAGTTTTCAGGCGAATCGAGACCTGAGAATGTCCGAAGTTTTTATATGCCTGTGATTGAATGGCTGGAGACCTTTACTGGAGAGCATGTGGCGAAAGCCGCAGAGTTGCCCCGGGAGTTCCATTTCAATTTCGAGTATTTTAACTCCACTTCTGCCAAGTATATCCTTGATGTATTCAAGACACTGGGTACCCTCCAGTCGAAGGGCGGCAAGGTGCTGGTCAAATGGCATTACGAAGAAGATGACGAGGATATGCTGGAGGTGGGCCAGGAGATGTCGCGGATGTCAAAACTCCCATTCGAGTATATTAAATCCTGATTCCCAGGACCAGGATATCATCAATCTGCTCCACCTGGCCGCGCCATTGATCATGCTTTTCCAACAGTAGTCTTTCCTGGGCGTTCATCGGCAGGTGCTGGATCTCAAGCAGCATTTCGCGGAAGCGCATCGACCGGAAGGTTTTCCGGTCAGGGCCCCCCAGCTGATCCGTGTATCCGTCCGAGAACATGTAGATCGCATCATTTTTTTTAAGGGTGGTGGTCAGGCAGGTGAAGGGACGTGGCTCCTGCTCGTAAAGGCCGATGGGACTCCGGTCGGGTCTCAGCTGAATGAGCCAGTGTGTGGGACTCTCTTCCAGACGGATGAGCTCTTCTCCTTTGCGGGAGGAGGTCACCTCCTTTTCCCAGTTCTCCGTGCCTTTCCCCTTTTTCTCCCGCACCAGGCAGAGCGGCCGGTTCGCTCCGGAATAATGAAGGAGTTGCTTTTCTAAGTCGAGCATACAGACGGCGATCTCGATACCATCATTAGCCTCCCTGCTGTCCCCCTTCTGATGCAGTGTCTCGATCACCTGGTCACGAAGCCTGTCCAGGATTTCGTTGGGATTCAGCGTGCCGGTCCGGGTAACAATCTCGTTCAGCGAAGTAACCCCCAGCATGCTGAGGAACCCGCCCGGGACCCCGTGACCGGTGCAGTCGGCGGCTCCGATCAGCAGTTTTCCCTGAACCTCGGTGGTCCAGTAGTAATCCCCGCTGACAATATCCCTGGGCCTGAAAAGGATGAAATGGTCCGAAAGCCTCCGGGAGAGGATATCAACCGGGGGCAGAATAGCCTTCTGGATCTTTACCGCATATCGGATGCTGTCCAGAATCTGCTCCTTCTGTTTGGAGATGGTATCACGCTGAAGGGTGGTATGGTCCAGCTGGGCCTCGATTTCCTCTTTCTGGGTTTCGATCTCCTCTTTCTGATTCTCGATCTCTTTCTTCTGCATCAGGACCTCCCTGGTGCGCTCTTTGACCTTCTGCTCCAGCTCCCGGTTCATCTGTGAGATCTGTTTCACCGACTCCTGAATCTTCATGGTCATTTCGTTATATCCTTCCGCAAGCTCGCCGATCTCGTCGCCGGTCCTGACAATGGTATAATACTCCTCGCCTCCGGCACGTGTTTTCCTGATATTGGACAAAAGCTCTCCGACCGGAGTGGTAATGTCCTGATTTACCCATTTAATAAAAAGCAGCAGGTAGATCAGCGACACGATAATCCCATTGCCGATCCCCACCAGCATCACAATGGAATCTGCCGCATTCACGTAAAAGAATCTTTCTACCCTGCCGACTTCGGGAGGCTCCCCATTGTTGATCAGCTGTCCGAACTCTCCGAAGAGGATCTCATATTTTTCCGGGGTCAGATGGTCAAGCTCCAGCTCTTTTATGGAAGTGAGACTGAGGATCAGGTAGACCAGTACGATCATCAGTGGAAGGAAGGTAGTCATTCCGCTGGCGATCACCAGTTTGTTCCTTATCTTTCCCTTTCTTCCCGTATTTAACCGGTTGCGCAGCTCCTCCGGCGGGAACAGGAAGTCGATGTAACGGATGTGTACCCTGTGCTTCTGCCAGTAGTAGACAAAGAGGAACATCAGCAGGGTGGTGACAATGGAAAGGAAGAAGAACTGCATGAACAATTCACCCTGCGACTCATACTGGATTTTGCCCGCAGATATAATAAAGATGATCGAGTAGATGATCAGAACGTTGAAAGGCAGGGTGATGATCAATCCGTTGACCAGTGGTGTGTGTAACAGCCGTTTCCTGCAGGTTGCCAGTAGCTTATCCGGGGTTTCCCGCCCCCTTCTTACCTGCCTGAAAAACCTCTTAAGCGGCCGGTTATAGATGAATCCAAGCAGGAAGCTCAGCAGGGTCAGTAGAAAAAGCAGGGTAAAAAATACATCAAAAACCCGGTCACCGAACAGATTGACGTTTTCACCCTCATCCTCCTCTTCTGGCTCTGAAGGCCCCTCCCCCCTGAGTGTTACGGAAGCTGCCTCCTTTTCTTCTTTTGCTATGGCCACTGCCTTTTCCGCGGCTTCCGGGACGATACTGTCTATCTGATTCTCTGACAGCAGGGTGTCAGCTCCCTGAACCATATCCAGGGTATCAGCCGTGATCCCGCGCCCGTTGTCGTCTGTTCTGAATTCCTCTGCAAACCTGGGTATGGCACGGAACGCCAGGAAGGACATAAAAGGGATGGCCAGGAAGAAGAAGAGGATATATGAGGTCAGAAATATCCTTAGACCGTAATAGGAGGGTGTTTTCTTTTTCAGATTTCCATCCATAGCTGCAGAAGGTAAAAATAGCAGGAATTTCCTTTCTTTGGAATTGAACCCCCAAAATAAATATAGCATGCGTCCGATCTATTTCGTGTTGCTCCTGGCGATGATAGCAGGAGCCTCCTGCCAGCAAGGTTCCGGAATTAAAACTCAAAAGGGGATCAGCAAGAGCGGGATAACGGATTACGAAGCCATGAACAACTGCCTGCTGCAGGGTTGGAATACCTATGATGTGACCAGTATATCCACGCAGGTGCTGCTCCCGGAGGGACTGGCCCTGAACCTGCAGGTCACTGATACGGTTTCGGGTCACACTCTGAAACAGATGTTTACCGGAAACCGGGCCGAAGGAGCGGAGAGGGTCTGGACCAATGCACATACACCCGACGGTACCTACACCGATTTCGTGGTCAGGTGGAGGGCATTCGGGTTGAGGGTACAGACCCATGCCCGTGGAGAGGACCTCTATGTGCTGGTAACGCCGGTCGATTCTACTGAAAATCCCGGCATTCTGCAGTTAAATCCCACCGTGCATTACGGCAGGGAGGGGGAGATTGCAAGGGAAGGGAACCGGGTGATTGCAAAGCTTCCCAAAAGAGTGATCGAAGTGATTCCGGCAACCCCTGAGATCGCACCTGCCGAAACATCCCTGCTTCGGTTCTCTCTGGACCACCCTGCAGCATACTCGACCACAGGGGCGGACCTGGAGGAGATACGGGAAAAGATCGGGAACGCCCGGAAGAATTACCTGTCCAACCTTCAAAAGTACGGGGACCTGTCCACGTTGTACAACGCCGTACAAAATGTATTGAACTGGATGGTGATCTATGACGATGAGCACCACCGGCTGGTGAGTCCGGTGGCCCGTCCGTGGGCCTATGGATGGGGTAACGGCGAGCCGGGTGGTTATATCCTTTTCTGCTGGGACAACTTTTTTGCCGCCTTCCTTCACTCCCTGGAAAGCCGGGAGCTGGCATTTAATGAAGCGATCCAGATGTGCAGGGAGATCGATGAGCTGGGATTTGTCCCCAACTTCTCGGCCAGCAACCATCTGAAGAGCAGGGATCGCTCCCAGCCCCCGGTGGGAGGACTGATGGTCCGGGAGATCTTCCTCCGGTACCCAGAGAAGTGGTTCCTGGAGGAGACATTCGACCGGCTGTTACGATGGAACAGGTGGTGGGATGAGAACCGCAACGTGAATGGCTATCTCTGCTGGGGATCAGACTCATACGAACCCCTGCTGGGTGACCCGCGGGAGAGGGGACAGGACAGCCATCAGGCGGCTGCATGGGAATCTGGACTGGACAATAGTCCCATGTTCGATGAGGCACCCTACGATACAGCGAGGAACCGGATGTTACAGGGCGATGTGGGACTGATGGGGCTCTATGTGGGGGATTGTGAAGCCCTGAGGTATATGGCCGGAGAGCTGGGGCGAACCCGGGAGGCCGATGAACTGCGGATCAGGGCGGAGCGGTACAGGGATCAGTTGAAGACCATGTGGGACGATGAGTCGGGTATGTTTCTGAATCACCGGATTGATTTGGATCAGCCCAGTCTCCGGATCTCTCCCACTAATTTTTATGCCCTGATTGGCCGGGCAGCAACCCAGGCGCAGGCGGAACGGATGATCGGCGAACATTTTTACAACCCGGAGGAATTCTGGGGTGATTACATCATGCCCTCCATTGCCAGGAATGATCCGGCCTATACCGGCAAAGATTACTGGAGAGGAAGCATCTGGGCCCCCATGAATTTTCTGGTATACCTGGGGCTCCGGAATTATGACCTGCCCGGTGCCCGCAGAGACCTGGCTCTGAAGTCACGCCGGCTTCTGCTGGAGGAATGGGAACGCAACCGGTATGTCCGTGAGAACTACCACGCCGGGAGAGGGGGCCATCCCGGTGCACGCAGTGAACATATGTATCACTGGGGGGCACTGCTGGGGATGATCGACCTGATGGAGAAAAAGGGCTTTTAGAAAACCGGTGTTTTGCTATATTTACCTCCATGATAAAGTCATCATTCTTCATCCTTAAAAGGCTTCTCCGACTTCGGACATGTGTGATCGTACTGACGGCTCTGAACGGTGCCATAGAGCTGGGTGCCCAGCAATCCGATCCCGAAATGCTGACCATTGATGCGGAGGAGACCTTCCAGACGTTGAGGGGATTCGGAGCCTCCCTGGCATACTACGAAGGGTGGCTCAATGCCCATCCCACCAAATCGGAGGTCTACCAGGCCATATTCGGTGAACTGAGTCTCGACATCCTGCGGGTAAGGAACGCACATGAATACGATCCCGAAATGGTGGGACGGGTGCAGGAGTATATGGAGGAGGCCGAGCAGGTGCTGGGTCATCCCATTGCCCTCTTCTCCACCTCATGGGGCCCTCCCGGACGGCTGAAGAATACCGGGGACCGTAAGAACGGGGGAACCCTCCGCTATACGGTGGGGGAGCATGGAGTGGAGTTTGATTATGCAGGATTCGCAGCCTGGTGGAAGAGCTCCCTTCAGGAGTACATCGACCATGGCTTTTGTCCCACCTACATCAGCATACAGAACGAACCCGACTGGTCGGCCGACTATGAGACCTGCCTCCTGAGGCCCTCCGAAACAGTAAACGGAAGCGACACTATTGCCGGTTACAGCAGAGCCCTCCAGGCGGTCTTTGACACGCTGGCCACCCTGGATAATCAGCCAAAGATCCTGGGTCCTGAAACAGTGGGTATCGGATACAACAGCGTGGAGAACTATGTGAACGCCCTGGACCACACCCTCCTGGACGGGATCTCCCACCACCTTTATCATGGGGTGGATGAGAACAATCCGTGGGCTTCCGCCGATTTCTCAAAGCTCGGCAGTTTTCATACCGAGATCCCCCATTTTCAGACCGAATATTCCAGGGGGGACTGGTATGCATTGGGTGGACTGATCTACAAAAGCCTGGTGGAGGAACGTGCTGTTGCCTACCTCTACTGGGACCTGATCTGGGAGAGCGGGGGACTGGTTACCCTGGAGTTTCCATGGGACCGGGACCGCTGGACGGACCCTACCAAAGGGTACATCAAGACCAAGGATTTTTATGCGTTCAAGCAATTTTCCGCTTATCTTCATCCGGGGTGGAATATCACAAATCATACCATAACGGAGCAACAGGTGGCGGTGGTTACTGCGGTGAGTCCCGGAAATGACTCGGCGGCCTGTGTCCTGATCAACCGGTCTGCCACGGAGCAGTTCCCGGTGCATCTGGCGATTCCGGGTTACCGCATAGCAGAGTCGGGGATCTACCGGACCAGCGTATCTGAGAACGGTGAAGCGCGGGGACCCCTCACTGACTCCACTCTGACGGTACCCCCCAGATCGATCACCACAGTGGATATGAGGATAGTGGCCTATGATCCGGCCGATGATACCCAGGCACCCACAGTTCCTCAGGATTTGCAGGCCTCCGGTGTGACGGAAAACTCCTGTACCCTTTCCTGGAATCCTTCCGGCGATGATATCGGAATATGGGAATACCGCATCTACGCCGGCGATTCACTGGCCGGAGTTTCAGCTATTCCCGGATACACCCTGTCCGGACTTCAGCCCGGAACCGATTACCGGGTCACGGTGATAGCGGCCGATCATGCAGGAAACCAAAGCGGGTCGTCCGACACGGTCAACTTTACCACCCTGGTCCCTGATACGGATGCTCCGTCCGCCCCTCTGGGACTACAGGCCACAGAGGTCTCCGTATATTCTTATCATCTTTCTTGGGAGCCCTCTACCGATAATACGGGTGTGACGGAGTACCGGGTCTTTGCCAATAATGTATGGGTTGGGTCGACCCCGATATCTGAATATACCCTTTCGGAATTGATTTCCGGCAACACATACCAGGTTGTGGTAGTGGCCAGGGATGGGGCCGGAAACGTGAGCGATCCTTCAGAATCTGTTACCATTGCCATCCTGATACCCGATACTACGGCCCCGGTGGTGATCGTCCCCGATAGCATCCATTTCCAGGAACTACTGGAGGTGCATTGTTCGGAGGATGCCAGGATCTATCTGGTACCGGAAGGAACAGGAGGATCGGCAGATGCCATCCGGGCAGCCTCCATTGATTCCATGTTCGTGCATGCCGACACGGCCATTTTCATGAATATGGGAGAGCTGGCCAATGGAACGTACTGGTTATTCGGGATCGATTCGGTGCTCAATCTTTCCCAACCGGTTCCGATCGTGGTATCGGGTGTGGGAATTGACCGGAAACAGGCACTCTCATTTTCCGTATATCCCAATCCGGCGGAGGAGTGGATCACTCTTCGTTTCACCCTTTCAGAACCACATATGCTTGTCATCAGGGTATGGGATGTGACCGGAAGGGAGGTAGTAACGGAACAACTGGGGATCCATCCTGCGGGGAAACACCATGCCACCCTGCCCGTGGAAGGGCTGGATGGGGGTGTGTACCTGATCCGTCTGGAAGAACCCGGAAAAGCAGGCCTTTCCAGAAGGATAATGGTGAAGGGGCGTTAATAGCTCATCTCATCGAGCGTTACCTTGCCCCAGAAGGTGCGGTATACGAAGATCGTGTAAAGGATGACCAGTGGCAGCCCGATGACTGTTATGGTCAACATGATGCCCAGTGCCTTATCGGAGGAGGCCGCATTGTAGATGGTCATGCTTTCGCCCAATTCCCCCCTGTTCAGCAGGATCACCGGGTAGAGCTCGATGGCCACCAGGATCAGAAGGAAACTGATGGACAGGGCAGAGAAGATAAAGGAGCGCAGGTATTTTCCTTTCGAAGCAAGCCGCGGCACATTGGCAATGCTCAGGAATGCCAGGAGAGGTACAATGAACAGCAGGGGCTTATCAAGGAACTGGTCGGTGAGGTGGGGAAAGTAAAAGAGCGAGATCAGGGTGACCAGGATAAAGGCGGCCACAAAGAAAAAAATGGAGCGCCACAGCAGCCTGGCGATCTGTTCAAATAACCGGCCTTCGGTTTTCATGGTCAGGTAGATGGCCCCGTGGACCATAAACAGGAAGAGGGTGGTCAGTCCCACCGCCAGTGCATAGGGGTTGAGGAACTCCAGCCAGTGGCCGGTAAAGACGAACTGGTCGTCCATCCGGATTCCGATCAATACATTTCCGAGAACCACCCCCAGCAGCAGTGCCAGCGCGGCACTGGAGACAGAATAGGAGATATCCCAGGTTCGTTTCCACCATTTCATCGGCTCCTTTCCCCTGAATTCGATAGAGACTGCCCGGAAGATCAGGAACCCCAGGAATAGGATAAAAGGGATATACATGGCGGAGAAAAGCGTGGCATAGGCTTCCGGGAAACCGGCAAACAGGGCACCACCCCCGATCACCAGCCACACCTCGTTACCGTCCCACACCGGGCCGATGGCGTTCAGGGCGATCCTGCGGTGTTCTTCATCACGGAAGAAGAGGTGCCAGGCTCCGGCTCCCAGATCGAATCCGTCCAGGATGGCATATCCAGAGAACAACGCCCCCACAACCAGGAACCAGAGAGTGGGGTAATCAATGCCGAGGAAGGTTTGCATAGCTGTGGGTATTATTTGATGTTAGGGTCGAGTTGAGCTGCGATATCTTTTAATTTCAGACGATTGTCGATATCACTTTCGTCATAGGGGCCCTTCCGGATCTTCCGGTCGAGCAGATATAGGAAAAGAACGAACAGAAGCAGGTAGATCAAGGTGAAGAATATAAGGGAAAAGATCACATTGCCCGCAGTGACTGACTCCGAGAGGGCGTCGGCGGTTTTCAGGTGCCCGTAAACCACCCATGGCTGACGGCCCATTTCTGCAGCATACCATCCAAACTGGTTGGAGATCTGGGGCAGGACCACTGCAATGACCAGTACCCAGAGGTACCAGCGGTGATAGAATATCTTTCCCCTCCACCACTGGATGGTCCCAAAGAAGGTGATGGCTATGAGGAGCAACCCGATGGCCACCATCAGGTGATAGAACTGGAATATGGCGTTGATGGCGGTGGGTTGTTCATCCAGAGGGAAAGCGTTCAGCCCCCTGATCGGTTCATTGAAATCCCAGGAAACCAAAAAACTGGTGCCCCCTTTGATCTTTATTCCCTTTACCTCCTGTGTTTTCTTATTCACCCATCCGAACAGGTAGAGGTCCATGGGCTTCTCCTCTTCAAACTGGCCTTCGAAGGCAGCCAGTTTGGCAGGCTGATTTTCTGCCACTCCGTCGGCCGACTGGTGACCGGTGGCCAGCTGGGCTGCTGCCGAGATGGTGGCTACTATCAGCGCGATCTTAAGCGCCTTTTGGGACAATTCCACGTACCGGTCCTTCAACAGATAATACGCATGGACACTGATCACCAGGAACGCGCCGGCCAGGAACGCCCCGATCCAGACATGCAGCAACCGGTCCATGGATGAAGGATTGAACACCATGCCCCAGAAATCGGTGATCTCGGCCCGTGAATTAAGCCCCTCCCCCACGATGTGATATCCGGCAGGTGTCTGTTGCCAGCTGTTGGCCACCACGATCCAGATGGCCGAGAACATGGAGCCCACGAAGACCCCGATGGTGGCAATGAAATGCACCCGCGGTTTAACCCGGTTCCATCCGAACAGCAACACCCCCAGAAAGCCGCTTTCCAGGGCAAATGCGAAGATCCCTTCCGCAGCAAGGGCGCTCCCGAATACATCGCCCACATATCGGGAATAAACCGCCCAGTTGGTTCCGAATTCAAATTCCATGACGATGCCCGTGGCCACACCGATGCCGAATGTGAGGGCAAAGATCCTGGTCCAGAACCGGGCCATAGTTTCATACTCTTTGTTGCCGGTCCGCAGGTAGAGCCCTTCCATGGTCACCATGACCAGCCCCAATCCGATGGAGAGCGGGGGATAGATATAGTGAAAGGCTACGGTAAAGGCAAACTGTATTCGGGAAAGAATTTCTACATCCATTGCCGGGAGCGTTAGTTTGATGCAATTTATCGATTTTGATCATTCAAATCAAAACCGAATCATCCCGACCCCGGTAATTTAGACCTCTTCTTTCCACAGTTCTCCGCTCTCCACGAGTCTGGTAAGGTCTTTCATGAACCGGGCGGCGGGAGCTCCATCCACGATCTCGTGATCAAAAGAGGCAGTCAGGTGCAGGATTTCCCTGGGTTCGAACTTTTCGCCGTTCCACACCGGTTCGGTGGTGATGCTTCCAACGGTGAGCAGAACGGTGGCGGTCCCGTGGGGTATAAACCAGGTGGCCTTCTGGCTGAACATACCCACGGCCGTCACTGAGACTTTACCGTATTTTTGAGCCATGCCAAGGTTCTGGTTGGCGATCCGGACAAAGGTCTTCAGAAGGAAGGAGGGGATCCAGCGGATCCAGGTGGAATTGGTGAGATCGCCCAGGCCTTTTCCCTCCCGGGCCTGGGCAGCGCGGATCTCTTCATGAACCTGGCGAATGGTCTTCTTCTGAGCTGCATTTATTCCCATAGGTTCCGGGACTTTCTCTCCGTTCAGTTCTCTTTCCACCAGTACGCTGACGGTTACATCCTCCAGGATCACCAGCCGTCTTCTGAGGATAAACGAATTCAGACCGGGGTGCTGCTCCAGGGTTCTGGCAAAACAACGCACCAGATAAGCCGTAAAGGAAATGCGCTCCCCCGTTTTCTCCAACCATTCCCGGATCATTCGCCTGGGTTCGGTCACGTCCAGCTCTGTTACGTCGTGAATAGCCGTCCGCTTGTTGATCGCCACCGAGGCGATGACCATTCTGCGGCTGAAAGAGAGCGGAGTGGAGCTATAACCCTTCGATCTTCTCTGTGGACTCATTCCGCGATCCATTTCCTGAAGGTTGTCTCTGCTTTTCCCGGCAATTTGTCAGCCTCTTCCCCGTGCACGGGCTCTTTCCCTTTTTCAAAGTAGCTGAACATGGCTGCGGTCGTTTTCATCTTCCTTTTGTTGGAGAGGATCTCCAGGAATTTCATCATACCTGTTGAAATGGAAGAGACTTTTCTTATTTCCGGATGTTTCTCGCGACAATATGCTTCCAGAAGCTGTTTCATTTCAGCAGGCTCTGCTCGACCCGGTATTTCTGCCCGATCATCGGAAACCAGCAACTCTCCAGGGAAACAGTGCAGCCCGAAACAAAGCTGATAAGCTTCACACCCTGTTTCTTTGAGGCCGATACCACGGCTTCCATGGCCCGCGCTTCATCCGGCACGGATATGGTTACATGGAAAGCATCACACCCTTCCATGGCCTTTTCCGATTGATGCGGGACCAAAGCATTTCCCTGAACCTTCTCATGATCACTCCCGAGACTTTCGGATGAGATGGAACAGGAGTATAGCCTTAAAGAGTGGCCCAAAAAATTAAGATCTTCATCCATTCTGACAGTTAACGATTCTTCAGTTCTGCCACATTCCTGCACACCTGTTGCCATGCCGGAATCTGCATGTAAAGCTCTTTCATTACCCTTATAAGGAATCACCAATAACTCGGTATCTTCCTTGGTCACAATTTGGTCACCGGCGGGCGCCTGATTGTTGAAGCTATCGGCCGAAAGCGCCACCATTCCCGGCTGGAAAAAGTGGGTTGTGACCTCCTCGCCGTTCTCATTATGAACATAGGCACGCATCAATCTCCATCGGACAAGCCCCGGCTTTCGGGTAATTTTGCCTTTACGGACCTCCAAGTTAATCAATTTTCGCACGGACCAGCACGCCAAAAATCCCACCTCCCGGGTGTTGATAACCTTGGTGGTTATTAACAATTTGATGTTAATATAACTGTTAGATTACCAGTATATTAAGATTATATTGTCTTACTCTTAAAGCCTTGTTTTCTGTCGGGGTACCCGGTATATTGGCCATGTAATTGATGTAACCCACAGAAACGAGACAATGGAAAAGACGTTACCCATGCAGAAGCTGATGCAGGTACTGGAATCTTTCTTCCAGGAGAACTCCGGCGAAGCGGTGGAGTATCTGGAGTCCATGATGTATGAATGGTACCAGCACTATGCCCAGGAGCACCATGACGCTGATCACATCAATCAGATGTTCAACAAAGCCTTCAAGGTGAATAATCTGCTGCTTCAACTTAATGATGCCATCCTGGAGTTGAAGAAGGAGCAGGGCCGCGATGACGGGCATCTTCAGAGCGATCATTTCGACTACCGGTACGCCAGTTAGTCCAGCATCCGACCTGCCTCTGTAATGGACCGGATATCCTCTTCCGGAAAAGATCCGTCACCCTTAGGTCCCACATTCAGCAAAAGGTTCGCATTGATCTCACCGGCATCCCTGAGCAACCGCAGGATATCCTCCGCTGTTTTGTGTTTTCCATCCATGGACCGGTTATACCCCCATGTGCGGGGCTGAAGCGTATTGCAGATCTCACGGGGCTTATTCCTGTTCTTGTCGTAAACCCATCGGGCCACTTCGAACTCTTCACCCACACGCGCGTTCCCCCCTCTCTCGGGGGCTATAAAATCCTCGTCGCCGTTGGCCCCCTGCTTAAATGAAATCAGGGCATGCGGTGAGAGAGAACGAACCAGCGCATAGGTGGAATCGATGGGAAAGAGATCGGGACGGTGATAGAGTCCCATGATCGGATCAAACCAGATCCCGGCGATATTTGGATACTGCACCAGCAGTTCCTCCAGCTGCGTGTGCACAAAACTCACGTAGTGGCTGAAGTCGGCGTCCTCCCTGAACAGATATTCTTCCTGCGGCTCACTGTATGCGGGACGGGCATTGTGCCATCCAGCCTCACGGGAATAGAAATAGGGGTGTTTCCAGTCTGCTGCGTAGGAGTAGTAGAGAAACAGACCCAGTCCTTTTTCCTCGCAAACCTGGTAGAGTTCGCCGATAAGGTCCCTGCCTGCAGGCGACCGGACCGAATTAAAATCGGTGGCCGCTGTCCGGAACAGGCAGAAACCATCGTGGTGCTTGGAGGTGATGGTTATATATTTCATTCCCCCCTTAATGGCCAGATCGGTTATAAAATCGACATCGAAATTCTCTGCCGTGAAACGTTCCTTCAAAAGAGCATACTGTGCCACCGGGATGGTATCTCGCAGCTGTACCCATTCACCCCGCTCCAGCAGGCTGTAAAGCCCGTAATGGATGAACATTCCATAACCGGCATCTGTAAACCATTCCAGATTGGCAGCACGGGGATCCTCCCGGTACCGCCCGGCATAATTCTCCAGGTAGGAGGGAACCTCTTCACGGGGGGTGCAGGCCACAAGAACCAGACCGAAGAGTGAAATCAATAAGGTGTATTTCCGTATTCTATTCAAATCCAAGTGTAATTATCGGGTTATTCCAGGCAGACTGCCAGCTAACTCCTAAGCATAGTTCATAAAAAGCATAGAGGGTTCAGGAGGGAAAGTTAGCAAACCTTCCGGTCAATTCCTTCCGCCAGTTTGAACTTTCAGTTTGGTCAATTGTATATATGCACTACTGTTTTTCTTTTTACTATGAGATTGCATCTGAAAATATTGGCAGTCTGGTTCATTATCGGTGGAATAGCTGGTATTTCACACCGGCTGGAAGCTCAGCCTCTGGAACCCGGCTTCAATGCGTGGGAATTGGAGCAGGCGCTCTTGATCAATGCCCGCACGGGGGCAGACACTGCCTATTACAAGTCTTTTCCGGAACCTGAGGGATTAGCCTTCACATACCGGTCACCGGTGATCGGCCTGGCCAATGTCTGGGAGTTATGGACCTCACCCGGGAAGACAGGAGTGATCAGTATTCGGGGAACCGTTGCTGCCTCAGAGAGCTGGCTTGCCAATGTCTATGCGGGCATGGTATCCGCTTCGGGTGAGCTGGTTATTGCAGAGGCTGATACCTTCCGGTATATGCTTTCCGGACATCCTCAGGCTGCGGTTCATGCGGGATGGCTCACCAGTACCGCTTTCCTGGTCCTGGATATCATTCCGCGGATCGATTCGCTTCACCGTTCGGGGACCAGAAACCTGATTATTACCGGACACAGCCAGGGGGGTGCGATCTCCTATCTGGTCACCGCCTCCCTGCTCCAGATGCAGCGGAGTGGAGAACTTCCCGCCGATATCCGGTTCAAGACCTACAGCACGGCTTCTCCCAAGCCCGGGAACCTGTTTTTCGCTTACGAATATGAGACTCTAACTGCCGATGGCTGGGGCTTTAATGTGGTCAATGCGAAGGACTGGGTACCCGAGATCCCCTTCTCCATACAGACAATCAACGATTTTAACCGGGTTAACCCTTTTACCGGTTTGGAGGATTCCCTCTCCAGTCAGCTGAAATTCCCCAGAAATCTGATTCTTAAACGGGTTTTCAGGAGGCTGACCAGACCCCAGGAGAAAGCCGGGGAGAACTACCGGAATGTGCTGGGAGACCGGATCGGCGATGAGGTGGTCAAAGCCCTTCCGGGATTCCGGGAGCCTGAATACTTTCCCAGCAATCATTATGTGCGGACCGGACAGACGGTGGTCCTTCATCCTGATGATGCATATGAGGAAAGATTCCCCGAGGAGCCCGGCAATGGCTGGGCCCATCACGGTCATGAGAACTATATTTACCTGACCGGCCGGCTCAAAAACAGGTAATTCTCCGGATTTTGGGAGTCCGGTCAATCTTCTGACCTCGAGAGACCGGTCAATCTTCTGATCCTGGGAGACTATTTATTTTTACCTGCCGGGAACAAAAGGTTCGTGGGGATAGG
>CAZRZY010000058.1:0-28736 GCA_964604655.1 uncultured Bacteroides sp. | reverse complement strand
GGAGGAAACGGTATTGATGCGAATGCAGATGCTGTTTCGGGATTTGTTTCCGAATCCAACATCTGGTACGATCCGGATGGTCAGATCTCCTTTTCGATGGAAAACCAGTCCTTCGATATGGAGAATTTTCCCCATGAATCAGGAAGTTATTCCACCGATCCGGGTCTGGTCGATCCGGCTTCAGGGGATCTCTCCATCTCGGAAGGTTCCTTTGCCGCGGACCGGGCCGTTCTAACCGATGTCTTCGATGATTTCCGGGGCTATTACCGGGACGAAAACCCCGATATCGGCGCTTACGAGGTCGGGGGAACGGCGCCCGAAGGAGAACCGAGGGTACATATGACGATCCTGACCGATCAGAATTACCTGGTTGTCAACGATCCAGTGGAGATCAGGGTGGAATTAGTGAATATGGTCGACATGATCGACGTGGTCTCGCTCTTTGCCGACGATTCGGCCGTCCTTGAACTGCAGACCGAACCCTGGTTTTTCAACTGGCTGCCCCGGGATACCGGCTATTATGAATTATTTGTGCGTGCGGTGGATACGGCGGGAATTGCGGTGGACTCCAGGCACTATCGGGTGAAGGCACTCCCCTCCCTCCTGCCCGAGGTCGGAATAGCATCACCGGCCGGCGGAAGCGAATTCGAATACGGATCGGACATCCGCATCACTGTGGAAGCCTATGATCCCGACGGAACCATCACCCTGGTCGAATTGTTCCGTGACAGTGTAAAGTTAGGTGAAGATACCACCGGTCTCTTTTTTTTTGACTGGCAGGATGCGGACGACAGGGAGTATGTGATGAAAGCATCCGCCACCGACAATACGGGCCAGAAAGTATGGTCGGATCCCGTACACATTTTGGTAAAGGAGAAACCGTTCAATTTCTTTTACCTGGAAGATTTCGACGACTCGACAGCGCAGGACTGGGTATCCCTTCAGGGCTCCTGGAGCGCGGATGATTCTGTTTACCGGATCACCGATCCGTCCGGAAGCGGGATCAGCATCTACAACGGATACCTCCTCCGGGACATTCAATTCTCGGCAAGAGTGCTTTCGCAGGATAACGATTATGCCGGGTTGATCTTTAACTTCCGGGACATGGAAAACTATCTGGCCATGGCCATGGTAGAGTCTCCTCCCGTCGTGGTGCTTAGACAAATCACCAACGGGATCCAATCGAAAATTGAGCAATCCTACTACCCGTCGGCCGGATCAGGCAGCTGGCTGGAGCTCCGGCTGACCAACCGCGAAGGCAGGACCAGCCTCGCCATCAACGACACCATCCTTTTCAGTAAGGTGCCCACCCTCGGGCCTGAAGAGGGAAGGATCGGTTTTTTTACTGAAAACAACCCGGCGCATTTTGATGAAGTGGAGGTTGCCGCCAAAACAGCAGAACCATTTCTTGGTCTGGGTGTTCCTCACGAACCTGTCTCAAAAAGCCTGCAGGTCATTCCCAATCCGGTTCAGGGTCAAATGTTCACTGTCTTTATGCCCGGCTGGGAGGGAGAAACCCGGATTGGGATCTATGACCTCTACGGAAAAATGGTACATCAATGCGTGATGGAGTCGTCCCGGATCCATATCTCCACAACAGTGCTCGGGCATCCGGGAGTCTATCTCGTAAAAGCTCCAAATTCCCGCGCTGTTTTGATCAATGCACATCCGCATTGATCATACACTTTCCAAATGTTGTTCCTTACCTTTGGACTATAATTCGCCCCAGGAAAGAACCGTGCGGAGCAACACTTATACTGACTGCCTCCCGATAACGACGTTTCCCGGAACTCCATAGATCCGCCACAGCATATTCGTTCCCTGCAAGTCCGAGATCCCTGAATTCAGCCTCCAGGATCTTCTCCTCCTCACTGACATTGAACATCGCGATAAACCGGTCTTCGCTATGCTGATCATCCGCCGTCCAGATAACCATCTCCTCGTCCCTGTAAAGCTGCCTGTTGTTCGTGGATTCCTGATTGACGTACAACATCTCCCCGTTCGTGATCAATTCCAGCGAAAGTGAATCGTTTTCCGGTAAATAGCCTCCAAACATCAATGGCGATCTGAATATGCTCCATAGATTCATCATGGTCATTTTTTCATCCCTGATGAGCCGGGAATACTCATTCCTGATCGAATCGGGATCTTCCTTATCCAGCAGGCCGGCTACCCATTCATCGGTTCCGTTCATCCGCAACAGCCCCAGGGGCAGCATATCCGCATCGGGCCAACCGTGGGCGGCAATATGAGGATACCAGGTTTCGGAATAATCGAACTGTTTCTTCAACAGTCTCCATGAATCCCAGAAATCACCGGATATCCTCCAGAGGTGCGCATTATGGTGGAGATGCTCTGCCATTTCAACAGGTGCAGCTCCGGGCGACAGACTCAGAACGATCTCCCGCTCCACGCTCTGAATGGCCTTTCGTACCGCTTCAATCTCCGGTTTACGGTAAGGCCGTGACATATCATCGGCCTTGACATAGTCCACTCCCCAGCTTTCATACAGTGCGAATAATGAGTTGTAATACTCCTGGCTTCCCGGCTTTTCCATATCGACGCCCACCGTGACCTTGGCCCATTCACAGGTATTTACGGAATCTCCGATCTCCCTTGCGGTGGCTGTCGACCCCAGGATCGGCAGATCTTCCTCATAGGCATTCCAGGGGATTCCGCGCATGATGTGGATCCCGAATTTCAATCCCTTCGAAAGTATGTAATCGGCCAACGGTCTGAATCCATTTCCGCCCGATGCGGAGGGGAACTTGACGGTATCGGGCAACAAACGGCCATACGCATCCAGGCGCTGCGGAGGATCGACCTGGCTCCAGAATTCTGTCTTCATTCCGGCAGGATGGTACCAGCCCGCATCGATCACCACATATTCCCATCCATATTCCCTGAGGTGCTCGGCCATATAATCCGCAACCTCTCTGACCTGTGCTTCGGTAATTTCAATGCCGGCGCAGTTCCAGCTGTTCCACCCCATGGGTGGTGTTCCGGCCGGGGATTTGAATTCCTCATGGGTTTTTTCAGTCCTGGCAGTATCCCCGGCACACCCTGCTATCAGGAAAGATGTGAGCAATAGAAAACACGATAGATTCTTCATGGTACACAGATATTAAATGACATTGCAGAATAGGATTATTCATTCAGTTCTTCGACTTATATGTGGTTATCCCATTTGTAAATGTGGTTATCCCATCAGCAGTTGTCCTCAATCCCGGCTGAATGACCTCTACCTCATGCACCCTGAGGCCGGAATACCGGGCCTCCAGGTTGGCCATCTGCCGGAACCCGATCTTCCCGCTCTTGTATGGATCCTCATCCTTCAACTCCAGAACAGGAAGGTCGTTGATCTCCATCCTGATCCATCCGGCACATTTCACCACCCGGATCCGGTACGGGGATTCCAGGGCACTGGCTACTTTCTCCACCTCCACATTGGGTATGGGATTGGCACCCATGGCCACCAGTTGATTCCCGTGGCTTTTCCTCAGGTTCACCGTATTCATCGTTGGGTCATCCCACGGATTGCGTCTGAAATAAGAGAGGTGATAGGCATTGATATCCCCGCTGTGGTACTGGGGATAACTTCCGGTGCGCTCCTGCAGGGAGGGGTCGAAAAGGTCCTTTCCGTCTTTTCCGTTCGCACAGAACCAGAACATGGCCAGTCCGTCGTCCACCTCCGGGGTGAAATTCCAGGAAACCGAGATATCCGCAGGCAGGTCCGGCGGGAACCAAAGGAGAAAATGGACACTGGATTTTATATGCATCTCACTATCCACGAAGCGGACCTCGGGCTGTCCTTCTTCCGAGGATTCGATCACCACACCCGCCAGATCCTTCTCCCTTGAAAGAGGGTTTTCATAGATCAATTTCCCCAGGCTGTAATCCGGAACTCCCTGCGCACTTCCTAATCCGCCCCCGGTCAATAAGATTGCTGGTAGAACAATAATTATCAGACCTGTTTTAAAGTTTTTCATATTTCAGGAATATCACATCATCGGCTTCGATATCCGCATTGAAAACGGCAGTTGTCATCCTTTCGGATGCATTGTTCCAGACATCAGTGAGATTAACGGGGCCATTTAAAGCTTCGGGGATGTAGCTCTTCCCGATCTCCACCAGGCCCATATCGAGCCGCGACAGGCTCAGCTTCCTCCTGCCGGTATTCCGGTTGAAAATCCCTATCCATCCGGCACCAGGGTGCCCTTTTTTATGGGTGTTCCATACTTCGATCCCTTCCTTTTCAAACACATGGATCCCGCATTCACCGTTCTGGTTACAGGCCAGCATCTCGCTGTTGGTGATCAGTTCAAGGGCATATCCCTCCAGGCTGGGCAAGTCCCCACCCATGAAAAGTGGGGATGCCGCCAGAGACCGTATGGTGATAAAGGTGCGCATCTGTGCCGGGGTGAGATTACATTTCCGCCTGTTCCCGAAACCCGCAAGTTCCGCATTCTCCTCTCCTGTCGATAGTTCTTCCGGCGACATCAGCTGGAGCATGCCGAAGGGAATCATATCCAGATCGGGCCAGAAACCTTCCTGAGCGATCCCCTGGTACTGTCGCCAGGCATCGAACGCCTTATGGAGATCGCTCCTGCGGTCCCAGATATCCGAAGTGGTACGGAGCATATGAGCACTTTTATAATAAGGAAGATACGGTTTATATACTGGTCCCCCGGGAGAGAGACTGTAGACCATCTCCCTTCCTGAGTTTTCGATCGCTTTAGCTACGGCCTCAATCTCTTCGGGATAGGGGGTGATGTCATCCACCTTGACAAAGTCGATGCCCCACTCTGCCACCTGACGGAAGACAGAATCGTAATATGCCTGTGCGCCTGGCTGGTTCATGTCCACACCGTAATTCTGCGGGTTCCACCTGCAGATGTTTGAGGTATCGGCTATATCCCTGGCCGTTTGGGAACTGTTTCTGACGGGCAGGTTCAGTTCGACCGCTTTCCGGGGAATCCCCCGCATAATGTGAACCCCGACTTTCAATCCAAGGTTGTGGGCATGGTCTACGATAGGCCCGAATCCTTGCTCAAAGTAGGTTTTACTCGGTTGATATACCCCGTATTGGTCCAGATGAAGACCCTCCGCATGTTTCTCTGTCGAATAGATCGTACCCGGTTTTAGCCTGAATTCGCCGTACCAACCGCCATCGATCACGAAGTATTCATACCCGTGGGGCTTCAGTTTTTCCGCCATGGCATCCAGGTTCTTCATGGCGGCATCGTGATGGAGATACACCCCGTAGCTGTCGAAGCTGTTCCACCCAAGCGGAGGTTTTTCGGCCAGTCCTTTCTGACTGATTTTTCCCGGGATTCTGCTTCCGGATCCGGATGGTTCATGCTCCGTCCCGGATGGGTCACCCTCCGCTGCGGGATCAGGGTTTACTGTATAACTACCCAGGCAGGCTGCTGAAGCGCCCAGGGTCGCTGATGTAATAAAATGTCTTCGTTTCATTTCTGTTTTCAATGATTATCCTTAAAGCTATGAAGCGCCGTTGAGATTGTCAATGTCCCGGAAAATCTGACCGGTGTTTGCAAGATATTTGCAATTGTTTTTACGGGGAACCGGTAAGCATACTTGCAAGGATTCTACTTTCTTTCATATAGATATCAACGAACCGGGGTTAAAATGTTCCGATATGATAAAACTCTGGATTCTGTTGGTATTGTCAATGTAGTAGCTGTCCGGCTGTAAAAAAGAAATGCAGACGGCCTACCCCCGGATGGAGATTGCCAGAATAGAGCCGGCCATGGGAAAGGACTTCGAATGGCCTTTTCAAGCGTCCGCAGCGGAGATCAGAACGGGCAAGGCAGATGGCAGGTTCAGCTTCGAGGATGCATTTCTCAAACCCGAGTGGGAACTTTCAGATCCGGCCAAAGGCCTGAAAAAGGACAAACCGGATTGTGAGGCCCGGAACCGACGGAAAAATCCTGATGCAGTAAGGATCAATCGAACACTCGGACTGAGCAATTCGCCGGATCGACCGGGTCTTTGAAGAACATAATGGTCCGACTCGTACCTCCCTATTCCTTTACAAGAAAAAGGGCATCCAGTCCCGGGACTGCAATGCTGGATGATGTGACCGCCTGACCGTTGTTTGTCACGGGATCCTGTTCTGGTGACCCCTGGAGTCTTCGAAAACGATGACCGGGGAACAGATCGGCCAGATCGAAAACCACCGCTTCCTCCGTGGGATTGGCCAGAACCACTCCGTTCTCGAACTCGCGGCAACGCAGATCCCCCCCGGTATAGGCCTCCAGACCGTGGATCACAAGGTCCCCGGTACCGTCCATTTCTAAATGGAGATCTACCCGGCCGGCCCCGATATTCCGGAAACAAAATACCGATTCAAAGGCCTTGTGGTTGGCCCATCCCATGTGCCGCTTTTGTTCACCTTCCTCTTCCGGGACCTCCACCCAGAACAGCCGGGCAATCTCCTTCGGATAGCTGTCCATCTTTTCGCAGCTGGCATTGACGAACAGTGTCAGGTACTTCCCCGGAACGGCCACATCCGGAATGGAAAAATGAAGGTTCCCGGCATCTGGATCTGCGGATGAAATCACGAGCTTTGATTCCTCTACCCGGGCATTGATCGGACCGGTGATCCTGCCGGCCAGCTCCTCCAGTTCCGGCTCAGTGGCAGCCTGAAGGATCGCAGGGGCCTCCCTGGCCATCTCTCTGGTCCCGGAAACGGGCTGGCCCAGCCATCCCTTCTTCTTTTCCTTTCCCATGACCAGTTCATCGAAGATCAACAGCCCGGTGTACTCATCCAACTCGTCGTAGGCAGGAGTCCGGTCAGGAATCACCTTGCTGTAGAATTTTTCCACGGGATCGAACTGTGCGATAATGCAGTTCATCAGCGTTGAGGCGGCAATCACCATCCGCACCTGTCTGGGACCGATCTCATCCAGCCCCACGTGTCCCCAGTAGCGGAAATTGATGTAGCTCAGCTCGGGTGGAAATGCATTGGCGCCCCAGAATTGCATCCGGTTCAGCCCGTCAGACCATTCTCCGAAATCGGGGTCCGCACCGGTGGGCCAGCCCTCGCTTTCGATGCCGTTCAGGAGTCCGAACGCACGCTGCGTATAGTGATGGGTACCGTCTCCCATGATGATCCGGTTCTCCCCCAGCTTTTCCCGCAGGAGCCCTACAAAATCGTTGACCCCCAGTCCGAACACCTGGACCTGATCAACGATGCCGCCATCGCCCTTACCGTCGGCGTCGACATCAATGATCCGGTTGACACCCCCGGCTCCCCTGGGGGATTCTCCCCGCGGGTTTTTCAGGATCCGGGGAATCCAGTTGAAACTATCGAATTCGAGGCCATCGAAGGCCGCCAGTTCACCATCCACAGAGAACCTGTAGGCCAGGTCATCGGAAAGCACATCGGAACAGGTTCGGCCGTCTTTATCCGTTGGACAGGTGGTCGAGAGATTGTAGGCCCAGAGCTGCGTATCTCCCCACGGGCCCGACACGCAATGCACGGCCGCGTAGGATTCGGAGGCTTTGAACTCCAGGGGATCGGTCCCGAAACAGGCCCTCTTGACCGTGATGGTATTGTGATCGTAGTCCACATCCAGCAGTTTCACATGCTCGCTCCTGTGCCAGTCCGGTGTGCCATCGTCATTGAGGTCACACAGGCCGATCTCGTCGTTGAATCCTGTCACCCGCAATCCGATGTCCATGAAAAACTGGGAGGCATCCGACACCTTTATTTCGGAGATTCTTTCATCCGCGGGCACGTCCGAAAGGATCCTGACCCCTTCGTAATAGAGCCAGTGCCCGGCAAAAAAACGGTCGTTTACCGGCTTATGCTGTGGCATTCTTCCCATACCGTTGTAATGCAGAAGCACCATCTGTCCGGAATGCTCCTTCTTGAAGCGCGTGAAATAGTAGGCATTCCTCCAGGTGGCCGAAAGGTGCTTCTCTTCTGTCAGGGCCTTCCCCTCGATCCCCATCAGCTGGCTGAAATCCTTCTCCCATGTTTCATAGGGCAAAAAAGCCGCACCTCTTTCCACATTGCGGAAAAACATGGCCCTGGGATATCCTCCCGAAACGATCTCCAGCTCCTCTAGTGAATTGGCCGGCTGTTCGATCATATGATTCTCCTGTTCGCTACAGGCGTTTCCCGACAGGATTGCCAGGATCAGGACAATTGCTACAATGTACTTTTCCATAATGCGGTTCGATTTTTATTTTGGACGGGCTAATCAAGTTCCGATTCCGGGTGAACGGAAGCTTTCATCCGTGCATGCAATGCCACATCCGGCTCAATCGCCAGGGCCTTGTCCATGTATACTTCCGCCTCCCCGGTTTTTCCCAGTTCTGCAAGAACCCTGCCCAGCACGAAACAGGTTTCTGCGACTGTGCTGAACCCGGTTCCGGAAGATAGTCTGGCCTTGCATAGTTCTTCTGTTTCTTCCAATATTCTGCGGGCCTGTTCCTTCTTCCCCAGCTCCTTTGCTGCAAGTGCCCTGTAGAGAGCGCTCTCCGTATCAGGGCGGACCTCAGAAGCGGCCACTTCCCTGAAGATGGCTTCTGCCGTTGACCGGTCTCCCAGCCGGTCATAGGCTTTCCCCCTGAGATAATCTGCCCTGGCAAATACTTCGTTAGCCAGTGCCCCTTCTCCCAGGTTCTCCGGATAGGATTTTCCCTTTTCAAATTCAGAAATGGCTTCTTCATGCGCCCCCTTCTTCACCCAGATTTCGCCAAGACCGTAGTGGGCCTCGGCATAAACCGCATGGGCCATGGCCCTGCTCTCCCTGGCAAAAAACCACCTGTTGTCCATCATCTCCGCAGCTTTCTCAAAATCCCCGGCACGGATCAACAGACGGGAATAGTTCAGAACCAGTTCGTCGCGTGTCTTTACCGTGGTTTCCCTGGATGAAAGCAATTCCAACCGTCGTTGCGGTAGCCGGGCGGCATCCAGGAAATTATCCAGTTCCAGCAGGATCCTGGCATCGGAGGGGTCTGCATCAGAAGCCTTTTCCAGCTTTGCAATGGCGCTGTGTATATCCTGTCTCAGTGCCCAATCCACGAAAGCCAGACTCCTGAGCACGGAGGCACTGGACGGATCATACTGGTTTGACTCCAGCCATGCCTCCTCAGCTTCACTGTATCGCCGCAGGTAGAAAAGGGCATTGCCCAGGTAGTGCCAGGCCCGGGCATCGGACGGATGAAGATCGATAGCTGATTGCAACGCCGCGATATCGTCCGGACAATAGGGGAATACATAATCCGGACTGCGCCGGCTCGCCGACCGGAATGCCATACGCGCCTTCTCCTCATCCCCGGATTTCTGATACAGATATCCCAGGTAATATTCCATCATGGGATAGATATCCCCTTTCATGGAAAGGAACCGGATCCCCTCTTCCAGCACGTTGATGGCATCCTCTGTTACGCCCAGCCTGTCGTAAAATTTTGCTCCTTCCACGTACAGATGAGAACCGATAAAGAAAGGTGCCGCCCCTCCTCTGAACGGGGCGTGCCGGTAGAAAACCGCATGGACCGCTGATGCATCCGTACTCCCTGTCATCCACTGTTCCAGGATGGCATTGAATTCCAGGGGATCTTCCCTCAGGGCATCCTCCAGGGCGTTACCGGCTGCCTCCGTGTGGCCCGACTTTCTGTATGCCAGGGCCAATGTCGTATGCAACGCGGGATGGATCCCCCCTTTCGCAATGGCTTCTTCCAAATACCCCTGTGCATCCTCATATCGCCTCTCCCTCATGGCAATGACGGCCAGATGGTACAACGCCGGGGCTTCCAGGCTCCTGACCCGGCTGGCAATGTTGAACTCCTCTTCAGCTTGCGCAAGCTTTCCCATGTGTAACCGGGCCAGCCCCAGGTAATAATGATCATAAAATCCCCCGTTCAGGGGATCAGCCTGCAGTGCACGCCCCAGGCAACCGATAGCCTGGTCCCACTGTCCCCGGTGCAGTGCCATCCGTCCCATTTCCCGGTTTCCCCTGGAATCCCCGGGCGCCCTGTTCAGGATCTCCCGGAAATAGGTTTCAGGTTCCTCGCCAAAGGGATCCTGGTAAAAACTTTTGCCCCACATGTACAATTCGTCGATCGACTCAGCCTCTTCAGGAGCAGGCATAGGTTCTGGAAGCTCCGGTACAGGCGGGTGTTCCGACAAGGCCTGGTATTCCATGATCTGTCGGCCCTCGCCATCCCTGACGCGAACCAGGAGGTCTTCCCGGGAGACCCCTTCCGGCAGCGAAAATTCTGCCACAAAAGGAATTGACGGATCCAGGGACATCGTCTTTTTCATCAATTCGTATTCTCCGGCAGTGACCAGCAATTCACAGGACTCCATGGCACATACAGGCTGGATACCGAACAATACGCTGTCCTCCGCTATACTTGCGAGGTTCAAAACCACCCGATCGTTGGCCTTCACGAATCCCCCTATATCCTTCACCGGATACCACCGTACCTTGTACTTCTTCACTTCCAATGGATCGAGCCAGGCATTGCCATAGCCCAGGTTCTCCCAGAATGCCCCCACCTGCAGCTCGATGTATCCGCCGTCCTCATCGGAGAGTAACTGATCCCACCTGCGTCCGGCCGGGTGCGAGCCCCAGGTAAAATACTTTTTCCCGGGGGCGGTCCTGTGACCGGCCACAACGACCGTTCCTCCATTCTTGTCATGGGAATAACAACCGAAAAAGTCCTCCGTGCAACCTTCCGTAAATATGGAATAACTCTCCTTAATGTTATGGTACCAGCGGTGATCGATCCCGTCGTACACCGGCCAGGGCTTCACGTACTTCTTCCCATGTCCCGTCACATAGCTGCCCTCCGGGTAAATGGCTTCCATCTTCTCCGAGGTATGCATGGCCCCGTTGAGCGAGGATGCAAAGGGCACCGTATAGGCAACGATGCTGTAGAATCTCCCTTCGGTCTCCACGGCCAGACTCCCCGGACGCAGCGTAATTGCCGTCTCCCACTTCATCATCCTCACCGGTTCGATCTCAGCCACCAGCACCGTCTTCGATCCGTCATCGTTTTCAATAATGCGGTGACTGATGCGCTCGAACTGGGTATACCCATGCCCCCCCGGATGATTCCATTCCAGTCCCCCGGAGAGCCATCCCGCCCTGTTTCCGATATCCCCCGGTTTGATCACATGGTTGTGATAGATAAAATCCCATCCGTTTCGCTTATCCCAGGCTCCCTGCAGGCGGCCCCGCAGATCCGGTATAACGACCGCTTTGATATACTCATTCTCCAGTACAACAGCTTCGTACTCCAGATCTACTCTTTCATGGCCGAAATTATCCGCCCGCGGATAGGGATAGGTGGTGCGTTCTGCCCTGAATACCTTCACACCCGGAACCTTGAACCCCCTGAAGAAAGGCTGTTTCTCATCGGGTCCCATAATATATGTTGGAATACTTATCTTTTTAGAGGTGACATTCACCTCCTGCTCAGTGCAGGCTGTTCCCCACAGGAGAGCGAGGATGCAAATAATTCCGCGGATATGTTTTCCCATAATGCTGTGCTGTCTTTTTTTGAAGGTTCGATTAGTAGCCAGAAAGTCAGTCTAAAATATCTATATATCCCGACCATATCAACAGCCCGCATGCTTTGAAACGGGATTGCACTTATTTTGCAACCCGGCCGTCTCCATTCCATTCCGGTAAACGTGTAATTTGTATTTCGAACCAAATATGCGCTCCCCACGAACAGAAACGGCATGAACCCGATACAAATCGCTTTTATATCGTTCATCTTCAGTCTTTTTTTCCTTTCCGCCCCGTTGCCGGCAACTCCATCAGATGACCCCGCCATTTTGAGGGTATCTTTCCTGGAAAGGTCTGTGCACCTGGAGGGAGAGAACCTGGACCTTGAAGTACACTTTCAGGCTCCATCCGCAATTCCGGATTCAGCCGTGAAAGGTGATTGGTCACTGAAGAATACCACGGAGAGGCCCATGGTGCTGGGGGGGGCGCAACGGCAGGGTGAGGAGCGATCAGTTTTACTCCGGAAAAGGAGAGGTGAAACGGCAGACCTGGATCTCCGACCTGGGGACCTGGTTGCCTTCAGGCATATATATTCCAACAGGTCCGGAAAGGAGGTGCTCCTGAAATCCCTGGTCCCGTTCAGTCTGGAGGGCGAACAGAAGCTGTTCAGCACTCCGGACAACTACCGGATTCTGACACAAATGACCCTGAAGAACGGACGCCCTGCCGTGGTGACGCCCGCAGAGGAGAGCTCCATCGAAAGCGATCCGTTCCTGGTGGTTCACGATCCCTCTGCTACAGGAGCCAACAGTCTGTTCATCGGTGCGCAGAGCTATTACCTGCACCTTTTCCAGCTGGATATGAGGTTCACGGGTGAAGGCGCAGACAGGCAATTCGGCTCACTCTTCGCAAACTGCGATTTCGAAGGTGTGGTGGTACCCCCCCCCACGGATCCCGGACCAGCCAGTGGATCGTCGTGGCACAGGGCAGAGATGCCTACCGGCTGATCGCGGAATACGCGGATAGACTGGGAAGGTTCCACAGCGTACAGGAGCCGTCAGCCAGGCCGTATTCGGTCTACTGTACCTGGTATTACCATGCAGATAAATACAATGAAACACTTTTTCGGGGAGATATTGCCGCCTTTAAAAGCGACCACATGCCGTTCGACGTGTTTCTCATCGACGAATGCTGGGCCCTGCACCAGTGGGGGGATTTCAAAGCCAATGAGAAGTTTCCGTCGGGCATGGAATGGGTGGGCGGCGAGATCCGGTCTGCAGGCTATATCCCCGGCATATGGACGCCACCAGGCCATGTGCCTGACCCGAAGAGCTCCGGCCGGGGGCGCCTCATAGTAATTGGACAACCAGCAGCCTTCCGCATGTTTGCACATGTCCAGATCGATAAGCTGGTATGCGCCCATGGTCTTGAAAGTGCAATCAATAAAAAGATCCGGAGCCTCTTCATGCGGCTCATCAAACAGCTGCCAGGTGCGCCTGGAAAGCGACAGGAGGGACTCTTCCCGGTCCTTGTGGGGATGGTCGGTTGCATGGCAACCCGACCGGGTCTTATCGGTGGTAGACGCCCCCGTCGCCACTGCAAAATCCCCTTTCAGGTACTCAAGGCCGTGTTCCTTCACCAGGTTCAGAATGATCCCTTTGATATGGTCATACCAACCGGTCGACATGCACATGGAATAGGTGACATCTCGGTAGATCCTGTCCTGGTCGCTGTGTAAATTGATCGGGCTGGCAGAGGCTCCGGCAATGCTGATCCACAATCCCGGTTTCATCTCCTTGAACTTGATATAGTCGAAGACAGGCTTCAATCCGTTGGGAAACTTTTCCCGGTCGATCTCCCAGTCCCCGTAATTGGTATTCCAGCCGTCATCGATGACGAACTCCTCCATGTCGCAGTCGGCGGCCGCATCCACGACTTCGTAAATCAGTGATTCGTCAATGTCTTTCCTGAACGGCTCCCACGTATTGTAAACAAAAACGGGTTTTTCGGGGATCGCTTCCAGCCGGGTTCCCAGATGCCTTCTCACCAGGTCACTGACTGCTCCTTCCAGGGGTTTGTAGGGATCCGAAGTCCGATTATACAGCCCGCTGAAAACTCAGGGGCTCTCCCACCGTTCCCCTCTCGCCAGTCACTTCCTGAAACCGAAGTTCTGGTCCGAATGGGTCAGCCCGGCAGTCAGCCAGCGGCCCTGGAGAAATGCCGTCGTTCGCTTCATCACTCCCGGGCCTCATTCCCCAGGATGATCCCCCTTGCGGCATCGAACTGATGAACCACCACCACAGGATCGTACCAGTTTCCCTCGAATTGCCCCAGGGATTTCTGCCTGGCAAAATCATTCATGACCCACGAATAGGTCATGGAACGGTCGAATGTGAGCAACTCCGTATCCAGCGATTCCAGTTTCCTGGTATGGATACCGGTGTTGGTGAAGTCAAGTTGTTTCCTGACAAGAGGAAGCCCGGGATACAGCAGGTAGGTGATCCTGACCCGCAGACCAAGATCATCCCTGTCCAGAATCACTTTTGCACCATTGCCCCCATGGAGCCCTTCAATCTGGTACATGGATTCCAGGTCCCAGCCCTCCCCGCTGGTAATCCAGCGGCTATCCACTTCCAGTGCAAATTCCGGAACCCGGTCCTCCAGAAATGACTCCTCTTCCCGGCCGGGGAGCTGTTCTTCGGATTCTGACCCTTAGTGTAGAGAATATAGTCCGTTGTGAAAAATCCCTTCGCCTCACGGTCATACATCAATACCCGCTTTACCGTTCCGTTGTCAAGGATGAGTTTATCCTTTTCCACCTTGGCAATGGTCTGTGCAGAGGAAACAGCCATTGGGATCAAAAGCCCCAGGAGAAATAGTGGCATCAGTTTGTTCAAATAGCAGTCAGATTACTTTTGAAACAATTTCATTGGGCTTTCTTATGTATCTGATATTAGAAGAACAGGTTGCGGATCCAGTAATATCCCTCTTCATCGCGGGCCTCCCTCTTCAGGCCGATCTCCACAGGCCTGCCGGAAGGCTCATCGAACAGCTGGATGGAGAGGGCATAACCGCCTGTGAGCTCGCCCGGAACCACTGCCTCATAGGCTTTTGCGGCTAACTCTCCCGGCATCCAATCCCGGTTCCCAGCATCCGGAATCTCAAAATGCAATACCTCCTCATCATCGTCCGGGCTTTGCAATTTTCCCCTGAGACTGTAATCATGATATGCCGGGGCCACCCCTTTGTTAAGCCATTCCATGCGGAACGCGAGCTTTTTCTCACCGAAACTTTCAAACTGAAAAGAGACCGGAAAATACCAGTACCCACAGAGGTTTAAAAGCTCATCTGTCAGCTCGGGATTCTCGTTGTACCATTCGCCTAAATATCCGTGAAATCCAATGTAAGTTGGATGGATCAGCTTCATGGAATTCCGGAAGATATCCGCACCTGTCACCCCGGTGCCGGGAATGGTATCATGACCGTTTCTGCCGAGCCAATGCCCGTTCCGTTTGACCGAGCTGTAATGCGCAGGCTCGAAAACGGTGGGCATTTTCTTATAGGCCCCCTCGAAAAAACGGGGATGGCTAACTGTCCATGTGTCCAGGCAGGTCTCAACGTACCAGCCCACCATGGGACTGTCATCCCGCAAAGAAATGTTGTTTGACATGGCATACTCGTACAATTCATCTACTTCCGCGATATCTTTCTTGAAATAGAGCAGGTCGTCTGTGCATGCCAGCTGGGAGTGTTTGTAGTTCTTCAGGTAAAGATCCATATGGGCCTTTACTTCACCTACTGTAGGAGCGATGTTGGTGGAGGAACTGGTATGCCCTTCCCCCCAGTCACCGATGCTGCCGATATCCACATACCTCACCCAGGGTTTACCATCATAACGTTCGGCGAACGCACTGTGAAAATTGTCCAGCTTGCTCAGAAAAACGGGATCATCCCAGTCGGGGGTCCAAACCGGGGTCTTTCTTTCCGGAATCACTCCCTTTGCACCCGCTTCCTTCACCCAGGGCGGGGTGGCAAAACCCACCCCGTCGATCTCCACCGGGATGGAACCGGGAACCCAGCCGGTCTCTTTGCAAGAGATGCGAAAGGAGATGCCGTAACCCTGCGGAACGTACTTATCGATGATGGTGTCGATCACCTCCCAGTTGTACATTCCCTCCTCCGGTTCCAGGTAGGCCCAGGCCAGCCGCAGATAAAGATGGTCCATGCCGGGAAACTGGTGCAGCTCCGATTCATCCTGGATCAGGTATTTATCAATCCCGTTGTCGAGCATAAAGTGATACCATCCCTTGTCGGGATTTTCCAGTGCCCGGAGGGTATCCCAGCGTTCCTCCAGGTTGACGGTCTTTGCATTGTTATTTGTAAGTGACTTGCAGGAGGCAAGAATAATAGCCGCTGCGATACAGGATAGATAGATGGTTTGTTTCATGATTTTAACCTGTTAAATAAGATCGGAAGCTTGACTTATGGCATTCGATTATCAACCCGTTTAAAATAGGGAATCCGGTCAAGGGGCACTTCAATGGTGTAAACCCTGCTTCCCCGAAAGCGTTTCCCGGTATCATCCACCCATCGTCCAGGGGGAAGGACCACCTCCCGCCGGGTTCCGGCGGTCACCATGGGGGCCACCAGATAGGTCTCGCCGACCATGAACTGGTCTGTGATCTCCTCATACCCTCCCCCGGGATAATAGTAGTCCAGACTGCTCATGACAGGCTCTCCGGTTTCGGCCGAACGCCGGGCCAGCTCCACAATTACCGGAGTGAATTGCATCCGGAGGTCCACCGCCTTCTTTACAGCGTCCAGGTGGGCCTCGTCCAGGATCCGCCAGGGTGCCACTGAAAACTGCATCATGGGCATCAGTGCATGGCACTGGGCCGAGCGGACCACCAACTCCTGATCGTAATTGTCCAGGTCCAAAAAACTCACATAATCGCCTCCGCCGATCATATCCGGGCAGGAGAAAGTGTAGCCCGCCAGACTTCCGGTGATCATATGGGGAATTAGTTTCCGCAGGTCATCCCACTCATGGTATTTATCCCGAAGACGCTGTGCCAGCGGTTGTCCGGCCATTTTCCAGCACGCCCGGTATTCGTTCAGTGGGTAGCCAAGGCCAATTTCGGCAAAAAGCCTGCAGTGCTCATTGGGCGAAGCGGGATGCTTGCTCAGGATACCGGATTCGTAGAAACGGGTGTCCCCCGCATCCAGCTTGAATCCGTCCACCCCGTATTCTCTCACCAACCAGTCGAGCCTGCCTTCGAACCACTCCACGGCCGAAGAATTGGTCAGATCCAGGAGGGCCGATTGTCCGTTCCACCAGTCGATCACAGCCGGTGTATTGCTCTCTTCCCATGTATCTCCGGGTTCCGACCGCTGCAGCAGGAACCCTTTGCCTTCCATAATCTCCCGCACCACCAGTGCCTGGTCGGCGCTCACGAAGGGACAGACCCACAGCATCACCTTGAAACCCAAACCGTGCAGCTCATCCATCATCGCCTTCGGATCGGGGAACCTTCCCGGATGGAAATCCCAGACCCCGTAATCTTCCTGCCAGGTATCGTCGATCATCAGGACACCGGGAGGGAACCCGTTATCGATAATGGCCCGGGCATAGGCCAGTACATCTTCCTGGTTCTGGTTGTAGGTCAGCTCGATCCAGGTATTATACTGAGGTGCGGAAAAGAGCAGTTCATCGGGCATCCTTCCGGAAGGCGGGAAGAATTGGCGGGAGGCATACTCCCGTGCCGACCTCAGGTCGCTTCCGGCACGCCCCGACTCCACTCTTCCGGGGTAATCCAGAATGCGCAGTTCATGGCCTTTTATCTCAAACCGGTAAGGTTCTTCGCTCCAGACGTACAGCCCCCTGTTGCTGAGCAGCAGCGGCTGGATCTGATTCCCCCTGTTGGAATAGAAACCAGAGGAATGGCCTTCCCGGTAAGGCATCAGGTCCCCCTCCACCACAATACCCGACCAGATCTTTTCTCCTGCCTCCAGGGGGATGATCCTTCCGTGGAGTCCTGATTCTGTAAGGTCGCTGAATGCATAGACCGGCAGGATCTCGTGTCCGCCGTCAAACAGTGTGAGACCCGCATTCCGGTACTCCTTTTTCAGGACGACTTCTCTCTCCCCGATCTTCCCGAAATTCCCCACCGGATTCCTGCGGTCCAGAATACGCAATTTCAGAGGATCGGAAACCAGATAGGCCGTATCATTTACCCCGAGATCGTGAAGTACCTTGTTGTAAAAATCGATGGAATGGGTAATGGGGATCACCCCGTTCTGCATGGTGCCGTCGTTCACCCCTGCATATATATCCAGCTCGGAATTGTCCAGTTTTTCCACCGGTGTATCCATATACAGCGGAGAACGTCTGACGGCTTCTTCCCTGTCCAGGAGGCCGTTTTCCGACCCGGTACAGGACAGGATATCGGATTGATATTTAAGCCCGGCTCTGCTGACTTCATCATGCCACCGGGCCAGGTCGGAAAGGGGCACCCAGGCTGAGAATTTCCTGATCGGATGCTTCGAACGCATGAACATCAGCAGGGTGGCATAACCGCCCCCACTCGAACCTATCATGTAGATCCGCTCCGGATCCACATTTGTGCGGGCAAATGCATAATCAATGGCAGCATCGATGTCGGAAACCACCAGGTAACTCCCGCACGCTTCATACCTGTTATTCCTGCCCCGGAAGTCGGGATGAATATAATGGTAGCCGGCATCCCGGCAGAGCTCTCCGAGGGTATCGTACTGGGTGTAATCGGAACTCCAGGTGTGCAGGCTTACCACCAGGGGTTGAGGTTCGTCCGACGGGGCAGCGTAATAATAGGCTTTCTGGATCTGCCCGTCCACCGGGGAGGGGATCTCCACCACCTGGAATTCCTCGTCCCATTCTCTGACCGGGCCCTGCACTGATTTCGCTGCGGGATTCTGAATGATCGACCGGGGATGATTGCCCGAACCGGTACCGGCGCTGTCTAAGCTCCTGCCCATAACATTACAGGGCCGGGCTCCGAGTTGCAGGAAAAGGACCAGGCCAGCAACAAAGGCAGGCAAATACGATCGGGAAACAGATCTGGACAAAGCGGACCAGGATGGATTCTTCTCTCTCTTTAATCGGGTTTTCATCGGGCCAGGTTTTTCAGCGGGTTGGGTTTTTCAGCGGGTTGGGTTTTTCAGCGGGCTGGTTTTTTGAGCTCGGGTGCCAGGGGTGCCCGGGGTGTTCCCCCGCCACCGATGGAATCCGGACCATTGTTGTCTATTACATGTAGATTCAGAAAAATCCGGTCCATATCCCGCCCCCAGGGGGTATCCTTTTCCCTCTCCTTCAGGGAAAAACCCCAGGCTTCTTCGAATTCGTCCAGGACCCTTCCCCCGGGAGACCATTCGGTGATCAGGGCATAGACCGTCCAGCCGGTGCCGTCCACCACATAAGCACCGTAATCCCGAAAAGCCTCGGCCATGATGCGGGCGGGCTCGGTTTCGAATCCGAGGGAGTCGAGGTCCATCCAGGGCGGCAGGGCCAGCAGTGCGCCCATCCGGGCCTCTTTGACCGGCGGAACAGTGCGAAGGCTTCCATAGGTATGCGATGCACCACCGTCGGCAGTCAAAGCAGGCCACCGGAAGCCTTCGGTCTCATCGTCATAATAGAGGTTATACCTGCTGTCGAGATTCACCTTCAGCACATGCCGGATGGGGCCGGCCCCGGGGACCAGTTCCCCCAGTCGGAGGGCACCACCGATGGCGGACAGGCGTGATCCGCCATGGGCACCGTATATCCCCTCTCCGTAGAGGTCCTGGTCATCGAATAAAAACCGGGAAGTGGCTGTGTCGCCCGGCCGGCAGTGGGCGAACGGCTGGGTCTGTCTGATGGTCTTCCCGTCTGGCATCAGCACCGCCAGACCACTGTTTGGAGTGCGGCCGTCCCAGGTCTCGGGACTCACCACAAAATCTTCCGGGATGGGCGCTGAGAACAGCAGTCCTCCCTCCACCACACACCGGTCCTTGTTCCGGTCCCACCGGGCGTTGTTCCTGTAGATCCCGACCAGCTCTTCGTCAGGTGTAAGAACGATCACATCCTCATCTACTGTCATTCCCCGCTCCTTGGCCCGCTGGATCCCGGCATGGACATAGACTGCTTCTGAGCCGACAGGCATGTTCCAGATGGAGTGGGATGAAAATGGCCATTTCAGGGGATCCCTCGTCTCCTCCTTCGAATAGGCAGAGTGGCTGCCGCCTTCCGTCGAGCAGGAATGTATGGGCATTTCATTTCCGGTAATATCACTGAGATGTTCGAACCACCACCGGATTCCCGGATCGTCTTCAGTCCCCATACCTCCCAGCTGATAGCGGGTGGGGAATCCATCAGAAGGCCCCTGGATCCAGGGGTTGGAATGGAAATGCACATAGAGACCGTCCCTGTTGACCGATTCTTCGATCTCCCTGAAGTGGATCTTCTTACCCTCCATCGTATAAACGCCGGGAGGCACGAATTTCCGGGTCCATCCGCCGAAAAGCTCTACGTTGATCATGGGTTTGACCGGCACTCCCATCTCCAGGAAATAATCGTAGTGCCACCCGCTGTGATGGCCCGCGCTGATATCCCCTGAATAGGTATCGAACAGCAGCACATCCACCCATTTCGATTTTCCGATCACCACATTGGAGGAGTCGTGGTACCCGCCGGCTCCCACGATCCGTTCAGGATCGGTCTTTTTCGCCCGCTTACACAGGCTGATAATGGTTTGCGGATCCCTTATATCCGCCGCCTCGAACCCCTTGTATTTATTGGAATTTTGTTCGTTGGCAATGTTGATGATCACATTGCCGTAAGGCTTCAGCTCGCGCGCGGTGGTCTCCACCGCATTATAAACCGCTCTCCTGCCATTCAGCTTTCTTGCCGAATCATAACCGGCCAGAGTCCGCTGGTAAAAGATTCCTACGATCACCACCATCGAACGTTTTTCACACGCTTCGATGATGCGCACCAAACGGTTGAGGTGATCCCCTTTGATCGCCCTTCCGTCTGCTGAAAAAGGATCGGAAAATCCCCCGCTGGATCCCTGGATGTACACACTGACACTGTTCGCGCCGTATTGCTTGTAATCGTCCAGTGCGGAGATCAGCTTACCGGCGTATTCCTCGTTCTGCGAAGCGCTGGCCGCACGGACACCCCACATGGGGATCCGCTCACCATCCATGTAAATCTCACGGCCTTCCACCTCCAGGGTCTGTCCATACAAGCCTCCAGACAAAACCAGCAGGCCCGAAAACAAAAGGATCAGGAATGCCGGTCTCTTTGCGGCAAATAACCTGGGATTTTTCTTGTACTTCATTTATCTGAAAATAGTTCTGATCATACTGATAGTCGGTAATCATTGGTCATTATCTGAGTCCGGGTCAGGCGAGTCTTGCGAACCGGACTCAATGGGTGGTGCAAGCGGTTGAAGGGGAGTTCCGCCACCACCGATACTTTCGGGACCGTTGTTGGTGACGATATGAAGGTGCGCCATGATCTTCAGGATATCCCTGACCCAGGGATTTCCCTCTTTGTCCTGCGAAACGAAATCATATCCCCACTCTTCCCTGAAACGATCCATTACATTCCCTGCAGGCCCCTCTTCGGCAACCATCATAATCCGCCGCCAGGGCACCTCCTCGACCTGGTAGGCACCGTAATGCTGCAGAGTCCAGGCTATCTTTTTCCCTGGTTCCGTCTCCAGTCCCAGCGACGCGATGTCCAGATCAGGAGGCAGGGCCCGCAGGCAACCGATCTTAGCTTCAGGCTCGGTCCCTGTATAGTTCTGCCTGGCCCCGCTGTCATGCTTCCGGGCAGGCCAGCGATATCCAATGCCTTTCTCATGGTCGAAATAGAGGTATTGCTTGCAGGGCAGACTGATCTTCAGGGCATGCCGGATCGGCCCCGACCCGGGCGAGAGCTCCCCCACACGAATGGCGCCGCCTATGGCACTCAGGCCCGAGCCTCCGTGAGCACCGTAATACCCATCACCATGAAGGTCCACGTCTTCCTGGCGGGAGATCCCCAGGATGGTTCCACCTTCCCCTCTGCGGAGGCCGGTGGTGGCATATCCACCCTCACATACCTGAAAGGGCTGTGTCTGGAGGATGGTCCGCCTGTCGGGCAGGAGAACGGCAGCACCGTTATTGGGCTTGGTCCCGTAGAAAGTAGTCCTGTAATCCCCCGGAATGGGCAGGTGCAGATAGACACTGTCGCTGAAACGCCTGCACCTGGTCTCCGGGTTGGTGCCCTTCTGCCAGCGATAGATGGTCCCATAGACTTCCATCGGTTCCTCGTCGGGAGTCATGATAATGATATCGGCATCCACCATCACCCCATCCACATGGGAGGGATCGAGCGGCTGGGGAGTGTATTCCGCTTCCGAACCTATGGGCATGTTCCATATGGACGTCCGGGAAAAGGGCCAGAGGTAAGGATCCCGGGATTCCGGAAAATCATTTCTTTTTGAGATGTTCTGACATCCTGACAGCAGGATTGCCAGGAGAATGGCGGTAAGGGTCTTCATGTAATTGTCATCCATAAGCTCGGTAATCATGCGGCGATCATGCGTTAATTATTCGATTATCTTTCAATTTCTGAAAATGTGCCGTAAAAGTCGTATCCCGGGCTGTTCAAACTGAAGTCAAAGTTGTTCAAATAAGAAAGTGTTCATCAACAAACAAAAGATGGTACTATTCTAACCCCTTATTAAAATATCGAACCCTTAAATGTTCCAATTTCGTATTTATGTGTATATTTTCCGAAATGGAGGAGAAGCATCAGATACTATACTGCCTGAAGAAGATGGAGGAGAATTTGCATTGGAAGCCACATGCAGAATGGAAGGATTATGAATTCAAACTCCTGAAGAAGAAAATTCAGGAGGCCTCCGGCATCAATATCAGCACCCATACCTTAAAACGTCTGTTCGGCAAGCTCCATTACAGGAGTGATTACAGGCCGCAGCACGCAACAAAAGATGCGCTGGCCCGCTACCTGAATTACAATTCCTGGGAAGCATTCATCCAGGCTAACCTGGAAGAGATCAAGGAGTATTCGGATGCGGAAGAAGAACAAACCGAAAAGCATAGCGGATGGTCCAAGAAAACCGGGTACGACAGGTTCAGGCGGTTCCTGGTGCCGGTTTTGATCATCCTGGCCACCGGGCCGATTGCCTGGTTCGTTGTGAACAGGTACCTGTCCGGTCCGGGGCCCTTTGAATTCGGCGCAATGAGCCGTAATGGCGAAGTTCCGCTGACGGTCACCTTCCAATTTGACATTTCCAAGATGCGATCAGGACAGGTGATGATCGATTTCGATTATGTACACCCCTCTCTGGGAAGTGAATATTTCCTGACGGACCGAAGCCGCACTTTTCTGAATCATACCTACCAGATTCCCGGGGTATACCGGCCGAAGCTTTACTGGAAGAATACTCCGGTCGACTCGGTGGTCGTGGTGGTCAGATCAGAAGGATGGGTCAGTTTTTATCATCCTGAATCAGGACCGAACCAGTACTGGATGGACAATATGTATTTGATCGATAAATCCGACGGTCTTATCTTCAGCCGCAGTAAACTGGCCTCCTACGGATTGGATTCATCCCGGGTGTATTACACGACTCACCGCAATATCGATGATTTCGGGGTTTCAGGTGATAATTTCAATCTGAAGGCGGAGTTTATCAACGGTCCGGAAACGGGCGGAATCAGCTGTTATGACAGCAAATTTACCATTTTTGGAGAACACTCCTCCTCTTTGGTAGAATTCGTGGAATCCAATTGCCACCGCTACAGCCGGGTAAAATTCGGTGAGATATATTATTTGGGTGATTTTTACGACCTGTCGGCATTGACCTTTACTCCCGGCAAATATCATGAAATGTCCATGGAGGTGAAGGAGAAAAGGGCCACTGTTTTCCTTGACGGGTCTCCGGTGTATTCGTTGAATTATCAGATCAATACAGGTGAGATAAAAGGTCTGGAAGTTTTTTTCAAGGGCTCCGGCAGGGTCTATTTTCTCACCCTGACCACAGCAAACGGGGATACCGCGTATCATATGAAATTTGGAGGTCCCAAGCTGCCTCGCTAGTTTAGGTGTAGGATTACACACTTGAAAAGAGATTGTAAACTGTTTGAAACGTGCAAGGGGCCTTTTTTTATGCCGCTCTTCCTATCTTGGATGGCATGAAAATGCGGAATAATAAAGCTGTATGGCTGATAATAATCCTGCCTCTGCTATTATCGTGCGGCAGGCTTTCGGCGCAACAATGGGTACCGGTCCCCTTTATCAAGCAGGAGCTGAGGGACCAGGGAACAGAACTGGGCGGTGAGGAGGGCCAGTGGCCACAGACCATCGTATTCGAACCCGTCAACGGAAGGTATGTCCTTTACGGAACCGATGTGGGCGGTCTCTTCCGGAGCACCGATGAGGGTGCGACCTGGGAACCTTCCAATATCGGTTATTCTCCCAGGGGAGTGGCCTTCTTCGCCATTGACCCGAACAATACCGATCGTGTGATCGCCGTGGGGGGAATGAAAAACGGAAACATCAACAACGGGGCATCCCTTTCGAAGGACGGCGGCATCACCTGGGAATCGACCCACCGGATGTTCAACAAGGATTATAAACACTATAAGGATGCTGTGGTGTATGATGCCACCAGTTACGATTCCACCCTTGGATACAGCACCGTCGCGTACTGGTCCTGCCCTCCATCGTCTGAACCTACCGGACCAGTATTGTTTAAATCGACCGATGGTGGCGAGAGCTGGTTCGTGGTCAATTCCGGTCAGGATTACGGAGATATGCATGTAAAGGTCGGACCGGCTTCAGGTTCGCTGTTCGTTTTCGGCGACGGTAATCTCTACCGGAGCAGGAATGGAGGAGAATCTTTCGATGAGATTCTGACAGGAAATGTGCAGGGGCTGGAGACCGTCTATACGCATCCCGAAAAGCTGTTCCTGATGAAATCCGACGGGATCTATCAATCGACCGATGACGGGAATACATTCATTCAAACGGGGAGTGCTCCTATCCCGGACAATCCGCAGCGGCTCCGGGTGAGCCCGGCCAATCCTGATCACATGATCCACTGGAGGGATGTGAACAACTACAACTGGCCACGCTATTATACAACCGATGGAGGAGACAGCTGGCATGAATCGGAGATCCCCAGGGGCGACAGCTATTTTTTCAACTGGAGGATGCCCCGCCAGGGCTCCTTTTCATACCACCCCACCAGGGAGAATGTGATTATCAGTGTGGGAAACGACTGTGTCACCAAAAGTACCGATGCGGGAACTACTTTCCACTGGAGCAGCAGTGGGGTCAATAATTTCTGTCCGAGCGGCATCCACAATCTCAATCCCTTTAACCACCAGTTGCTGTTAATTGTGGGCCGGGACAAAGCAGGGGCTTATTCCAGTAACGGCGGCTATACCTGGATCAATTCCAAGCCCATCGAATTCTCCTATTCGGGAGGACACGGATACAGTGGTTATGCCATGACCGAAGAGATCCTGGTGGCGTGCGGACTGGACAGGGATGTGGATGGTAAATGGAAGATCTGCGTCAGTAACGACGGAGGTAAAAGCTATTCCAATACGGGGATCGAAGCATCCGGTAAACGCACCGTATGTCCCGATATCACCGATCCGGCGAAGGTGTATCTGGGGGCCCACATGAGCCACGATTACGGACAGACCTGGACCCGGATGAGCGGAGCCGATGGGGTCTTCACATATAATCCCTCAGGAAGCAACGAATTGTACGGTTGTAACGGCGAGTCGGTGGTGTGCTCCTACGATCACGGGATTACCTGGAAGTTGGTTGTGAACGTGGGAGAAAGCATCGATGATATCGCCGTCGACCACCTGGCGGGACAACTCTACATTGCCGCCGGTGGCGACCTGTTCACCTGCACACTGAACGGCACCGGCCTGAAGAACATCACCACAGATACACCCGCCGATCAGTTCGGAAACCGGAGTATCGAATCGGTGGCAGTGGATCCGAACCACCCGGATGTAGCATATGTGGCCAATGCTTCCTCCTATCTGATGGACAACAACATCATACGCACCACCGACCATGGGGAAAACTGGGAGATCCTGACCCGGAACACCCGGTTCCCCAACCCGCAGTTCGGAAAAGACGGGGGAAGAATGCCCAACTATGTACGGGTCTGTCCTGCCACCAGCGAGGCTTACGTGGGCGGTGGCTGTTTCGGACTCTGGAAGATCGGTCCGCCCCCCGGATCCGCCCCCGTTGTGAATATAATCATTGCGGATAACCTGAATAGCCTGGTCAGAAATCAGCCGGCTACGGTTACCCTCCGTGTTCACAACCGGATGGCTCCCCTGGATACGGTCGCCCTGCTGATCAACGGCTCGGTGGTGAATGAATTTGGTCCCGAACCCTGGACATACGACTGGATACCCGGGGAGCAGGGTGAATATGAGATCCGGGCGCGGGTGACCGATACGGTTGGCACGATAACAGAATCGCGCATACTGAGGGTAAATGTGCTCCCTTCAGAACTTCCCTCGGTAAGCATCACCTCACCCGGCCACTTGAGTGAATTTGAATATGGCTCAGAAATGGGAATCGAAGTGGAAGCCGCCGATCCGGACGGGACCATTACCCTGGTGGAGTTCTTCCTGGATAGTGTCAAACTGGGGGAAGACAGCGTGGCACCCTTTCATTTCAACTGGCAGGCCGTCACTGAAGGCACCTATGAACTGACCGCCGCTGCGACGGACAACAGCGGTCAGACTGTCCTGTCATTGCCCGTAACTGTGAATGTAAATGAAAAACCATATAGCCATTTTTATTCAGAGGACTTCAACGACGGATTGGCACAGGAGTGGTCAGCCGGTGCAGAAGGCTGGACTGTGGAAGAGAACAGGTACACCAGCCCCGGTTCGACCGAAACGGTGGTCAGCACTTATGACGGTGGAGCCTTCCGGGATTATCTGATATCCGTGAAGACCAGTCCGGCCGGGAATGACTACTTCGGAATCGTCTTTAATTACCTCGACCGGGATAATTATCATTACGCGGGACTGGTGGTGAGTCCTGCCGTTGCCGTTTTGAAAAAGTCCACTGCCGGGGAGGAGGAAAAACTGGGACAGGCTTACTATCCGGCCGTCGAGGCAGGCGACTGGGTCGACCTTGAACTGACCAACCGGGAAGGTCTGACCACCCTTCGCATCAACGACAGTACCATCCTTTCGAATGTTCCCACACCAGGTGCCGATTCCGGAAGGATAGGTATGCTTTCCAGGAACAATGTGGTGCGTTTCGATGATATTGAATTAGCTGCCAGGGAAATGTGGCTGACGGTGGGAAGACCCGGAGAGGCAGAAAAAAACACCGGCATGGAGGTTTATCCGAATCCGGTCACAGGCAAATTCTTTCATTTGGTATTGCAGGAGCCTTCCACTCCCCGGAACCTGAAGCTGTTTAATGCCGATGGCAAACTGGTTTATCACCGGCCGTTCCGTGAATCCCGGATAACTATCCTCGCCGGGGTAATGAACGGCCCCGGTGTGTACATCCTCAGAATATCCGGTAGCGAAGGGGTCCGCACCCTGAAGATCGTACGTACCGCGGCACACTGATTAATACTCCACGGGATCCAGCTCCATCGCATATTTCCTCTTAAACTCAGTTGGAGTCAGATCCATCGACTCCTTAAACCTCCGGTTGAAATTGGACATGGAGGTGAACCCGGATAAATAGGAGATCTCCGAAACCCGCATTTTTCCTTCCATGAGCAGACGGCAGGCATTCCCGATCCGGATCTCATTCAGGTATTCGGTAAACGATTTCTGGGTCTTGTTCCTGAAAAACCGGCAGAAGGCATTGGGCGCCATATTGGCCACTTCGGCGATCTCTTCCACCGTGATCCGCTGATCATAATTCTTAGTCAGGTAATTAATCACCTTCGACATCCGCATTTTTTCATTGGCCCTGAATGTGACGTTGACCCCGTAGGAACAGATATAACCATAGTCGTCCCGCGATGCCAGATGATCCAGGATCTTCAGAAGATTTAAGACGGCCGGCAAGCCCTTCTCGCCGGGCAGGCCGACCAGTTGCTCATGCAATCCGGAAAATCCGGAGAGGTAGAACTTGATTCCCCGGGCGGTCCTCAGAAGCAGCGACTGGATCCGCTTCGTTTCCGGAAGATCCATGAACCCTTTTCCCAGGAAATCCCCGGCAAACTGGATCAGGACCAGATCCACATTCTGGTCGGAATAGCGGGATTCGTCGTAGATCTTCTCACTTCGCTTAATGTGTGGCAGATTACTGCCGATCAGAAAAAGATCGCCCGGAGTGAAATGATCCATGGTATTGCCCACATAGAACGTACCCGTGCCCTGGAGAATATATACCAGTTCGTATTCACTGTGATAATGCCAGTACTCCTCCAGGCGGGGAACCGTCTTCCTTGCAGCCAGAAAAGAACTCTCCGGACTCCTTTCGATCTTCTTGTATATCAGTTTCATGACTCTTTAAAGGCTAGTTCAGCTCCATCCGGATACCCCGCATCAGCCCATCCTGCTCCGTTCCGGGCATCAGCGAAAGGGTACCCTCCTTCACATTCAGCATGTCCAAAGCGTTTTGATCCGTCTTCCTGAACCACTCGTCGGCCCACCAGGCCTCCTTCACCTCTCTTCCTTTCAGGTCCACCCTCCCCCCGGTATCGCGGAAAACCACATACAACTCCCGGTTGAATGGGCTGAGGGAATAGATTACCTTTTCGGAGGCGTAGCTCCTATCGCTGGAATATATTCCGTTACTCCAGACGCGACGTCCCGACCCGGGCGGATCCCGGAATTCCGGAACGGGAATATCCCAGAGGTTGTCCCAGTTGGGAATGGCCCTCAGCAGCTGCAGGTCATTAGTATAGACCAGCTCCCCGTTCTCATCTTCCAGAGTCACCGCATCCTCGCCGTACCAGCCGAACCAGGTGCCGTAAATACCGGCGGTTCCGCAGGCATCCAAATGCTGGAGAAAATGCTCTCCGCGCTCGAAATCGACGACACCCTTATGTACGGCATTGTTATAGGCATACTTGTCATCCAGTGCAATCCGGTCGGCGGGAATGTAAGATCCGGGTTCACTGGGAACCACATAGGCAGGTGTCCCGGTCCCGGGTACCACGCCGTTGGGCTGCTGTTCTTCAATCCCCC
>CAZRZY010000057.1:0-28918 GCA_964604655.1 uncultured Bacteroides sp. | reverse complement strand
TAATTGTTGATAACCCTGGTTTTTCGCTACTTTTGAATAGCAGCTAAACAGTTACTATATTTCTTTTAAAGAGTACCATGGTGATCAGTGCTGAAATGCCCGGACACCACATCAGTCCGAAAGAAAAAAGACCGCTGCCAGCTGAAAGCGTTCCAGATTTGATAATTGGCCAGTAGAAGATGCTGCTTAGCGCTGTGACAAGAAGTAAAAAAACCAGAACTGGCTTTGAATTTTTATATTTTGACAGGTCACTGAATCTTAAGTAAAGGTCTGATGATTTTCGAAAGCATAAACCTTAATGCTTTGGAGGTATAGGATTTGTCATTAAATGTGCCTATCACGTACGATTCCGTTTGCGGGTGGAAGAACATGAAGGCTCCGGTAATACCCACACATCCCCAGCAAAAATACTTATTGGGCATTACCAGCGGAATGGCTTTAGGCTTCCAGACAAAATATCCGTAATCAAACCCGATGGCCGGAAAACCCATTTTCACGTCATCATCAATCATTTGATTCAGCGTAGCTTCCCTGACCAGTTGACCATTCACCAGAGCTTTCATAAAAATCAGGTATTCGCTAAATTAACTTCATAGTCGATTAGAAAATGATTTTGATAGTTACGGTTTACCTTTCCATCGATACATGCATAGGAATTGATTTTTTCCTGATACGACAGCATATATAAAAAACCATACATTCCGCCCCAGGAGCTTCCCATAAGATTTACCTGCTCTTTTCTGTATCTATTCATTAAGCTATCAACCACAATATCCAGATCCTGAATGTATTGTTCAACATTTAGACGCGCTGAATCGGTAAACAGTAAAGATTTCCCACATCCCCGCTGATCAAGATATGCCACAAGAAAATTATCTTCCAGGCCCGGCCCCATCAGTTGAATATCAATCCCCGAATACCCTCCCGGACCTCCGTGTAGATTAACAATAATTGGTTTCCCGGGATTTCCTCTTACTCTAAGATAGAGTTCTGATTCCGGAACGTTTATCATTAATCCTTCATCAATGAATTTTTCTGAAGGCCTGATTTCACCACATGAAAAATCATTGCCATCATTCCTATAATGCTGATAAATAAAACAGGTGCAGCACTTTTTTCTGAATTAAGCTGTTTGCTTATCATACTGTTTTTCTCTTTTCATTATTCATTTATCCCGGGAATATCTGGTGATTCAAATAGTTTTACAACCGTTAATTCAGCAAGGTTCTGTCTTTTGGTTTTTGAGTCTGTGCAGCTTAGCGCTATCAAGCTCAGGAATAATAAAACCGGGATAATCCCTTTCATGTTAAAATGGATTTATGCTATTCGATTGAGTGGGCAACCATCAGTAATACCCGTACTCCTCCACCACCTCGTAGAGGGCGTCCAGGTTCCGGGCAGGGGTGGAGGGGGCGATGGAGCAGGCGGTGCTGAGGATGAATCCTCTGGCCTTCATCCCGGTCTCCAGGCGCCGTCGGGCATCGTCCCTCACCTCGTCGGGGGAGCCGTTCATCAGCATGTTCACCGGGTCGATATTGCCCTTGATGAAGGCCCGGTCGCCTATCCGGCGGACCGCATCCTCCAGCTTCACATTGCCCAGGGGGGGCGGGTCGAGGCACTCCAGTCCGCTGAAACCGATATCGATGATCAGCTCGAGCCGGTCGCCGATCTCTCCGCAGGTGTGGCAGTAGACCGGGACACCCCGCTCCCTGCAGCGCTCGACGATCACCGCCTGGGCCGGCATGATCACCTCGGTGTACATCTCCAGCGAGATGAAGTTCTGCCCGGTCCAAGGAGCGGAGAAGTTGATGGCATCGGCTCCCGCATCGATCTGTTCCTCCACGTGCCTGCTCAGGGCATGGGCCCAGCGCATCAGGTACTCCCGGCTCTTGTCGGGATGCGACAACATGGCCATGAAGCACCCTTCCACCCCCAGCGCATCGATCAGGTAATCCTCGGGGGCATAAACCGAACCGTGGACCGATAGTTTTCCGCCGGTCAGCTCCCGCACCTGGTGCAGCTCTGCCACCCTTCCGTAGGGATCTTCGTTGATCCACATCCTCAGCCGGTTGGATGGCGGATGGAAAGAGATGGTCTCGGGGACCGAATCCGGATCGAGCTCCTCGATGGTGGTCTCGGGCAGAACGGTGTGGTGGTACCGCGGCAGATCGTCCAAGCAGAAGATGCAGCGGTCGCCGTTCCGGAACCGGATCTCTGGGGTTTGCTGAATACCGGAGGGGCCAGCCGTATTTCCAAAGGTCCCGGCGGAATTGCCGGAGGTCGCATTGGACATTCTCTCTGATTCTTCCGGAGCCCTGTCCGAACCGCCGGACCGTTCCCCAACCTCTCCGGATGTCCCGCTCTCCGACTCCACTCCCACCGACTCCACCTGGTCCTCATCCATGGGTGCCAGTCCCACGGCGGGGATCAGCACCCCGTCGAACCGGAACCGTTCGCTGATCTGCGTAAAGGCCTTCGAGTAGGTCCCCTCCCGGTTGTGCCACAGGGCCACCGGGTCGAGCCCTTTGATCTGTTTCAGCACGAATCCCCAGGAGGGCTGGCTCATCAGGGGGACCCGGTCGGGTTTCCTGAGCTCCATGGCCGCCCTGATCCGTTCGGCTCCTGTCATATGGTTATTTCTTCCGTTCATCGCTGTTTTATTCTCCATTTTTACTTCCTGTCTGCTGTTCTTAGCACTCCGGCCTCAAAGCCGGTTCATCGTTCGTTAAAGGTACATATTCCCTAGGAAACCACCGGGAAAAACAGTATTTTCCGGGATTCATCAACTACTCTCTGTATCATGGCAAAAATATACTATGTGGGCGACTGGGCGGTGATGACCGGACCGGTATTCGCAGAATCGCCCTTCAACTATGCACACAAGGGACTGGATGTCTTCAACTACGGAACATGGCTGAAAAATGCCCTGGAATCCACCGGCGAACACACCGTCGATTCGGTCCCTACGTGGGAGTTCTACAAGCTCCCCCCGGGGGGCTGGGAGGAGAAGCTCGAAACATACGATATTTTCATTTTCAGCGACGTGGAGGCGAAATGCTTCCAGCTCGATCCCCATTTCTTCGACCGGAGCAAGTTCGGCAAGCAGATCCTCACCTTCCCCGACCGGATCCGGATCTTTGCCGAAGCGATCCGTGCGGGCAAGAACGCCATTTTCTGCGGCGGCTGGCTCTCCTTTAACGGGGAGATGGGCAAAGGAGGCTGGGGCCGCACCCTGTTGAAGGAATTGCTTCCGGTCACCTGCATCGAAACGGAAGACCTGGTGGAAAACACAGAAGGGTTTTCTTTCGAACAGAAGGATCACGGAGGAGCGCTGGCCGGGCTCGATTTCAGCGATTGCCCGCCGATCCTGGGGTATAACAGGACCCTTCCGCGGGAGGGGTTCCGGGTGCACGTCTCGGTCAAAGAGACCGGCGATCCCCTGGTGGCCTCCGGGAAGGCAGGGAAGGGCAGTGTCCTGGCCTACATGTCCGATCCGGCGCCCCACTGGGGATGCAACTTTGTCTACTGGGATAAATACAACGATTTCTGGATCAGGTGCATCGAGCAGTTAAACCAATGATATGAAGAAGAACGGAAAGATGAGACCCGCAGGGATCCTTGCGGGATGGATAGGTATTTCTCTTCTGGGAACCCCTTGCATCCAGGCACAGGAAAGACCGGAGATCCCGGAAATCTACAGCAGGGTGCATTATGATGAGGAGGGAAAACTCTATGTGGACTGCGGGACCTCCCGTTTCTATGCCGATGAGAGTCCGCCGGCATACACACCCGGACTGGTGTCGGGTAACCCGGAAGGAACGGAAAAGGGATTGAAGTTCGATTTCGGGGAGATGGAGGGGAGCATCACCTACGGACTGATCCCCTATGGAAAAGCGGAGCACCCCCTGCCGGTCTTCCGGTTCACCAGAACCCTTCAGAACGGGAAGGCGCAGATCAATATCAGGGATGAATTCAAGTACCCCTACGATTTTGTCGGGTGGAAGGAAAAGGGCTACCTGACTATCGGCTACCGGCTGATGGATGCGAGGGGGATGATGGTCTTCGACGGGGAGGTCAGTCTCTCGGGAACGGGTCCTTTCCGGGTCGTTCCCGCCATCCTGGAGGGCCCTTTCGTGAACATGGTCACCGGAAACAGCGCGGTGGTCTGGTTCCGGACCACCATGCCTTCAGTATCGTCGCTGGAAGTGGACGGCCGGACGATTTCCCGTCCGGAGCCGGTCATCCATCATGAGTGGAGAGTGGAAGGGCTGGAACCCGCGACCCGCTACGACTATACCGTGACCTACGGGGAACTGAGCCAGCAGTACCACTTCACCACCGCTCCGGAGAAGGGTAGCAGGGAACCGTTCGTATTCGCCTATACCAGCGACAGCCGTCACGCCACCGGCGGGGGCGAGCGGATGATCTACGGGGCCAATGCCTATATCATGAAGAAGATGCTGGCCCTGGCCCATGCCCACGATGCGGCCTTCCTCCAGTTCACCGGTGATATGATCAACGGGTACCTGAGGCACAACTCCGAACAGCAGCTCCAGTACACCAACTGGAAGAAAGCACTGGAACCGTTCTGGCACTACATGCCGGTGTATGCCGGAATGGGGAACCACGAGGCGCTGGGTTTCATCTTCAGGGACAGTGCCGGTACCGAGATGGTTTCCATCGACGGTTTCCCGTTCGACGAATTCTCCATGGAAAAGGCGTTCGCCGATGCCTTCGTCAACCCGGTCAGCGACCTGGAGAGCGAAGACGGGGCGGAATATGACCCCGATCCGGGCAAAACGGACTTCCCCTCCTACCGGGAGAACGTCTACTCCTATACCTACGGGAACCTGGCCATGATCGTGCTCAACAGCGATTACTGGTACGCTCCCTCACTACGCAACTGGCCCTTCAGCAGCGGCGGTCTCCACGGATACATCATGGACAACCAGCTGGAATGGCTTGAAAAGACGGTTCAGGCATATGAGCAGGATCCGGATATCGACCACATCTTCGTCACCCAGCACACCCCTGCCTTTCCCAACGGGGGACACAGCAGGGACGACATGTGGTACAGCGGGAACAACCAGTACCGTCCCTACGTGAACGGAAGGATGCTGAAGAAGGGGATCATCGAGCGGCGCGACCAGTTCCTGGATATCCTGATCAACCACAGCACCAAGGTGGTGGGGATGCTCACCGGCGACGAGCACAACTACAACTGGCTGAAGCTGACCCCGGAGGTACCCATCTATCCCGAACTCTTCGTCCCGGAGCGGCTGAATGTGAGCCGCCCCATCTACCAGATCAACAACGGGGCGGCCGGCGCCCCCTATTATGGCCAGGAGGTCCTGCCCTGGAGCGATTTCACCCAATCGTTCAGCGTGGAAAACGCGCTCTGCCTGATCTACGTGGACGGGCCGAAAATCACCATGAGGGTGCTCAATCCGGATACCCTCAACCTGATCGACGAGGTGACCCTGGTGGAATAACCTGCAGGGATGGTGGAATAAACGGAATCATATGGGGGAAAGTGATCAGGTTAAGCCCTCCCTCCCTTATATACTTTTTGGATCTCCAGCCACTTTGGATCCAGCATCACCAGGTCGGCCGGTGCGCCTACCTCGATTCCTGACATGGATTCGCCGTTCATCAGCCTGGAGGGGTGGAGGGAAGCCATATGCCAGGCGTAGGGGAACCCCTCCATACGGGCGATCTTGCGGACCCCGTCGATCAGAAAGGTGGCAGAACCGGCCAGGGTCCCGGGCCTTCCCTCCAGGTACAGTTTTCCGTCACCGGTCAGTTGCACCTTTCCTGTGGCCGGCGATTGGTAGATGCCGGGCTCCAGTCCGCTGTAAGGCATTCCGTCGCTGACCAGGATGGCCTTCTCGCCTTTGGTTCGGATAAAGACCTTCAGCACGGCATCGGGCAGATGAAACCCGTCGGCGATCATGGTGGCATGGAGCCGCTCCTCGGCCAGCTGATCCCAGATATAGTTGGGATGGCGCGGCAGCATCCCGTGGGCACCGTTACCGAGATGGGTGGAGAGCACCGCCCCGGCGTCCACGGCCGACCTCAGCTCGTCGGTGTTACAGGCCGTATGGCCGATCCCCACCCGGACCCCCATCCGGTTGCAGGCCCTGATCATGGGGACAGATCCGGGGAGCTCCGGCGCCAGGGTCAGAATACGGATAAGTCCGCCCGCTTCTTCCTGCCATCCCCTGAGCAGTTCGATGTCGGGATAGGCACAGAACTCCCTCGGGTGTGCCCCGCGGGGACCGTCCTCTTTCGAAATGAACGGTCCTTCCAGGTGGATCCCGCCGATCATACGGGCTGCCAGGCTCTCACCGCCCTGCGATCCCTTTCGGCCGGCCACGCCGGCGATGGTCCGGATCAGCGCCAGGGTCCGTTCGGGCGGACCGGTGATGATGGTGGGATAGAACCGGGTTACCCCGGTCTCCAGCATGGCTCCGGATGCTCTCTCCAGATCTTCCGCCGTGAGGGAAGGGTCATTGAAATCCACTCCCATGAACCCGTTCACCTGTAGGTCGGTCAGTCCGGGTGCCAGGGTGGGAAGCGATCCCCGGCCGTTGGCATCCTTCTGGTACAGTTCATGAATATCGGTCAGGCTGTGAATGGTCCCATTCCTGATCCCCACCCGGATTGCCTTGCCGGTCCGGTAATGGATCCCTTCGAGGATGCTGTTATGCGGCGTCACGATGTTCGTTTCCTTTTTTGTCTTTTCCTGCCAGGAGTCCTGTCAGGCAATAGATGGCGAAGGTTATGACTACGGGAGACCCTATTTCGGTTGCAAGGGATACCTCCAAAATAAATTTGGTCATCACAAAGGTAAGAAATCCGGCTCCGATGGAGAGCAGCGCGGCACGATGGTCCATCCGCCGGAACGGCTTAAGCAGCCCCAGCATCATGGGAACGGCCACCGGCCCGAAGAGCGCGGCGAACCAGGAGATGATCAGTCCCAGGACCCCGCCGAAGGTATCTGCATTGAGCGCGATCACGATAGTCAGCGCCAGGAAAGCCACGGAGGTGAGGCGGATCGCCCGCATGGTCCGCATACTGCTGTTACGGGCCGGAAACAGCCTGGGAAAGATATCCCGGTTGAGCACCGCCGTGATGGTATTGGCATCCGATGAGGTCATGGTGAGGGTATTGGCAAACATGGAGGCCAGCACCAGACCCACCAGTCCCGGGGGAAGGAATTCCACCGCCAGCCGGGAGTAGGAGTTCTCCGGGTTGTCCATCCCGGGAAAAAAGAGGGGGGTGCACCACATGGGAAAGAAAAGGACCAGGGGCCACAGCAGGTAGAGCAGCGCCGAGAGACGGGCCGACTTGCGGACGCTCTCCGGGGAGGGCTGGGAGATAAACCGCTGGGCCAGATTCCAGGTACCCCCGTTATAGCTCAGGAAATTCAGCACGAGGAACGTCAGGAAGAACCAGAAGGTGTAGGGTTCCGGGAAGGGATCGGTATGGCCCCCGGGAAGCCGGTCCCACACGTTCATCGCTTCCTGCAGGCCTCCCAGTTCGGCCACCACCATCACCAGCATGACGATGCCTGCCACCAGCTGTATGGAAAACTGGAACAGGTCGTTCCACACATCGGCCCAGATTCCCCCCAGGGAGATATAGATAAGGGAGATCCCGCCTGCCAGCAGGACGCCGGCACCCAGATGCAGTCCGGTAAATCCGTTCAGCAGGATGGCGATAGCCGCCCATTTGGCTGCAATGTCGAACAGTTTCAATCCCACTCCGCTCCAGGCGATCAATTGCTGGGTGGCCAGATTATACCGGTTGAGCAGGTACTCGGTGGGAGACTGGATCTGATACCGGATACGCAGCCGTGCCCAGGCCGGGGCCATGAAGACCGAACCGATCATCAGTCCGGCAAAAATGGTAAGAGCCCACCAGATATAGACCGAAACTCCGTATGTGTAAGCCAGGGCGGCGTAGGCCACAAAAACCGCTCCCGAATAGCCCGAAACGTGGTGGGATATCCCTGCCAGCCACCAGGGCAGATTCCCCCCGGCCACAAAGAAATCGCTGGAATCCCTGACCTTTTTGAAATAGGCCCACAACCCGGTAGCGATCAGCACCGAGAAGAAGAGACCCATCACCAGGTAGTCGACGGCGATCATCTATGGCAGCTTCACGAGGTGGAACGATCCATCATCTTCCCGATCTCTCTCCCCAGGTGTAATCGTAGTAGCTGGCCAGGAAACGGGTTCCGAAGGTGGTGCCCACATCCCGCTGGGTGAACCAGAGTTTGCCTTTCCGGTGCCTGAGACGGGTATTGATCACAGCTCCCGCCAGGTTGGGATCGGAGTGGCCGGTGGCGTAACGGTTCTTCAGGATCCAGTTCAGGGAGCGCTCAATGTGCTCGTCAAACCCTTCGATCCCGTGTTCGCGAAGCCTCAGCCAGAGGATCCCCGAAAAAGCCACCGCCGATCCGGTGATGGAGCTCCGGTCACGGCGGCCGTCCAGATAATTTTTATAATAGATGGTCCCCGCCCCGTCCTGGAAGCGGGCAAAAGTGGCGGCCGTCTTCCCGGCCGCCTCCAGGTAGCGCCGGTCGCCGGTGAGCTCGTACCCGTAGATCAGCGATTCGGCGTACCAGAGGTTAAAACGGGGATGCACGCTCCCCTCCTCCTTGAAGTTGGGCATGAAATCCATCCAGAGCCCTTCGGGCCCCTGCTTCTCCACCAGGCTGTTACAGAGGATGATAAATGCCTCTTTGTACTCTTCGTTGCCGGTGTATTCGTACATATCCAGGAAGAGCGATCCTTCGTTATTGGGCCGGGCCACGTCATAGAGGGTCAGCTCCTCCTTTTCGGGCCAGAAAGGACTGCTCTCGGTGAGCACCTCTCCCGTTTCGGGATCCACGTTGTCATAGCAGACCCCCTCCTCCAGGAGGCACATATTCCGCAGCATCCAGTCGCCTGCCCGGGTGGGCACATCCCCGTAACGGGGATCGCCGGTGGCCTCGTGCAGTTTATAGAGTCCCGCCGAGCCATCCGACATGGTGGCAAAAACGATCACCTGTCCGGCATGGTCGCCGTGGATGGAGTTGATCATCCCCTTCAGTTCCGGGTGGTCCATGATCTCCAGTCCCACCCACCAGTCACCGGCCTTTTTTGCCCTCTCCAGGTACTTTTCCCTGCCGGTGAGCCGGTATGCCTCGGTCAGTGCATAGATCGCCTGTCCGGTATGCCACGGCGGTTCGTAATCGTACCAGACACTTTCGGTCAGGTTGTAGTCGCACCTGGAATAACCCTCCTCGTTGATCAGCACATCGGCGATATAGTCGGCCGTCTCTTCCAGCGCCTGCAGCACCTCCTGCTTTCGCTCCCTGGAATCGTCCTGGGCGCTCAGTATCAGGCCGGGCATAAGGGCAGCCAGCGTTAACAACCTGTTCAGCATTCCGTTTCTCATTATTCTGTGGTTTTAACTATTTTATTTCTTTGTTTCTAAAGCATATGGGGTACTCGTGAAATATGTTGAGCAATCTTCTTATCTGCCTCACGTGTCTGAACAATCGGGGTACTAGTCCTGGATGTAATATTTCTGCTTGTGGTTCCTGACCTCCACGTCTTTCAGGCGGAATGAGAAACCCCAATCGCCTTTCCACTGCTCCACCTTCAGCAGAAGATGGTTCCGTCCCTTTTTCAGATCCAGCGGGATCTGATCCTCGTCGGGGATCAGGCTCCGCTTCATATGCACCCGGTGCACCTGCTCCCCGTTGCACCAGACAGCAGCCCCGTCATTGCTGCCCAGCAGCGCGGTGACCTGCATATCCTCCGGGGTATCGATGGTGCAGTAGGCATAAGCCACGGCGGTGATCTTCGGCTCGAAGATCTCCCGGAGGTTCACTTCCGGCGGCCGGGGGGCATCGTACTTGTCCCACATCCGCTCGATACCGTTCTCGTCGGTGAACTTCTCTCCAGGGTAGGGCCGCGCCGAAGCCTCCCCTCCCATGGGCTCCAGGAAATCATGGGTGTAGGCATCAAAAGTGGGAAGGGTGAATGAGCCCACCATCAGCCAGTAGGGGAAGAATTGGCCCGACCGTCTGCGGATGTCAAGCCTCACCTCGGTGGGAGGGGGCAGGTAATCTCCTTCCCTGAAACCTGCGATGGCTTTTTCCAGCAGGTCCATCTGATCGTTGAATCCCTCCATGTGCACATCATACTCGATCAGTCCGCGGTCCTTCCAGTAGGGCCTGCTCTCCATGTCCCAGAGGATGGAGAATTGGGAACGGATCGCCGCATACCGCAACCTCAAAGACCCGATCACATCCCGGGCCTCCTCCAGTTTCAACAATGCCGCAGGACGGTCGGTCCGCTGCAGCCCGGCGGCCGCATTATAAGCTCCCGCCGCATTCAGCAGTTCCGTTCGTGCATCTGCCAGGAATTCGTACTGCGACAGGGTGAACTTGATGTAAGCCAGGTCGCGGTCGTACCACGGGGTGTACCCCCCCGTCAGTATCTCCCTGCTCTCCCTGGTCCAGCGCCGCACCTCCTCCCAGCTGCCGGGATCGAAGGTTACTTTATCGCCCCGCTCCGGGACGAGCGTCTTATTGAAGACGTTGGAGTTCATCTCGAAGGTGGGACCCAGGTCGGTCAGGTGGTTGATGGCATGCAGGGCACGGGGGATCAGGTTCTGCTGGTCCCCGTATACGCCCCGGCTGAACCGCCGGTCGAAATCGTCCATGGGTTCCCGGTTGGGCCGCCAGCTCTGTTCGGCGCTGTAGGCCACTCCGTACCAGGTATGGTTGAAAAAATGCATGCCGCCGTCATCCCACACGGTGCAGTAGACTCCGAGGGCCCCTTTCTCATACCCTTCGTTGATAAAGTTACGGATGTTGGTGGTGGTCATCCGGAAATCGGGAATCAGCCGGTTGGAATTCAGCACACCCGGGGAGACCGTAAAATCAAATCCGGCCTCCACCAGCGGATCGATATAACCGGCAAAAGACTCCTCAGGACTGTAATTCCAGGCCCCCAGGATCACATCACCGGGAATCATCTCCATGATCTCGGGGTACTGAAGGATAATGTCGCCCCAGATCAGGGTGCGCTTGTCCAGGCTTCTCAGCACCGAATCGATGCGGGTGGCATGGCCGGCATAGATCCGGGCCGGACCCATCACGGCGGCAGCACCCTGCAGGCCTCCCCTGGAGAGGTCCCACGCCTCATCCAGGTTGGGGGTAAAAATGGGGGAGCTGAAGACCGGGGCCATCTCCCGGTAGACCGCCCCAAGGAATTCGATGGATTCGGGGTTCAATGGATCGATCATCCGTTCGGTGGCGCCCAGGTGACGGAACTGCGGGAAACTGAGGATCTTCTCGAAATGTCCCAGGGACTGAAAATTACCGACCAGCCGTATGTGATAGCCGGCAGCGTATTCCGACAGTGCTGCGAACTCCTCCACAGAGATTCCCCCGTTGGACGGGGCGAAATCGGGATAGGTCTCTGTTCTGACCACGTGTTCGATATAAAAGGACATGTGGTTGATCTTCATCTCTGCATAGCGCCTCACCTGCATTTTCATATACTCCATGGTGGGGATGGGGCCACGGCTGATGTCATCCATCACGCATCGGAAACCGATGGAGGGGTAATCGCGGATGGTCATTCCTGGAAGTGCCTCCGTTACGGGAAAGCCCCTCAACAGCTGCACCAGCGTCTGCACCCCGTAGAAAGCCCCCGCCTGGCCATTGGCCACTATCAGGATCTGCTTCTTCCCGATGCGTAGCAGGTACCCTTCCTCCCCCAGCCCTTTATCGGGCATCAACCCTTCTTTCGCGGCTGCTTCCTCCAGTTCCGGATCTTCCGAAGGGAGTCCGATCCATACATCGGGCCTGCGGTTTGACGTGGGGGTCACTGCCGCCTGGAACCGCTCGTCGAAATGGGTGGCCAGCTGCGCTGTCAGAATCCCGGCGGCAGGTGCACCGATCCCAGAGATCCGCAGGTTGACCTCCTCCCGGGAAGGATCGAAGGCGCCTCCTTCCATGGTCACCTGCTGCGGATAGGGAACCACCGGAATGCGGTCTTCCTGGGCCTGCAGGGTCATCGACAGAGCCAGCAACACCGACAGCAGCACCATCGGCAATGCCATCCGCGGATCCGTCGGCCACACCCTCGGCAGTGTCATCCGCAGTGCCTTTGGTAGTGCCATCCGCAGATTCGACGACCGCACCGTCGGCAGTGTCCGCCGCGGCGCCGTCAGCCGCTCCGGCGGCAGCACCGTCGGAAGCATGACTGTCCTCCATGCCCTGCTCCTGTTCACAAAACTCATTGCATCATTTTTCATGATTCTCAAGTTATTCCAAAATTTGAATTCCGGGCGCCTCCAGCCCCTTTACCCCGATCCCTGAATAGTGAAACTCCTCCACATCTTCCGCCAGCACGTGGACCCTTTGATCCTTCTCTCTGAACTCCGCCCGGATATGGTGAAGATCGATGCCCGATACATGGCGCAGGTAGAAAACCGAGGCCGGCAGCGCACCGAACATGGTCGATTCGGGGTAATGGTCCTCCAGCTCCGGTACTTCTGCCGGAGAAACAGGGTCCGTCACCCCTCCTTCCAGCTCCATCTGCAGGTTTCGAATGGATACATCTTCCACCCGGTGCCCCGGAATACCGGTAATGGAGCAGCCTATCCTGCCTGCTCCCTTCACCACTACCTGGTGGATGGAGATGTTCCGCAGAACCCCCACTCCGGGCTTCGGCGCTTCTGAGGTATGGGGCCTGGCCCGGTTCCCCAGACGGATGAACAGGGGAACCTCCGGGCCCTCCATGATCACATTGGAGATGGTCACTCCGTCCATGATCCCGCCGTCGACAATTTCCAGGGAGATCCCGCTGATCCCTTCCGGTAAGCCGTAGATCACCTTTTTCCTTTCGGAGGGGCGGATGATGCAGTTGGTGATGGTCACGTTCTTGAATCCCCCGGTGGATTCGGTGCCGCACTTAATGGCGTTGCAATGGCTGCTGAGGATACAATCGGAAATGGTCACATTCTCGCAGGGCAGCAGGCCGGTGCTTTTCAGGGTCAGGGCATCGTCGTCGGTGTCTCCCTTGCAGCCGGAGATGATCACGTCCCGGCATCCGTCGATATCGATCATATCGTTGTTCTTGTTGCAGTGGTTGTAGACATCCAGATTCAGGATCCGCACCTTCTCGCAGGCCAGGTAGTGCTGCATCCACATGGCGGAATTCCTCAGGGAAAGGTCCCTGACGGTCACATTCCTGCAGGAGGTGAACCGGATCAGGAAAGGCCTGTTACGGTAGCGGTCGGGTTTCTTTTTGGTGTCCACCCTGAAGGCACCTCCCTGGCCGTCGATGGTTCCTTCGCCCGACAGGGCCACCTGTTCCAGCTCCTCCCCGAAGATCAGGCTCTGCTTCACCCACTCGTCGCCGAAAAAGCGGTAACCGACCTCCATTTCGGGATAATCTTCCATATCGGTGCTTCCCAGCAGGACCGCACCCCTGGAAACGTGCAACTCCACCTGGCTCTTCATCACCAGGGTGCCCGTCAGAAATCTCCCAGGAGGGACCACCACTCGCCCGCCCCCGTCTTCCGCACACTGGTCGATGGCCCGCTGGATGGGAACGGTATTGAGTGTGAGGCCGTCCCCCACCGCTCCGTATTCGGTGACCGGGTACTCCTTCGTCCTCTCCCCTGCCAGCCCTTCCGTTCCCGGAAGCCCCGGCAGGAACAGGAGGATCATGAGGGAAATACAGGCAGTATGTCTGTTCTTTGAATTCATAAGACAAACTGGAACCATTTGTCATTCAGCCAGTTGGCACTGGAACGGTACGCCTGGTCCAAATCGCTTATACCCGACTCCGGCCCACCCACATCCACGCCGAACATCCCTTCGTAACCGATCCGGCCGAGGGTGTCGAAAAACCGGTCCCACTGAATGGATCCCTCCCCGGGGATCAAATGCTGATGGCGGTCACTGTGGCTGTCGGAAATATGGATGTAATCGATGTGATCCTTCAGACGAACCAGCGAGAGGAACAGGTTATCCTTCATGTAATACTGGTTGGCCGTATCCAGGTTGAATTTCAGGTTATCCCTTTTTACCGCCCCGAAAAAATGAAGGAATGCATCGGTGGACTGGACCAGGGCTCCGGAGCATGGATGAAGCTGGTAGTTCAGACCGTATCGGGATGCGATATCGCACGCCTGCCTGTAAGTTTCCACCAGCCCCTGCCAGTAACGTTCCCAGTCCAGGTCAGGTGAAAGGGTGGCAGCGCTGAGCACATCCTCGTCGTAATGCCGGGTTACCGGGATCCCTTCCGGGAATTGCCAGGGAGGGATCGGTGCATTGTCCAATACGGAACGGGAGCCTATTTCACGGGCAAATTCACATCCTGTTCTGAACAACTCCAGGTTGTCGAACCGCTCCTTCTCATCCTGAGCACTCAGTCCGGGCAGTACGATGCAAAAGAGAGGCATCTCCAGGTGGAGCTGTCCGGCCTGCCTTTTAATTTCGCGGCGCATCCGGATCATATCCTGCAGATGGTGCTCCCTGATCCCCTCCAGTTCGATACTCCGGTAACCGAGCGCTGCCATCTGTTCCATATGGGCCGGCGTCATTGAGGCATCCGGCGGATACCCGTAACGGGTGATCACGTAAAGGTAACAGGCCACCATATTCCGGTGGTATTGAGCTATTCCCTGATCTCTTGTCTCTGATGTTTCACTATTCATTGATGCTAGATCTTTATTCGTCGTTTCAAGAAAAACAATGTCCTCAGTTGAACTGGCCCACGATCCCGATGATCCCCGCCGCGGCCATGGCGATGGTGAAGAGAAGGATCACGGCCAGATTGATATTTGCTCCCACGCCCAGAACCTTTGGACCCATGATCGCTTTTTTATTGTAGATATACAGCATGAGTGCCAGGACCAGGGGGGTAACAATGGCCGCCAGCGCCTGGGAGAGGATCATCACCGCAACCGGGCGTCCGCCGAAAACAGGCACCACCAGTCCCAGCACCACTCCGAAGAGTACCAGCAACCGGCTGCTGGTGGACCGCATGTTCCTGGGCTTGTCGTTGAAATCGGCAAACAGCCAGGGTGCCAGCAGGATAATTGGAAAAAGCGAGGAGAGTCCGGCGGCCACGATTCCTCCCACGAAAATGGAGATGGCAAACCGGCCGGCCAGGGGCTCCATCAGCTTGACCATGTCGATGGCGTTCTCGACCCTCAGTCCGAGCGGGTGTAGCGTTCCGGCCGCCGCGGCCATCACCGCCACGCTCAGCACAAACATCATGGTTACGGAGATCAGCGCGTCACGCCGCTCCGCTTTCAGGTCCCCGTCCTTCCATCCCTTCTCCTGCACCAGGATCGAACGTACCACATAAAGAATCGCCCCCATAGTGGTGCCCACCATCCCGGCCATGATCAGCATGGCATCCGAATCCGCCGGCATGGAGGGGATCAGTCCCTCGAGAACCTCCTCCGGGTCGGGGATTACCATAAACATGGTGAGGATGAAAGAGAGCCCCATGATCCCCACGAAAATGGCCAGCACCTTCTCGAAGACGCGGTGCTTTCCGTTCCAGAAGAGGTAGTAGAGCAATCCCCCGAATATGAGCGCACTGATCACGGGGCTGAATCCGTTCCCGGATCTGGTCAGCGGCCTGGACCACTCCTGCACCACCTGGGTGACCACCCCCATCACCCCCATGCAGCTGACCCACTCGCTCACCAGCAGCGATATGAGCACAAATACGGTCACTCCCTTTCCGAAATACCTGCGAAAGCTGGTAAGGATGGTCAGTCCGGTATGGGCCGTATAGCGCCCGAAAAGCATGATCAGGAAAAAAGTGAAGATGCAGGAGAGCAAAAGCGGCCAGATCAGGGTCAACCCGTAGGCCGCCCCCGAGGAGGCCATGGTGGTGATGCTTCCCGTGCCGATGTTGTAACCAATCAGGAAGAGCCCCGGTGCCACGGAGGCGATGAACAGCCCGATCTTCTTAAAGAGGTTCAATTCTTTGCAGTTTTGGTTTCAATCCGTTTTCCATTGATCACGACCCCCTCCATCTTTAGGTAGTTCACATGCTGGACTTCGATGGGGATCCTCGCCTCTTCCACCACCAGGCTGTGGATGAAAATGGAGTCGAGTGGACGCTGCCTGAATCCCTTCAGGAAAATGGCATGATCGGTGGCCACGCTGGCACGAATGCCTGAGGCATGGATATTTTTGAACAGGGGCGGACAGCAGCTGCCCTGGTTCTTGTAGTTGGAGTCGATGATCATGGCCGACCGGACCGTATCGAACGTGATGTTGCGGGCATGGATATCCTCCACGGTGCCGCCCCGGTCGCGGTTCCCCTTCAGGTAGAAGCCGTACATCACTTTCCCGGCAAAGGTGCAATCCTCCACGAATACACCGGAAACCCCACCCGACATCTCGCTGCCGATGGCAATGGCGTTGTGGCCCATAAACCGGCAGTTACGTATCACGATGTTCCGGGAGGGCCGCTGCAGGGTCCGTGCTTCCAGGTCTCTGCCCGCCTTGATCGCCACGTTGTCGTCGCGGTTATTGAATGTGACTTTCTCAATAAGGACCCACTCGGACGATTCGGGATCAATCCCGTCATTATTGAAATTCTGCGCATCGTAACGCACCCCGCGCACGGTGATGTGCCTGGAAAATACCGTATGGAGGCACCAGAAAGGAGCATCGGTGATCACTACATCCTCCACCAGGATGCGTTCGCACTCGTAGAACTGCACCAGGTGGGGCCGCAGGTAGTGGCCTTCGCCGAAGATGCGATCCTCCAGGGGCACAGCCTCATTGTTCATCCGCCTGATCCGTGCCTTGTCCGGATCCTGCAAATGCTTCCAGGTATTCCAGGTTTCGGCCGCATTCCCGTCGATCTCCCCTCTGCCGGTGATCGCCACATCGGTGGCCCCGAGGGCATAGATGAAGGGTGAATAATTGTAACAGCGGGTTCCCTCCCAGCTGGTCAGTACCACCGGCAGGTAGTCGGCCGGATCATTCCCGAACCGCAGGACGGCGTCCTCCTCCAGGCGGAGCTCCATGTGACTGGAGAGGTGGATCGGTCCTTTCACCAGGTAGGTCCCGGCCGGAACGACCATCCGTCCACCCCCCTGTTCCCCGCATGCTTCGATCATCCGGTCAAACGCCGGTTTATTGTCGGTCGACCCGTCACCAGCTCCGCCGAAATCCAGAATGGAAAATGAATTGGAGGGAATTTCGGGCGATTGGATCTGCCGGACGATCTGTTCCGCACGTTCGAGGGTACCGGACTCTCTTTCCGTATTCGGCGTGGAGCAAGAACAAGCCCCGATAAGCATTGCACCCACCAATAAGGTGCACATCACCTTAAACTTTTTTTTCATGCCGCTCACGAATACTCTGTGGTGAAAAAAAACCGCTCCGGACAGAGCGCCGGAGCGGTTGATCTTTTCGCTGGTCTTCCTTACTGGATGATCATTTTTGCGGTTGACCAGGAGTTTCCTGCCTGCATGCGCAACAGGTAGATGCCGTCAGACAGGTTGCCTTCCGCATTCCAGGGATAGGTGTGGGAACCGGCCGGATAGGTCTGGTTCAGCACGGTGGCCAGACGCTTCCCTGCCAGATCGTATACCTCCACAGACACATTGGCCTCTGAATCCAGGCTGAAGGCCACGGTCAGCTGTCCCGATGCCGGCACCGGAAAAACCTTCAACGAGGTGCCGGATGCTGCCATCTCACGGATACCCACACTGTAGGAGGCATCCCAGTTGCGGTCGCCCAGCTGCATGCCGTCGTCAGCACCGGTAGCAGCCGTGGTATTGGCATATCCGAAATCGTAGGGGACCTCGGCATGGTAGATTCCGTTTCCCTCCGGATCGGCTGGCACATCAGGGACCTCCCAACCAGGTGCATTGGTCTGGTTAAATTCGGGATAAATGTCATAGATGATCAGAGAGTCGGCGAACGGGGGCTGATCGATGAAGGTCAGCATCTCGCTTAACTGTGGGGTATTCCCATAATTATCCTCGTACCAGGCACCCAAGTCCTCGCTCAACAGTGCCGGCAGGAACAGTGTGTCATTCAGGTAGTCGGCCACCTGTGTGGAGTCGAAATAGATCAGGTTATTGTTCCAGAGGATCTCCGGGGCCTGCATGGTCGTTTCATCCACCTGGATGGAATCGATCCCGAAGACGGTGCGGGTCGAATCATCGGTGGGCATAAACCCTGCGTTCACGAAAATGTTATTCCACACTTCCACCTTCCCGGCGGCACCGAAAGTGATCCCCATCTGACCGATGTTAAACACGGTATTGCTGTTGAACCTGGCGTAGTTGATATTGCCGCCACCATCCCGGATAATCCGGCTGGTGATGTTGTAGAAAGTGCAATTCTCGAACCAAACCGTATCAATCATATTGCCCCGGTCGTCGATCCCCCTCCCGTTATTGGGCGAACTGGGCTGACCGATGTTGCTAATCACCGAATTGGTCACATAGATCTTCATCCCGGGATTGTCGCAGCGGATAAATGACTGCCCGTCGCCGTCGAACCAGCAGTCATCCACGATAATGCGGATATTGTCGGCGCTGGCACGAATCATTCTCAGATCGGTCAGTCCTCCCAGGTTATCGAACCCGCTGGTATGGATCCCTTTCAGAGTGATGTGGTCCCTTGCCCGGAAAGGCCGGGACGAGGCATCTTCCACCACTCTGGGCTCCAAGAAGGGACGTGGTCCGTCACCTTCAACAGCCTCGATGGTCAGAGGAAATCTGTTCTGAATAGACCCGGTAAGGCCGTAATAGGCTGTCAGTCCTCGCTGCAGGCGGTAGACGGTGTTGAACGTGTCTACCCTGGCACCTGTCTCCGTCGTATCGCCATTGATGGCATCGTTCAGGGTCCCGATACCGGGTTCCACGTCCACATAGCGGATCTGTGTACTCGCATCCTGCGCCGCAAAGGCCAGGGCCAGCAAAATTAAACCTAAACTCAAGTAGATCTTCTTCATAATTCAAATTTTAGTTAAACATTAAACAAAAAACACCTGATTAAAATGTGTAGGTCAGACCCAGATCGACGGTCATGCCGTAGACAAAATTACTGGTAATCAGACGCCTGTTAGCCGAACCGGCGAGGTAGGTCTGTTCCTTCACATTGGTAAAATTATTGATGTATAAAAACACCTGCCAGTTATTCTGTATTTTCTGTTTGACCACCAGGTCCCAGCGGGTCGATGACCCCACGAAGTTGTCCTTTTCCGGAATCGCCCCCACACTCCTGGCGAGCCTTCCGATATCGGGCTCTTCGTCCGCGAAAAGGCTTTCTCCCTGATAGATCATGGAGACCCTGGCACTGAATCCTCCCTTTTCATAACCGATGGAAAGATTCAGCAGGTGGTCGACCTGCCCAGGCATGTTCCCGCTCCGGACCGTATCGCGCACGATGGAGGTATAGGGGAACTCATCCATGGTCTCAATAATAGAGATGGGAAAGAAGGTTTCCGAATCAAGGAAAGTGTAGTTAGCCGAAAGTACGATCCCGTCGAGCGGAGAGGGCAGGAACTGGGTGTTGGCCTGCAGGTCCACCTCGAATCCCCGGATAGTGGAAGTGCGTTCCGCATTGAGTGGACGTGTGAGGGTGAGCCCGAACAGGGGATTATCCCGGTCGAAAATGCGGGAAGTAAGCGTATAGTCGATATTCTCCACCTCCTTGTAGAATCCGCCCAACGTAAATAAACCGAAACGTCCGTACAAGGAGAGGATCGCATCGTAATTCCAGGCGCTCATGTGCTGAAGGTTGGGCTCCCCGCGTTCCGCTAATCCTTCACCGCGGTTGATATATTCCCAGGGAACCAGGCTGAAGAAATTGGGACGGTTCAGAGATTTGGTGGCGGCCAGCCGAAGATTTCCCCAGCTTGAAAAGTCAAATTTCAGATGTGCCATGGGAAGCCACTGGTCCAGAATCCGATTGCCCACTGTATCGACCAGACCGGAAATATTTATCACCTGACCATCCTCATCCACCTGAGGGGTTCCGAAAATGCTCCTGTAGTTGTTTTGCGTCCGCTCGTAGCGGGCTCCGCCAATAAGGGTCAGCCGGTCGAAGAGGGTCAGGCTGGCCATACCGTATCCTGCAGTAATGTTCTCGCCGGCTTCGTAGTCGGACAGGTCCACCGTAGGTTCCACCACGTAGTAATCGGCGTAGTCCTTCCGGAAAGCATTTACTTTATCCTGGTCCAGGTGCGGTCCATTCACCTCGCCGAATCCCGGTCCAAGATAATACCTTTCGTCAAAAAAGCGGGCGAAATCATCCGCGTAGTAGTCACCGATAAAATTGTTCATCAGGATCCAGCTCTCGGAAAAATTCACATTCCAATCGGGATCCAGGTTCCCATCATCAGCAATTTTCTGGGATACAAAATGCGAGGTCCAGTTCCGGGTAATATCGTTAGTGCGCTCCTTGTTACTAAACTTAGCTCCGGTTTTCACATACCCCTTCACCTGATTCCCGATGTTGAAAGGAAGCCTCAGGTTCCCCTGCAGGGTAAAATTGTTGTCACTGACATCATAGTTATCGAAAAATGCCCATTTCAGCCAGGTCGCATCCAAATTGTTCTTAGCAGCGGAGATAATGTCCTGATAGTTCCGCTCGGGACCGTCAGTGAATGCTCCCAGTTCCCTGAAGGCCATGGTGGAAACGAAAGGACGGCGGCTGCTGGAATAGGAGTAAGAGCCCGACCAGTCGGCCTCCAACCTGTTGAACAGCACATGATTCCCGCTGAGACGATTGGATAGAACTATGTTTTCTCCCTTTCGCTCCCTTAATTCGTGTTCCTGGTAGGCTGCATCGACACGGTACCTTCTTCTCCGTCGGAGTTCATCCCTGGTGGTCTGACCGAAATTACTGGAAAAAACGATCTGTCCATTCTTCAGCTTTAGGTCCACCGTCGCATTGGCATTGTAACGAAAACGGGTTTCAAGATCATCCACAACATTCAGATTACTCACCGCAAAAATGGGATTTCCCTCGGCATCCTGTCCAAGGCTGGTGTTGTAGCTTCCGGTATAGCCCTCCGAACTCCGGTCGGCTTTCTGCAAACTGCCACCGATGATTACACCCAGCTTTTCGTTGAAGAAACGGTTTTCTAAAGAGACACTCCCTTTATATTGCCCAAAATTCCGGCTCAGATGGTTGTATCCGGTCTGGGCCCTGACGACGCCATGAAATCCGCCCGAGGCGGTCCGGGAGGTGAAATTGATTCTGCCCCCGATGGCATCTCCGTCCATATCGGGCAAAAGCGCCTTATAGAACTCTATTCCCGACAGGGCGTCGGTGGAGAACATGCTCAGGTCGACCGACCGATCCTGGTCGGAAGTGGAGGGAATCTTCTCACCGTCGATGGTTATGGTGTTGAACCGGGGGGCCATTCCTCTAAGGGTCACCTTGGTACCTTCCCCTCCGTCTCTGACCAGGGAGACTCCGGGCAGGCGGGCCACCGACTCGGCGGCGTTCTGATCGGGCAGCTCCATGATCTTTTCTTTAGACACCACGTTCACGATGGTGTTGGAGTTCACCTGCTGGTTGATGGCCGCTCGCTGTCCGCGGGCCATGGCGGTGATGACCACCTCCTCTCCCATAATCGATTCCACCTCCAAGGCATCATTCATCTCCAGCATCTGGCCTGCCTCGACCGTTACCTGCTGTTCGATGGTTTTATAGCTCAGATAGCTGAAAACCAACGTATAGGTTCCAGGCCGGATATTCAGCAGCTCATAGTACCCCTCATCATTGGTCACTGTCCCCGTAGAGGTCCCCACGAGTGCCACATTGGCAAAGGCCAGCGGTTCACCCGTGGCGGCATCGGTCAGCACTCCTCTGATCATCCCCCTGTTCTGAGCATATATATTTTGGTTCAGAAAAAGACCTAAAATCAGCATCACTAAGAAAGCAAATCGCTGATTTCCTGAATAATATACCATATACTTAGGTTAAAAAATACAACCCTTTAATTATCAGCCCCGGGCCGGGCTTCTTTTGTTATTAACAACGACCGCGATGATAGATCATATTTTAGCAAATATAGGATAATTTCCATTCGATCCAAATAAAAAGCGTGTGCGAACACACCTCCTTTGGCCATTGGATTTTTTTTCTACTTTTGTGATTCCAGGAACCTATGCGATGTCACCCGATAAACCTCATGTGCGAATCAAGGATGTGGCCGAAAAGTCCGGCTGCTCCATCGGAACGGTAGACCGGGTCATCCATAACAGGGGCAGGGTATCCGAGCCAGTGAGGCAACGAATTCTCGAGGTCATCGACAAACTGGGCTACCATCCCAATGTAAATGCACGGGTCCTTGCCAGTAAACACATCCTCCAGCTGGGGATCCTTTTACCCTCCTACCGGGAAGGTGATTATTGGGAGCTTCCGAGCCTGGGGATCTCAGAGGCCATGGAGCGCTTCCGGGAGCAGGGCTACCGGATCCACGCCACCCATCTGACCCACAGGAATTCAGAAGAATTCCAGAAGGCCGGCAAACAATTGCTTTCAGCCGATATTGACGGACTCATCCTCAGCCCCGCCTCCTACAGGGAAACCCTCTCCCTGGTCCGGTCCTGTTTCCAGCAGCGAAAACCTATCATCCTGATCGACTCGGACATTTACGGGCTTCCCTCCCTGACCTTTATCGGGAAGGATCCCATCCAGTCGGGACAGACCATCGCCAGGCTGATACATCAGTTAACCAAGCATATACAGGGAGTGATCCCCATATGGGTCATCAACCTTTCCAGGAACCTGGATCAGATGTATGCATTGCTTGCCAGGGAAAGCGGTTTCATGAATTACTTTTCAGCCAGGGAAGACCAGGAAATGTACCGGTTCTCTTCTTTCGACATACAGGACCGGGAAACCCAGAAAGAGGTGGACCACCAGATGGAAGAGCTGTTAAAGAAGGAGTCCCCCCGGGCCATTTACGTGACCAGCTCCAAGGTCTATAAAGTGGCCAGAAGCCTGAAAAAGCTGAAACCGGAGCCGAAACCCCTGCTGATCGGGCACGATCTGATCCGGGCCAATATGGAACTGGTGAGGGAGGAAACCATCGATTTCCTCATTGAAGAGGAAGCTCGCAGGCAGGGAAACCTGGCCGTTGAATCCATGGTTCGCAACGTGATCCACAAAGAGGAGGTGGAGAAAAAGCAGTTAATGAATATGCTGATCTATACCAGGGAAAACCTGCCTCCTTTAAAAGAAAACCTGCCTCACTCAAAAGTAAACCTGCCCCCCTTAAAAGAAAATTTGCCTCCCTCAGAATCTCCGGAGCAGGGAGGATGAATCCTGATCCAGGAACAGGTATGCATGGGGGTGTGTCCGGAGGACCGATGCTGGAACTTCGGATGTCACACTGCCTTCCACACTGCTTTTGACCGCCATGGCCTTTCGTTTATCAGGAACCGTGCATATAATCGCATCCGATTTCAGGATCTGGTGGATCGACATGCTGATGGCGGTTTCAGGAACCGCTTCCAGAGTGGGGAACCATCCCTCGCCGTATTGCTGCTGGCGGCAGGCATGATCGAGCTGAACGGTAATGTAAGGCTGCTCCGTCTGGAAATCGGCGGGTGGATCGTTGAATGCCAAATGACCGTTCTCACCGATGCCGATAAATGCCACATCCACCTCGTGCTGTTCTATCAGATCCCCTACCCGCTGACACTCTTCGTCCGGATCGGACTCTCCGTCGATGTAGTGAAATTCTTTCAACGATACCTTTTCTGCAAACCGCTCCCTGAGGTAACGCCTGAAAGAAGCCGGATGTGTATCAGGGATCCCGATATATTCGTCCAGGTGGAAGGCGGTCACCCGCGACCAGTCAAGCGGTTGCCGGATGAGCGCTTTCAGCATCTCAAACTGAGAGGCTCCTGTAGCCACAATGATCACAGCTTCACCTTTGTCTCTCAAAGCTTTGCGGATTAAACCCGCTCCTGTGCGGGCAGCTTCCTCTCCCAGCGCCTGTCCGGTTTGATGTACAGATATCTTCATAATATTCGCAAAAATAGCATTATTCAGCAACACTCATAAAGAATTGTGTGTGCGTACACACTATTTTACAAAATCGGCAGAATCGGGATGTTTTTGTACCTTTGTTAATGTTGCTTCCGGTGTTAGTGTTGCTTCCGGTGTTAGTGTTGCTTCCGGTGTTAGTGTTGCTTCCGGTGTTAGTGTTGCTTCCGGTCCCAACAATCCGATCCCAACAATCCGGTCCCAACAATCCGGTCCCAACAATATTACGCCTTTAAGAGAATACCCTGTAGAGAATACCTTTAAGAGAATACCTTGTAGAGAATACCTTGTAGAGAATACCTTGTAGAGAATACCCTGTAGAGATTACCTTTAAGAGAATACCTATGAGATTTTTCCATTCTATTCCGCTGCTGTTGCTTGCTGCCATATGGCCCCTGAAAGATCTTTCCGCACAGGAAAGGTCCGGATATTCCCTGCTCTGTATGGGCGCATACTGGACCGAGGATGAAGCCAATCTGAAGCTGAAGGAGTTCGCCTCCACCTGGGGCAACCGGGAGTCGTGGGAGGAGAGGGCCCGGATGATCCGTAAAGGGATCCGCGAGGGAATGCAGCTGGACAAGATGCCGGATATCCTGGGGAATTTCAATGCGGTAATCCACAGTACCCGGACCATGGACGGGTATGTGGTGGAGAACATTGCCATCGAAAGTTTCCCCGGTTTCTGGATCACCGGGAACCTCTACCGGCCCGCGGAGCTCAAAGAAAAGAATCCCGCGGTACTCTGCCCGCACGGTCATCTGGAGAACAAGCGATTCACCTCTTATGTGCAGATACGGAGCGCCGCACTGGCGCGGATGGGTGCCATCGTCTTTGCATACGACATGATCGGATACGGGGAGTCACAGCAGGTGAGCCACCGGATGCCCATAGCCCTTCTGCTCCAGACATGGAATAGCCGCAGGGTGCTGGAGTATCTGATCTCCAGGCCCGATGTGGACCCCGACCGGATCGGGATGACCGGCGGTTCCGGCGGTGGTACCCAGACCTTCCTCCTGGCCGCCCTGTACGACCGGATCAGTGTATCGGTCCCGGCGGTGCAGGTCTCCGCTCATTTCTTCGGAGGATGTGTCTGTGAAAGCGGAATGCCTATCCACCGGAGCGGACACCACCAGACCAATAATGTGGAGATCGCCGCCCTTTGCGCTCCCCGTCCCATGCTGCTCATCTCCAACGGGGCCGACTGGACCCGCAATACGCCCAGGGTGGAGTATCCCTACATACAAAAGGTATACGCGTTGTATGATGCAGAACATAAAGTGGAAAATGTCCACCTTCCTGCGGAGAAACACGATTACGGATACTCCAAGCGGGCCGCCATGTATCCCTTCATGGCCCACCACCTGGGGCTGAACCTGAACGCCCTCCCCTATGAGGAGGGTTTCAAAGAGGAGTTTATTAAGATCCTGGAACCGGACATGCTGAAGGTTTTCGATGCCGGCCACCCCCTCCCCGATAGTGCTTTGCAGGGTGATTCGGCGGTCATGGAGTATCTGGAGATCGGTTTATGACCGGCTTTTACGGTACATCGCTGAAAACTGAATAACCAGAAAATTCGGTGACATTGGAACCTTGCCTGTTCCTCTTACCGGGAAATACATTGTCGTCTTTTTAATGTACACCCATTCTTTTGCAATATGTGGCCCATTATCAGATTCGCCCCATTATCGGATCAGGCACGTGTTTCGGAATATCCTTCCAATAATCAGATCCGGCCCTTATTTACGAAGATCTGGCCCATTATCGGATCCGGCACGTGTTTCGGAAGATCCTTCCAATAATCAGATCCGGCCCTTATTTACGAAGATCTGGCCCATTATCGGATCCGGCACGTGTTTCGGAAGATCAGGTCCTTCTTTCGGAGGATCAGATCCTTCTTTCGGAGGATATTGACCAATGATTCCTCCCTCATCCCCTGTTTCCTTTCAGAACCTTCACATCCCGGGCGTTCAGTGCAGTTTTGTCGAATTCGAATGGTTATCGAATGGTTTTTCGCGGATTCTTCGAATTCGAATGGTTATCGAATGGTTTTTCGCGGATTCTTCAAATTCGAATGGTTATCGAATGGTTTTTCGCGGATTCTTCAAATTCGAATGGTTTTTCGCGGCTTGCAACCCGTTGCGGGGACCTTTCCAACGTCATCTGAGATACGTTTTATCGAGTTATTAACTTTTTGGATGTCTTTGTTGCTAAAAAATATCTATCGAAAAATATTTATTATCATTAATCAACTGAATAAGTATAACAAACAGATAATTTAGGTCTCTCTGACCCCTGTTAAGGGTCTCTGACCCCTGTGAAGTCTTTCTGACCCCTCTGAAGGCCATCTGACCATCTTTCGAACAGAAATATAAAGGAGTTTAACACCCGGGATAGATGAACCCCGTCGAACCGAAGACTGGAAAATTAGTATCCTATTTTTTCATTTATCTGGCTTGAATATGATGTTTTTTAAATCTTCTAAGTGACATTTGAAGGACAGAGGGGGTGACATTTGAATGACAAAAGGGGCATTGGCACCAATCCCTCTTTCACTTTTCCCTGACACTTCCTACCTTTATTGGAATCCATCCCTGTAATAAACTAATCGAATAGCAGCAAACCGACACTAACAACCATATGATGAACCGACGAACTTTTGTTACCCGCGCCGGCATGGCCACGGCTGGAGCCACCCTGGGCGTTTCCGCCCTATCCGCAAAACCAAGCCGTATCATCGGCGCCAATGAGAAGATCCGGATGGGTTTCATCGGGATAGGCAACCGTGGAACGCAGCTGATGCACCTCTTTATGGACCAGAAGGAGGTGGAGGTGGCCGCTCTGTGCGATGTGTATGAACCCTATGTGGGCCGGGACCGTTCCAAAGTCCATCCCCGGTACCTGGAGCTGGGGAAAGTGCCCCGGATGGGAGAATCGTTCGGTCCGGAAGTGAAGCGCTATGTGGATTTCCGGCAACTGCTGGAGCAGAAAGATATTGATGCGGTCTGCATCGCCACACCCGACCACTGGCATGCGGTACAGACCATCCAGGCCATGGAGGCGGGAAAGGAGGTCTATGTGGAAAAGCCACTTACCATCACTATCCGGGAAGGCAGGGAAATGGTCCGGGCGCAGGCACGTACGGGCCGGGTATGCGCCGTGGGACTGAACCGGAGGGGGAGCACGGTTTACCGGCAGCTTTCAAAGGATGTCGGCGGCGGAAAGATCGGGAAGGTCACAACTGCACGGGCCCTGCGCATCAGCAACATGTACCCCGACGGGATCGGCAGGATGGAACCCGAGGCACCCCCGGCCGGTTTCGACTGGAATCTGTGGCTGGGTCCCCGTGCCTTCCGTCCCTACCAGTACAACATCGCCCCCTATTCCTTCCGGTGGTGGAGCGACTACTCCTCCCAGATGGGAAACTGGGGCGTTCACTACATGGATGTGATCCGCTGGCTCATCGGCGAGACCGCCCCGGTGGCTATCACGGCCCATGGAGGGAATTATGCGGTCAGGGACGACCGGACCATCCCCGATACCATGGAGGTGTTCTTCGAATTCGCCAGCGGGGCCATCGTACAGTTCAGTATTCATGAAGCGAGCAGCGGCGGAGGTATCCGGGGTGGTGAGATTGAATTGAACGGTACGAAAGGCAACCTGGTGGCCAACCAGGACGGGTACCATATCCAGCCGGCCAGCCGGGGACAATTCCAGACCTGGGACAAGCCCCTGGAGGAAGAACACTATGAACTGGAGAGTGACGCTGCCCACGGAGATCTCCAGATCAGGGAAAACAGTACGGCAAACCTGGTACGCGATTTCCTCGACTGCGTGAAAACCGGCGCCGATCCGCTCTGCACCCTGGAGAACGGCCACCGTTCCACCAGTTTTGCCCACCTGGCCAACATCTCCCTGGAGATGGGCATGCGTATTGAGTGGGATCCGGTAAACGAACGGATTACCAACAGCGAAAAGGCCAACGGGCTGCTTCATTACCCCTACCGTTCACCCTGGCAACTTTAACAACTATGAAACAAAAGAACCTTTCAATCAGCAGGCGCGGTTTTATCCAGTCCACGGCCCTCGGAGCGGCCGGAATTTCTATCGTTCCCGGGTCGGCCCTGGCAGGTTCCATGGCCCCTGACCCGGAGCAGGAATCCCCAGGACAGGAATCCCCAGGACAGGAATCCCCGTGGAAGGAAGCCCCAGGGCAGGAAGCCCCTTGGAAGAAAGCCCCAGGGCAGGAAGCCCCTTGGAAGATCCACCTCTTCTCCAAACATCTGCAGTTCCTGGACTACGGTGATATGGCGGAAACCGTTAAGACCTGCGGTCTGGATGGGGCCGACCTGACCGTGAGACCCGGGGGACACGTACTTCCGGAGAACGTGGAGCGGGACCTTCCGCTGGCCGCCGGCGCCCTCCGGGAAGCTGGAGTGGAACTAAACATGATGACCACCCGGATCACCGATCCGGAGGATCCGCTCACCGAGCGGGTCCTTTCCACCGCTGCGGAGCAGGGGATCCGGTATTACCGGCTGGGATACTACTTTTATGACAATGAGACCGGTACCCGGGAAGACCTAAATGATTTCCGGAAGAAGATGGCCGGCCTGGCCAGGCTTAATGAGAAATACGGGCTCCACGGAGCCTACCAGAACCACGCCGGCCGGTATTTCGGTGCTCCGGTTTGGGACCTCTGGGAGGTGCTCCGGGACCTGGATCCCCGCTGGATAGGGTGCCAGTACGATATCCGGCATGCGGTGGCGGAACGAGCCAGGACCTGTTTACGGCCGCTGGCCCTGCATAAGGAGCATATCCGCTGTGTGGTCATTAAGGATT
>CAZRZY010000056.1:0-29028 GCA_964604655.1 uncultured Bacteroides sp. | reverse complement strand
CTCTGCTGCGAGGGTTAGCGAGCACAAATAAAATTAACACTGGATCGAAGATTCCCCGCAGCTCTGCTTCGAGGTTCTTCAATCCGGTCTTTCATTTCTGGTCCATTCCCCGGATGACGGCCTGAAACTCCTTTTCATAGGCGCGCGCTAATCTGTTCATGGACTTGTCGATTAGTTTGTCCGTCAGCGTGCGCTCATGATCCAGCAAGGTAAAGGAGATGGCATAGGACTTTTTACCTTTCTCGATCTTGTCGCCTTCATATACGTCAAAAAGGGAGACCTTCTTCAGGAATTTCTTTTCGGTACGAAAGGCCAGGTCCCGCAAATCCTCAAAAGTGACCTGCTGGTCGAGCATCAGGGAGAGGTCACGGGTAACCGTGTGAAACTTTGGAAGGGGAGTGAAAAGGATCCGGTGACCCGACAGCAGTTCAAGGATCAGGTCCCAGTGAAATTCAGCGGCGTAGACTGGTTGTCCGATCTCAAAACGGTTCAGAAGGTCCCCGGATACCGCACCGAACTCTACCAGGAGATTTCCTCCTGAAGCGTAGCTGATCCCCTCCTCAAAATCGGTATTTTCCAGGGGTCCCCGCTCCAGGGACAGGGGATCGATGCCGAGCTTTGTCAGTACCCGTTCAACAAAGGTCTTCAGCGAATAGAAATTGGAAGCCATTGCTTGACGGTTCCAGTTACCGGTTATTTCAGAGCCTGTCAGGTAGATTCCCATCCGCAGCTTCTCTTCGAATCTCTGCAGCACCGCTGTTCCCTTTGGGTTCTCTTTCTGGAAATAGCAATATCCGAACTCGTAGAGCTTCAGGTCGGAGTGCTTTCGGTTCATGTTATAGGCAATTGCTTCCAGACCGCCATAGAGAAGGTTCTTTCTCATAAGGGCCAGATCCTGACTGAGCGGATTGAATAACCGGACCGCCGTGGGATCCTTTTCATCCTGGCTGTCGTAATATGACGAACGGGTCAGTGAATTGGATTTCATCTCGAAAAACCCCTGGGCGGTGAGCAACTCGGAGGTCAATTCGATGATCCGCTCCTTGTCGGGTTTTGGTGCGTGGGAGAGCGTGGAACGCAGACCGGTACCTATTTGTACCCGGTTGAAGCCGTAGATCCGCAGGATCTCCTCAATCACGTCGGCTTCCCGTTTCACATCCACGCGGTAGGGGGGGACCCTCAGCTTCATTCCCCTGGAGGTGCGCTCCTCGATTTTTATCTCCAGAGACTCCAGGATCGATGCGATCAGATCAGGTTTGATCTCATTGCCTATCAATTGATTCACTCTTTCGAAGGAGAGTTCCACCGGGAAATCCTCCACCGGCTCGGGATACACATCCACCACTTCCGAGGAGATGGTTCCGCCGGCGATCTCTTTGATCAGCAGGGCAGCCCTGTGAAGTGCTTTGACAGTCATGTTCGGATCGGAACCGCGTTCGAACCGGAAGGATGCATCGGTGGAAAGCTGGTGGTAACTGGCGGTCTTCCGGATATATACCGGATCGAAACAGGCCGACTCGAGAAAGAGGTCTTTTGTGGATTCGGTGACCCCGGATTGGATGCCGCCAAACACCCCTGCAATGCACATACCCTCCTTCTCATTGCAGATCATCAGGTCGCTGTTCAGGAGTTTTCTTTCCACTCCGTCGAGCGTAACGAAAGGAGTGCCCCCGTGCATGGTCCGGACAATGACTTTATTTCCGGCGATGTGTGCCGCGTCGAATGCATGGAGGGGCTGACCGGTCTCATGAAGGACAAAGTTCGTAATGTCCACCACGTTGTTGATGGGAATCAGACCGATGGAGCGCAACCGCTGCTTCAGCCACTCAGGGCTTTCCCTGACCGTCACCCCGCTGATGGTCACCCCGGAGTAGCGGCTGCATCCTGCTTTTTCCTCGATCTCCACGGGGATGGGAAGATCCTGGTTATCGGGTTTGAATTCCGTCGGAAACGGGTAGCGAACCTGGATCTCCTGTTCCTGTCCAAGGAATGCCGCCAGGTCTCTGGCCACACCGAGATGGGAGGAAGCATCGATCCGGTTCGGGGTCAGTCCTATCTCGAAAATGGTATCGCTGGTAATCCGGAAGTAATCAGCGGCCGGGGTTCCGGGGGTGGAGGATGGATCGAGTACCATGATCCCTTCATGGCTATTCCCCAGCCCCAGTTCATCTTCCGCACAGATCATGCCCTGGGAAAGTTCACCGCGGATCTTCGCTTTCTGAATGACCAGTTCAGAATCATTGGGATAGATGGTGGTTCCCACCGTGGCCACGGGTACCTTCTGGCCTTGTTCCACGTTGGGTGCCCCGCACACGATCTGCACCGGGTCTTCCCGTCCTATATCCACCGTAGTGACCGTAAGCTTGTCGGCATTGGGGTGTTTGGAGCAGGTGAGCACTTCGCCTACGACCACACCCTCCAGGCCGCCTTTGACGGATTGGCAGGTTTCTGTTCCCTCCACTTCCAGGCCGATGTTGGTCAGGATGTCGCTCATCTTTTCCGGAGGGAGGTCGGTGTCAATGTATGTCTTCAGCCACTGATAGGATATATTCATCCGTTAAATTTTTCAATCATAAAAGGCAAAAATAGGGTATTTTGAGGAGAGTAAAAACAGAATCAGACCGGCATGCCATCAGATTCCGAAGTGGGTGGCCGACCGTTGCAGCAGTATCCTCTGAACTTCCGGATAGGTAAGTTCTCCGGGGAAATCGCTATCGATCCGCACCTCTTCGATCTCGAACTGCAAAGGGGCATCCATCTTCTTGATCAGGGCCCCGTAAAGCCTGCCATACTCCTTCTTACCCCTGCTTTCAACGCAATAGTCGCAGAGGTGGGTGAGCCTGGAACGGGTGGTCCCGGTCTCTTCGTAAAGTTCACGCCTGGCTGCATGTTCCGCTCCCTCACCCCGCTCGATATGTCCGGCCGGCATCTCCCAGCTATGACGGTCACGGTGCCTGACAAAGACCCAGTTGTTTCTGTAACGGGCTCCCATGACCACATAGGTGAGGTCGGATTCAGGCACGGTACCGGGTTGGAGCAAGGTTATCTGGACCATGATCGGGATCTGCACTCTTTTTACAAATTTGCAACCGAATAGTTCATGGGGAAATTACTACTTTTGTACTCTTATATGAAGAAAACCAATCACAGACCACTGATCCTTGTAACCAACGATGATGGGATCGAGGCTAAAGGATTCCTGGAACTGGTCGCCCTGGCAAGAGAGATGGGCGATGTGCTGGCGATTTCCTCCCGGATACCCATGTCGGGAATGTCTCATGCCATCACCATCAAGGTCCCCCTGCGTGTGAAGCTTGTGGAGGAAGAGGAGGGATACCGTCAGTTCATTACCAACGGCACCCCTGTGGACGGGGTAAAGCTGGCGTTCCATCGGCTGATGGGCAGGCGGCCTGATCTTCTGCTGTCGGGGATCAATCACGGTTCCAACTCCTCCTCCAGCATTCTCTATTCCGGAACCATGGCAGCTGCCATGGAAGGGGCCATTAACCATGTTCCCTCCATCGGCTTCTCGCTGCTCGATTACCGGCCCGACGCTGATTTCTCTCCCTCCAGGCAGGTGGTCAAAGCGGTGATTCAGATGGTGGAACAGCGGGGACTTCCGGACGGCGTATGTCTGAACGTGAATATCCCCTCCCTTCCGGCAGAAAAGATCAAAGGAATCCGTATGTGTCATCAGGCCAACGGGTACTGGAAGGAGGAGTTTGAAAGACGGGAGGATCCCAACGGACAAGAATACTTCTGGCTTACCGGTTTTTTCCACAACAGGGAGCCGGATGGACTGGGGAAAGGTACGGATGAATGGGCCCTCCGGAACCAATATGTTTCCGTGGTGCCCGTCATGACCGATCTGACCGCCTACGAAGTATTGCAGAGGATGAAAGATCTGGAAATGAACCCTGTTAAGGATGAGTGACCGAAGGTTCGATTCCCTTGCCACCGGCCTCATTCCCGGACTTATCCTTCCGGTGGCTTCACTCCTTGGATTCTGGATCATTCGTTTCGATGGAAGTCTGGGGCAGTTTTTCTCCACTTTTCAGGGAATAGGGATGCTTTCCAAGGTTCTGAGTCTTTCCGTACTCCCAAATCTCCTGCTCTTCTTCATCTTCATCTGGACCCGGAGAAATTTTTCAGCCAGAGGGGTTATCTTTGCCACTTTGGTGGTGGCCTTTGTGATGTTGATCCTGAAATTCGCCTGAGTACGAAATGAAGTATTTCCTTATAGCCGGGGAGGCTTCCGGCGACCTCCATGCATCTAACCTGATGCGGGGATTGATGGAACACGATCCCGGGGCCAGGTTTCGTTATATGGGAGGAGACCTGATGGAAGGAGCCTCCGGCAAACTGGTACTGCACTACAGGGAGACCAACTATATGATGCTGGATGTGCTTTTTCATCTCCGTAAGATCTTCCGGAACATGTGGGTGATCAGGCAGGAGATACGGAGATGGGAACCCGATGTGGTGATCCCGGTGGATTATCCCGGATTCAACCTTCGGATGGCCAGGTATGCATGGAAACGGGGTTTCCCGGTTTTCTACTTTATCACTCCGAAGGTCTGGGCCTGGAAACAGCGCCGGGTGAACTCCCTCAGGAAATACACCCACCGGCTCTTCACGATCCTTCCCTTTGAACCAGCCTTTTATGCCGGGTTCGGGATGGAGACGGAATACTTCGGGAACCCGCTGGTGGATCTGGTGGAGGGGTTCAAAGAAAGCTTTGAGGGAGAGGAGGAGTGGACGAGGCGGAACGGGCTGTCGGGGCGTCCGCTGATTGCCCTGCTGGCAGGTTCCCGGAAAAAGGAGGTGGAGGCCATGCTTCCCGTGATGGCAGGCCTGGCACCCCGTTATCCGGGGCACCAGTTCGTAGTGGCCGGAACCGATTCAGTGGAACGGTCCCTTTATGAAGATATCCTGAAAGGTACGGACGTGAAAGTGGTATATGGCCGGACTTATCCCCTGCTGGCTTCAGCAGAAGCAGGGATGATCACTTCGGGCACTGCCACGCTGGAGGCCGCCCTTTTCGGCCTGCCCCATGTGGTGCTTTACAGGACCGGTTCCATGGCATATTCCCTTGCAAAAAGGATCATAAAGGTTAATTTTATCAGCCTTGTCAACCTCATACACGGAGGGGAACTGGTCAGGGAGATCATACAGGAGAAGATGGCAGAACGTACGGGCAGTGAAATTTCCAGGATCCTCGGGGACACGGAATACCGCGAACAGATGATCGCCGGTTTCGGAACTCTTCGGGACAAACTGGGCCGGAGGGGAGTTACCCGAAGGATCAGCGAAAGGATGGTCGAACTGGTCAATAGTGAGCGCGTATGAGATTCCGGAATATCCTGATAGGAGCTGTGTCGATGCTGACCCTGGCCACCGGAAGGGCCCAGCCGGTGGATGTGGGGCTCTACCAGGACCAGCTGGTAACCTCTGCGGTAGTATACTGTTCCGAAGGAAGTTTTCAGCTCTGGATGGATAAATCGATGGTGGAGCGAATGGATCCGGGGGGCATCGTCTACCTGACCCTGGAGGGAGACAGCATCAGAGTGCTGGATGCGGATCAGGACTTCGGCCGTTGCAGTAACTTGGAAATGAGGGGACTATCCGCCGGATCCATGTTTCGGCTGAGGCCCCTGGAACCCGAGCTGGAATCGCGCATATTCGATGATCACCTGCTGGTATATGCTGATCCACGGTTCCTGACACTGGTGAACCGGGTCGATCTCGACAAATACCTGGCGGGGGTGGTGGAGGCCGAAGTGGGCCCCAATCAGGAGAAGGAGTTTTATAAGGCCCAATCGGTCCTTTGCCGGACCTATGCACTCAAATACATGGACCGCCACCGGGAGGAGGGATTCTCTCTGTGCGACGGTACTCATTGCCAGGCTTACAAGGGTAAAAGCCTGCTGAACCCGCAGATCCTGGAGTCGATCGTGGAGACCAGTGGTGTGGTGGCGGCCGATTACAATTTCAGGCTGATTACAGCAGCCTATCACTCCAACAGCGGGGGTCAGACCCAGAGAGCCTCGGACGTATGGACCTCCGGTGCGGACTACCTCCAGTCGGTGGTGGATCCTTACTCTCTGCACCAGCCTAATGCCAAATGGAGTGATACCATTTCCTTTCAGGATTGGAAGCAGTACCTGCTCGAAAACGGGATGCAATCGGTGAGAAAGATTCCCAAGGAGATCCTATTTGTGGAGCAGATGAGGCGAAAGAAATACTTCATTCTTGACAAGGATTCTATCCGGTTAAACAAGATCCGTGATGATTGGGGTTTCCGGTCGGCATTTTTTGACATGTTCCCGGAAGGGGACTCTGTACTGGTCTGGGGGAAGGGATACGGTCACGGTATAGGGATGAGCCAGGAGGGTGCCATGAAGATGGCCGGGGACGGTTACACTTATCAGGATATCCTTCATTTTTACTTCCACGAGATCCGCCTGATGGATTACCGGGATCTGCCGGACTCCAGCCTCCCGGAGGTCCTCAAAAAAAACTGACGGATATGCGCAGCCTCTACCTGAAAGAGATCAGTGGTTTTTTCAGCAGTCTAACCGGCTACCTGGTGATGGTGGTCTTCCTGCTGCTCAACAGCCTCTTCCTCTGGGTCCTGCCGGGGCAGTACAATGTGATCGAGAATGGGTATGCCACTCTGGACGGCCTCTTTTCATTGGCCCCCTGGGTCTTTCTCTTCCTGGTTCCGGCCATCACCATGCGTTCCGTTGCGGAAGAGAAACGGTCGGGAACCCTCGATCTTCTGCTAACCAGGCCGGTGACGGAACTCCATATCGTATTGTCCAAGTTTCTGGCTTCCTGGACCCTGGTATTTCTTTCCCTGGCACCCACCCTGGTCTACTTCATTTCGGTTATCCGCCTGGGCAGTCCCGCGGGGAATATCGATACGGGGGGCACCTGGGGGTCCTACATCGGATTGCTTTTCCTGGGAGGCATCTATGCTTCCATAGGGGTATTTGCCTCATCGTTGACCGGAAACCAAATCGTGGCTTTCCTGATCGCCGTATCCGGATCATTCCTGATGTACCTGGGGTTTGATTTTCTGAGCGGACTGGCGGGATCTGGAAAGGCCAGCTTTTTGATCTCCAGGCTGGGTATTGCCCATCACTACGGTTCGGTCAGCCGGGGAGTGCTCGATTCAAGGGATATCCTTTATTTCCTGGGCGTCATGGGACTTTTTATCATGGGGACAAGAATCTCCCTTCAGAGCAGCAAGTGGTAAGATGGAAAGAGAAGCCAAGCAGAAGCCCAGCCTGAAACGGTCCCACCTCCTGCAGATGGCCCTTTTTGTGGCGGCAGTCGGGGTGATCGCGATATTGTCGGGCCGGATCTTCTTCCGTGTCGATCTCACCTCCGAAAAGCGATACTCTCTGGCATCCTCATCCAGAGAGTTGTTGGGCGGACTGGAAGAGGTGGTCTTTGTACGCATCTACCTGGACGGAGACCTCCCACCCGAATTTGTGCACTTCCGGAGGTCGATCAGGGAACTGCTGGATGAATTCAGAGCCTACGCGGGGGAACGTCTTCAGTATGAGTTTATCAATCTTTACGAAGAGCCGGATGAGGCCATCAGGAACCGGATGATCGGGGAGCTATACGACAATGGACTCCGGGTGACCAGCATCCAGTTGAAGGATGAGCAGGGCGGCACCTCCTCCCGGATTATCTTTCCGGGAGCGATGATCGCTTTCCGGGGGGTGCAGATGCCGGTAAATCTTCTGAAGAATAATCCTTCACTTTCGCACCAGGTCAACCTGAACAATTCCATTCAGACCCTGGAATATGAGTTTATCAGTGCCATACACAGCCTTACCATGGAGCAGGTTCCCAGAATCGCCTTCACAGAGGGACACGGAGAGCTGGATTCCCTGCAGACCCACAGTCTGATGGATGAGCTGAGGAACTTTTTCCAGGTGGACCGCGGGTTTATTAACGGGAATGTGGAAGCGCTCTTACCCTATGAGGCCGTGGTGATCGCCCGGCCGGAAAGGCCGTTCAGTGAGGCGGACAAATTTGCCATCGACCAGTATATTATGAGTGGGGGAAGGGTGCTCTTTCTGCTCGATCCGGTGTATTCGTACGCCGACAGCCTGACCGGTGGCACCACCGTGGCACTGGCCAACCCGGTGGGACTGGAGGATATCCTTTTCCAGTACGGTATAAGGATCAACTATAACCTGGTGGCCGATATGCAGTGCAATCTGGTGCCGGTGAACACTGCTCCGGCAGGGGAGAATGCCCGGTTTACCATGATGCCGTGGGTATACCATCCGCTTTTTACGGGTCTCACCGGCCACCCGGTTACCCGGGGCCTGAATTACATAAAGGGAGAGTTCGCCTCCTCGCTGGATACGCTGGAAGGAACTGCCGAAGGAGTGGAGAAGTCCGTTCTGCTCTCCACTTCGGCCAGCAGCCGCCAGCGGGAAGTGCCTCTCTACATCAGCATGGAGGAGGTGACCCGGCAGCCCGATCCTGCACTTTTCAACCAGTCCCGTCTGCCGGTGGGCGTTCTGCTGGAAGGCCGTTTCACCTCCTTTTTCAGGAATTATCCTGTTCCAAAAGGGGTCTGTCCACCCGACTGGGAAGTGAGAAAAGAGGGGGAGCCGGCTTCCGTATTCGTGCTTGCAGACGGAGATATGGCGGCCAACGAGGTACGCTACGAGCAGGGGGAATTCCGGGCACAGCCTCTGGGATATGACCGGTATACACGGCAGACCTTTGGCAACAGGGAGTTCTTCCTGAATCTGATCAACTACATGACCGATGAGGCAGGTATCATGGAACTCCGCTCACGGGAGTTCAAGCTCAGATTGTTGAACCGGGAGGTGATCAATGACCGGGGTAGGGCCTGGAAGTGGAAGGTGTTCAACATGCTGGTGCCCCTGATCCTGGTGGTATTGTCGGGAATTCTTATACAGTTGATCAGAAAACGGAGGTATGGCAACTGAGAGAAACTGGAGGAGATGGGTGATAACGCTGCTTTCAGCAGTGCTTATCCTCGTGCTGTTGCTGCTCTTTACCGATCCGTGGAGCAAAATGCCCAACGACAGCCGCAAAGTAGTGTTGAAGGAGCCCGCACAGGTGGACAGCATCGTTGTGGCTGCATCCTTTGACCCGGTAGTGCTGGTGAAGCGGCAAGGGGAGTGGTTGCTTTACGGACGTGAGAAGGTCAATCAGGTGGCCGTGGAGAACCTGCTGATCGCCGCAGGCCGGTTGCAGATCCACTCCATCGAGTCGGGCGGCTCGGAGGAAAGAGAGACGGAAGGATGGAGAGATATCCGGTTTTTTACGGGAGGGAAAGCTGTCAGGGAGTATCGGTTCCTCCCGGACGGTGAAAACTACAAAATCCGCCTGCGGGGAACAAGCACTACCTATTACGTTTCTGTGGCAGGGTTCAGAGATTTGCGACTGGAAAGGGTTTTTTCAGGCCATCCGGACCACTACCGGCAACATCTTTTGATCGGCCTGATGCCTTCGGAAATCAGAGAGATCGGGATAGCGTATCCGGACGGCAGTTATTTCAGGTTTGTCCAGAACCCGCAGGAAGAGATCACGTGCCTCCCCGGAAATCAGGGGACCAGGCTTCCTGATGCTTCCATGAATATGGATGCGGTGCGAAGACTTTTCAGTTATTTCACAGCCATCCGCTACGAGCGCAGGTCGGGAATCCCATCGGACAGCCTTCTGTCCGCTCCTCCGCAGGCCACTATCCACGTCATTTCCTACGACGGGGATTCCCATTCCCTTCAGGTCTTTCCGTATCCGGAGGAGCCGGGTGGCGTCCCCCGCGTATTTGAGGCCCTGGCAGTATATAATCAGGAACCTGAGGCATTGGTCATAAACTATATCTACCTGGATGTCCTGATGCGTGGAATCGCCCATTATTTTGGGGGAAAGCGGTAGCATCTATCACGATTTTTTTTCGTATTATTGAGGGATCATTGATACCAATCAAAAAAAATAATCACCTATGAAATTTGTCGTATCCAGCATTGAACTGTTGGGTCACCTTCAGGCTATAAACCGCGTGATCAGCAATAAGAACACGCTCCCCATCCTGGATAATTTCCTTTTCTCACTGGATGACGGCCTGCTGGAGATCACCGCTTCGGACCTTGAATCGACATTGATCACCCGGGTGGAGCTGGAGAATACGGATGGATCCGGCATGATCGCTGTACCGGCACGCATTTTAACAGATACCCTGAAAGAATTTCCCGACATTCCTCTTACTTTCGAGATCAGTACGGACAGTTTTACCATTGTGATCCAGAGTGAGAACGGAAAGTTCTCCATCATGGGCCAGAACGGGGCGGAGTTTCCCCAGATGCCGGTACTCAAAGAGGACCAGAAACAGGAGGTGGAAATGGAGCCGGAACTGCTCCTGACAGGGATTACCAAGTCGTTGTTTGCCACAGCCGATGATGAACTCAGGCCGGTTATGAACGGTATTTTCATGGAGCTTTCTCCGGACGATATTACCTTTGTAGCCTCCGATGCCCATAAGCTGGTCAGGTATAAGCGGACCGACGGATCCGCTCCGGCCGCTTCCAGCTTCATCCTTCCAAAGAAACCGGCAGCCCTGCTGAAGAACATCCTTCCCAGGGAGGATAACCGGGTGTTGATGGAATTCGACGACCGGAACGCCTCTTTTACACTGACCAATTACCGTCTGGTCAGCCGCCTGGTGGAAGGGAACTATCCCAGCTACAATTCGGTGATTCCCACCGATAACCCATACAGGATGAGCATCGACCGGCTCACCTTCCACAATACCCTGAAGAGGGTCTCGGTATTTTCCAATCAGGCCAGCAACCTGGTCAAGCTTTCACTTACCGGAAACCAGCTCAACATCTCTGCACAGGACCTTGACTTCTCCATTTCGGCCAACGAGCGCCTGAGCTGTCAGTATGAGGGAGAGGAGATGGAGATCGGATTCAAATCCACCTTCCTTATTGAGATTCTGGCCAACCTTTCATCCGAGGAGGTAGTGCTGGAGATGAGCGATCCCACCAGGGCGGGTATTCTTTTGCCTGCCACTTCCGAAAATGAAAGTGAAGATACGCTGATGCTGTTGATGCCCATGATGATAAATGCATAGGCATGAGGCTGAACCTGAAAAACCCCCTTGTTTTTTTTGATCTGGAAACGACGGGCATTAACGTGGCCTCGGACAGGATCGTAGAGATCTCCTACCTGAAGGTGGATGTGAACGGCAATGAGACCAGCAGGACCTACCGGGTGAATCCCCAGATGCCCATCCCTGCCAAGGCCACCGAAATACACGGAATCAGCGATGAAGATGTGAAAGATGCCCCTCCTTTCAACGAGATCGCCAGGAACCTGGCCAGAGATCTGGAGGGATGCGATCTGGCAGGGTATAACTCGGTCAGGTTCGATATCCCCCTTCTGGCCGAAGAGTTTCTCCGTGCAGGGGTGGATATTGATCTGAAGCGGAAAAAATTTGTGGATGTTCAGGTGATCTTTATGAAGATGGAACAACGCACTCTTTCCGCTGCCTACAAATTTTTTGTGGGAAAGGAGCTGGATGACGCTCATTCAGCGGAAGCGGATACCAGAGCCACCTACGAAGTGCTTCAGGCTCAACTGGACCGCTACGGAAACCTGGAGAACGATATATCCATGCTGGCCGAGTTCTCCGCCCACAACCGCAATGTGGATTTCGCCGGCAGGATCATTCTCAACGATGAGGATATGGAGGTATTCAACTTTGGCAAATACAAAGGGAAACCGGTTCTGGAGGTACTGAGGCATGATCCGGGCTATTACGGCTGGATGATGAACGGAGATTTTCCCCTCTATACCAAGAAGGTACTGACCAGTATCAAGCTGAGTTCCATTAAGCAATAATCCATCAAGCAATACTCCCATGAAGATCATCTGCATCGGCCGGAACTACGTCGCCCATGCCAGAGAGCTGAACAACGAGGTGCCCGAGCGCCCCATCTTCTTTCTGAAGCCTCCAACCGCTCTGGTTACCTCCAACCGCCCTTTTCCTTATCCCTCCTTCTCCAGCGAAGTGCATCACGAGCTGGAGGTGGTGATCCGGATCAGCAGTAAAGGGAAAGAGATCGGCGGGGTGGAGGCCCGGGGATATTACGATCAAATCGGGCTCGGGGTGGACTTCACAGCCAGGGACCTGCAGAAGCAGGCCAAGGCGAAGGGGCTTCCCTGGGAGCCGGCCAAGGCGTTCGACCATTCAGCCCCCCTGAGTGAACTCTTCCCGGTATCCGGTTTCACCGATGTGCACCGCCTGCCCTTCAGGCTCGATCTGAATGGGAAGACGGTCCAGGAGGGAGATACCTCCCTGATGATCTTCTCGTTCGAACAGATCATCTCCCATGTCTCCCTTTTCCTGACCCTGGAACCCGGTGATCTGATCTTCACCGGCACTCCTGCCGGTGTGGGGCCCGTTGCCCCGGGCGACCGTCTGGAAGCCTACCTGCAAAAGGAGAAGTTGATGGACTTTCCGGTCACCGGATGATGAAGCAGTTCTCCTATCAGATCACCCGTATTCCCCTGGGAAACGTCTCGGCCTATTTGTTGCACCAACCCGGCTCCGCCATCCTGGTGGACACCGGCAGGAAGGGTTCCGCCGAAGCGATCCTGGAACAGATGTCTGCACTGGGGATACCTCCAGGGGACCTGACACTGGCAGTCCTCACTCATGCCCACTATGACCACGCCGGTTCGGCGGCGGCCATAAAGGAAGCGACCGGATGCCGGATCATGGTGCACTCTTCGGAAGCGGACCGTCTTCGCACTGGATTCACCTCACTGCCAGGAGGCACCCGCTGGAAAGCAAAAATACTGGTGGGACTGGGAAGGATCGTTGCCCGCAGACTGGGCAGCTATCCCGCAGTGGAGCCGGATCAGGAGGCCGGGGACACGGAGTCCCTGGAACCCTTTGGATTTCCCGGCCGGGTGATCCACACCCCCGGTCACACATCCGGTTCCATGGCCGTGTGGATGGAGGGAGGCGAGCTGATCTCCGGGGATACCTTTTTCGGGCTGCCGGGAAAGCTGCATTTCCCCCCTTTTGCAGAGGACGTCCCCGCACTCCTGGAGAGCTGGCAGAAACTCCGCGACCTCCCCATCCGCCGTATCTATCCGGCCCACGGTCCCTCTTTCCCGGCGGAGGAGTTTCATCGGGAGCTGCAGGAAGCGCAGCGGAGATACGTGTAGAGGAGTATGGGTATGTCTCTACTTGACTGAAAAAGAAGAAGTGGCTTATCACGGTCAACACGTCATAGAGCATATATTTAAAGAGACCAAAGACTGTAAGACGGAGTGCTGGTGGCCGTTGAATCCCGCTCGCGCATTGGCTTCGCCGAGCTCGCAGGCTCGGTTCCCCGCAGCTCTGCTGCGAGGTTCTTCAATCCCATTTTTTTACTATTGGATATCACAATTTGTGATTTCCAATCTTCCATTTCTTCTTTGGTCACCTGGAACATAAAAACTTTCGGAAAACGTTTTTCATTACGCCTTACAGCCTGGTAGCTTTCATAAATGTTTTCTGTCTGTTTTTGGCTGAGCAGTGCCCTGGGCATTTTTTCTATTTTCCCCTTAACCCGCAAGTTTACCGCTGGGTTGTGCTGCAGGGTGCCCAGTATTTGCTGGTAGTCTTAGTAATACTGTGCACCGTTCAGGTGGTTATTGATGTTGTGCGGACTGTATTCCAGTCCCCTGTAATGTTTGATAAGGGCTTGTAAGTCATTGTAGGTGCAGTTTTCCATGCTTAGATTTTCCTTGTCGAGCCACTGTAAAAAAACGGCAGGCATATCGCATATTATTGGCGATCGTTACTGGTCGCAGCCGGATGGATTCAGGATACTCTTTAAAGTCTTTAGGCTGGTAGCCGGTGTTGCCACGTAAGGTTTTATGCTTGTTGCACGCTTCTTTTTCAGGTGGTTTCATAAGCCAGGTGGATATACCGTTGCGTACTATCGATGTTCTTATGACCTAAAAACTGCGAGATGCTCTCTATTTTCATGCCCGATTGCATCAGGTGCGTGGCAATCGAGTGGCGCAGAGTATGCACCCCGATGCTTCGGCTAAGCTCAGCACAGGCTTGTTTGTTTATCTCGGCCAGACGTACCAGGGACAACAAAGCATGCCATGTTCATTGAGTGTCAGACCGTAATATTGCAGTGCTGTTTGGATGTTCAAATACTTCTTTATACTCTTGATTTCCATTGCAAAATTATTCTTTGTCGTTTTTGACAAGTACTTTTAATTAAATGATTTCCTTTTAAAACAACTAATAAGTGCTTTATTTTTCAACTTATTGCTAATAATTGTTCTTTTTGATATCTTTGTAAGAAATACTTTTCGATATGAAAGTAGGGGAATACATTAAAGAACTCAGAAAACAAAAGGGGTTACAACAAAAAGAGGTCGCAATTGAAGTGGGTTTGAACCAAAGCAACTATAATAAAGTGGAAAACAACCACAGGCAACCTTCTATTGACGTTTTAAACAAGTTGGCAAAACTGTTTGATGTAACAGTAGACCAGATACTGAACCCTGATGACAGTTTGCCAAAAGCGGTTACCGTAGAGGATAAAACCACTACCGAAAAGATTAAACTGATTGAACAACTGGAAGATGAAGACAGAAATGTAATTTACAGGATGATTGATACCATGCTCACAAAGAAAAAATTCCAGGATTTTTTCCAACAAAATATTGCTGTTAAATAATTTTACATACATGATGCAGACTTTGACAATAGATATAATAAACGATAAGGCCGTTAAGCTGATACAGGATATGGAACTCCTGAAGCTAATTCGTGTACGGAAAGAAAAACCACAACAGGAAGGGTCTATAAATTGGGCTGTCAAATATAAAGGGGCGATGCAAAAGCAACCACTTAACGAAGTTGACAACCAACTAAATGATTTGCGCAGCTCATGGGAATAAAATATATCTGGGACACGAACACGGTAATCTATTACCTTCAGCAACAATTCCCGCCTGCGGCCGAAAAGTTTATGGATAACCTGGTTAACGAAGCCCGTCCGGTAATTTCAGCCATTACCGAAATTGAACTGTTTTGCTGGAAGTCCGCATCTGAAAAGGACTTGGAAGTGTTGCACCATTTTATTGACGATGCCTTGGTAATTGAGCTGGAACAGCCCATAAAATATAAGACTGCCGACATACGAAAAAAGCATAAAATAAAACTCCCCGATGCTATTATTGCCGCTACCGCATTGGTTTATGATCTTTCCTTAGTTTCCCGTAATGTTTCTGATTTAATAAATATTGATGGATTGCAATTGATTAATCCTTGGGATGCTTAAAGCCACTTCCGGGTTCTCAAAGAATTCTCTGTCTGGTTATTACTCTCTCTTTAAGTGCGTTAAGGTAATTGTAGAGAGTGCGTTCTGAAATACCAAGCTTTTCAGCAAATTCAGATGGAGGACCTGTTGCCTTAAATCGGATCATTTGATCCATCCTGCTTCATGTTTGTAGCATTTCCATGGCTTTCATCATAGGGATTTAATTGATTTCTCCCGTTTAATCAGAAAGGGGATGAAATTGTTACCCTGGATTATTTGAAGCACCTGGTTGAAGTTTTTAAGTAGAGTAGTTCCAGGCTTTTTTGAGCATAGGAAGGTATGAATTGGTCGCTGCTTGACTGCATTTTGCTTCACAAAAAATTGGCTGCGCAGAGACACCCCCATCCCTGTATTAAATCTCCAGAAATTCCCGGATTGTGCGATAAACCTCCCGACGCTGTTCGGGAGGCATATTGTTGATGCGGGTCCGGTGGGAGCCCTTCGCCTTGATGAAAATCCGGGAGTTGGTCTGCCCCGTGGAGGTGACAGCGGTGGCTGACCAGGTATCGTACTCCCCGTAGATGTAGACGAAGTTGTTGCCCTCGCTGGCCAGGTACTCCTTTATATCCCTGGAGAGCCGGGGATTAAAGGGTGTTTCCACCCCTTCCGGCAGGGTGAAGACAAAAGTGGGGATCTCCAAATGCTGCAGGTACCTGTCGAAGGCCTCCAGGTCGTATCCGTAATAGCCCATTTCGGTGAGGGCCTGGTAGAAGAAGGGCTGGTATTCGGTAATGAACTGATCGGCAAAATAGTCGAACCCGGCCACATGATTCATGTGGGAGATCCATTCACCGGGAGGATCGGACCGCCCGGGGATCTTGCTGACCGGGGAGTATCCCCACTGCCAGAAGGCAAAGGAGTATTCCAGTACACAGTATTCGTAAGCTTTTTCCAGTCCGCCCACCATCTGGTAGGTGTATTCTTTCTCCCTGGAAAACTCCTCGAAATGGGGAAGGTACTCCTCCTGGTGTTTGAGAGCCAGCTTCTGGAAACGCCTCACTTTCCTGCGCTCCTTCGGGGTACCCACCCGGCCGAGAAAATCGTAGATCCGCTGATCCTCCACCTCCAGGTTCAGGGGTGCCACATAGGGAACCCTGAGATCCACATCCTCGGGGTAGTAATAGCTGTGATAGATCACGCTCTGACCGCCCTTGGAGATCCCGGTGGAGATCCAGGGACCGGTGTAGAGGTCTTTAAAAAGGGTGACGATCCGGTGGTGGTCGGATGCCGCCTGCCAGGTATCCAGGTAGTTCCATGCCAGGCTGTCGGGTTTGCTGCGGCCAAAAAAACGATGCTCCACCATGACCTGGTTGCATTTCAGTTCGGTGGTGATCTCCGAGGTGTAATAGTATTTAGCGTCGTAACCCGCAGTGATCAGGACCACCGGAAGGGACGCTTCGGCATGGGAGATATAGATACGCTGGGTGAAGGTGGGACCGTCCGGATTCCTGTGGTCGAGCGGCTGTTCCACCAGAATCTCCAGGATCTCTTCAAACGGCGCTTCGCCCTTGAGAGATTTCACCTCTCTGACCTCTTTGCGGTTGAGGAATTCCTGGAGGCTGACAGCACCAACCAGGGGAAGAAATCCAAGGGACAGGATCAACAGAAGGAAGGCACTCCTCCACACGGCCGTTCGATTCATATGCACATCCGATTTATTGTTCCGGTTTTCCGGATCCTGCAAAATTATATATTTTAGGGGAAAATCTGATAGCTCACTTTAATAGATCCGATGACGATGAAGAGAACAATGGTAACGATACTGGCGGCCGCCTTTTTGGCGGTTTCAGCCGGAGCCCAGGAATGCGGGGAGATGTTTCCCCAGGAGGAGGGAACCGTGCTCACCTATCTGAATTATGATAAAAAGGACAAGGTGACGGGGAGCACCGAGAACTCCCTGAAGGAGAAGAGTGAGATCCCGGGAGGAATGGCGGTGGTCATGTCATCGGTGCACAGGGATGACAAGGGAAAGGTGATCATGGAAAATGAAGTGAATCTGGAGTGCAGGGAAGGAGTGATCTACCTGGATGCTGCCAATTATCTGGATCCCGGGGCCATGAGCGCTTACCAGACCATGGATGTGAAGGTGAAAGCCGATAACCTGGAGATACCCCTGGGTGCTTCGGCAGGAACGGCGCTGAATGACGGAGGGGTCACCGCCACCGTCAGCAGCAGCGGAATCAAGATCATGACCATCCGGGTCGACCTCAGTAACCGGAAGATAGAGGCGAGGGAGAAGATCGAAACTCCTGCCGGAGAATTCGAGTGTATCAAGTATTCGTACGATATGCAGACCCAGGCGGGGTTCGTCAAGGCAAGCTTCAGCGGCATCGACTGGTACAGTCCCAAATACGGGACCATCCGCAGCGAAACCTATAACTCCAAGGGAAAGCTTGCCGCGTCGATGGTCCTGGAGTCAATCGACTGACCGGTATACCGGGTAGCGCCGGTAGGTGGGTTCCGACCAGGGAGAATGCTCGTAGATGTAGCGAAGCTGAAGGTACGGGTTGGCTGCAAAGGTGCTGTCGGTCTGTTTTCTCTGGCTGAATAGGCGTTCCAGTCCGGGATCGCTTCGAAGTAATTCCTCCGCCGTTTCTTCGAAGATATAGGGAGAGAAGTACTCGTTCCTGAAAAGGATCGCATCAAAGAAGTTCCACCGGAAGTAGGAGTCGTATGCCCGGGGTTCCAGCGCCTGCACAATCAGTTCGGCCGCCGGCTGGCGTACCGGAATGATCCAGTCGCCCTTCAGAAGGGGGATCTTCAGCCGTTCTTTGCGAACGGATACGGCTTCATGCCGGAAATGCCCGTTGTAAGGCCTTGTAGAGGTCTCCAGCTGCTCCACGTAGTAAGCCTCCAGCTCCATGACGGTATCCTGCGAAAGCGGTTCCATCTGAACCCCGTTGATCCTGAGGCGCTCCACGGTCTCCCGCCATGCTGCGGGAAGGACATAAAAGTCGGGGGCCTGCACGGTGATGGCCGGCCGGAAGTAGCGGTAACGGGGCACCTCTTCCTCCCAGTGATCCGAACGGTCGAAATAATTCAGGTGATGGCCGGTGACGCTGCTCATCCTGCTTTTCAGCTGGTATCCCCTCAGGGAGATCATTTCATGTCGGGTAGAGTCCACACTCCACTGGAGCGTATATTGTTTCTTGCGAAGTTTCGACTGTCTGGACTGCTCCCTTGCGGAGAACAACTCCTCCTGGTGGAGACTGGTAAACTTCAGCATCTCCCTGAGCAGGTGCCAGGTGGCCAGTACCCGGTCGGCAAAAGGTTTGAACATATGGGTTTCTATGGTGAAGGCCGGGGTATCGAACAGGCTGACATACCCCGAGGTATAGCGGGGATAATCCATAAACGCCGTGATCCCTTCCCTGGGGCTCCTGCCTCCGGTCCAGAAATAGGGACTCATCAGGTAGGGCGTTTGGTCCATGGCCCGGAACAACCAGGGCAGCAGCAGGCTGTCGAGATGGTTGGCCAGAGGGGGCTCATGACGCTGCTGGTGGCTGTTGATCAGGGTCACCGTGTAGGGGAAGTCGGCCCCATTGGTGGTATGGGTGTCGGCAAACAGATCGGGATCCCATTCCCGTAGCACCTTTACCAGCGTCCGGGTGTTCTCCGCATCCATTTTAATGAAATCCCTGTTGAGGTCCAGGTTCCTGGCGTTCCCCCTGAATCCGTGCTCCACCGGTCCGTTCTGGTTGGCCCGGTGATAGCGGCTCCGGTTCAGGGCCCCTCCGATATTGAGAACCGGGACGATCACCACCACCGTCCGGTCGAGAAAAGCTGCATAGTCATCCTCACCGGAGAGCAGTCCATCCGCCAGCTTCAGGGTGGCATCGATCCCGTCGGGTTCACCCGGATGGATCCCGTTATTGATAAAGAGGATTCCTTTACCCGAATCCCTGATCCGGGCCGGATCAAACTGCCTGCCGGTGGAGATGATAAACAGGTGGAGGGGTTTGCCGGCATCGGTCGGTCCGGCTTCCACCAGGCTTGCCTCTTCGTAGGTCTGGTCCAGCCACCGGTACATTTCGATAGCCTCCTGCCAGGTCACCGTCTCGTTCTGCTGGTATCGCAGTTCCACCTGGCCGTGCAGAACCGTACACAGGAATGTAAGGACTGCGACGGCGGAATATCTGTTCGGCCGGTCAGTAGCTGTTCTTCTTTTCCAGTTCATCATGAAGTCTGGTGAAAAAGTCGGGGATAAAGGTAGTTTTCCTTCCTGAAACTCCGGAGATTTGTTCAGGCCGCACTTTTTTCTCCAGGCAAAGTTCCCTTATGGACCTCACCACCCCCAGGTGACCCCAGGATACTTCATCCGTCCGGTGCCCGGCTATCCATTGTTGATTGTACCCATCAAAGAAGTCGACCAGTTCCAGATACCTGTTCCGGATTTTCTTCATGTTGACCGGAGTATTCTCAAAAGCGGCAGCGATATTCCGGAACCGTTCCGTGGCATTGGTCAACACCCTCACCCCCAGCTCAGCGGGAGGAATGCCTCGGGCCAGATAGATCTCTGTATAACGGTAGATCCCGATGATCCCTAAGGCCTCCAGGTCATCGGCCAGAGAAAGGATTCCCAGGATATCCGGTGGTGAGTCAGCAGAGAGACCGGGGTAGATTTCCCCGGTTTTTTGGTCGTGTCGCTCGATGGCTTCCAGTATCTCCTCCCAGCGATCAGGCCGGAGGGATCGATTCACACGGAAGTACTCCCTGCACATCTCTTTGCCCAGGATCCCGTGGTCTGATTTTGTGGATTGTGACATTCCTGCATCATGGAAGAGGGCCGACACCAGAACTCCTTCCACCAGAGCAGGATCCAGGTCGTCACGGAAACGTGCTATCCTCATCAGCAGATACCTGCAGGCTTTCCATACACGCAGATGGTGGGAATGGTCATGGGAGGGAAGAAAAGTGGATTCGAAGCAGGCTTCCACGTGAGCGAGAAGGGGATGCAGCCATTTTGTTTCGGCCTCTTCCATCCATATGTCGACCGGGTTTTTCAAGGAATTGGCATCTGCCTGGAGAGGGGAAACGGACTACACCACCCGGGTCAGCTTCATCATGTTGGTCTTTCCTCTTTCCAGAATGGGGATACTTCCCACATGTACTACCAGGTCGCCTTTCTTCAGGAGGTTGTGGCTGATCAGAAAGTCTTCGGTATAGTCGATATAATCGTTCACATTGTAGCACTCGGCGAAGTAAAAAGTGCGGATCCCCCAAACCAGCGAGAGTCTGGAGATCATCTCCTGGTTCATGGTAAAGGTATAGATCGGGGCCCTGGGCCTGTGAGAGCTGATCTTAATGGCCGTATAGCCCGAATAGGTCAGCGATACAATGGCAGCAGCACCTACCTGTTCGGCCAGCCTGACGGCATTGAAACAGATCGAATCGGGCAGGAACGTTTCGTCCTGCAGCAGCGGAGGGTGTACATGGTAAAACAGAAAGTCATCGGTTTCTGTGGAATCAATGATCTTCTGCATGTTCCGGATGGTCTGCACAGGGTACTTCCCAACGGAGGTCTCACCGCTCAGCATCACCGAATCGGCTCCATCGAGCACAGCATTGGCCACATCATTCGCTTCCGCTCTTGTGGGAGTGGGATTTTGGATCATGCTCTCCATCATCTGTGTGGCCACGATAACCGGCCTGGATTTTTCCCGGCACTTTTTGATAATCGATTTCTGGATCAGCGGGACCTTGTGGAATTCCACTTCCACTCCCAGGTCGCCCCTGGCCACCATGATCCCGTCGGATGCCGAAATGATCTCGTCCAGCTCTTCCAGCGCCTCGGGTTTTTCGATCTTTGCGATGATGTGGGCATTGTGAGGGTGTTTATCGACGATCTCCCGGAGGTCCATGATATCCTTTTTTCTCCTGACGAATGAAAGGGCGATCCAGTCCACCTGCTGATCCAGTGCAAACCGGGCATCCTTCAGGTCTTTCTCCGTCATGCTGGGGAGGGTCACCTTCGTATTGGGGAGGTTGACCCCCTTTTTGTTGGATAGAGGCCCTCCGGCCACCACCCGGGTATGGACCGCATCTTCCCCGTTGGTCCCTGTGACCTCGAATTCCAGCTTTCCGTCGTCCACCAGGATCTTTTCTCCCCTGGTGACTTCGGCCGGTAACTGTTCATAACTGACATAGGCCCGATCCCTGGTTCCGGTGCAGGGGGTGGTCACGAAATCAAACTCCTGCCCGTCCTCCAAATCGACCGAGTTGTTCACCATCATTCCCACCCGCAGTTTGGGCCCCTGCAGGTCGGCCAGGATGGCTACGTTGGAACCCAGTTCCTCGTTCAGCTCCCGGATCATCCGGATGGTCTTCAAATGCTCCTCCTGGGTATCGTGCGAGAAGTTGAGCCTGCATACATCCACCCCTTCGTGGATGATCTGTTCCAGGATCTCTCTTTTTCTGGTGGCTGGACCAATGGTCGCTATGATTTTGGTCTGGGATCGCTCATGTCGCATAGGGGTGTGCTTTTGAAATCCTCGCAAAGGTATCCTTCGGAAACTAAAATATAATAGATAGCGCCGTTAAGATATCATTATTTATTGACCATGAAACCGTTCAGCATCCTGATCTCTTCCTCCCAGAGCGAGTCATCGGGTGTTTCGAGGATGAGGGGAATGTCATCGAACCTGGGATCGGCCATGATCCAGCGGAAGGGATCCAGTCCCAGTTTCCCTTTTCCCAGGCTGTCGTGCCGGTCGACCCGCGATCCCCTTTCTTTTTTGGAGTCGTTCAGGTGCAGTCCTTTCAGGAATTGAAACCCGATCACCTGGTCAAACTGCCGGAACGTCTCCTCAAAGGATTTCCTGCCGGTCAATTCATAGCCTGCGGTAAATGCGTGACAGGTATCGATACAGACCCCCATCCGTTCTTTATCTCCGACGCGGTCGATGATGGTGGCGATCTGTTCGAAGGAGTGTCCCAGGTTGGAGCCCTGACCCGCCGTGTTTTCGATCACTGCCATTACCCCGCTGGTCTTTTCCAGGGCCATATGAATCGATTCTGCGATCAAAGAGAGACATGCATCTTCCGTTGTCTGGTTCAGGTGTGCCCCGGGATGGAAGTTCAGCCTGTCGAGCCCCAATTGTTCACAACGTTGCATCTCGTCCAGGAAAGCGTCCCTGGATTTTTTCAGGGCTTGCGAATCGGGATTTCCCAGGTTGATCAGATAGCTGTCGTGTGGAAGGATCTGGAAGGGTTCATATCCGCTCTCCTTGCAGTTTTCCCTGAATTTTTCGACGCTTTCTTCTGAAAGTGGTTTGGCCACCCACTGGCGCTGGTTCTTGGTGAAGAGACCGAATGCGGTGGCCCCTATCTTCCTGGCGTTCAGAGGAGCATTCTCCACTCCGCCTGATGCGCTTACGTGTGCTCCGATATATTTCATGGAAAATTTTACTTCAGCCTTGAAACAATTAACAGGAGCGATTGTTTAATGCTTTTAAAAATACTTTCTGATGAGATTAAACAACTTCTTTCTACTGATGATTCCGGTTTCCATGTATCTGCTGGCCGGATGTTATCCCGATAAGATCGACTTTGTGGATGAGCTGGATGTTTCAGCCACCGTATATGATGAATCGGCCGACTTCAATTCCTACCAGACTTTCACGGTGATCGATACGTTGATCCACCTGACGGAGGATGGGCAGGATGATCCGAATCTAAGCAGGGACTATGACGATTTGATCCTGGATCTCCTGCGCAGCAACATGAGTGCCTGTGGCTACACCGAGATCCCCGATCCCGACTCACTCAACAGACCGGATCTTGTCCTGTTCGTGGAGGCGCTCTCCAGCGAGAATTATTACTACTATTCCTACTATTACGACTACTGGTCCTGGTACCCCGGATGGGACCTGTGGTACCCGGAGTATCCCTGGTATCCTTCCTACCCATGGTATCCCGTTTATGGCAACTCCTATACCACCGGTACGTTGATTGTTGAGATGGCCGACATGGAAAGGTTCGATACGGAGGAGGGACGATTGGGTTTCATCTGGACCGGTTACGTGGACGGCCTTCTGGTGAATAACAGCAGTCAATCCGCCAACAGGTTGACCACACAGATCAATCAGCTTTTTATTCAGTCCGAATACCTCAAAAAATAGAAATCTCATGAAGAAGTATCTTTATTTTATCGCCATCACATTGATTTCGCTGAATGCATCTTCGCAGGAGGTGATATGGAAGATGACCTATGATGTTTCCATTCCCTTTTCCGATACCAGAGAATTCACCGACCAGGTCTCCTGGAGGGGCATCTCCATGGAATTTGACCGGTTCCTGACTGGCAATCTGGCCGCCGGACTCGGTATTTCATGGAGCGTTTTTCTGGAAAAAGAACCCGATAGCTATTATCAGAGCGACGAGATGCTGATCTATGGAACACAGGTCAGGTATAATAATGCAGTGCCGTTACTGGCCCGGGTTTCCTGGTACCATACCCCGCCCTCCGGATCGTTCAGTGTTTACTTCTCCGCGGGAGCCGGAGCAGCATGGCAGGAGCTCCGCAGGGACATAGGACTCTGGACTTTCGGGGATGATGCCTGGCAATTCGCCCTGAGTCCGGAAGCAGGAATCATCTTTCCTGTCTGGCAATCCAACGTGAGCGCGAAAGTCAGATATGTGCAGGGGTTTGAGACCTCCACCGTTCCCTCCCTCTCTTATCTAAGTGCCGGGGTGGGAATAGCCTGGTAAACCCTAAATTTGGGTATTCACTTGTTTTGTTTCACAGTGCATAAATAGTGTCTCGAGGTGCAACTCAAACGGGAAATTTATTTCATTTATTGATTTCCTGAAAAACCCTGACAATATGGGTGTATGATTTAAAGTACTTATAAACATAGGTAAAATGGGGCTGCTCCGATTCCCGATCATCAACTGAAATGTCTAGTAATAGGTAAAATAAACAGGTTTGTTACTTCCTGAAACCGGACAACAGAATCCTCTACAATAACATAGGAATTTGCAGAACCCTCCACAAAAACATAAGAAACTGCAGAACCCTCTACAAGAACATAAGAAACTGCCTCATAAAATAATCATGAGACAGTTTCTTGTTTGTACCTTATTCAATCCGATTAACTTCCCTCCTGAGGGGGGATCCCCAGCAAAAGCTCATCGATCATCTGCTTAAACATCTCCTTTGTTTGTTCGGGGGTCTGTGCAATCCCGTTACTCATGGTTGGCTTCCCCTCCATGGGGACGAAGAGAAATGCGGGAATGCTCTGAATACCGAAAACGGCCGCCAGCTCCCTCTCCTGTTCCGTGTCGATCTTGTACACATGGATCTGCCCCTCGTATTCGCTGGCCAGCTCATCAAGAACGGGTGCTGCCATGCGGCATGGTGCGCACCAGTCTGCATAAAAATCGATCAGGGCGGGAAGTTCTCCCTCATAGACCCATTCCGCCTGATTTTTCTCATAATTCATCACCTTCTCCAGGAAATCCTCCTTGGTCAGGTGGATGGGCTTACCGGACTCATCGTTGGCTCCGGACTTGCTGCTGGCTGCAACAGCTTCCGCTTTGCTGGCGGGGTCTGTACCTTCCCCGGAAGAATCCAGCGAAGAGGCCGAACCGTTGCTGCATGACAGCATCAGAGCGGAGACCAGTGCGAGACTTGATAAACTGCTTCTAAAAGATTTTCGTATCATAGTCGTTTGTTTTTAAGCTTCTACACTCAAGACCTCTGAAATGGCTTGCTTGAAGGTCTCCTTGGGAAGGGCACCCATGGCCATCTGAGGTTGTCCTTCGGTGGGGATGAACAGCAATGAAGGAATACTCTGGATCCCGAAAACGGATGACAGCTCGCGCTGATCCTCGGTATCTACCTTAAAAATGTTGAGCTTGTCCCCATATTCCTCCTTGAGTTCCTCCAGAATGGGGGCCACGATCTTGCAAGGCTGACACCAATCGGCGTAAAAATCAATGATCGCCGGTGTGGTACCTTCAAACTTCCACTCCTTATTGGACTCGTAATTAAATATCTTCTGCTTAAATGTTTCTGTAGTCAAATGTTCAAGTGCCATCTTGTTTATGTTTTATTGTATAAATATGTCGCAAAAATAATCCTTTCCTTACAGTCTGACAGTAACTTTAGTCACACTCCGCACTCCAGCTTAATCATTTCCCGTAAAAGACATGGCGTGATTGAGATACCGGACCACCGGCGAGAGACCCTTGCAATCGCTGATTACCACTGACGGGAAATCCGGACGAAGGACGGCCTGGTCGGAATAGTTCCTGGAGTAGATATAGTGTTTGTATTTCAGTTCCTCGATCAGCTCGAAATCTGCCGGGAAACCCACCGGACCCTTTTTGAGCTTCGTATCCTCCCCATACCTGTCGTACTTCCCATCAAACTCGGGGGAAAGAAAAACGCTCCTGTACTCTTCCGGGTTGAAAAGAATTTCCTGGCGGATCAGCTTCAGCTGTTCGGACGGAGGGGTATGAACGCCGGCGGCCATGAAGGTTCCATCCGGCTCCAGGTGGATGTAATACCCTGCATCGGTGGATTTCCTGCCTCCTTCGGCGATCCATGCTCCGAAATGGGTTTTGTAGGGATCCTTGTTTTTCGAAAACCGGACATCCCTGTAGATCCGGAAGATGGTATCTTTCGGCTCCAGTGTCGAAAGGGCCGGATCGAACCGGGCCAGTCCGGAGAGCAATTCCGCGATGAAATGCTTGAACAGACCGAGAGACTCCTGGTAAGTGGCCTTGTGGGCATTGAACCACTCCCTGTCATTGTGAAGGGAAAGGGAGCGCAGAAAGTCGAGAGCCGGTTTCATGATACGTTTAATGTGACAACAGCCTGCATCCTGTAAAGTTCAATAAATATTCTATTTTTGGGAGATGCAAAAGATCAATGAATTCCTTCTCTTTCTGAACGATTACCTGGGGGGGCATCAGTGGTTCGTTTTCTTCCTGCTGGGTACCGGAGTTTTCTTCACCATTTATCTGGGATTGCCACAGTTCCGCTATTTCAGGCACGCCATCCGGATCGTCCGTGGCGAGTATGACCACGCGAATGATGTGGGCGATACCTCTCATTTTCAGGCGCTTACTACGGCCCTGAGCGGGACGGTGGGTACCGGAAACATTGCAGGGGTGGCCCTGGCCATTCACCTGGGCGGACCGGCAGCCCTTTTCTGGATGCTGGTCACCGCGTTCCTGGGGATGTGCACCAAGTTCGTGGAAGTGACCATCTCCCACAAGTACCGTGACATCCTGGCCGACGGTTCTGTATCGGGCGGACCCATGTACTACATGAAGAAAAGGCTGAACATCACCACCCGGAAAGGTAAGATCATCCGCACCGGAGCTGTGCTGGGAGGATTCTTTGCTTTTGCCACTATCCTCTCTTCCTTCGGTACCGGAAGTCTTCCCCAGATCAACAGCATCTCCAACTCCATGTTCACCTCCTTCGGGATCCACCATGCTCTTACCGGCGGCGTCCTGGCGGTACTGCTGGGACTGGTAATCATAGGCGGCATCAAGCGGATCGCCAGGGTCACCTCCACTCTGGTTCCCCTGATGGCACTGATCTACCTGATCGGTGCGTTTATAGTGATCTTCACCAATGCGGAGAATATTCTTCCATCGCTGGGAGCCATTTTCACAGATGCCTTTACCGGAAGCGCGGCAGTGGGAGGATTCCTGGGGGCCGGCTTTGCATTTACATTCAATAAGGGGGTCAACCGCGGCCTCTTCTCCAATGAGGCGGGACAGGGATCGGCTCCGATTGCCCATAGCGCGGCCCGGGCCCAGGAGCCGGTATCGGAAGGGATGGTAGCCATCCTGGAACCATTTATCGACACCATCCTGATCTGTACGATTACCGGACTTGTCCTGCTCTCCTCGGGGGTATGGAATGAGAAGATCGAGAACCGGTTTGAGCAGGCCGATATGATGATTCTGGAGGGTACCTATTCGGAGACCGATGAGGATGACCGGATGTTGCTCAGGAGAGTTTTCACCCATAGTGCCGAGGTCCCGCTCTACACCGGTCAGCTAAAGGTGGAGAAGGGGAGTGTCGCCTCCACGGGGGTTACGCTGATCCATGCCCATTCCTTTGCCGAGAATGTGCTGGTCACCCTGGACGGGGAGCCATTCACAGGCCGGGTGCCGGTCACTAAAGGGAAGTTCCAGGCAGGGGAGATGGAGGAGGCGGGCGAGCTCCATTTTACCGGTCATTCGCTGATCCACAGTGCCCCGCTTACCACAGAGGCATTTAAACGAAGCATCCTCGGGGACTGGGGACAGTATATTGTATCGATCGGTCTGCTGCTGTTTGCTTTTTCCACTGCCATATCCTGGTCCTACTATGGCGGAAGGGCGGTCACCTATCTATTCGGAACACGCTACATCATTATATACCGGTTGATCTACGTGTTGGGATTTTTTGTGGCCTCTTTCACCGATACCACCATTGTCTGGAACCTTTCCTATATCACTATCGCCATTATGACCATCCCCAACCTGTTCGGGCTGCTGGTGCTTCGAAGGGACATCAAACAGACCATTTCAGGATACTGGAAGGATATAAAGGCCTCCCATACCGGCAGCTAGCGCCCCGCGCATCGCGCAGCCAGCGCCCCGCGCAGCTAGTGCACCGTGCAGCCAGCGCCCCGCGCATCGCGCAGCCAGCGCCCCGCGCAGCTAGTGCACCGCGCAGCCAGCGCCCCGCGCATCGCGCAGCTAGCGCTTCCGAAGAAGTGCTACGTTCTCCACGTGATAGGTGTGCGGGAACATATCGACGGGTTGTATCTTCACCAGTTGGTAGGATGGACCCAGCATCTCCACATCACGTGCCTGAGTGGCAGGATTGCAGGAAACATAAACGATGCGTCTGGGACCGATATTCAGGATCTGGCGTACCACCCTTTCATGCATTCCTGCCCTGGGCGGATCGGTAAGGATCACTTCGGGAGTGCCGTTTTCCGAGATGAAGGCATCGGTAAAAACCTCCTTCATATCGCCGGCATGGAACCGGGTGTTGGTGATTCCGTTGATCTCTGAATTGATGCGGGCATCCCCGACGGCCTCGGGCACCGATTCGATCCCTATCACCTCAGACGCAGACGCGGCCAGAAAATTGGCGATGGTCCCGGTCCCGGTATAGAGGTCGTAGACTGTTTCTTTTCCGCTGAGGCCCGCAAATTCCCTGGCAGTCCTGTACAGATTCAGCGCCTGGTAAGAGTTAGTCTGAAAGAACGACTTGGGTCCGATCTTGAAGGTCAGTCCCTCCAGTTCTTCAAAGATATGATCTCTTCCCCTGAAGGTCAGAATATCCAGGTCGTAAAGCGTCTCATTTTTCTTGGGATTGATGGTGTACATCAGGCTGGTGAGGCCGGGAAACTCCAATGCCAGTTCTTCCAGCAGCCGGTAAAGCTCCGGACGGTCGAACTGGACCGAAAGGATCACCATCACTTCGCCCAGGGTGGTATTGCGGACCAGCAGGTTGCGCAGGAATCCTTCGTTGGTGCGATGGTCGTAAAAGGTAAGTCCCATCGCCAGTGCCCGTTCCCGGAGGAAATTGCGTACCTGGTTGGTGGGTTCCTCCTGCAGGTGGCAGGTAAGGATATCGACTACCTTATCGAAACGTCCCGGC
>CAZRZY010000055.1:0-29172 GCA_964604655.1 uncultured Bacteroides sp. | reverse complement strand
GACCGGGTAACCAGTGAGATGAACCGCAGATTTCTGAAACAGCTGCATAAGATATGGGTCCGGAATGGTTTGCTGGGTGACACCTCCAACCTGGATTTTACCACCATACCCTACTGGGGGGATGACAGCCACCTGGAGAACAACTGGTCGGGCAAACGCGGCAAAGCACTCAGCAGCATGCTGGCCGTCCTGGCTCAGGACCCGGACTCGGGTATTATTGATTATGGCAATGCCAATGTCCTTCAAAAGGATGAAAGCGATGTTGTACTTGAATTCCTGGACTTTTATCAGCGGAACCCTCCTGAGAAAGACAAGAAACTGAGGTATATAGTTTTTGACAGCAAGTTCACCAGTTATGAGAACCTCAAAAGACTGGATCAGGATCAGATCAACTTTATTACCATTCGTCGCAGGGGCAAGCAGATGCTGGAAAGGATAGCCAGGCTGCCCAAAGAGGGATGGGTAAAGGTGAGAGTCGAATCCGCAGCAGGTAAGTACAGATATCTGCGTGTTTACGAGGAACGGATATTCCTCAAGGGATATGAGAAGGAGATCCGGCAGATAATCATTACCGGAAACGGGAAGATCAAACCGGCAGTGGTCATTACCAATGATTTTGAAATGGCCACCGAAAGGGTGATCAGAAAGTATGCACGTCGATGGCTGGTTGAAAAATCCATCTCTGAACAGGTTGATTTCTTTCATCTCAACCTGGTCTCCTCCTCTATGGTTATCAAGGTTGATTTTGATCTTACCATGACCATCCTTGCCAGTAACCTGTATCGTTTGTTTGCCCTGGAACTGGGGAGGTACTCCCATCTTACCGCTCAGAGCCTCTATGTAAAGTTCGTGCTCAATGGAGCGGACGTGATCATCCAGGAGGAGACCATCACAGTGCAACTGAAAAAGAAAAGAAACCTCCCTCAGATACTGGAGGTAATGTCGAACTATTCCCGGTTCAGATACCCCTGGCTTAAAGGCAGGAATGTTAGATTTGAAGGAGCAACCTACTCATAGTTGGAAATACGGGTGGTTGTTTACCGTGAAAATCTATGTTAAATAAACTTTTCTTCTTTGTCATTCAATTTTGTATGTCAATCAAAATTAATGATTTCATGTTGCCATTCGGTTTTAGCATGACGCACAACTTTGGAATAAACACCAGTCAGGAAAAAAGGATAAGCGGGGAGTTAAAAGTCTTTTCATACGTTTATAGTTCTGAATTTCAATCAGAAATAGATCTGTTTAAAAATTTCATTGAATTCATATCTTTGGTGCCGGTGGATCTCTCCATTGTCATACCGGTCTATAATGAAGAGGGTAAGATCCTGAAAGACCTGGCTGCTGCTTCCGCCTTTCTCTCATCCCGCGGAATGAAGGGGGAGCTCATCGTGGTGAGCGACGGGAGCAAGGACCGCACGATAGAAGAGGTGCGGTCGTTCTCCCCGGCGGAAGGGATCACATGGAAGGTCCTGGATCATGAAGAACACACGGGCAAGGGCCATGCGGTGAAAAGCGGGATCATGAAGGCTGGCGGGGAGGTGATCCTTTTTATCGATAGCGGGAACTGCATCCCCTACGATCATATCGACAGGGGTCTGGAATTACTGAAGAGCGTGGAATGCCAGATTGCTCACGCTTCCAGGTATCATCGTGAAAGTCTCATCATCCGGCCGAAGGGACCGTTCCGGCAAGTCTCCTCTTTTTTGTTCCGCCGGTTTATCCGAATCTGGTTAAGGCTGCCGCAGAACCTGAAGGATACGCAGTGCGGATTGAAGATCTACCGGAAAGAGGCCGCTCATGCGCTCTACTCCGTCTGTCAGAGCGACGGATTTATGTTCGATGTGGAGATTATCCTCCGGGCCGGAGAAAAAGGATACAAGATCATGGAATTCCCGGTGGAGTGGAGTTCCGATCCCGATAGCAGACTCTCACCCGGCCGGACCTTTTTAAGCATTATCGGCGAGCTGGCCCGGATCCGTAGATCACTCCGGAAGGATCCCTGATAAATCCTTCCACTCGCGTATATAACGGACAAGGTCCCATACCTCCTTCCGGGCATAGCAACGACATTCCACCCCGGGCCTCAGTTCCAGATACGATTCGAACAGGGAAGTGTATAAATAGCGTTCACCGGGAGGGGGCAGTTCATAAAGCTTCCGGACCAGGTCACCCTCCACCTCAGGAGAGACGATCACTATCGGCGATGCCGGTACCTTCCAATCGACCCGGTCGTAAAACCCGACATTTTCAAACCGTCTCAGATACCAGGGTAACGGCCAGTAATCGTGCCCGGGGAATATCACTTCCACCGGAAGCTTATATCCGTCCGGATGCACGGTGACCAGCGTGTCAAGCAGAGTGGCCAGCTCCCTTACATCCGGGCTGGTATGTGCATAGACATAGGGATTGACGGGATCATCCTCATACTGGAAGTTCAGCTTCATTCCGGACCACACCCAGTGGACTCCTCCGGCCAGCACCAGGACCAACATCGCTCCTTTTACGGCCGAAGGCCACCCGGCTCTCCAGAGACGCAGGATGGAATACCCGGAAAGGAGCAGTAACCCCGGGTAGAATTGTAGGATGTTCCAGGGAGTCTTATAGGGGATGAACGAATATATCAGCAGCAGGATGAGGCTGTAATTTCCGAAGAACAACAGGACAGGCCCCATGCCTTTCGTTCGGCGATCCACCCACAGCCATACATATCCGGCCATGGCCGTCACCAGCAACCAGAGCTCAGAAGCGGTCCACCCGTCCATCTTCCACGGACCGGCCAATAGGGAGAGATAGTAGTACCAGGGATGAATATGGGCATCATCCTGCCCGGCTCTCCGGAAATACTGGGCATAGGTCGTTACCGAATCCAGGATCCCCTTGGGATTGGAAAAGAAGGAGGAGAAGAACAGCACGGAGGTGAGCGCCCCCGTCCCCAGAAACAGCACCCAGTGGAGCAGCGGGATGCGAAATTTGGCAGGTCCCTTAGCTTCTGAAGGAGCCTGACTCCATCTCTGTGCTGCCAGCAGGGCAGGCAATGCTGCCAGCAGGTTGATCACAAAGGTCTCTTTGGTGGCATGCATCAGTCCGGCCGAAACACCCGCAATGACCACCCAGATGAGCCGCTGTCCCTGAATGTACCTGAAGATACTCAGGAAGAAAAGGAGACTGAAGAAGGTGAGCAGAGATTCGTGTATGAAGTACCTCCCGTAGAATACCATCATGGGGGCCAAAGCCATCATCACCCCTGCCATCAGTATATAGGTCCACTCCACGCGTTTTCGCAGCATGACAAGGAGGACGATTGTCAACAGGCTGAAAAAGGCCGGAACCATCCGAAGGGTGGATTCCAGAAGGGAAGCATAGGTTTCATGTCCGCTCAGCCTGGCAAAAACCAGGGAGAGGTAATACAAAGCAGGTCCATGATATTCTTCCCTGTTATACTGGTATTCTCCGGTCTCGAGAAGCACCCCCAGCATATGAGCGTTGACCGCCTCATCGTTGTGCATCATCGGCTCACTGATCCGGGTGAACCGGGCAAGGCCGGCCAGCAGAACGATCAGGAAGAAAAGAATGTATTTGACCCTGCGGCTCAATAATTGGGTTTTCCGTATATCTCCACCTCCAGGTAGTGGTTCAGCAGGTTGTCGGTATTCCCTCTGGAATAAAGCCTCACGTAATGCCCGGTGACCCCGCGCCCGTCAATCAGACGCCCTTTATGGTCTTCGATGTAGTGCAGATCCTCTCCCACTCCAAATCCAATGGAATTGTCGTGATCGTTGTTGTAGATCGTATTCACATTGACAATGAAGTCGGGGTCGTCCGCCACCTGGACCACCACGTCGTAATAGACCCTGGCCTTGCTGTGATAATGCCAGACGGCCACGGCATAGATCGTGCACTCCTCCTCCAGGTCGATAGTGATCTGTTTCGGCCCTTCCTCCAGTTCCAGGTAATAGCCGTCGGCCGCTTCCTTCGATCCGTCGGTGACCAGGTCGGGATCTCCCATCACCGGGATCTCGTCCCCGATCCCCACCAGCTTGTCCAGCGCCAGGTTTTCGGTTCCGGCGGGTACCAGAAAAGGAGGCGAGGTGATCTCCCAGGTCCTTTCCAGTTTATCCATATCCATCAGGTCCTTGGGTGTGCCCACATACATGGGCATGGGATAGTCCAGCACCAGCCGTTCCATTTGCTGTCCGCTGGCAGATAAAACAACCCACAGACCTGCCAGAACGGTAATTCCAAATCGCTTCATAGCTCTTATTGTTTGATCCGTTCCAGTAAACGTTTTGCATCGCCGATATGATCCGGGTCCTTCGTAAGGGATAGGAATTCCGTCAAACGGACCCCGGTTGCTTCCGGATCATCATAGCCGGTCCCCTTTGCAATGATAATTACGGCCGTCTCGGCTTCCGGGCTGGACACTCCCTTTCGAACCAGCTCCATGGCCATATCCAGTGCGCCGATGGATCGGATCTTGCTGAGCCCCGAAATCACTGCCTTTTTCTCTCCCTCATTTACGGCATTCTCCCAGATCAGGTTCATCCGTTCCAGTTGCTCCTCACTCGACAGATTGGCATCACGATTCACCAGATCCACGGATCCCCGCAGGGCAAGGGTATGCATTCGCTGATCCGCAGTACTGGTGACAATTCCCATCAGATCGGGATAAGGTACCGCATCGGGCCAGGTAGAGAGGGCACGGATGGTTGCCAGCCGGATCTCATCCTCTTCGGATTTAAGCGCCTTCCTCAGTACCGGCAGTCCCTCAGGTTCACCAAGCTGACCCAGAATGGAGATCAGCGATGCGGCCGAAGCGGGACCGGGCTTAGCGTTGAGCGCTTCGATAATGCCGGAGGAGCGGTCCGCCCCTTCAGGCATCTTCTGGAGCAGTGTCAGGACCGCCTGTTCAGCTTCCCTTTGTTCTCTGCTCGATTCTGCCTCCACCAGTAAAGCAGTCACCTCGGGAATGATTTCGGGCGGACCCATCCTTCCCAGTGCCCGGACGGCCTCCTGTCGGACGATCCGGTCCGGGTCGGAAGCCGATTCGATAACCAGATCGATGGCCCCGGTCATATTCCTTTCTCCAGCCGATCGGACCAGCTCTGCTTTCTCCCTTCCTTCGGTGGAGGTAATGGCAGCCATAATCGTCTCTCCGGTGCCGGGGACCGCCAGCATGTTCAGGCTCTGCCGTGCCATATCCCGCTCTACTCCTCTGGTATTGGCAGCGATGGCAGCCAGGAGCTCTGCATCTTCGTTGGTGCCTACCCCCGGTAAGGCCTTAATGGCTGAAATCCGTACCACCCGGTCTTCATCCCTGAGCATTTCCATGATCACCGGTCGCACGGAATAATCCCCGGCAGCGGAGAGCACGTTCATCAGGTAGAGCTCTGAGGACTCCGGAAAACCCGGCACTTCCTCGTAGAGCGCGGCGAGGCCGGAAGGATCGGGGATGAGGTAAATCAGGCCGATCACTCTCCGGTGGTACTCTGTGTCGTCGCCCTGAAGATTTTCTGCCAGAAATCCTACCGGCTTTTCTCCGGAGGTAAGGAACCATCCTTTCAGGGCTGCATTCCAAAGGGAGAGCGGCGGATCGGCTTCAAAAACTTTCCGGTATATCTGTTTTGCTTCCTCCTTCCGGCCCTCCGATAAATAACCGTCGGCGCAGATGAGCCAGGCATCGGCAATGGTCCAGCGGAGTTTGCCGCCGGTCTCCTCGAACTGCTCTTCCAGGATAAATGCAGCTTTCTCCCCTCCTATCTGCCCGAGTGCCCGGATGGCGGCCTGCGCCACCTCCGGATCGGCGGATAGCGCCAGTGCCTCCAGCTGTTTCACTGATTCTAAATCTCTTCTGACCGAAAGGCTGTTAGTGATCCTGATTGTTGCAGCCGCATCGCTCGTATTCAAGGCTTCCCTCAACATGGTGCCGGATTTTGCCCCGGGGATGTTCTCCAGGGCCAGCAGCGCCACATCGGTCATCTCTGGGTCTTCGAGAAGTTTCGACAGCAAAGGAACCGAATCGTCCGATCCGATCACACCAAGCTCCCTGCAAATCAATCGGCTTCCGGTTCCCGATGCTCCTCCCTCCAGTGTCCGGACCATCAGTTTTTCAGCTCCCTTTTTCAGAGCAGGATCCAAGTACACCTGTGCCATCAGATCCAGGTATTCCCGGTGCCATACCCGGGTCTGGTCCGGTTCGAAGTCGCTAACCGTCTCCAGGATCTTCTCCAGGTCCTTCAGGATGGCTTTCTCCTCCTGGGCCAGGGTCTGGACCGGCACGATCCAGGCCGTCATCAGAAGTGTGAGAAAGAGTCGTTTGATTCCCGGGTATTTCATGATAGGTGATTTCAAAGGATTCATACTACAATTGCCAGGGTCCCCGCATGGGCCGGGAGAGCATCCGGTTGGCCACAGAGTTATCGATAAATTCTTCCTTTTCAGGATCCCATCTCAGCTTCTGGCCCAGCCGGATGGCGATATCGGCCTGGTGACAGACCGTATCGGAACGGACCGCTGTCTCAATGGGACACATCACGGGAGCTCCGGTCCGGACCGCATCCAGGAAATTACGGCGATGATCATTGCTTCTCGGAAGCTGAATCTCGTCGGGACCGATCACGGTCTGGAGCAGGGACCGGGGTCTGGCATCGATATAGCCCCTGGCCACATAGACCCAGCCTTCGGATCCCTCAAACATGATCCCCATGGAGTTAGGGATATCGAACCGTGGATCGCGCTGCCGGAGGGAAACATGATCGGTATGCACCACCTTCACCCCGTTGGCATAGGTATGAACCGCCTCCCAGGTCTGGATGGTATCGAATAACCCCTCTTCCGATACCGTGCCCCATCCTTCCACTTCCAGGGGACCGGTATGGTCGGCATCGAGAGCCCACTGGGCGATGTCCACATGGTGAATTCCCCAGGCGCCGCTGATGCATCCCACCGAATGATCATAGATCAGCGTAAACTGCCGGGTACAGCGAAGCCGGGAATAGGGTAATTCAGGAGCCGGTCCCAGCCAGAGATCGTAATCCAGGTAATCAGGAACTTCTTCCACCGGCTGGATGGGCACCTGACCGTAGCTGGCAGATGAGATAATGATCTTTTCCAGGTTTCCGAGCTTCCCGTTCCTGGCCAGTTCGCAGGCAAACCGGAACCGTTCGTCGGACCGCTGTTGGGTACCGTGCTGGAACACCACTCCATAACGGTTGATGGCTTTGCGCATCTCCTGGCCTTCCCTGAAGAAGAGGCTGAGCGGCTTTTCGTAATACATGTGCTTCCCCTGCCTGGCTGCTTCAATGCCGATCAACGAATGCCAGTGATCCGGTGTGGCCATGACGATGGCATCGATGTCACTTCTCGACAGGAGGTCCCTGAAATCGTTGTAGGAGTCGCATTGGTCGTCCCCGTTGTGCCGGTTAACGATCCGCACTGCCTCATCGGCATGCTGCCTGTTCACATCGCAGACCGCCGCCACATGCACATCCGTATGCTCGATAAAAGAACGCACGTGACCGGTTCCCATGCCTCCCACACCGATGAATCCCATATTGATTCTGTCATTGGGAAGCACCCTTCCCTTTCCCGGGATCACGCTGGCGGGCAGTATGGTGGGAACCACCAGTGCCCCTGCAGTCAGGGAGACCGTATTCCGAAGAAACACCCTCCTGTTCAGTTCTTGCTTTTTATTCATAGATCAGTGAGATGGTAGTTTTATCGAAATATGCCTTGTTCTGAAAGATCTCCGGCCGCTCCTGATCCCAGTCGCGCGAGAATTCCAGTCCCACCAGGGAGGGGCAGATTCCCATGCCGGCCATCTTCTCCAGGACCCTATTCACATTCAGCTCTCCTGTACCCCAGGCCACATCCTTTCCCTCGGGACTGAAGGTATCCAGGTCGTGCATCTGGACCGTGATCAGCCGATCACCCAGTTTCCCGACGGCCTCCAGGGGTTGGATCCCGGAGCGGGCCCAGTATCCGAAATCACCGCATGCACCGATCAGGGAGCTCCGCCCCTCACAGTGTTTCAGAATGTTTTCCGGATCCCACCAGACCGGGGAGATATTTTCCTGGTGATTGTGGATGGCCAGGCGGATGTCATACTCCTCGCAGAACCGTTCGATCATATCCAGCTGTTCCGGTTTCGGTTCCGAAATAAAAGTCTCGATCCCCATCTTCCGTCCGAACTCGAAAAGCTTCCGGCACTCCTTCTCATCCTCCGGAATATCATGGATGTAATAGGTAACCAGCGTCATCCCGGCATCCAGGAACTTCCTGCGGATCTCCCTCAGCGACTCCTCATCCAGGTAGTAATCAAAATCGGACGGATTGGCCCGGCTGACCTTCTGAACATTGAGTCCTCCCAGATAGAGGATCCCCATGGAGGTGGCCGTATCGATGGTCTCGAACAGGGTATTTTTCTTGAAGCTGTATGCCGTCAGCCCCAGACGCCAGTCCAGCTCCTCCTGCGCCCTGATGGCATCGTTCACCCTGCTGCTCGGGACCACCGGGACCGCCAGGTCGCCCAGTGCAAACTGGAAACCGTCCAGGTAGTGTTGCAGTACCACCGGGTTCCAGTTCAGGTGGGTATTATGGCCCAGAGAGGTGTAGAAGACCCGGCCCCTTCCGTAGTTTCTGACCCAGCTGATAGCAATGTCCCCATCGGCCCTTCGCTCCGGCAGGATGCGCCGGCCCATACTCATGTCGGTCAGGCTGGTATCGATGGAAATGAGGATCCGGAGCCTGTCACGGGAATAGGGTTCCGAAAACTGGAATACCTCGTCGCTCACATCGAACTGTTTCCCGCCAAATGCTTTGTTGACCGGGTGGCCCGGTTCGTCCAGTTTCAGGGTGATCCATTCGTGCGGTTTCCATGGATGCCCGCCATTTTCGAAGCCCCCCAGCATCTCGCCGTATTCGGGGAACTGGTCGTAGACCGGCCACTGACAAAAGGTGGCCCCGGCTGCATGGATCCCGATGAATCCTTTCCCGCTGTAAACATACTCCAACAGGTTGTTCCTCATCTCCGGATCGTCGAAAAGCACCCCTGCCGTATTATTGAAACAGAGGGCATCGAACTGATTCAGGATCTCCTTCTGGAAGATCATGGTATCCCGGCTGAACCAGGTCTCCCATGCCCCGGTCCGCTCCCCCAACAATTTGTAGGCATAGTTGGCATAGGGAACGGATGGATGGCCATCCATCACCCTGTCCTTGTTCTTGTGCAGATTAAAGACCAGAAGCTTCGCCGGCTTCTTCATTTTGACCGTCGCCATTGCCGGCAATGCTTCCTCGATCAGTGCCCTGGCAGAGTCGGGGATCCCTTTAAAAAACGAATCTGCCTCACCGGCCGGAAAGATCTCCTGCGAAAATGAAGGTCGCGATACGCAAAAAACCAGAACAAATGAGGCTAATAGCGGGAAAGAACAATTCCTGGTACGAATCATAGCTCTTGCAGATTAAGTCAGGTTCCGGGGCACTCCTCTCAAAAATAACATACTTTACCCACTTCACCGGGGTTCAGCACAAGTTTTTTACGTTGATTGCAAACTTGGTTCATATAACAATTCATCCAAGCCGACCGCTCCGGGGCGGATGAGTTCCACCGTTCTATGTTTGGGATTAGAAGCTTTCAGATTCAGATATTGACTATCCTGAAGGCCGTTCCTATTTCAATTCTTTTGAATCCCGCACGCGCATCGGCTTCGCCGAGCTCGCAGGCTCGGTTCCCCGCGGCTCTGCTGCGAGGGTTAGCGAGCACAAATAAAATTAACACTGGACACTATACACGCCACCATTTAGGAAATTAACCATCTGTTTAACACGACTTTGCTTAGGTATCCGATGTCGATCAGGGGTGTATTCACTCTTTCATGACTTTGTAATGTGCATCCGCAAAAACCCGGTGCCCGACCGATTCAGTATGGCAAGAATTACAATTCATTTGCCCGGCGGAATTTTTTAATTTCCCCTCATTCCCGTGACATGCTAAACACGTATTTACCTCGTTGTTAATGTGGGCATTGGTTATGTAAGAATCTGCAAAAATTTCATTGAGGCTGACAGTGAGTTTTTTTGCCACATCCCCGGTCAGACGGCGGCACCTTTCTTTTCTCTCATTGCTTCCTATTTGATACCCTGTTTCATTACACCAGCTGGTATTTGACGCATGGCAGAGAACGGAATTTGAAACAGTCGCGGGAGGTGTGAAATCAAATATGGGAGTGTGGGGACTGAATTTCGGTATGGGTTCTTTTTCATACCATTGAAAAACATCTGCGATCATTCTATCCTGTACCATTTTATCGGTGATGAACAACCCGATAAGTGCAGCTGCTCCGTTTAATGCACCGCAAATGGTTCCATAGCCGCCGACGCCGCCATGACCGTATTTAAATAAATGATAGGGGAATGAACCGTATGGATCACCCATTATGCCGGCCAATTGAGAAATGACACTTTTTACGGTAGCGTACATGCAACTTCCTTCACTATAGTAATCATATGCTAAGGCACCGGTAAAATCAGGGTCAAGCTGTAAATAGTTCCAATCGCCCTGTGGCTGGTCATAATCCAGTTTGGAAGGATCTTTGCCGGACGGGGATTCGGGTTTGAATGCACTGGTAAGTGCAAACAGGCCGGCTCCGCTTCCTGCTATCACACCAGCAGCTACTTTCATTGCTTTACGTCTCTTCATCATTTCTATCTTTTGAATATTTCGGACATCGGGGTAATGTGATCCCATACTCCATGATCCTCATAATGTCTTCTTCTTTTTTGACATCAGCCATCAGATCAAGATCCGACAGTGTAACGGTAACAGCTTTATCAAGCTGTTTGCATTTGGGGCATCCTGTGCCCAGTACCCTTATTTCCAAGTGCCGGACGTGTTCTTAATTCGTTATTCGCAAAAATACGAACATTTTTCCGGATAGAAAACTGTGTTGAATCCCTCGGATGCAATGACCTATTCAGGGTTTTTTTCATTACTTTGTTTTGTTGCACTCACAATGGCATGAACAGGATCCTGCGTGTGATAGAACTGAAGAAGGAATTCCCCGGGGTACTAGCGGTGAACAGGATCAGCTTTGAAATGATGGGATCAGAGATTTTTGGTTTCCTGGGACCCAATGGGGCGGGAAAGACCACCACCATTCATATGCTTACCGGACTTGCGAAAATTTCCTCCGGCACGATTTTTTTCCGGGGAGAAGAAGTCTCGCAGAACATGATTTACTTACAACAGAATATTGGGGTCGTGCCGGATGAGAGTAATCTGTATCAGGATTTAAGCGGGTTCGAAAACCTATGTTTTTGTGGTGCATTGTATGGAATGGGAAGGAATGAGCGGAATAAGAAGGCGAAAGAACTATTGGACTTTTTTGATCTGAGGGATGCTGCAGGCCGAAAATTTTCCACCTATTCCAAAGGGATGAAACGTAAGCTGACCATTGCTGCAGCCCTGATCCATGACCCTGCTGTATTATTCCTCGACGAGCCCACCACCGGACTGGATGTGGCGAGTGTAAGGCAGATCCGGACACTGATCAGGGATCTGAACAGCAGGGGGGTGACTATTTTTCTGACAACCCATTATATCGAAGAGGCGGAGCGGCTGTGCCATCGGGTCGCTTTCATTCACCGGGGCCGGATCATCAAGACAGGTACGGTGGAGGAACTGGTCGATGCTTCCAAAGAATCCTCCGTTATTGAGATATCTTTTGAAAGGATCCATTCCGGTAAAAGCAGATTATATGATAAACTGGTGCGGGAATTTCCGGGCATCGATTGTATATTCGTTAATGACAGTACGTTGAAAGTCACCAGTGAAAATCCCCTTGAAATCTCTCCGGTTGTAGGTTTTCTTGCAGCGGAAGGCCTGGTCCTTTACGAAGTGAAAAGAATACGACCCAGCCTGGAGGATGCTTTTGTAAAGGCTACCGGCATCGAAGCCGTTGAAATGAAAAGAGAGAAAGAGAAGAAATGAAACAGGCCATCGCTGTTTATCACATCCTTTTGAAGGATATGAGAAGTTATTATCTGAAGCCGCCCAATATCAGCTGGGGCATCATTTTCCCTTTTGCCTGGATGTTGATGATGTTTGTTAAGACAGATCAGGCGATAGAGATTTCAGAGATCTTTCCAGGTATCGTAGCTTTGTCTGTCTTGTTCGGCACTACCTCAATGCTTGCCGTTACCATTACCTTTGAGAGAAAATCCAGGTCTTTTGACCGTCTGCTGCTGGCTCCTGTAAGAAAAGAGCTGCTGGTTCTGGCTAAGATTTCGGGAGCTGTGTTGTTTGGTATTTTCAACAGCATGGTCCCAGTGCTGTTCTGTGTCCTCTACTTCCGGGCTGACATTTCCAGCTGGCTTATCCTGGGAGCAGCGATCTTCCTTTTATCTGTTGTTTCCACCCTGCTGGGGTTGTTAATCGCCGTATCGGCAAAAGAGGTGTTTGAAGCGCAGACCTATTCAAATTTCTTTCGTTTTCCCATGATCTTTCTCTGCGGTCTGTTTATTCCTCTCACCGCCCTTCCGTTGTTTTTAATGCCTCTGTCACTGGCGCTGCCCGTTACCTATGGTGTGGATATGCTGCATTTTGCCATTTCGGGCATGAGTTTTCTTTCTCCCGTGCTGGATATGGGTATCCTGCTGACTTTTTGCTTCTTGCTTTTTTTTGTCTGTATGATCAATATCAGGCGAAAATGGATGATGTGACCCTTCAGGTCCCTGATATGAATAATTCTTCCCTGAGTTAAGGAGTATTAATATTATCATAATAGAAGGTTCAACCAGAAGAAATAAAAAATGAATATGTTGGTCGCCACATATTCTTAGAAAGAAAACAATGGATACAAAAGGACTTATTATTCTGGTAATAGCCATGACAGCTCTTACTTACCAGTCTATGATTGCACAAAACAGTATAAACAATGTTAAACTCTATGAACTGAACCGCCAAAAACACCGCACCCATATCAATGTCCCGGATATTGATGGGTACAAAACCCTGAAATGTGATTTTCATATGCACACGGTCTTTTCCGATGGCATTGTCTGGCCTACATTGCGTGTTGCCGAAGCCTGGTACGAAGGCCTGGATGCCATATCCCTTACAGAGCATGTGGAAAACCATCCATCAAAGCTGCATGTTGGAGGCGATGACAACAGCAGCTATGAAATAGCATTGCCTGTAGCTAAAGATTATAATATCCTGCTGGTGAAAGGCGCTGAAATTACCCGCAGTATGCCTCCCGGTCATCTTAACGCACTCTTTATCAAAGATGCCAACAAATTGGATGTGGAGGAACCCCTGGAAGCCATTTTGGAAGCCCATCGGCAGGAGGCGTTTATTACTTTCAACCACCCCGGATGGAAAGCGCAACAACCCGATACGTGCATTTTATTCGACACCCACAGAGAGCTGATCAACAAAGGGATCATACATGCCATTGAAGTGTTCAATGAAAATGAGTGGTATCCTATTGCCCTGGGATGGTGCATTGAAAATAACCTCGCCGTTACAGGCTATTCCGATATCCATGAGGTCAACTCACATTATTACCCGCTTGACAAATACCACCGCCCCATGACTTTGGTGTTTGCCACCGAAAGGAGCTTGGAAGGCTTGCGGGACGCAATGTTTGCGCGGCGCACCGTGGCCTGGTTTTCAAAATATGTAGCTGGCCCCGACAACCTGTTGCAACAGCTGTATCATCAATCTGTGAATGCCAGGCGTCTGGACAGCAAAGATTCGAAAGGGCGAGTGTTAATTGAAATCCGTAACGACAGCGATTTCACTTTTGAGCTTCAACCGTTTGTTGAGGAGTTACCTGTAGTTACGCTGTTCCCAAATTCTACCAGGCTAATCAGATTGGATGCTGACAAAGTTCCCTCGCATTTACGTTATACCATCGCCAATTGGTATATTGATACCGGTATTAACCCTGTGGTTAACCACCAGCTTTGATGACGGACATCCACCCTCCGCCGCGAGTTTGTCATTTGAAGCCTGCACAATTCCTGTCATGACTATCTCCTGAAGTTGCAACTTCTATCTCGCTAAGAAAAGAACGCAACCATGGGCATGAAGCTTAGCCAGTCTTTTATATCCCTTGCAGACGGCAAGGGGAACTCTTCAAAGTTGAGCAGTTTCTCTTTTAGCATGAACCCCATGGTCATGATGTTCATGGCTACCTGATGATACCAGGCTAACCATTTCCGGGTTTGAAACTCATCCATTCCCAGGATATATTTCGCCTCCCTGAAGCTGTGTTCAATAAAGAACCTCTTTGTTTTGTTTTTAAAATACATCTGATATTCTGACAGATAATCAACAAACCTGCCATGAGCAGCAGTCAGTGTTTTTCCATATTCTTTTGTACTTTTAACTTGTAATAAATGGTATTAAACCCCAGGGTAGAACCCTGGACCCTTCTTTCCGGGGCAAGCCCCGGGGAATTTAACCACACCCTCTCGTCCGCTGAAGCGGAACGCGAAGGTGGATTAAAAAAGAAGAATTACAACATAGAAACTCTCGTAGCAACAGCTGATACGCTGTCGATGTTCCTGGTGAAAACAAGGTTTTAGGAAGTACATCAAACCACCCGGCTGGATGAGAGGCAAATCAAGATGATCAACATTTTACTGGACGATGTTATTGGGAGATTACATTCCTCAAAATGGGCCAAGATGACCAAGGTGCACAAGGATACGGCCCTAAGGGGTATTCCGGATACAAACGAAGTAGCACTCCTACCCCCTCAGATTATACACCATCAGCACATCCCCATGCCTGAGGAACAGCTTTCCGTCGTGGATGTAGGGGTGTGACCAGTGCGGTCCGCTTCCTTGGGTGATCTGAAAGGAACTGATGACCTGAAAGCCTGAAGGATCGGGTTTCACCAGTCCCACAAACCCTCTCTTTTCAATGTAGATATAAAACATGCCGTCGGCGTAAACCAGCGGCCCTTTGGAGTTCCATTCTTCGTCATACATCACCTCACCAGTATCCCAGTCGAGACAGGCCCAGTTCCCGGCGTTGTTATGCACCCAGTAAGAGCCGTAGAGGTACCCGTCCAGTTCGATGAGCCCGTGGTGATGGTTGTCCAGAAGGTCACTGGTGTATACCTCCTCGATGGATGTCAGATCGTCACTTACCCGGAGCATTCTTGCCGGGTAATCGTAGCCGGTGGCATAGATGAATTTCCCGTTGGAAATAACCGACGACCATCCATCACCGATGCCTTCATATTCCAGAAGTAATTCCGGTCCCTCTTCCGGCCAAACCGTCAGTAGACCGGTTTCGGGAAATTTGCCGTCCCGGTCGGGTCCGCGGAACTGATAGATTTGGGCATCAGCAACCAGAACTGCGATGACCAGTAATTGAACCAGCAGTGTTCTCTTCATGCAATATTCTGTTTATGCAATTGCAAAGATGAAAAATTTACACTCTATCCGATACAAAAGTTATATTTACGGGTACAAATCATGATGTATGAAATTCAAGCTTTTCTTATTTTTTGCGATCGCGGTATTTGCAGTGAACCTGACCGCTTCCGGTCAAAGTGCCAAGGTTTTTACAGAAGATGATTACCAGCGGGCTGCCAGTATGCTGCGCCCCCGTGTCAATCCACTGGTCGATAATGCCATCCGGCCACAATGGCTGCCCGATGGCAGGCTGTGGTATCAGTCACAAACCAATGGGCAGACCGAGTATAAACTATTTAATCCTGACAAAGGTAAAATCCATACGGCGGAAAGCCGGTCGGAACTTTTCGAGAAAAACAAGGTGGAAGAGTCCGCCAGGCGGTACAGCCGGTTCAAGACCACTTCTCCCGATGGGAATTACGAGGCCTTCATCCGGGAATGGAACCTCTGGATCAGGGAGGTGGAAACCGGGAAGGAAACAGCCCTGACCACCGACGGGATTAAGAATTTCGGATATGCCACCGACAACGCAGGGTGGCGGCAGAGCGACCGGCCCATACTTAGCTGGTCGCCCGATTCGAAGAAAATCGCTACCTACCGGCAGGACCAGCGGCATGTGAGTGACATGTACCTGGTCAGGACCACGGTCGGAGCCCCGGTGCTGAAAGAGTGGAAATATCCACTTCCCGGCGATGAAGATATCATCCGCATCCACCGGGTGATCATCGACATCAGCGGAGAACCAGGCATAATCCCATTAAAAATGGCTCCCGATGCCCGACGGGGGACCCTCTGCGACGATATCTCCTGCAGCGGGGAACTGGACGATATCTCCTGGAGCGAAGATGGCAAGAAGATGGTATTTGTCTCCACCAGCCGGGATCACAAGGAGGCGCACGTGCGGATGGCCGATACCGAAACCGGCGAGGTACGGGATATCTTCAACGAGATCGTGGATACACAGTATGAATCGGGACGGGGGACCGTCAACTGGACCTATCTGTCCCGTACCGATGAGATCATTTGGTACTCGCAGCGAAGCAACTGGGGCCACCTCTACCTGTATGATGCAAATACCGGTGAGTTGAAACACCAGATCACCTCGGGCGACTATGTGGTGAAGCAGGTGAGACGGGTGGACCGGGATAACCGGGTCATCTATTTCACCGCCGGTTGCAGGGAGCCGGGGAATCCCTATTTCGATTACTTCTACAGGGTCAACTTCAGCGGGGACCATCTGAAGCTCCTGAGCCCCGAAAAGGGCGATCACTCCATATCGCTCTCCCCCGACGGGAACTATTTCATCGATACCTACTCCCAGCCCGATGTGCCACCTGTCACGGAAGTTCGCAATAAGGAAGGGGAACTGGTATCGGTCCTTGAAAAGGCTGATATTTCCAGGCTAAAGGATGCGGGATGGACGGCCCCCGTTCCTTACACTATTCGTTCTGCGGATGACCGATGGGATCTTTACGGAGTGATGCACACTCCCTCCAACATGGAGAGCAGGAAGAAATATCCGGTAATCGTCTATATCTACCCCGGACCGCAGGGCGGAAGCGTGCGTTCCTGGTCCTTCATGGCAGCCAGGAGAGACAACCAGGCACTGGCCGAACTGGGATTCGTGGTAGTGGCCTTGGAGGGCAGCTGCAACCCAGGGCGGTCCAAAGCTTTCCATGATGTCTGTTACGGAAATATGGGGGAAAATACCCTGCCAGACCAGGTTTCGTGCCTGAAGCAGCTTGCCAGCCGGTATGGTTTCCTGGACCTGGACAGAGTGGGGATTTGGGGACATTCCGGGGGCGGTTTTGCCACGGCGGCAGCCATGTTCAAGTATCCCGATTTTTTCAAGGTGGGAATTGCCGAATCGGGCAATCACGACAACCGGAACTACGAGGATGACTGGGGTGAGCGATATATCGGCCTGGTAACCTTCGATGAAGAGGGAGTAAGCAACTATGAGCAACAGGCCAACCAGGTGCATGCCAAAAATCTGAAAGGAAAGCTGCTTCTCATTCATGGCGGAATGGACGACAACGTTCCTCCCTACAACACCTACCTGGTGGTGGACTCTCTGATCAAGAACAACAAGGACTTTGACTTTATCCTGCTCCCCAATGCCCGGCATGGCTATGGCATGGACAGCTACTACATCATGCGCCGGCGCTGGGATTACTTTGTCCTGCATTTGATGAATGCTGTGCCGCCCAGGGAGTTTCAGATCAAGTTTTAAAACTGTTCTTTGTGTCTTCCACCCCATTTGGTCTCCACATGCCGGCCGTCAATACTGCTTCTGAATTCTCCAGTATGGGTCAGCCAGATGATGGGGATCGCTCCCCCTCCTTTTTTCGTCACTGCTAAAAAATCTTCCGGAGAAGGAAAACCGGCCTGACGTTTTTCAGCTGAGAATACTCCTTCCTGGCAGGCATAGAGGATCCCCGTGAAGATAAAAAATCAGGCGGATACCCTGATGATATCCGCCTTTGCAACTATCTCAAATGTTGGAATTAGCTATCTGCGGGAAGACTTGCTGCTGCTTCGGGAACTGCTGCTTCGGGAACTGCTGCTACTTGCACTCCCACTGCTTTTTCGACTGCTGCTGGAACGCTGGACCGAAGGAGTAGTCTTCCTGCTGCTGCTCCTGGAGACCGTGGCACTGCCCCTGCTTTGGCTGCTGCTGCTCCTGGAGACCGTGGCACTGCCTCTGCTTTGGCTGCTGCTGCTCCTGGAGACCGTGGCACTGCTGCGGCTGGGGCTCGGCTGAGAGCGTTGCACCGTGCTGCTGCCGGCCCGGCTGGGCTGGCGGCTCTGAACGGTGCTGGGCCTGCTGCGGCTGCTGCTGGAACGCTGGACCGAAGGAGTGCTTCTTTGGTTGGTTCGTACAGTTGCAGCGCGTGGACTGGTGGTCCGGGTGGTGGTCACCCTCGCTCTGGTGCTATTGGTCCTGGCTGTTGTTGCAGCCCGGGCTCCTGTCCTTCTGCTGACGGTTCTTGCGTAGTGCTGTTCCCCGGCATGCCTGCGCTCCGGACGGGAATAGGTGGTCCTGTAACGACCCTTGTTGATATTCACTACTACAGTGGGACTGTAAACACGAACCCGGTTCCTGTAGGCTGTATAGTAAGGCCTGCAGCGGTAATAATCCCAATGACGGTAATGCCTGTAATAATGGTCATGCCAGTGATAGTGGTATCCGTAATAGTAATGCCAGTAGTGGGCTCTCCAGGGACGCCAGTAACTGGGATAGTACCCCCAGTACCAGGATGATCTCCACACCACATACCTGGGATGATAGATATAACTAATCAAGGGCCAGGCAGCGATATCATAATAGGTGGTGGTCACCACATTCACATTTCTCCGGTGGACCGTTCCGGTATATCCCGGGTTCGGCGTTTCAGCATAAATGGGTTCAACAATATAATTGGGCCCATAGAGCGCTTCATCTCCGATCAGCTGTATCTGTACAGCTCCGTTCCGCAACTTTTCCACAACGAATACCGCAACATCCTGCTGCTCGTTTCTGTTTAAAGCGGCACGCAGCACGATGGTGTGAGCATTCCCGTCCAAGAAGTCGGAAACCGTAATATAATCAACGAGGTTGTCGCCGTTCAGATCCAGGTTATTGATTATCTTCTCCGGATCATTCAGTCCCCGCTCAAATGCTTCAAGGGTTTCGGATTCCTGAAAAAGGTCCATCACGGCATAGAGGTTCAGATTATCTCCGGGCAAGCCGAGATATTCATCAGGATAATTCTGGGCAGATATAACCGCCGTTGTTGCAGTAAGGACTGCTAGTATATATATGGCTCGTATGGTTTTCATGGCAGAGAGGTATTTGGTTTCTCAATTTTTATTAATACAAGGCAAAAGCTGTGCCAAGGATTGACATGGCCCAAGCGAGCCCCGCTCCAGTAATCGATCTTGATCGTTTGCTTTATCCCTATTCCAAACTATCTTTGTCAATGACAAAGGCTTTCAACTCTGATGTCAGTCATTGGATGGTTATATAGGGAAGGAAGAGGGGGACGAGTGTTGATGCTGATAGCTATCTCCGGAATACTGGCATTCATAGGGCCATCGCCGGCACTCCCCCAGACTAATGTAATTGTATATGATGGCATTACCGGTATCCATGACGTTATCGTACAACAGGATACTGCGATTGTATCCATATTGATCCCGGACAGTCCCGCCGAAAAAGCGGGAATAAGACTGGGCGATCAGATTGTGGCCATCAACGACTCCCTGGTTTCAGGAATAGGAATGAACAGAAGAGCCATCAAACAATTGCTGCTTGATCGTTCCGGGTCACTCATCAATCTGATTATTAGACGAGAAGGTGAACAAAGCCCGCTGCAATTTTCCTTCCAGAGGGATCCCTATCTCTACCAGATCGATTCCTATGACTATCTGTACCTGGTCGATTCATTGGAGCAATGGGATATGGACGATATTCTATCCCCTTCGCTGGATACACTTTTCAAGGATCCCCTGAAAGCAAAGATCACCGTGCATTCGGTAGAGGAAGGCAGTCCGGCAGCAAAAAACCGCATATTACCGGGCGATCAGATCATCAGCCTGGCGGAAGTGGTGGATACCGATTTTTCGTATCATATCAGTTATAAAAGGTTGGCCCGAATCTCTCCGGATACATCCATAGCATTCCTCAGGGATGATTCCCTGATCTACTTTCTCCTTCTGGAACCTTCTCTTCAGGGAGATTTCATGGGCATCAGGAGTGTATTCGAAAAAGATTTTTCAACTTCCTGTGTTTGGTTAAAGTTCACCACGGAAAACCGGTTGGCAGAGAAACGTACGTATCTTTTCAATGTACCCGAGGTTGCGGGCAAAGACTCTCTGTCCTTGTTTTACGAACTGCCATCAGGCGAATTGGTTGAAAAAAGATCCGGGATACTGATTCCTGTTCAGGACCGCGATTTCATATACAAAGACTGGCATGCTTTCAGGGTGAAACTGAATAAGGGAGAGAAACAAACCTTTTATCTTCGATGGAAAGCCGAAGATCAAATTCAGTCTCCCCGCCTGCAGTTCTATGCTCATGATACGATCGTCACCTTTGACCGCTTTGAACGAATGGTATTGTTTGGTTTCCTGGTAACCATGTTGACCATATCAGGATTCTTTATTTTGCTCTTTGTGTTCATGAAAAGAAGACAGTACCTGTATTTCGCTCTTTATGTGGGTAGCGTGGCAGTATTCCTCTTTATCACCGAAGGGTACCTTTATGAGTATTTCTGGAAGGAAAATAATTTCTTTCTGAAATTCCTGGACGCATTTCAACCCTATATTATGTCCTGGATTTCCATCTTCTTCCTCTTGTTCGGGATCGCATACCTGGAATTCAGGAGAAAGTTGAAATTATGGTACCGCAGTGTTGTCATCGTACTTGCTATTACCGGAATCAGGATTGTTCTGGTGGCACTGGAAGTGCTTTTTAATATGACCTATCCTGATTTCGTGGAACGAATTCTAACAGTCATATGGATATTTACAGTTGGCATTATCCCTCTTTTCATCCTGATCCCGCCCACCATCATTCGAATCAGAAAGGGATTCCAGCCTGCATGGTTCTTCCTGTTCGCCAATCTGGTCCTGATCCCGTTAATATATGTGACTTTATATTCCTCCTTGTATTCCAATGAGGTAATCACCGTGTATGAATCCATATTCAACAGGATCTTCATTACCTCCGGGATGTACATTGCGGCCATTTTGCAGATTGTGATCTTCTCTTTTGGAATAGCACAGAAGATGAGATTGGATGAGATGGAAAAAAAGCAGGTCCAGCAACAAATCATTGATCAGCTTAAAATCAATGAAAAATTGAAGGATCAAGTCAACCGGGAGCTGGAGCAGAAGGTGAAAGAACGGACCTGGGAGATCAACGAGAAAAAAGAAGAAATCGAAATACAGAAAAAACTAATTACCGACAGCATCGATTATGCCAGGCATATCCAGTATGCCGTCTTTCCCCGCGAAGAGTATCTGGATCAAATCCAGCTTGAGCACTTTGTATTGTTCAGGCCCAAGGATATTGTGAGCGGAGATTTCTACTGGATCAAAGAAGTGCACGGATCCCTGATTGCAGTTGCTGCAGACTGCACGGGCCATGGAGTACCGGGCGCTCTCATGAGTATGCTGGGGATCACCCTGCTGAATGAACAAATGGCTAAAAGTTCCCTGGATGATCCCGCAAATATTCTGAATAATCTCAGGGATAAGATCAAAGAGATGCTTGACCAGAAAGGAAAACTGGAGGAGCAAAAAGATGGAATAGAAATGGGAATAGCCATTATCCATCCGGAAAAAAAGGAATTACAGTTTGCCGGCGCGAATAATCCCCTCTTACTGATACGAAACAAGGAGGCTAAACTGCATGAATACAAAGGGGACAGGCAACCCATTGGTTTTCACTGGGAAGAAAAGGAGTTTACCACTCACCGGATTCCACTGCAAAGACGGGATACAGTTTACCTCTTTACCGACGGTTATATCGATCAATTCGGAGGTGAACAGCGTAAAAAATTCAAATCCCACAGATTCAAAGAGCTGCTGCTATCCGTTCACAAAGAATCCATGGAGAATCAAAAAAAGCGGCTTGAAGAGGCTTTGGACAACTGGCGCGACGACATCGAACAGATTGATGACATTTGTGTGATCGGTATCAGGATCTGAAGCGGTTGCATTCAACGTATACTTAACAGATGTCGAATTGATTCATTTACATGTAGATTGAAGCACGAACGAAGGAGTTCTCTTCTCTCCGTAATGATGAAATACAAGTAATCGAGTTCCCATTTACAATCAGTTAAATGCATTCCTGTACAACCCAATAAACAGTTGCCGGCCACCGAAAGGCTTCCCGAACAGGGGATAATGTTCATCGGGCAGAGCGGAATGCGTATATCTGGAATGGTGAGGCCGGATTGCGGAATATGATCGAGCCTGGGAACGTTTAATGATGACCAGTTGAGCATGTATACCCATTGCTTGTAAAGTGAAAAACTATGACTAACTTCAGCATATGTTACTAACATTGACTTGGGACATCCCACAGCTATGAACTTTATCAAAACCAGCGCACTCACTGGAGCGTTAAGTATATTGACGATCGCAACCTGTACAGGTCCAAAACCCCAAGAAAATGAGGAACCGCCCAATTTTATCGTTTTTATTGCAGATGACGCTTCATGGAACGACTGTGGCCCGTATGGAAATCAAATCATTAAAACCCCGAACGTTAATAAACTGGCAGATGAAGGCCTTGTTTTCAATAATGCATTTCTTACCACCAGCTCGTGCAGTCCGAGCAGATGCAGCATATTAACAGGGCGATATCCGCATCATACCGGCGCTCCAGAATTACACATGCCTTTGCCTGCCGACCAACTTTTGTTTGCAGGGGAATTGCAAAAAGCAGGATATTTTACAGCCGTGGCCGGGAAATACCACATCGGGGCAAAGCGGACAGAATTCGACACCATTTACGGTGGTGCGCCCAGCGGCTGTGAGTATTGGGTGGAAGCCCTGCAAAACCGGCCCAAAGACAAACCCTTTTTTTTGTGGCTGGCAGCAATCGATCCACACCGCAATTACTTTCCCAACACCATTCCCGAACCACACCGTCCGGAAGATGTGTTGGTACCACCTTATTTACCGGACAACGATTCCACCCGTAAAGATTTGGCACAATATTACGATGAAATTTCTCGGATGGACAGCTATATTGGCGAAGTGATGGCCGAATTAAAAAACCAGGGAGAAGATGAAAACACGCTGGTGATCTACATGAGCGACAACGGACGTCCATTCCCCCGGGCCAAAACCCGGTTGTACGACAGTGGCATAAAAACGCCGTTTATATTACGCTGGCCGGCCAAATTGAAAAAAGGAACCTCCAATGCCATGGTCAGTTCGATCGATATTGCTCCAACATTTTGCGAACTGGCCGGAGCAGGTATTTCCGGTACCTTCCAGGGTTATTCCCTTGTTCCTGTATTGAAAAACTATATTGCCAAAACCAGGGATTATATAGCTTCAGAGCACAACTGGCACGATTATCAGGCTCATGAAAGAGCAGTCAGAAACCATCAATATCTGTATATCCGGAATGCTTTCCCCGGACTTAATGCCTCCCCTCCTGCCGACGCCGTGGCAAGCATTACATATCAGGAGATGATAAAACTCTACAAGGCTGGCGAATTAAGCGATCATCAGTTGGATTGTTTTTTGAAGCCCCGTCCGGCAGAAGAATTGTATGATGTGATAAATGATCCTTACCAGTTTCAAAATCTGGCGGAAAATCCGGAATATGCAAGTGCTTTGGAAGAAATGCGAGAATTGCTCGACAAATGGATTGCTGAGTTTGACGACAAAATCCCACAAAACCCCTCACCCGACACCTTTGACCGCTTAACGGGAGAAAGACTGAATTAGACATTTCGAAAACTAATCCGATGAACCATTTCAAAACAAAAACGATCGCCCTGGCCGGCCTGCTCTTAGCAGGTTTGACGGTTCAGCGATCTGTAAGTGCAGCAAGCACCAATTATGAAAATTCAACCAAACCCAACTTTATAGTCATTTTTGCCGACGATCTCGGCTACGGTGATTTGGGCATTTTTGGTCATCCCACGATTAAAACTCCTAACCTGGATCAAATGGCTGTTGAAGGTCAGAAATGGACCAGCTTTTATTCGGCTGCGCCGGTTTGCACACCAAGCCGCGCAGGCCTACTCACCGGCAGGTTGCCTGTTCGATCTGGGATGTGCAGCGATAAACGAAGGGTATTGTTTCCCGATTCCAATGGAGGGCTTCCTCCAAGTGAAATCACTATCGCCCGGGCACTTAAAAGCAACGGCTATAAAACCGCAGCGGTGGGTAAATGGCATTTGGGACACCAATCACCTCATCTGCCAACCGATCATGGTTTCGACAGTTATTACGGTATCCCCTACTCCAACGACATGGATAAAGTTGAAAATACCGACCACTTTACGTTGGCGGAAAATGAACGGTACCAGGCCTACAATGTACCCCTTATGCGAGACAGGGAGATTATCGAGCGACCGGCAGACCAGCGAACCATTACCAAACGGTACACCGAAGAAGCCGTAGCCAGAATAAAAAGTCTGAAAGACGGGTCGTTTTTCATCTACCTGGCTCATTCGCTTCCACATATTCCCCTGTTCCGTTCCGGAGAGTTCAAAGATGTCTCCCTGGCAGGGTTTTACGGCGATGTGATTGAAGAAATCGACTGGTCGGTGGGAGAAATCCTGAAAACGCTCAGAGAAGAAGGAATCGAAGAAAACACACTGGTGGTTTTTACATCAGACAACGGACCGTGGCACACTTTCAAAACACATGGTGGGACTGCCGGCTTGCTGCGCGGTGCAAAAGGCGGAACCTTCGAAGGCGGAATGCGCGAACCCACAGTATTCTGGTGGCCGGGAAAATTAAACCGGGGAGTGGTGATGAACATGGCAACCACAATGGATCTTCTTCCCACATTCTGCAAACTATCCGGCACTAAAATTCCGGTCGACAGAGTTTACGATGGTTACGATATTTCTCCTCTACTGTTTGGAACGGGTAAAAGTGAACGAAATGTGGTTTTCTATTACCGGGGTGCGCAGGTTTATGCCATCCGCAAAGGCGATTATAAAGCTCATTTTATCACCCAAAACGAGTATCGCAGCCAAACGGCGCACCCAATTACCAATCCGCCCATCGAAATTAAAAATGAGCGGACAGTTCAAGATCCGCCCTTGCTTTATAATGTGAATATCGACCCTTCGGAGAAATTCAACATCGCAAAAGAACACCCTGATGTAATTGCAGATATCAGAAAAGTGCTGGAGGAACACCTGGCCGGAATTGAACCTGTGGAAAATCAACTTGAAAAATAAAAAGTCCCCTTCAATTCTGTTCAAAGGGGGTCAAGATGCACGGAATAAACAGAAATGGGAGTTCGCAATTTTCAAATGGCCCCGTGAAAAATTTCCAGGCTGTTCTCTTCCGGAAAGCAGAAAAACAAATGAAAATGGATCAAGTGCATAACGGGGTTTTACGACAGTTTCATCATGCCTGGATGCTAAATACAGAACTCCTGATCTGGTAACTTAAATATAAGGGTTCCCGGGAATCTTTTCGCAAAAAGAGATTGCAGCATCGTTGGGGGTATGCAACTAAACTTGCCAATATTTCCACGGGAAGCACGACTTGTCAACGACAACCGTGGGGTCTATGAAAAAGATGAGCAAGATTTAGTCATTAGTAAGTATTATTCGTGAAAGAAGGTATCCTGCGGGTTACGGCTACTCTCAGTTTTGTAATCATTTTTACCGGTGGCAAAATATATGCCTTAAAGCCATATTATTTACATTTATTTTATTTGTACTTGTGCGTCTGAAAGTTTTCCTAACTGAAGGTTTAGTTCTCCTCCTTTTACAAGTTCAACATGTTTAATACGGGAACCTTCTGCGCTGTTGCCATTAAAGTTAGCAGTTTTAACTACCACAGCATGATTGCTTTTACTCTCTGTTGAAATAACCAGCTCTTTACCAGGAAAATAATCGGGATGAAGTTGTATTTCCACTTTTTCAAAAAGCGGACTGCCGATTTGATATTCCGGGTTTTCTTCTGTTCCTCCGGTTAGCTGAAACAGTCCGATTTTCATTAAAACTGCCAGACTACCCATTAAACCCTGGTCTTCATCTCCACTATAACCAGTGCCGGTCCCCAATTGACTATAGGCTTTATCAACCACCTGTCTCGACCAATACTGCGCCAAATCCGGACGACCAAGATGATTGAAAATAAAGGCTGTTTGTATGGATGGCTGATTACCATAGTTGATTGGAATTCGCCTGTATTCGGGGTGCCTTTCCTGGGCGTGACTATTGCCTGAAGTATAATTAAGCTTTTCAGCCTCAATAAACTGTCGGTTCAGTTTTTCAACTGCCGCATCTTTTCCACCCATTAATTCAGCCAGCCCCTGCAAATTATGGGGAACAAACCAGGTCGATTGTGCAGCGTTTGATTCTACAAAACCATCGGAATATTTATAAGGATCAAAAGGTGCGAGCCATTTTCCTGAAATGTCTTTTGGACGTATCCACCCGGATTCTTCATTAAACAGATCTTTGAAATTTTCCGATCGTTTCATGAAATAGTTATAATCTTCAGTTTTCCCTGTTTTCTTAGCTAACTGCGCCAATGTCCAGTCCTGGTATGCATATTCCAATGTCATGCCGGCCCCATCCTGATGAAAGCCAAAATTCCCCTCTGGAATTGGGTAAGGAACGAATCCATTTTTTATATAATGCTCAATTCCTCCACCCAAATTTGTTTCGTGTTCATACCCGGCTTTCCCCATAATACCTCCAGGCAAATGGTTCTTCTTCAATGCCTGATAAATTTCATCCAGGTTTTCAGTAATTATTCCTTTTTGTATAGCACTTACAATAAAAGGGGTAGATGAAGCACCAGTCATTACATAGGTATAATTTCCTCCTGAAGGACCACGTGGAACCAGACCTCCATCTTTGTAATATTGCATCAACGAATGGACAAATTCTTCATAAATATCGGGGTACACTAATCCCCACAGTGTATTAAGTGTCCATTGTGCCCCCCAAAAAGAATCGGAATTGTAATGATTAAACCAGGGTTTACTATTTTCATCAAGTGGTATCTGGCCAATTCGGAAGTTATCGCCTGTATAATCGGGGTAGGCTCCATTTGCATCACTTATTATCCTTCTTCCCTGAAGAGCATGCCACAAGTCGGTGTAGAACCTGCGTTGCTGATCAGCAGTACCGCCTTCAATTTTGATTCTGCTTAACATGGAATTCCATTCTTCTTTTGAATTGTTAACCACCTGTTCAAAATTCCAATGCGGCAATTCCTTTTCAATATTTATCGAAGCGTTTTTATTGGAGGTATAAGAAATACCGGCTTTAAGCAAAACTTCTTCCGAATTCTCTTCAAAAAATAAAAGATAATTTCCGGTTATTTTATCTTGCTTCACTTCCGTAATCTTGGTATCCGAATCTACCTGGAAAAATATTTTAGTTTTTTTGGGCCTTCTGCGGGTTGGTGAGTTAAAAAAATGACCGGTCACCTGTTTTTCTCCTGATTGTTTCAAATACCCATCTACGTTTTCGCAGGGCCCCAACTGAGTATTGAGGTTTACCAATAATGCTGGTTTTCCTTCCCCACTAAAGGAATATTTGTGCAAGCCAACTCGTTTTGTACTTGTAAGTTCCGCATTAATCTCGTAACGATCGAGTTTAAGATAATGATAACCCGGTGAAACTTTCTCGGTTTCGTGACTGAACTTTGAATAAAAATCGGAAAAAATATTTTCCCGATTTGCTTCTGTAATTGCTACCGGCATTACTGATAGACCCGAAAGTTGCCAGGCATGTATATGACTAAATCCTTTAACAGTGTCGGTGTTATAACGATAACCACTTCCCCATGCTCCGCCAATTTGCGTATCAGGACTAAGATTTACCATTCCAAAAGGGCGACATGCCGATGAGAAAAAGAACCACCTGGAGTTTTCACTGTCCAGTAAAGGATAAACCAAATCAACCGGTTCAATAGCCGGTTCTGTCTTTTGTTGTTTTTGTGAACAGGAAAGAAGGAGTATGAGGATAAAAAATGGAAGTATACCTATTGACTTACACGGGTGTGTTGTAAACATATTTATGACGTTAATTGATTTTCTAAATTATTTTCAATTGCATCTAACATATCCATGGTTGGAAAACCATTGTTTGGACACCTTTTGACGGGGTCGTACCAACTTGCCCATTTTTTGTTTTTATCACCTTTCAGGCGTCTTTCAATTAGGGTTTGTAACATTTCTTTAGCCTCTTTTAACAACACAAGGCTTTCTTCATGCATTTTAGGCTCTTTCCTTTTTTCAAACTATTTTTAGTAATGCAATGTTATGAAGCTGATGTTCAACATAGATTTTCACGGTAAACAATCACCCGTATATTTTCTACGAGTAGCTTGCTCCTTCAAAGATATTATTCTTTCCATTCAGCCAGGGATACTTCTGGCGTGAAAACATTTGCATTACCTCCAGTATCAGGGGTAGGTTCCGTTTCTTTTTCAGTTGCACGGTGATTGATTCCTCCTGTATAATGATATCGGCGCCATTGAGGACAAATTTCTCGTAGAGACTTTGAACCGCGAGATGCGAGTATCGTTCCAGTTGGAGTGCCAGCAGCCGATACAGGTTATTAGCCAGGATGGACATGGTCAGGTCAAAATCGACTTTGATCACCATGGAGGAAGAGACCAGGTTCAGGTGAAAGAAATCGATTTGTTCGGAGATCGACTTTTCGACGATCCAGCGACGTGCATACTTTCGGATGACTTTTTCAAGAGGCAGCTCAAAGTCATTTGTAACCATAACGGCCGGTTTGATCTTCCCGTTGCCCGTTATGATAATCTGCCTGATCTCTTTGTCATATCCCTTAAGAGACACTCGCTCCTCATAACTGGTAAACCGGCTGTCAAAAACAACATACCTGAGCTGGTCGCTCTTTTTCTTTTGACCACTGTAGTAGAAATCCAGGAATTCAAGGACCACAGCACTTTCGTCTTTTTGCAGGATGTCTGCATTGCCATAATCAATGATACCGGTGTCGGGATCATGTGCAAGCACAGCCAGCATGCTTGAAAGCGCTTTACCCCGCT
>CAZRZY010000054.1:10215-29279 GCA_964604655.1 uncultured Bacteroides sp. | reverse complement strand
GTGGTGTGAGAGGGAGCTAAGGTCGGAATTGCCCGCCCTTAGTCCCTACTCGATGTGCGCCCGGCAGGGCGCAGGTACTTGGAGGTTCGAGTCCTCTATACGCCCGGTAAGGGGAAGTATTAGCCGAAGGCAAGGGCAAACCCGTGAGGGGATGTCTGCCCGTCGCTAAAATGGCCTGTTCGGAAGGTTGGAGTCAGAGCTTGTCGTAGACGAAGGTTTCCACCATCTCGCCATAGGATGAGGCACCGGTGGATTGAACCACCAGCTGGCCGTCCCTGATGGAGTAAATCTCATCCACCTGGACATCGCCCATATCGTCGGTATACAGCGTGGTGATGATGGTTAGTGTTTTGGCTTTATTATCCAGGTTGGCCGTACCAGTCATCTCCATTACCTCATAAGCGGTATATTTCACCTCTTTTCCATCGAGGGTGTACTGCACCTCGTTCACAATTTCCTGTCCGTTAAAGTCACCGGTTTTTTTAATATCGACCCTTTTCCGCGACTGGTCGATAACAATCGATTTGGAAGCGAGACTGAATTCGTATCCCAGCTGGCTCTTTTCCCGGTTCAACTTCCACTCGCCGGAGAAACTGACCCGTTGTGCCGACAGCGAAACGGAAAAGAGGATCAGTGCAAGAAGGAGGGGATATTTTTTCATGGTGCATGGTTTAGTTGATTGTCCCCATAAACATACGAAAAATTGCAAGATGGAGGTAATCTCGTAACGTGCTTATGCAATGCGTGCACAATGCCAGGTTACGTCGATTACCTCCATCAAACGGAGGACGGTTTATTCGGCGTCGGGGTTTTTTCTGGCGATGGGGAAATCAAGGTTTTCCACCTGGCTGCTGGCCACCCTGGTATCGGTCTTTATCCTGTTACTGTCGGATGCCGGTCTGAGTAAAAAGAGATTTTCCTGAGCAAAAGGAGGTTTATCCGAGTACCCCCAGCTCCTTCCCAACCTTTATAAATGCCCCAATGGCACGGTCCAGGTGTTCCTGTTCATGGGCTGCGGAGAGCTGAACCCTGATCCTGGCCTGTTCCCGCGGGACCACCGGAAAATAGAATCCAATCACATAGATCCCCAGCTCCAGCAATCTGGCTGCAAATTCCTGCGATAACTTGGCATCGTAGAGCATGACCGCACAGATGGCCGACTGGGTCGGTTTGATGTCGAAACCCGCAGCGGTCATTTTCTCCATGAAATAGGCCGTGTTCCGGTGAAGCTTATCCTGCAGTTCGGAGGTCTCGTCCATCATGTCGAACATGCGGATACCCGCCCCTACCACGGTGGGGGGCAGGGAGTTGGAGAACAGGTAGGGTCTGGAACGCTGACGCAGCAGTTCGATCATCTCTTTGCGTCCGGTGGTGAATCCGCCGATGGCTCCCCCAAAAGCTTTGCCCAGGGTCCCGGTAATGATATCCACTTTTCCACGGATATCGAACAGCTCGGTAACACCTCGGCCGGTCTCTCCCACCACCCCTGCTGAATGACACTCGTCGACCATCACCAGAGCATCATACCTATCGGCCAGTTCGCAGATACGATCAACCGGAGCCACATTTCCGTCCATGGAGAATACACCGTCGGTCACGATGAGGCGGAAACGGGCTGATTGCGCCTCTTTCAGCTTCGATTCCAGGTCCTCCATATCTGCATTCCGGTAGCGAAATCGCTGTGCCTTGCACAGGCGCACCCCGTCGATGATGGATGCATGGTTCAGGGAGTCGGAAATGATGGCATCCTCTGCTGTCAGCAGGGGCTCGAACACTCCGCCATTGGCGTCGAAACAGGCAGCATAGAGTATCGTATCTTCCGTACCGAAAAAGGAGGCGATCTTCTCCTCCAGGCTCTTATGCATATCCTGAGTGCCGCAGATGAAACGCACCGAAGACACTCCGAATCCGTGAGTCTCGAGGGCCTCCCTGGCGGCACTGACCAGTTCGGGGTGATTGGAGAGTCCCAGGTAATTGTTGGCACAGAAATTCAATACCTTCTTGCCATCCTGAAGGACGATTTCTGCCTCCTGAGGGGAGGTAATGATGCGCTCATTCTTGAATAGCCCGGCTTCCCGGATCTCCTTCAGCTCCTTTTCCAGGTGAGTCTTTATCTTTCCGTACATATTCAGTGCTTTTATTTATGGCGGATCTCGGACAGCATGATCTCTGTCATTTGTTCCAGTTCGTAGGTTTGTTCAAATCCCCAGTCATCCCGTGCAACGGAATCATCCACACTCTGGGGCCAGGTATCGGCAATGGCCTGCCTGAAGTCGGGATGGTAGGAGACCGTAAAATCGGGGACATGCTTCCTGATTTCCCGGTGCATCATTTCAGGGGTGAGGCTCATCCCCCCGAGGTTGTAACTGCTGTGGATGGTCAGATTCATTCTCTCCGCCTCCATCAAACAGATGGTTGCATGTATGGCATCGGGCATGAACAGCATGGGCAGGGCTGTATTCTTATCGAGAAAGCAATCATAACTGCCATTTCGGATTGCCTCGTAATAGATCTCCACCGCATAGTCGGTGGTCCCTCCTCCGGCTTCGGTCTTGTAGCTGATTAGCCCGGGATAGCGAAGGCTCCGCACGTCGACTCCGTAACGGTTGAAATAGTAGTCGCACCACCGTTCCCCGGCAAGTTTGCTGATACCATAGACCGTTACCGGTTCCATGACCGAAAGCTGCGGTGTATGTATTCTCGGGGTAGTAGGACCGAAGACGGCAATGGAGCTGGGCCAGAATACCTTATTCACTTCATCGACCATTTTGGCCACTTCAAGGATGTTCATCAGGCTGTCCATATTAATCTTCCACGCCTGTATCGGTAATTTTTCCGCATTCCCGGATAGTACCGCGGCCAGGTGGTAGATCTGACTAATCTTGTGCCGGATAATGAAATGGATGAGTTGTTTGTCATCCATCACATCCAGGATCTGGAACGGGCCGCCCTCCATGATGTCGGGTGGAGCCTGCTTGATATCGGTAGCGAATACGCGGGCATTGCCGTGGATTTTTCGGAGTTCGGTCACCAGCTCAGAACCAATCTGTCCGGCCGCTCCGATCACCAGGATGTTCTCCATGAAGATGCAGATATTTGGTTGGAAGCGAAATTAGGAGTTTCCGGACCCCTAAACAATGATACATAACATGTCAGAATCCGGTCACCTCATCCAGTTTCATGTCCTCCCGAAGCCGGGGTGAAGCGTAGCGATGGATCAGGAGCTGGTAAATATGGATGGCGGGAAGGAGCAATCCCATCAGGTAGATGAAATCATCCAGAGGTATCGTGTAGACCCTTACACCCAGGTTCTCCATATTATTGTACCAGACCACCGGGATGGAAGTCAGCAGCCCGTTAACCACCATGAAGGGTACCATCGAAAGGGTATAAGTGATGATAAATCCCGAGAACCAGGTTTTATAGGTTTTCTGGACCAATTGCAGGATCAGCATCAGCGCGGTGAAAGAGAAGGTGACCAGGGTGTAGAGCCGGTCGTGGATGAACGGGATGGAGCCGATCAGCACGGCCAGCAGTACCAGGATGATGATGAGGGAAGCCCTGGGATAGTAAAACCGTTTCACAAACAACCGCAAAACTTCATACAGGAAAATACAGCAATAGGGAACCACCAGGAAGAACAGCCACTCTTCCAGCGGGAGCCCCAGGATATAGAGATCGAGGGTGTAGTTGTGGTTGAATCCCCAGACCCCCGCGGCTGTGAACCAGATATCCCAAAGAATATATACCGCTCCTATGGCGAGGATTCCGGGAAAAATGAACCGGAATTTCCGGTACATGTAGACACGCTTCTCGAAACTCTGGGCCAGCGGGTACAGCAGAGATAGTCCCAGAATGATCAGGTATGTCCAGGAAGTTCGATCCATCATGCAAGTCCCACTTGATAGCGGCTCCAGAGACTGAAAAGAAGCAAGAGCTTTCTGATGTTGGAGATCCGGTACCGTTTGCTGAAAATATTCCTGGCACTGGTCCTCCTGATCTTACGGAACAGTTTCAGGTAATAGGTATAGGAGACCAGCACTCCCAGCCTGGAAGCACGGTTCAACCTGCGAATCCCTTTGTACGCTTCATCAAAGTCAAACTGGATGTCTTTTTCGATCTCCTTTTTCGAATCATCGTTAAGGGAATCCAGGTTGATCCCCGGGAAATAGAACCTGCCGCGGTCCAGATAGTCGGAACGGATGTCCCTGAGGAAGTTGATCTTCTGAAAAGCCTCGCCCAGTTTGCGTGCCGGATAGATCAATGACTCATAAGTCTCGTCATCGTCATGGTAGAAGACTCTCAGGCACATCAGACCCACCACCTCGGCCGATCCGTAGACATATTTCTTAAAAGACTCTTCGTCATGCTCCTTATCGGTAAGGTCCATTTCCATACTGTCGAGAAAGGCTTCGATCAGGTCATGCCCGATATTATAGTTGTTCACCACCCATTGAAAACTGTGAAGGATCGGGTTGGTACTTAAATTCCGTTCAATGGCATCGAAGGTCTCTTTTCTGAACTCCGTCAACAGCTTCTTCTGGTGGTAATCATGAAAGGTGTCGACGATCTCGTCCGCAAATCGCACAAAGCCATAAATGGCGTAGACCGGCAGACGATACTCTTTCTGAAGGATCGCCACGCCCATGGAAAAAGAAGTACTATAATTCTTGGTAGTTAGTCTACTGATATTCAGAGCATTGATATCATACAGTTCCATGTTCTGCAGTGATTCTTTCGGTTACCAGTTTAGAACTTATCACCGTCATGGGCAGCCCGGTGCCGGGAATGGTGGAGGCGCCGGTATAGTAAACATTGCCAAATCTTTCATCATTGTTTCTGGGCCTGAAGTATCCGATCTGGTTGAGGTCGTGGGCAAGACCCAGCCCGCTGCCTTTGTAGAGATTGAACGCTTCCCCCCATTGAATGGGGTCCAGTATGGTTTTGGTGACCAGGTTGGAGGCGATATCAAACCCTGACCTTTCAGACAGGTCACTGATGATATCATCGGCTAGTTTATCCCGGTCACTCCAGTCAGGTTTGAATCTCAGATCGGGGACAGGGCAAAGAATGAACAGGTTCTCATGCCCTTTGGGTGCCATTTCAGGATTAAACTTGGAATTGACGTTCACATAATAATAGGGCTTGTCCAGAGAGATACTGTTCTTGAAGATCTTGTTGGCGTACTCTTCGAAATTGTCGCCCAGGAAATAGTTATGGTGTTCCAGTCCCTCGATTTTTCCTTTTACACCCAGGTACATGGTAAAAGGGGCCAGCGTCCACTTCATCTTATCGAGCCTTTCTTCTTTAAAACGGGGGCGCTTGAAGACCTGATGACGGAATCCTGCCGCATCGCTGTTGATCAGAAATATATCCGATTCCCAGTGCTTCCCGTTCTGGTCCACCAGAAAAGCCAGTTTACCCTTCATATCTTTATAATCGACGATCTCCGTATTGTAATGCACCTTGATCTCACGCTTCTTCATCTCATCCAGCAGTCCTTCCACGATTTTATACATTCCCCCTTTCACATTGTGATATCCGTCATGGACCAATTCCGTGTAGGTGAGCAGGGTATAGACTGCAGGAGTATCATATGGGGTGGCACCCAGGAAGAAGGCGACCAGGGAAAAGATCTGCTTTACCTCTTCGGAGGTGAAGTGACGTTCAAGCTCTTTCCAGACCGACCGGAAGAGCTTGGGGGCATGACCCATGGGCACCGTAGCCAGTGTAAAGAGCCACTGCGCCAGACTATTATAGTTCTTTTTAATCACCTTGTCCTCCGTATCGTGGAAGAATTTACCGGCCGAACTGAGCAGTTTCTCCATCTTGGGTTTGAACTCCGGTTCGATTTCTCTGAACTGCTCGGCCAGTTTATCCAGGTCACGAAAGATGGTGTATTTGTTATTGGTGTTGCTGAATTGTACCGTGTAGAGCGGGTCGAGTTCCACGAACTCAAAGGGCGGGTTCATCTCCATGAACTGGAAGAATTCATCGAATTCATAGGTCATGCTGAAAAAGGAAGGTCCTACGTCCCAGGTAAATCCATCCTTTTTAAGCTGATTCAACCGTCCGCCCGCCTGGTGGTATTTTTCGACCATTTCCACCTGGTATCCCATTTTGGAGAGCCGGAGTGCTGAGGTGAGGCCTGCCAGGCCTGTGCCTACAATGAGGGCTTTGTTTTTCATAATTGATTGGATCGATGACGAAAAAATCAGTAGCTTGTATGGGTAAAAAATTTGTTCAGTACACACTAATAAAATTAAACACACCACAACCCCTTTTGTTTACAGGGGCGATGGACCATAATGAAATACCATGTCAATATTATAGGAGCCGGTGTCGGTGGATTGGCCACAGCCATACGTCTGGCGAGCAGGGGGCACCGGGTGACGGTGTTTGAGCGTTCCGACAAGCCCGGGGGCAAGTTGAATTACAGGAATTGGGAGGGATTCAGGTGGGATACCGGACCCTCACTGTTCACTCTGCCCGACCTGGTAGAGGAGCTCTTCCTGTTAGGAGGAGCAGAGATGAAAAGCTCCATTCGGTACGAAAAGCTGGACATTATCACCCGCTATTTTTACGAAAGCGGGGAGGTGTTTGATGCTTTTGGAGATCCGGACCAGTTTGTTAAGGAGGCAGCCAGGGTGTTCGGAGAGCCAGAGGAACACATCAGCAAATATTTGGATCACAGCCGTAAAGTTTATGAACTGACCAACGATGTGTTTATTTTCAACCACTTTTTCAGGATGGGTACTTTCGTTTCACAAAAATTCCTGAAAGCCCTTCTTCAGATCTGGAAGCTCGATTCGATGGTCACCATGCATGAAGCCAATACCAGGAGATTCAGATCAGAAAAGTTGATCCAGCTCTTCGACCGTTACGCCACTTACAACGGATCGGATCCATACCGGGCACCTGGAACCCTTAATGTGATCTCCCATCTGGAACACAATCTGGGAGCCTTTTTCCCGGAAAAAGGAATGTATGCGCTGGCATCGGGTTTGAAGGAGCTGGCCGATAAACTGGGCGTGGTCTTTCATTTCAATCAGCCGGTGGAGAAGATATCCATCGATCGCAGAACTGTCCGGGGGGTAGTGGTAGAAGGGGGCATCTATCCGTCGGACCTGGTGGTGAGCGATATGGATATTTTTTACCTTTACCGGGACCTGCTGGAGGAGGTTCCATTTCCCGTCCGGCAATTCAGAAAAGAACGGAGCACCTCCGCTCTCATCTTTTACTGGGCCATCGACGGATCCTACCCCGAGCTGGATCTTCACAACATCCTGTTTTCGGCAAATTACAGGCAAGAGTTCAGGACTCTGCAGGAAAAGCAGGAGATCTTTGAAGATCCGACGGTTTATGTTTTTATCTCCTCGAAAAGGGTACCGGACGATGCTCCCGAAGGAAAGGAGAACTGGTTCGTCATGCTCAATGTTCCAGAAAATCTGGGGCAGGACTGGGATCGTCTCATCCATGAAGCGCGAACCAACATTATCCGGAAAATCAAACGGATGCTCCGGATCGATATCGAGCCGAAAATATTAAAGGAATTTGTGGCAGATCCCCGCTCCATCGAGGCGCAGACCTTTTCTCACCGGGGTGCCCTGTATGGAAACAGTTCCAACAGCCGCACAGCAGCTTTCAGCCGGCACCCCAATTTCCTTCGTAAAATAAAAGGGCTTTACTTCGTTGGAGGCAGTGTCCATCCGGGCGGGGGGATTCCGTTATGCCTGGCATCAGCAAAGATCGTCGACGAAAAGATTTCATCATGAAAGGAATGATTCAATATCTCAGGAGCAGAAACCTGGTCCCCGTCCTTGTGATCTATTTTTCGGTGGGTGTGGCAGGTATGATCCTGCCTGTCACAAGGGAGCTGTTCAAAGAACTCACGCCGTTTTCCCTGATCATGAGCTTTGCCCTGTTGCATCTGCATCATGACCGGTTTGACCTAAAGTTCTGGCTGGTAGCCATATTCATCTTTGCAGCCGGTGTGGCGGTGGAAGCTGCCGGTGTCGCCACCGGGCTGATATTCGGAGAATACAGCTATGGCAAAACACTGGGACCCCAGATCTTCCATACCCCCCTGATGATTGGTGTCAACTGGCTGATGCTGGTATATTGCAGCCTTTACATTACCGGGCGTTTCATCGAGCACACTTATTACAGGGTCATCGCTGCATCCGCCCTCATGGTAGTTTACGATTTTGCCCTGGAGCCGGCTGCAGTCTATCTCGATATGTGGAGCTGGGGAGGGGGACCGGTTCCCATGCAGAACTACATCGCCTGGTTCCTGATCGCCCTGCTCTTTAATTCGGTGGCGGTAAGGTTCAGGCTGCCCGCTTCGAAAAACAAATTGGCCGGTCCCTTGTTTTTTATTCAGTTGACATTTTTTATTTTAATTGATATCTGGATATTTGTTGAAGCAATATGGGGTTGATTATTGCATTATCGATCATGGGTTTGTGGGGGGGACACCTTTTCTATATCTTGTTTCATGTGGATGTGGGATGGGGTAATCCCTGGATGTACCTTCACATTCTGATCCAATCCTATCTGTATACCGGACTGTTCATCACCGGACACGACGCAATGCACCAGTCAGTATCGAAGATAAAGTGGTTGAATAACCTGATCGGGTATCTTTCGGTTTTCCTGTTCGCCGGCATGTCCTACAAAAAACTGATCAAGAATCACTGGGATCACCACCGGTATCCGGGAACGGAAAAAGACCCCGACTTCTACACGCGGTCCCAGAACTTTTTCACCTGGTGGTTTAAGTTCATGATGCGGTACACTACGTTTTTACAGATTGTGGCCATGGCAATCTTTTTTAATGTATTGAATCGCCTGGCAGGTGCAGGGATTCCTGCCCTCATGGTCTTCTGGGTAATTCCCGCATTTCTTGCCACCTTCCAGCTGTTCTATTTCGGTACATTTGTACCTCACAGAAGGCCCCACACCGGGGAGATGGGAAAGCACAGGGCACGCACCCTGAAAAAGAATCACCTGTGGGCGATGCTCTCCTGCTACTTTTTCGGGTACCATTATGAGCATCACGCCTACCCGGGAACAGCCTGGTGGCAGCTTTATAAAAAAAAGAATCAAAGCGCCACGGCTTATGATCATTAAAGCGCGTCACCACTGGTTCTACTATCCGTTTTTTAAATATTATTCCCGGTGGATGCCCGAAAAAGACTTCAGCAGGGTGGTCATTCATCACGAACCTGAGGACAGGGGGATTCCCCTGTTGATGATCGGTAATCATGTAAGCTGGTGGGATGGCTTTTTTGCTCAATATATCAACCTGAAACGGTTCCGGAGAAAGCTGCATATCATGATGCTCGAGGAGCAGCTTGCAGCCCGGATGTTCCTGAATAAAACAGGCGCCTACTCGATCCGTAAAGGGCACAGGAGCGCCCTGGAATCCATTCAGTATACAGCGGAGATCCTGTCCGACCCCGGGAACCTGGTCATTTTGTTTCCCCAGGGGGAGATTCACAGCATTTACGATCGCCCGGCCCATTTTGAGTCGGGATGGTTCCACCTGTTCAGGTACCTGAATAATCCGATTCAGATCATCTTCTACATCACCCTGTTCGACTACTTTTCCAACCGGAAACCTGAACTCCATTTCTACCTGTACGATTGTGCTTATGACGGAAAAAGCAATCAGGAGCTGAATGATGAATTCAACCGGTGCCTTCAGGAGAGCATTGAATTTCAAAAAACACTGGCATGATCTGGCTGGCTTTTCCTGCATTCGTGATCCTTTCGGTCAGACTGGCAGTGGTGCTGGTCAACCTGCTTTCCAGGCAATACCTGAGAGAGGAGGCCCCCGCCGATCCCTCCCTGGTTTCGGTACTGATCCCGGCCCGCAACGAAGAGAAGAACCTGCCTCATTTACTGGATGGACTGCTGGAACAGGACTACGATCAGCTGGAATTTCTAGTCTACAACGACGATTCTACCGACGGGACCGGTGAGGTGCTGGAGCGTTATGCGGGAAAGGATGATCGGATCAGGATCCTTCAGGGATCCGGAGTACCCGAAGGATGGAATGGAAAGAACAACGCCTGTCATCAACTGGCCCTGCAAGCGAAGGGAGCCTACTTTCTTTTCCTGGATGCCGACGTGCAGGTGGCTCCCGGACTGATTCAAAAAGCTGTAGCCTTTGGGCAAAAATACGATCTGACCTTACTATCCATTTTTCCACGGCAACTGATGCACTCCTTCGGAGAGCTGGTCACGGTGCCCACCATGAATTGGATCCTGCTGAGCCTGCTGCCCCTTCGACTGATCCGGCGAAGCCATTATCCCTCCCTTTCGGCTGCCAATGGTCAGTTCATGCTTTTCAGGGCCAGGGAGTACAGACATCACCAGTTTCATCAGATGGTGAAGGATATCAATGTGGAAGACATCCATATTATCCGAAAAATTAAACAGATGGGATATGCGGCACAGACACTTTTAAGCAGGGGGGAAGTATCGTGTCGAATGTACGACAGCTTCCGTGATGCGGTTTTTGGTTTTACCCGAAGCATGTTCGCATTCTTCGGCGGAAGCGGTCCGGCGCTGATCATTTTCACAGTTTTTACCACCTTTGGCTTCTGGTTTGTATGGGAAGGAATGATCCCGGAGGCGGCTTGGGTATACCTGATGCTGGCGATGATGTTAAGGATCTTTGTGGCCTGGATGAGCTACCAGCCGGTCGGGAAGCTGTTGGTTCTGAGTCCGCTGATCCACCTCTCATTTATCTGGATGGTCATCCAGTCATTTAAAATGAAAGCTCGCGGCCGGAATATCTGGAAGGGGAGGGAGATCCGGTTCAGGGGGATCTGATAACCGATGCATCTATACATGTGTGTGAAAAGAAGACTATATAGAGGACGAATTCCCATCTTGCTGCTGTTACTGGTCATCCTCCTGGGTGCGGCCACAGCCGGGGCCCAGGATTACCAGGCACGGATCTACCAGTCATATCTTGAGGGTGATATGGAGCGGTGGAAGGAGATCATGGTGGATATGGAGCGCCGGTACCATTTCACCGGAGATCCTGAATTGCTGTATGAACTGACAGAAGTGGAGTACGGCTATATAGGCTGGATGATCTCTTTGAAGAAGAAAAAGGAGGCGAGAAAGCTACTGGACCGGTCGGAACAGAGGATCGAGATGCTTCTGGAGCAGGATGTCTATCCGGCCAGAACACTCAGTTTAAAAGGGGCCTATTATGGATACCGGGTGGGACTGGAGCCTCTGAAGGCTCCCTATTTTGGCAGAAAGTCGAGCGACACCAATGAGAAAGCCCTGGCAACCGATCCAACCGAGCCCCAGGTTTGGATGGAAAAAGCCAATATCGAATATTACAAGCCCGCTGTATTCGGAGGCTCAAAAGAGGAAGCGGTCCCTCTTTACGCAAAAGCGGTCAGACTTTATGAACAGGACAGAAACCGGACGCAAAAAAACTGGCTTTACCTGAATTGCCTGACAGGACTGGCTATCGCCTATGAGAATACCGGAAGCATCAGGAAGGCAGGGGACCTTTACCGCCGGATCCTGAAGATGGAACCCGGGTTCAATTGGGTCAGGGATGATCTCTATCCCGAATTCAGAAAAAACCATCCGGGGAACTGATCTGTACAACGGATCCAAAATTTCTATATTTGTTTCTATGAATCCAAACGTCAGGGTCAGGTTTGCCCCCAGTCCCACGGGGCCATTGCACATAGGAGGGTTGCGTACAGCGCTGTTTAATTATCTTTTCGCCAGGAAACATCACGGCGCATTTCTGCTCAGGATAGAAGATACAGACCAGGCACGTTTTGTTCCGGGGGCCATGGAGTATATTATCGATTCGTTGGATTGGTGCGGACTCACTCCGGATGAAGGTCCCGGATTCGGAGGAAGTTTTGGTCCCTACCGGCAGTCGGAACGCAAGCATCTTTACCGGCAATACGCGGATGAACTGATCAGCCGGGGTCATGCCTATTACGCTTTTGATACCCCGGAGGAGCTGGATGAGCTGAGAAACGAATTTGAATCACGTGGTGATACCTTTGTATACGATGCCAGGGTCAGGGGATCGCTAAAAAACTCCCTGACCATGGAAAAGAAAGAGGTGGAGGAACTGATCAGGAATGACACCCCCTGTGTGATCCGTTTCAGGTTTGAACCGGGCCAGGAGATCATCATGGAGGATATGGTCAGGGGAGAGGTGCGCGTCAACAGCAGCACGCTTGACGATAAGATCCTCTTCAAGGCAGATGGTATGCCTACCTATCACCTGGCCAATGTGGTGGACGATAATCTGATGGCCATTTCACACGTGATCAGGGGCGAGGAATGGCTCCCCTCCCTCCCGCTGCATGTATCCCTCTACCGGGCATTTGGCTGGGAACACCTGATGCCCGGGTTTGCCCACCTTCCCCTGATCCTAAAACCCACCGGAAAAGGGAAGCTGAGCAAAAGAGATGGGGAGAAGGGCGGATTCCCTGTATTTCCTCTGGAATGGCATGATCCCGATTCCGGTGCTGTATCCTCCGGTTACCGGGAAGAAGGTTTTCTTCCCGAGGCCCTGGTCAATCTGATGGCCCTCCTGGGATGGAATCCGGGTACCGACCAGGAGCTTTTTTCACTGGACGAACTGGTGGAACAGTTCCAGCTGGAGAAGGTGGGACGATCGGGTGCCAGATTCGATCCCGAAAAATCGAAATGGTTCAATCATCAGCATTTGCAGCGTGTCCCCGATGCCGCACTGGTCCCTGTCTTTCAGAAGGCTCTGGCGGTGAAAGGGATCGATGTGGATCCTGAGCGAACGGCCCTGCTGGTGCCGATTATCAAGCCCAGGATCAATTTTATCCATGAGATCTGGGAAGAATCGTGGTTCTTTTTCCGTCCGCCAGAGCATTATGATCCTGCCGTGATAAAAAAACGGTGGAAGCAGGATACCCCTGAAAAAATGACCGCACTGGCTGCCGTGCTTCGTCAGAACGAGTCATTCAGGCCAGATGCCATTGAAAAGGAAGTGAAAGAGCTGATAGCTGCGAAAGAGTGGGGAATGGGAGCTGTGATGAACGCCTGGAGACTTTTACTGGTTGGAGCCCCCAGGGGACCGGGTCTCTTTGACCTGGCAGCTTTTCTTGGGAAAGAGGAGGTGATCAGGCGCATGGAAAATGGAATCGGGAAGATCCGCCAAAAGAACGATTAAAAACCAATATCATGCAGGAGGGCGACAAGATTTACATCAATATCCATGGCCACAGGCAGGCCAACAACATCCAGGAGTGGGTCATGATGAACCTGATGGCCAGTGAATATCCTCCGGATGATATCGAGAACGGGTACTATTCTGTGGGATTCCACCCCTACAATGTGGGGAAGGTGGACGAAGAGGAAACCCTGAACAAGGTCCGTCTGGCCGCTGAAAATAAGCATGTATTTGCCATCGGGGAGATTGGTCTGGACAAATCGATACAGGCCCCGATGGAAGATCAATCCCGCATTTTTAAAAGTCAGGTGGAAATCGCCGAATTCGCTGAGCTTCCGGTAATACTCCATGTAGTCAGGGCTTTTAATGAAATGCTGGAGTTCATGAAGAACCTCAAACCAGTGGTCCCCATGATCATTCACGGCTACAATGGCAGTCCGGAGATGGCCGAGCAGCTTATTAAGGCCGGGTATATGCTATCCTTCGGCCAGGCCATTGCCACCGAGCATTCCAAGATCGTCGAATCCCTTTCCCTGGTCCCGGTAGAACGGATGTTTCTGGAGACCGACGAGGGCGACCTGGATATTCGTGAGATCTACCAGTTTGCATCCGAGACCAAGGGAATCTCCATTGACCATTTGCGAATGCAGATCTTTGAGAATGCAAGGACCCATATCCCCAGGTTCGCAGAGCTTCTTTGAATTGTAGCATGAACCCCGGCAATCCAGATCCCGCCTGGCAGCTCCGCACGATTCAGATGCTTGGGGAGAAGCAGGTGGAATTTCTCAATCGTTCCCATGTGCTAGTGGCCGGTATGGGTGGCGTGGGTTCCATGGCTGCGGAAATGATCTGCCGGAGCGGTATCGGCAGCATGACCATCATTGACGGCGATACCATCCAGCCTGGCAATATCAACCGGCAGATACCCGCCCTTCACTCCACCATTGGCCGCTCTAAGGCTGAGGTGATGGGGAAACGGCTGTTGGATATCAATCCGGATCTGGACCTTACGGTGATCCCCGAGTTTATCCGGGAAGAGCGCATCCCCGGGATTCTTCAAGCTTCTTTTGATTACGTAGTGGATGCGATCGATACCTTTTCGCCCAAGATATTTTTCATTTATCACAGCATTCAGATGGGCCATCGACTGGTCAGCTCCATGGGTTCCGGAGGGAAACTGGATCCTTCGCAGATACAGGTGGCTGATTTCGCCGATACTCATCATTGCCGGCTGGCCTATCTTTTGCGGAAGAAACTGCGGAAAATGGGTGTGGAGGGAGGTTTCGATGCGGTTTTCTCCACCGAACGGGTCGACCGGGAAACGGTAATACCGGTAGAAGATGAGCCCAATAAGAAATCAACGGTGGGTACCATCTCCTATCTCCCCGCTCTTTTCGGATGTACACTCGCCTCTGTGGTGATCAGGCAACTCACCGGGTCCGGGTTGGTGGATAACTAAGCGTATTTTTCGGCAAAATGTGCAACTATATGTCCTATTTTCCCGTTGAATAGCAAGTCTGTCATGTTCAACCTAAACCAAATGCAATGAAGAAAACGTTTTTATTTTCAGTAGCAATTATCTTTCTTGCTCAGATATCGCAGGCACAGTTATTTTCATACGGGATCAAGGCCGGAGTGGGATTCTCCTCCATCCCTTTCGATGATATTACCGGGATTCAGGACGGATCGGACGCATATGATCTGGTCACGGGTGACGGTGTGATGGGTTACCATGTAGGGATCCAGACACAGGTCAAGGTGGCCATGCTGGTTGTTAAGCCAGAAGTCTATTTCAACGCTGCCGGCGGAACGGTGGAACAGGTAGTGGACGGAGGGGCCAACGAAGTGCTGAATGTGAATTTCAGCAGGGTGGATGTCCCCTTGCTGGTTGGGGTAAAGCTGGGGCCAGCCAGGATTAACGCCGGTCCCGTGGGCTCCTATGTGATCAGCGAGGAGACCGAGCTTACCGAGATCATTCCCGATTACGAACTCTTTTCCAAATCAATGACCTGGGGTTTCCAGGCAGGTATTGGTGTGGATCTCATGAAAAGGATCAGTATCGATGCCCGTTACGAAGGATCGCTGGTAAAGATCGGGGATGAATTCAATATCGACGGGGGCGATTTCGTCTTCGATGCCCGGCCGAGGCAGTGGCTGATCTCCCTGGGGATCTGGCTTTAGTCAAAAATATCTGTTTTGTGCACCCCCCGTATGGTCCTTCTCCTGAGTACCAGGAAGAGGATCAGGTGCAGGACCAGGAAACCTGACCAGATCATCAGGGTGATGTGGACTGCCATGATCGATTCATGGGCGGAGTGAAGACCCAGCAGGAACCACGCTTCCGATGTAATCCCCCAGACCAGGAAGGTGGTCAGGTTCCAGCGGAATCCCGCATCGAACAGGAAGTTCTCCATTCCGTCCCTCCGGCCGGAGGTCCAGGCGGTGACGAATATGGCCCCGCCATAGATGACAGAAATGATCCACACCCAGGTATACTGTTCGGTATCCAGCAGCTTACCAAGGCCGAAGCGGAACAGGATCGTATAGACCAACAGGAGCAGAGCGAATAATAGCAGATTTCTGGATATTATTTTCATGGCTGATTCTTTTATGAGTTTCTTAATTCAACAGTAACTTTTTCAGGGGGTCCTCAAAGAAAAGGAGGATGTTCCGCTTTACAAACGCGCTCAGAAGGTCCTGGCCAAGGGGGGTCAGATGGTAGTATTTACGTTCGGGCCCCTTGTTTCCCTTCCCGGTATCGAAATCGACCATCTTCAGGTGGTAGAACTTACGCAGGGTCCGGTATAGACTTTGTTCCTCTGCCATGATCGTCCCCCTGGAGAAGGAACCGATCGATTCCTGTAGCTCCGATACATATTTGGGCCCCTCTTTCAGGGAGAGGAAGATCCATAGCGTCAGCTGACCCTTCTTATAGGTCTCTTCCCATGCCTTCAGCAACTCGTCCTGCAAATCAAGGTTTGTTTTCATAGTGGACAACTAGTAATAAACAAGAAGTATAATACAAAGATAATATAATCTGGTTCGAAAAGTCAAGGATTTTGTGAAATATTTTCAGAGGATCCAGTGCTTGTCGTGGGTGGTATAATCCAGAACCCTGATATTTAGGTATTTGCCAAGTTCCAGCGCTTCCTTTTTCATCTTCTCCAGTGAACCGCGGCAGATGGACACATAGCGTTCGTCACCCTCCACCACCAGGTTAACCTTAAAGGACTTGGCCCCTTTTTTATTCTCCGGCATGGGCAGAGGGGAAGGTACCGTTCGGCGTGCACTCAGATTGATCCGAACAATGGTTACATAAGATGGACCGGACAGGGGTTCCCACCGTCCGATTATCAGGCGGAGGAACCGGTCGTATTTTTTGTAACGCATCTTTTCCCGGTCGACGAGGATGCCCTGGTATGAAAAGGATATCAGGATGCCGAGGCCCAGGGAGATCAACGCTCCGATCACCTCCCCGTAGATGGCAAAAATGAGGAGCATGAACCCCATTAAAGGAGTGAACATTCTGAAATTATAACGTTCGTATTTGTACATTGCGGTGAAATTGAAAATCAAGATAAGAAATTGCTTCATGAGTGTCACCGTTACCAGCCGTAAGTTGGTCCTGAGGAGCCTGGAGTTTACGGCCCTTTTCTTCGGTATACCGTTCTTTATCTACCTGGACAAGGGTTTTATCCACCTCAGCATCATGGTACTCCCGGTGCTGGCCTTTATTTTCTTTGTCATGCGACGGACTACCAATTTCCAGTGGAAGGAATTGATATACTGGAATATTAAATGGCACACTCTTGTCAAGCATGGTGCCATCGCAGCCCTGGTGTTCCTGCTGGTTCTGGCATATGTGTGGTTTTTCGAAAGGGAAAATCTGTTCAACCTGATCCGGAATTCTCCTTATATTTTCCTGGCCATGAGCTTTTTTTACCCGGTATTCTCCGCCTACGGACAGGAGGTGATCTACCGTACATTCCTCCGTCACCGCTACCGGGTCCTTTTTCCGAATGACTGGCACTTTATTCTGGTGAGCGGAATAACCTTCTCCTTTTTGCATATTGTATATTACAGTCCGGTTTCCATGATCGTCACCTTTATCGGAGGGCTCTTTTTTGCCAAAGTCTACCTCGATACCCGTAGTGTTCTTTACGTCGCTTTTCTTCACGGCGCCATGGGCCTGATCATCTTTCTGGTGGGGATGGGGCAGTATTTCTGGCTGGATATGCCCACATAAAGTCCGTAAAAGTCTGTAAAGTCTGTCGTCTGTAAAGTCTATGAAGTCTTAAAGCTATAGGAATCGTGAATCGAAAGGCTGAATTGTTGAGTTTGTTTATCATTGCCGGATTGATGGCCTGGGCGGGTCTGTTGAAAGCGGAGGGGCCGCCACCATTGGAGCTGATCACCTATAATATCCGGATGAATACTCCCGGTGACGGGGAGCATGCATGGCCCCTCAGGAGGGAGGATGTGGCATCCCTTTTCCGGTTTCACAGGGTCGATATCTTCTGTGTTCAGGAAGCATTGCCTGATCAGATGGATGATCTGGAGGAGGCATTTCCCGGTTTCGCTTACGAAGGAGTAGGAAGAGATAACGGTAAACGGGAGGGGGAGTTCTCGGCTGTCTTTTACAATACATCACGATTCGAGAAACTGGACGGAGGGACCTTCTGGTTGTCGGAAACCCCGGAGGAGTGCAGCTTCGGGTGGGATGCGGCATGCCGGAGGATCTGTTCCTGGGTGGAGTTGAAGGAGCGGGAAACCGGACGCAAACTGCATGTCTTCAATACCCATTTTGATCATCTGGGGGATACTGCCCGGAAAGAATCAGCTGCACTGATCCTTGGGCGCATCGAAGAGATCGCAGGATTTATTGGGAATGTGGTGTTATGCGGGGACCTGAACCTGACCCCTGAATCGAAACCTATCCGTCTGATCGGGGAAAAACTCAACGACTCCTTCGAGTTCAGTGAGTTGCCTGCGTACGGTTCGGTGGCCACCTTCCACGGTTTTACCTACGATGATCCGCCCCAGCGCAGGATCGATTATGTATTCGTTTCGGATGCCATCCGTGTCAAACGATACGGAGCGCTGACCGACTCCCGGGACCGGGCCTTTTTCTCCGACCATCTTCCTGTGCTGGTCACCCTTCAATTTTAAATGGTATAATGGGCCTGGCCAGAAACTTCTATTATGCCCTGCCACCGGTCATCAGGCGAATTGCGAGAAGCATCTTCTTTTTTCCCGTCGATCTGTTTGAAACTGCTACAGGGAAGAGAGGGTCCATGATTCCGCCCCGGGGCAGGATCTTTATCGGAAGCGGTGATTTTGTCCGTACCGGGGAAATCATCAAAAGCCAGCTGGTAGCTCTGGCCGGCCTGAAACCCCATCACCGGGTCCTGGATGTGGGTTGCGGCATTGGTAGGGTGGCAGTGCCCCTCACTTCCTACCTGGATGAAAGCGGCTCTTATGAAGGATTCGATATTGTCCGGTCGGCCATCCGGTGGTGCAACCGCCATATCACCTCCCGCTATCCCCGTTTCCGCTTCACTCATGTGGATCTGAAGAACGATCTCTATAACCTGGGGACCGATCGCGAAGCAAAGGATTTCACCTTCCCCTACACCGAAGGGGAGTTCGATCTGGTATTTCTCACCTCGGTATTTACCCATATGGTTATGGCCGATGTGGAAAACTACCTTTCCGAGATTCAGAGGGTACTGAAGCCTGGAGGCAGATGCATGGCCACCTTCTTTCTAATGAACCGGGAGACGAGCGAATTATTGAAGCGATCGGGCCGGAACATGTTTACCACCGCACAGGATCATCACTATCTGTTTCATCCTCG
>CAZRZY010000054.1:0-10205 GCA_964604655.1 uncultured Bacteroides sp. | reverse complement strand
GGTGAAGGAGGCCAATGTGGCCTATGACGAGGAATATTTGGCAGGGGAGATGGTCCCCCGGAACGGATTTCATCTGGAACAGATATATTACGGGTTCTGGCCGGGACGCCCAAAAACGGAGCTGAAGAACTACCAGGATATTTGCATCATCAGGAAAAAAGAGTAGTTGACGGATGGTATCATGCCGTTCATCTCATTATTTCTAAATTACGTCACAAGAAATCACTTGTTTATCCTGGCTTCTATTTTCGAACCCCTCCTTCTGTCCCTCTTTCATCCCCTCCTGTCACCCCGGTATGACCGTTGACGTAAATACCTCAACAGGGCTGTCGGATTACCGTTTAAAGAAGGGAGAACCAACAACAATCCTAGCCCGATGAAACTGATCCGCCCACTATTGCTTCTGTTGCTGGCACCGATCTTCTTCGCCTGTGAGACCTTCGAAGAAGATGAGACCCTGCTCCTGCCCGTGAACATGACAGCCACTATCGTGCGGGGGGAAGATACCCAGAAGATTATCGCCGATTTCCATTATGTGCCCGAATCGGCCCGGCTCGACCACATCACCTGGAGCAATCACCAGACCCACTATTTTGAATATGACGAGCTGGAACGGATGAGAGTGGTCAGGCAGGTGAAGGTCGACAGCAAGATGAGAGAGGAGTTGTGGTTCCATTATGATGGGGAGCTGGTGGAGAGGATTACCCTGGTAAGCAGGCATCTTGACTATATCTTCCTGGAACCCACCGATTCGATCTTCACCGGATCGGTGGTGTTCCTTTATGAAGGAGATAAGATCGTGGAAGAAAAAAAATACGAGGCAAACAGGGATGGTAAGGAGGAATTGGTCTGGCAGGTGGAGTACGACTATGATCTGCAGGGGAATATCATCTCCTGCAGGGCATTCGATCCCAGGACTAATGAGGAGCAGGAGTTGAACATGACCTACGATAGCAACAAACATCCTTTTGCAGGAATGGAGTACTACTTCAAGGGAGAATCATACGTGAATAACCCCCTAAGTAAAACGGGTGGAGAACATGGACTCGATTATACCTACGAGTTGCGGCTTAATGAGAAGGGATATCCCGAGATCGTCTACGAGAAAGTAGGATCGGCCCATACGCGCATCATCCGCTACTCCTACATGACTCTATAAATTGGAAGCCTCTTGAAACTGCTGAAAATGAATCCTTTCCTCTATATGGCCTTGTTTACCCTGACAGTACTTCTGTCAACTTTGCGACTGATACCTGGGTGGTTTCCGGGATACTGGCCTACTCCTTCGCCTCAAACTGTTTCAGGCAGCCGGGGCAGAGGCAGTCGTCATATTTCTCCATGATCAGCTGGAGCTGAGCACGGTGGATCTGCACCTGCTCGCACCAGCAGTCACTATCCCCCTCGCAGTTGAACGAGGAACCACATGCGGGACATTTCTTACGGGCCATAGTTTTGTGTTACCTGGTCATGGAGACACCCACCGATTGTATGGACCCTCCCATGGGCGGGTGCATTTTACGGATGCGGATGGTGGCCTTGTCGATACCTTTCATTTCGGCATATAGCGCGTCCAGGATACGCTTCCCGATGTTTTCCAGTAATCTGGACTTGGTATTCTGCATCTCATTCTTGATGATCAGATACGCCTGCTGGTAATTCACGGCATCTTTCAATTGATCGGATCTGGACGGTTTGCTCAGGTCCGACTCGATCTCCAGATCCACCAGGAAACGGTTGCCCACGATCTGTTCTTCCCGGAAGTGTCCGTGGAAAGCATAAAATTCCATCTCTTCGATGGTGATCTTACCCATTTGTCAATGATTAGAATGATAGTAACGGCAAAGTTAGTGATAATTTAAGTGAAGCGGGGAATGGGCTCCATTTACAGTGTGATCAGAAATGTTTAGTTCTACAACGCGGGAATCCGATGATTCATCCTGTGTGGAATGATCCTGCTGAGCGGGTAACCAGGTTCCGAAACTTGATCTTTTCCAAAATCCGGAGCTTACTACTGATCAGGATCGACAACATGCCCGCCCTGAAGGAAGTATATGTCTGTACACTACCCTTTCCTCCGCCAGAAGTGACCGTAATGGATGAATTCAGTTCCAATGTACAGTATGCCACTTGGCCATAATTGTTATTTTTGTGTCTCCTAACACCCCCATTATGATTGAAAAAAAGGAAGATACCGTTGAAAGGAAGCGGTCGAATTTCATAGAGGCGATCGTGGAAGAGGACCTCCGGACCGGCAGGGATAACGGCCGGGTCCATACCAGGTTTCCCCCGGAGCCCAATGGATATCTCCATATCGGCCACGCCAAGGCCATCTGCCTCGACTTTGGCATCGCCGAAAATTACGGGGGTAAGTGCAACCTCCGGTTCGACGACACCAACCCCACCAAGGAAGATGTGGAATATGTGGATTCCATTAAAGAGGATATTCACTGGCTGGGATTTGACTGGGAGGACCGGGAGTATTATGCTTCGGACTATTTCGGCAAATTGTATGATTTCGCCATTGATTTGATTAAACGCGGCTATGCCTACGTGGACGACCAGAGCTCTGAACAGATAGCCGCTCAAAAGGGAACGCCCGTTGAACCCGGAACCAACAGTCTTTTCCGGGACCGTCCGGTGGAAGAGAACCTGGACCTGTTCCAGCGGATGAATGGGGGAGAGTTCCCGGAAGGATCGAGGGTATTGAGGGCGAAGATCGATATGGCCTCTCCCAATATGCATATGCGCGATCCGGTGATCTACCGGGTCCTTTTTACTCCTCACCACCGCACCGGCGATAGCTGGAATGTTTATCCCATGTATGATTTTGCCCATGGACAGAGCGACTATTTTGAAGGGGTAACCCACTCCCTCTGCACCCTGGAGTTTGAAGTACACCGGCCGCTATACGACTGGCTGTTAGAGAAACTGATGACCGATGACTACCGGCCTCGGCAAACCGAATTCAACCGGCTGAAACTCACCTATACGGTATTGAGCAAGCGGATGCTTCTGGAGCTGGTAAGACAGGGGCATGTGAAAGGCTGGGATGATCCCAGGATGCCCACCCTGAGCGGCCTTCGCAGAAGGGGATATACGCCTGAATCGATCCGGAACTTCAATGAGAGCATCGGATATACCAAGGTGATGGCCACCAATGATGTGGGACTGCTGGAGTTTGCTATAAGAGAGGACCTGAATAAGCGGGCTCCCCGTGTCATGGCTGTGCTCCATCCGCTGAAAGTGATCATCACCAACTACCCGGAAGATCGCACGGAAGAGATGGAAACTGTCAAGAATCCCGAGGACCCTTCCATGGGGAGCCGTACCATTCCATTCTCCCGGGAGATCTACATTGAGCGGGATGACTTCATGGAAAATCCACCCCGCAAATTCTTCCGGCTGGGACCCGGCAGGGAAGTCCGGTTGAAATCTGCATATATCATCCAATGTATGGACTATAAAAAGGATGAAGAAGGCAATGTGGTGGAGGTGCATTGCATCTACGACGAGGCGACCCGAAGCGGCGGACCGGAGGCCAACCGGAAGGTAAAAGGGACACTTCACTGGGTATCCGCCCGGCATGCCCTCGAAGCAGAGATCCGGTTATACGACCGCCTGTTCAACGATCCCGATCCGGCCGGTCATAAAGACCGGCAACCGGTGGAGTTTCTGAATCCCGACTCGCTGAAGGTGATCACCGGTTACGTGGAACCTTCACTGAAATCTGCACAGCCTCTGGACCATTTTCAGTTCCAGAGAATGGGTTATTTCAATGTGGACCCGGACACCACACCGGAGAAGCTGGTTTTCAACCGTACCGTTTCACTGAGGGATAACTGGGCCAGAAAGGATACATGAGAAAGCCAGCCACTTATTTAATACCCTTCCTGCTATTGGCATATATGGCAATGGGCCAGGGGCAGGATACCGGCCATTCACGTCCAAAGATCGGATATGTTCTAAGTGGTGGAGGCGCCAAAAGCACGAATATTGCCGGTTCCTGCTGGAATTACCCATTTGGGACGGAAAACCAGAGTTGCCCTCCGGGTTGATCGAAGGGCAGAAACTTTCCGCCCTGTTTTCAGAACTGTCGTGGAAACAGGCCGGGGTGAATAAATTCACGGATTTACGATACCATTTGCCTGTATATTGACCGATATCCGCGTATTGACGCAAAGCGCGTCCATGGCCAGGTTCGTGATCGAGAAAACCGGTATCGAGACCGGACAGTGGCTGAAAACTTAAATACTGAATTCAGGAGTTATTATGACCTCCATGCGGGCAAGAACAGGGGATTTATCGGTTCGGTATTTCTCCATACTGAGCGGGAAAAACTGCCTTTCTTTGAGAACAACGTGGATATCGGAAATTACAGTCACGGGGTGGTTACCGGAGGCGTTGGAATCCGCCAGACCCTGAGTACGAACCGTCATGTGGGAGCCGAATTTTACTATCATCATGCAACCTTGAAACTCTCCAGGAACATTAGGGAGGTGAAGCCCAGCCTCGAATGGCTGAATAAGATAGTTTTCAGGGGGCCGGAAGTCCGGTTTCTTTACGAGGCGAATACCTTTGACCACAACCTCTACCCCACCAAGGGTTACCGGTTTGATCTGCATTACAGACAGGCCTTCAACACCATGGAGTCATACCGGTTCGATTTTCCCGATTCTCTGGAGATCGCTGAGCAGGACCAGGAAGTGAACAATGAGCAGGATCGCTACGGGCACTTGACGGCCTCTTTCGAGAGCTTTCTTCCAATCGGCGAAAGGGTGTCCTTGAACACGTGCTTTGCCTGGGCCTGTCGAAGGATGATAAACCTTTTGCGGACAATTACTATCTCGGAGGTTATCGCTACAACCAGCGGTTGAACCAGGTTCCTTTCGTGGGATTGCACAGCCACGAGATGCTGGCAGGCAACTATCTTTTTGAAAAATTGGCCATCCAGTGGGAGGTGATCTCCAATCTGTACGTTTCTGCATTTTTTGGTTCACGTACCGATTTATGCAACCCTATCTGGTATCTGAATATTGGTTTTCCTTTCTAAGCCTGGTGATTGTATAGGTGCACATCCTGTTGCGGGAAGGGGATGGAGATGCCGGCTGCATCGAACTGCTTCTTCGCATTTTCCGTAAAATCGAAAAAGAGCGACCAGTAGTCGGCCGAATTCACCCAGACCCTAAGTTTGAGGTTGACGGAACTGTCGGCCAGTGCTTCGACCATCACCTGGGGCGGATTCTCCTCTTTAAGCACCCTGTTGTCGCTGCCGGCCATTTGCAGCAGGATCTCTTTAGCCTTGTCGATATCATCTCCGTAACCGATACCGAAGGAGAAATCGATACGGCGGGTAGGCATGGCTGAAAAGTTGGTCAATGCTCCGGAAGCCAGCGGGGAATTAGGGATGATGATCTTCCTGTTATCGGGGGAGAGCAGCACGGTATGGAAGATCTGGATCTCCTGAACCGTACCCATGAATCCCTGGGCCTCGATGAAATGCCCCACCTCATAAGGTTTGAACAAAAGGATCATAACACCGCCCGCAAAGTTTTGGAGAGATCCCTGAAGGGCCAGACCGATGGCCAGACCTGCGGCACCTAAAACGGCTACAAAAGAGAGCATATCGATCCCCACCATGCCCATGATGCTGATAATAAGCATCACTTTCAGCAGGATGCTGGTCAGGGTGCGCAGGAAGGGAATCAGCGATTCGTTCACATGGGATCTTTGGAGCATCTTAACAACACCACTTGAGATCCAGCGGATCACCATCAGTCCAACCAGAAGGACAACGATGGCAAGGATGAACTGCAGGCCGTATTTGATGGCCAGTTCATAATTGTTCTGTAGAATCTGTTGAAAATTTTCCATTGTACTTAAACAGGGTTCGATTCAATAACCATTTCACAGGGATTTTGTTTACAGGGTAAAGAACTATAGGTTCAGTTCTTAAAAGATGGCATTATTTTGAGGGTCCTCAGGTTTCTGATGGAATCGTGAGCCTTGGTATTATTGATCAACCTGTGGAGTATCTTTGGGGTTAGTAACGACCACAGCCGGTCCGGGAAGACATTCGTCAGGTGTATATTAGGAGCACTCCTTCTACTTGTACTATGCTATCTATTACAGTCGGATCGGGTGGCTGCTAAAAAACCATGATTTTTTACTAATTTTGAAATCGCGAGCTCATGAGCCGATATAGTCGGCAAATAATCCGCAGCGGATTCGTTCTTGAACTAATGAAATAATGGTCGGTTCGCCGAACAGAGTGAGGCAATCCGCAGCGGATTTGATAAGATTGAGATAAGATAATGGTCGGTTTGCCGAGTGGTTAGGCGCTGGTCTGCAAAACCAGTTACAGCGGTTCGAATCCGCTACCGACCTCTAAAGACCGCTAAACGTCATTCATATAGGCGTTTAGCGGTTTTTATTTAGGGCAAGTTGCCTTGATTCAAAGTTTTGAAAACAGGAGGTCTTTCAAGGTGATAAAGGCTGTTTCAGGATTATATTCTTCAGATGGATGCAAAAGTATGGAGGTATCTGACCGGAATTCCGGATCCTTTAATTTCAATTTAACGTTTTCAATAAAGGTCTTTGTATCTGGGATTCCTTTGGGTTCATTCTTCATATAGAAAGTATATGCTTGAATGATCTTATCGATAGAGATTTCCAGTTCTGAGGTAATGACTTTGTGAATGTCAAATAGATCCCGGCCCTTTTTTCTTTGATAAAGAGCCCTGAGCTTAGTCCCCAATAATTCTTCAATCTGATAAGTTGGGATCCTGCACTTGCCATTGAACCAGGAGGAGTTGACATCAAACTGTTTGTGCACAAGATCAAATAATGAGTGATGCTCTCGGCAATTGGTTTCAACTTTCAGTTTCAGCCGCTGGACAGGTTCACCCTCGGAATCAAATCTATAGATCAGGGTATTGTTCCTATGCTTCTGAATTCTTTTTGGTTCCCCGATAAAGGATAGTTTATCCCTTATTCTATCAATGATATGACCAAATTGTCCGGGTTTTATTTGAACGAGATCAATATCCTCTGAATACCTTGGTTGAGGGAAGAGGAACAATTTATGAATCGCTGTTCCTCCTCTAAAAACGAGGTTTTCAAGAATCAGCTCATCTTTGAATAATGCTACCAATGAACGACAAATAACTAAATCTTGCTCAACTTGTTCATTACTGGTCCAGGGGACAAAGTCTGACCATTCAATGATATCTCTTGAAGGTATCATATGTCGTCCATTTCAATTTCAACATTTACTGCCACACGCCACCTGTTATGGGATAAGCTGTGCTGGTGAGGAATAGATTGTCTAAGTGGAATTCTTTGGAATCTGGAACCATATTCCATTGACCTTTTATACAATTGGTCCGACAATAATTGATTGTCGAGTTCATATTCAAATAAATAACCCAAACGCTGAATGGCGGTGGTGGTCGAATGAGAAAAAAGCTCGTCTGAAAAAGAATCCGGACTAATCTCTTCCATCAGTTCAAATAGAACAGTGGCTACACGTGATAAGCCTCCTGACCGGTTTTGGTATTGCAACAAGTCAAGGGCGGTTAGGATTTCAGATGAGATTTTTATATATCCTGTTTGAGTTTTCTTCTCATTCAATAGACTATCTGGAATGGAGTGTTTGCTAATGTAATTTATTTTTACACCTTTCTTCACAGTTGGTCTCATTACTGGATATTCAGTAACTACAAAGAACTCCTGAGGAGCTTGATGAGCTGCACCATATAATGCAGCTGCGCTAATAGTTCCCACATAATAGGATCTTTCTAGATACTTCATCAAATCATCTATGAATTGGACAGGAGGTATTATTCCACGTAGTGCATACTCTGAAGAGATAATTAAGTAGAAGCCTTTATGAATGGGTACAACTTTGCCTTTTTGTACAAGACGGCTTAGTGCGCTTCTAATGGCAGTTTCTGAAATATCAGGATTTTCATCTAGAAGTTTACCAAGTGAGAATGAGATACGGCCTCTGTATTCGAGGTTTTCAATCCAGTCCTTGATTTTCAAATTTGACATCCCTGACATGCAATAATGATATTATTATTGCGAAAGTTACCGAAAAACAACACATAATGCAAAATTAATATTCTTCACCGGTCGAGAGAAGCAACAGCGCTTATGCTAGCATTACTAACTATAACTGACATGATTTCAATTTATTAAGCCTTGGTTTTTTGGGAAGTTGTCAGAAAAATCGTATAAATTTCTGACAAAAGCTACTTTTGCAAGAATGGACAGGGAACAGAAGAACAGAGGAACAGAAGAAGAAGTTGGCTGAACTTAGCTCTGATATATTGTCGGATGCTCTGATAATGCTGGCTGACCACGATGAAATGGCAGAGCGTTTGGTCGAGCGGCTTACCAGTGAACCAGATGATGTCATCAAAAGAATTAAAAGGAAGATCAGCGGCCTGAATAGAAGAAAGAAATTTATACGCTGGAATGACACAAAGAGGTTTGCCGCTGAACTTGACCATTTACTTGAGGACCTGGAGCAGGTAAAACCTGATCCAGGTGTAGGAATGTCTTTGATTGCCTCTTTTCTTGAGACCGATCAGACAATTTTTGAAAACTGCGATGATTCCAGTGGGTACATAAGTGATGTTTACAGATATGGAGCACGTAATTTATTTACTCAATATGCATCCAGATGCCGGGATAAGAAACAAGTGCTTGATCTGCTGATAAAGACCTATTCAAGTGATCCCTACAGTGTGAGGGAAGGATTGATTGACAAGGGACTGGAGATGCTGGGAGAAGAGGAAGCAAATAATGCTGTCCATCTCTTTGAATTATTGGCAGAGGAAGCGGCGGATGAATATCAGAGGAGCCATTATCTCAGGGCAGTCGAATCCTTGGCGAGGCAAACAGGTAATGCAGAACTTTTTGAGTGTATACGCATGCAATCACAGGAAGAGCTAGGCGTTTCAAGTTGCATTGATATTGGGAGAGTTTACCTGGAATCAGGTAACCCCCAGAAAGCCTTAGAGTGGATAAATAGGATTTCTTCCTATGAGACTTTCATGGATAGGGAGAGGCGTGAGATTCTTCAAGAGATTTACGGACAGTTGGGCGATTCCCAGAAGGAGGCTGAATTGGCCTGGCTCTCATTCAGAAAAAGCAGAAATCTGCATACCCTGGATAGGCTTTTAAAAGTAATAGGAGAGGAGAAAAGAGAGCTGGTGATTGATGATGAGGCCGGCTATATAATAGATGATGGAAAAGTAGATTATTCCGACATCAAATTTCTTATTGATGTAAAGAAATTTGATGAGGCTGAAATATGTATTCTGGTTAAGGCTGGTACTCACACTCTGAACGGTCGCTACTATGAAACCTTATTACCAATGGCTAAATCCATGGAATCAGAAGCCAGGATGTTGGCTGCATATGTAATCTACAGAGCACTGCTTGAATCCATACTTGAGAGGAAGTTTTATAAGGCCTATCCGCATGCTGCGAAATATCTCAGGAAGCTTGATCATTTTGCTGCAGAAATCGAAGATTGGCAAGATCTTGGAGAACATGGGATGTATCATGTGTGGCTGAATCAGGTCCATGGAAAGAAAAGTAGTTTTTGGAAGCACTACAGAGGTGAATAAATGCCCTGGGTTGTAACTAAAAAAGTAAGCGGATACTCTTTGGGGCAAACAAAACACTGGAGTTTCCAGGTTCCTCAATTTGCAACCATCACAATATTAACAAATTGAAAAAGAGAATGTAATATAATGCCTAAAAAAAGCAATAAAACACACTCCGCTACCGACCTCAACATAAAAACCGAATTATTTAATAGTAAAGGAGTTCGTCTTTTTGTTAACCCCCTTTTGGCCTGCAGTTGGCGTATTTTCCGAGAATTTTCTGATTTAACAGATTTGTGCAAGGTTTTCATAGGGATTAATGGTTTCTGTTTTTGGCCATAGCCTTATAAATATCATCCTGAGTGAACCTCAATTTGTAAATTATCTCAATGTAAATAATTATTATTAAATTATTACCCCTTAATATACAATAAAGCAATAATAATTGTCTATTAATGGATAAATATTATATTTGCATTGTCTTTTAATATACAATAAACTAATAATAATTATTTATTTAATGAGAAGCGAATTTAGTTGGGATATAATCAGGAGGTTTTCTGGGAATGACCAGGACTGTTTTAATTT
>CAZRZY010000053.1:0-29516 GCA_964604655.1 uncultured Bacteroides sp. | reverse complement strand
GCCTACAATTTCGGAGCGCAGCGAGAAATTTCAGCAACGAGGGTATATCCCTCGGTAAAGGATATACAGCCTGGCGAAAGGATATACAGCCTGGCGATGGGGTATACAGCCTGGCGAAAGGATATACAGCCATGCGAAGGATTATGCCCGAGGAAGCCTACAATTTCGGAGCGCAGCGAGAAATTTCAGCAACGAGGGTATATCCCTCGGGAAAGGATATACAGCCTGGCGAAAGGATATACAGCCTGGCGATGGGGTATGCGGCCTGGCGAAAGGGAATGCGGCCTCGCGAAGGGAATGCAGCCTGGCGAAAGGATATACAGCCATGCGAAGGATTATGCCCGGGGAAGCCTACAATTTCGAAACGCAGCGAGAAATTTCAGCGACGAGGGTATGCCCCGAGCTATGCGTTGTATTTAGGCAACGAGGGTATGCCCCGGGCTATGCGTCATATTTAGGCAACGAGGGTATATCCCGTGCATAGAAACAAGAGAGCACACCGGGCATGCGGGATTGGAAAAAATTTGCATTAATTTTGCGGTACATTAGGGAAAAGAGGTTGAAATGCCAGATAAAATCGTTGCAGAAGACCGGAAGATCAATGAACTCCTGGAGCGCCTGATCAAAAACTGCGGGCATTGCCAGTCCCCCAAGGACGAAAAGCTGATCAGGAAAGCCTTCAAGATGGCCAACGAGGCGCACAAGGGCATGCGCCGGAAGTCGGGTGATCCTTTCATCGTGCACCCGCTGGAAGTAGCCATTATCGTCAGTGAAGAGATCGGGCTGGGGTTGACCAGCACGGTCAGCGCTATTCTTCACGATGTGGTAGAAGATACCGAACTGACCATCGAGGATATCGAGAATGCCTTCGGGAAGAAGATCGCCACCATAATTGACGGACTCACTAAAATCTCCGGTGTTTTCGATAAGGAGACCAATTCCCTGCAGGCAGAGAATTTCAGAAAGATGCTGCTTACTCTTTCCGACGATGTGAGGGTGATCTTCGTGAAACTGGCCGACCGTCTGCACAATATGCGGACCCTGGACTCTATGCCCAGGAACAAGCAGATCAAGATCTCCGGAGAGACCATTTACCTCTATGCCCCGCTCGCCCACCGTCTGGGGCTATACACCCTGAAGTCAGAACTGGAGGACCTGAGCCTGAAGTACAGGTACCCGGAAGTGTATAATGAGATCTCGGAAAAGATTAAACTGACCGAAGAGCGCAGGCTCCACCTGATCAATCACTTCTCGCTTCCCATAATCGATGCGCTCGAAAAGAACGGCTTCAATTTCCACATCTCGGGCAGACCCAAATCGATCTATTCGGTCTGGCAGAAGATGCACCAGAAGAATGTGACTTTTGAAGAGATCTATGATCTTTTCGCTATCCGCATCGTTTTCGAGCCCAAAGCCGGCATTCCGGAGAAGACCCAGTGCTGGAACATTTACTCCATCATTACCGATATCTATGCTCCCAAGCCTGAGCGGATCAGAGACTGGGTCTCCACTCCCAAGGCCAACGGATATGAAGCACTTCATACCACTGTGATGGGTCCCAATGGTAAATGGATGGAGGTCCAGATCCGCTCCAAAAGGATGAATGAGATCGCGGAACGGGGATTCGCTGCCCACTGGAAATACAAGGACAAAACATCGCCCGAGTCGGAGCTGGACAAGTGGATTAAACGGATCAGAGAAACCCTGGAAACTCCTTCGGGCGATGCCCTGGAGTTCCTGGATGATTTCAAGCTCAACCTCTTCTCCTCCGAAATTATGGTCTTTACTCCCAAAGGTCATATTGTAACCCTCCCCAAAGATGCCACCGCCCTCGATTTCGCCTATGAAATCCACACGGAGATCGGGAATCAGGCTATCGGGGCCAAGGTGAACCACCGGCTCGTCGCCCTCAACCACACCCTGACCAGCGGCGACCAGGTGGAGGTCCTCACCTCGGTCGTACAGAAACCCACAACGGACCGGTACCCGTTCGTCACCACGGTTAAAGCGAAGTCGGCCCTGAAGAACGCTCTGAAATCAGAAACCAAGAACCGAACCGAGGTGGGAAAACAGATCCTGATCGAAAAACTGAAGGAACTCAACCTGACACCCAGTTCAAGGATTTTGAAAAAGCTGGTCCCTGCCTACAACTCCACCCATAAGGATGAGCTTTATTCCAAGATTGGCAGCGGTATGACCAGCCTGGATGATTTGAAGGATGTGCTGAGCAAGAATACCAAGAATAAATGGGTGAGGGTATGGGACCTTTCTCTGGGCCGTTCGCAGAAGAAGTCGAGTCAGAAGGAGGAGGAGTACGATTCCAAAGGAACCCTGATCCTGCGTGAAACATCCGGGGATGAGGAGAGTAACTACTCCCTGGCGCGCTGCTGCAATCCCATCCCTGGTGACGAAGTGGTGGCAGTGAGGCAGGATAACGGTACATTGCTGGTGCACCGGACCGACTGCAAGACCGCCATAAAGATCATGTCCAGCCGGGGGGATAAGCTGGTGGCCGCCAAATGGACACAGCATAAAGTGCTTTCCTATCTCGCCCGAATCCAGTTAAGCGGCTGGGATCGCTTCGGAGTGTACAATTCCATTACCAATACCATCACAAAGGAGCTGAACATCAGCATGCGTACTATCAACCTGCATGGGCACGACGGGATCTTCGATGGTACTATCGATCTGTATGTACACAGCACTAATGATCTCAATAACCTGATCCTCAACCTGATGAAATTGAAGGGGGTAGAGTCCGTTCACCGGGTGGAAGTGAAGGAGTAAAATCCCATCCTTATCCGTTCTAAATTAAAATAATTACTATCTTAGCATATTCATTTTTACCTAGACTGAATTATGGTGAATGAGGAGACGAAGGATACTGTAAAACAGATCTTCACTGAATACCTTGAGCGAAAAGGTCACCGTAAAACTCCCGAAAGATATGCCATCCTTGATGAGATCTACTCCAGGGACGGCCATTTCGACATCGAGTCCCTGTATATCTTCATGAAGAACAAGAATTACCGGGTTAGCAGAGCCACCCTGTACAATACCATAGAACTTCTGCTGGACTGTAACCTGGTTATTAAGCATCAGTTCGGTAAAAATATCGCCCAGTTTGAAAAAGCTTACCAGTGTATGCAGCACGACCACCTGATCGACTTGGACACCGGCAATGTGATCGAGTTCTGCGATCCAAGGATCGAGGAGATCATCAAAACTGCATGTGAGCTCAATAATTTCTCCCCCAGTCACCATTCTCTCTATATTTACGGGCGGAGCCGGACCGGAACCAACGGAGAGTAAGCCCTGGTCAGGTTTTTTTCTTATTTTTACCTGACTTTGATGCCGGACTACCGGCTTTTTTATGCCAACCCATCCAAAACCATACGAATGAAAGTTGATGTGCTCCTAGGGCTGCAATGGGGCGATGAAGGTAAAGGGAAAGTGGTAGATGTATTCACACCCCGGTACGATATCATCACCCGGTTCCAGGGAGGGCCCAATGCAGGCCATACCCTTGAATTTCATGGCCGCAAACATATCCTCCACAATATTCCCTCGGGGATCTTCAGGGAAGATAAACTGAACCTCATCTCCAACGGCGTGGTGCTGGATCCCATTGTATTCAAACGTGAGATCGAAGCGCTGGAAGAGGTGGGAATCGACCTGACAAAGAATCTCTGGATATCCAATAAAGCTCATCTGATCCTTCCCACTCACCGAATCCTGGATGCTGCCTCGGAGGCCGCCAAGGGCAAGTCGAAGATCGGCTCCACCCTGAAAGGAATCGGGCCCACCTACATGGATAAAACCGGTAGAAACGGATTACGGGTGGGCGACCTGGAACATCACTTCCAGGCAAAGTATGAGGCACTCAAATCCAAGCACCGGGAACTCCTGAAGCTATACGATTTCGAGTATACCATGATCGAAGAGGAGAAATTCTTCGAGGGGATCGAAGTGATCCGTAAATTCACCCGGGTGGATACGGAATATGAGATCAACCGATTCCTGGAGCAGGAGAAAAGTATCCTGGCCGAAGGAGCTCAGGGCACCCTGCTGGATATCGATTTTGGCTCCTATCCGTTCGTGACTTCTTCCAATACCATATGCGCCGGAGCTTGCACGGGAATGGGAATAGCGCCCAGCTCGGTGGGGGAAGTTTTCGGAATCTTCAAAGCCTATTGCACCAGGGTGGGAAGCGGTCCCTTTCCCACGGAACAGCTGAACGAAGAGGGAGAGAAACTGAGGGAGATCGGTAAGGAATTCGGCTCCACCACAGGCAGGCCCAGAAGATGCGGGTGGTTGGATCTGGTGGCACTGAAATACAGCATGATGCTGAACGGGGTAACCCAGCTGATCATGACCAAGACAGATGTCCTGGATACGTTTGAAACCATCAAAGTAGCCACCGCTTACCTGTTGGATGGTCAGATGACCGACCAGCTGCCCTTCGACCTGGAGGCGAATGTGGAACCGGTATTCACCGAACTGCCGGGCTGGAAAACCGATCTGACAGACATACGCTCCAAAGATCAATTACCCGAAGAGCTTCAGCACTATATCCAGTTCCTGGAAAAGGAGCTGAAGGTGCCCGTCAGCTACCTGTCTGTAGGCCCAGATCGCGAGCAGATTATCCAGCTTTAATTACCTATAATGATCGGATGAAATCTCTGGTACAATTTTTTGAAGAGAACGTCGACAAACACGGTGATAATCCCTACATGTGGGAAAAGCGTGACGGACGTTTCCAATCCACCTCCTTTCTGGAACTGAGAAAACTGGTACACCATTTTGCCGCAGGGTTGCTTACCCTGGGGGTAGAAAAGGGTGACCGCCTGGCCCTTCTGGCGGAAGGGCGCACCTGGTGGGTGACCGCCGAAATGGGTATGTTCTATGTGGGCGCCATCGACGTACCCCTCTCCATCCAGCTCAACGAGCCGGCCGACCTGGTATTCAGGTTGAAGCACTCGGAGACGCGGATGATCGTGGTATCTGGCAGCCAGGCTAAAAAGATCGGGCCGTTGCTGGACCAGCTTCCCGATCTGGAAAAAGTGATCCTGATGGATCCCGTGGAAAGCTACCGGGATCATGAAGTATATATGGGTGACCTGATGGAGAAGGGGAGCGATTTTATTGCCAGAGATCCGGAAGGATTCAGAAAGGTCTATGAATCGATCAGCCCTGACGATACGGCTAATATCTGCTACACCTCCGGCACCACGGCCGATCCCAAAGGGATTATGCTGAGTCACCGGAACTATACCTCCAATACCGAACAGGCCCTTTCGCTTATAACCATCCCCTCTCATTACAAGATGTTCCTTTTCCTGCCCTGGGACCACAGTTTCGCCCATACTGCCGGAATTTTCACCCTGATGTCGGTTGGGGCCAGCCTGGCTGCCCTGGAGTTGGGAAAGAGTTCCATCGAGACCCGGAAAAATATTTCCCGCAACATCCAGGAGATCAAACCAGATTTGATGTTCAGCGTTCCAACCATTGCCAAGAATTTCCGGAACAACATCGAAAGCGGAGTGCGGGCCAAAGGAAAATTCACCTACTCTCTTTTTAAAACCGGTCTGAAAATCGCTTACCGTTATAACGGAATAGGCTGGAATCGCGGCAAGGGAACCCGTGCATTGCTCAAGCCGCTTTACCTCCTGTTCGATGCTGTAATCTTTAAAAAAGTGAGGAATGCCATGGGAGGGAATATGAAGTTCTTTATCGGAGGCGGAGCACTACTGGACATTGAACTGCAGCGTTTTTTCTTTGCCATCGGCATTCCCATGTACCAGGGATACGGCCTCACCGAAGCCAGTCCCATCATCAGCACCAACAGTGAAAATGCATGCAAAATGGGGTCTTCGGGATTGATCCCCCATAATCTGGAAGTGAAAATCTGTGATGAGGAGGGCCATGAAGTTCCTCTGGGCGAAAAGGGCGAGATCGTGATCAGGGGGGAGAACGTAATGAAAGGATACTGGAAGAACGAAAAGGCCACGGCAGAAACGATCAGAGAGGACTGGTTGTTCACCGGTGATATGGGCTACCTGGATCCCGATGGATTTCTGTATGTGCTTGGAAGATTTAAAAGCCTGCTCATCGCCGATGACGGAGAGAAGTACAGTCCCGAGGGAATCGAAGAGACCTTCACCGACCAGTCGGTATTCATCGAACAGTGCCTGCTGTACAACAACCAGAATCCTTACACGGTGGCACTGGTCCATCCCGATCCAGAAGCACTCAGGCGATACCTGAAGGAGGAAGGAGTGGAAACCGGAAGCATGGAGGCAACGGAAGCCTGTCTGAATCTTCTAGACAAAGAAATCCGGGAATACAGGACCGGCGGGAAATACGGAGATATGTTTCCCCAGCGCTGGATCCCCTCCGCCATCGCTATACTGGCCGAAGGATTCACGATCGAGAATAAACTGATGAACCCCACCTATAAAGTCGTCCGTCCCAAAGTGGAGACACACTACCGGGAACTGTACGAATACCTCTACACTCCGGAAGCCAAGAATGTGCGAAACCCCCGAAATGTGGCCGCCATGCAAACCCTACTGCAAACCGATGCATAAATTTCCCACCCGTTGTGTCCACGCCGGCACCCTGAAAGATGAGCTGAAAAAAGGAATCAACTCCCCCATCTACACTTCCACCTCCTTTGAGTTCATCGACCAGGAGGACACGGTTTATCCCCGCTATCTGAATACACCCAATGAGAGGGCGGTGGCTTCTAAAATTGCCTCGCTGGAGGGGACCGAAGCTGCACTGGTCTTCAGTTCTGGGATGGGCGCCATCAGTGCGGTGATGTATACGATCCTCAAAAAGGGTGATCATGCGGTATTCCAGAAGGGGCTGTACGGGGGTACCTCCCATTTCCTTGAAAGTGAATTCCGCAAGTTCGGGATCGAATTCAGTATCGCATCCGGCCACACCGCTGGTGACCTGAAGAGAGAAATCCGGCCTGATACGCGGCTGATCTATATTGAAACTCCCTCCAACCCCCTGCTTCAGATCACCGATATCGGGGCGGTGGCGAACATGGCAAAAGAGGCCGGGGTGATCAGCCTTATCGACAACACCTTCGCTTCACCGGTCAATCAGCAACCTTCTGCTCTAGGGATGGACCTGGTCCTGCACAGTGCCACTAAATACATGGGCGGACACAGTGATCTGCTGGCAGGAGCGGTGGCAGGAAACCGGGAGTGGATCGAAAGGATCCACGCTACCGGACTGAACCTGGGAAGTGCGCTAAATGCCATTACCCTCTACCTGTTGGAGAGAAGTCTCAAAACACTCCACGTACGAGTGGAACGGATCAATGATAATGCCATGGAACTGGCCCATTTCCTGGCCGGACATCCCCGGATCCGCAGCGTTAACTATCCGGGCCTTCCCGATCATCCGGGCCATGAGATAGCCTGCCATCAGATGACCGGTTTCGGAGGGATGCTCTCTTTTGAGGTGGAAGAAACGGAAGGAATCACTTTTCAGAAAAGGCTGCAACTGATCAAACCTTCCATGAGCCTGGGTGGTCTGGAAACCATCAGCAGCTCACCGGCTCATACCTCCCACCGGCACCTGGGACCGGAGGGACGAAGGGCAGAGGGGATCTCCGAAGAGCTGATCCGTCTTTCGGTGGGAATCGAAGATGTGGAAGATCTGAAAGCCGACCTGGAACAGGCCCTTTCATCGGATTAACAGACCACTGTGATCCCTTTCAACTGCAGCGTCTCCATTTGCCATTCGGGGATGCGGTTCCCCACGGCATTGACGTAGCTCAGATGCGAAAGATCAAAAAGAGGGGACAGATCGTCCACGTCGTTGTATGAAATATCGAGCACCTGCAGTACCAGCAGATTACTCAGCGGATCGATCATCCCGATGTGGTTATTGGAGAGATAGAGCCGTTCTATCTGATGAAGTTCCTGCAGCCCGGTGAGATCGGTCAGGTTGTTGTTGGAAAGATCGATGGCCCTGACCATCCGACACGACTCAACTCCCTCCAGAGAACCAATATCATAGTCGGCCATCTCAATCTCCTCCAGGTCCTCCAGCAGGTACATGGGAAAATCCACATTCAGATTCCCGTACACCCTGCGCTTCAGTGCTGCTAAGAAGGTACGCTCGGTGAATTCAAAGGGATCCTCCTGCTCCTCTGCCTCCTCGTGATGCATGAAATAGCTGAAACCATCCGGCTCCTCCTCCCACCCAAACTCCTCAGTCAGGTCCTCGTCGGTAAGAATTTCACTGACGGTGGCGGTTTCAGGCTCCAGATTCTGTACATGAAGGATGTGCGACATGGTAAAAAGCTCCTCGAAATCCCCCCGGTGGTATGCTGCCTCCATCCTGCTTCGGTTCTGATTCAACCGGTCGGGATGGTAGATCATAATCAGTTTTGAAAATAACCGGTTGATCTTCTCCTCATCACATGGGGTATATTCATGGACCACCCGTTGAATATAGCGGAGGGCATCATACTGGTGCCCCCGGAACAACTCAATGATCCCTCCGGTTATCCGTCCCAAATTTTCGGATGTATAGGCCTCTTTCAGGCTGCGGTAAAGGTCGCTTATCTCCACACCGCGAAGATAGTACTAATTTCTCTCCACGGTTAAATGAGGCCATCAAACAATCAACCCGCTGATTTGTTATGAGACCAGATCGTTGCTGACCTGTAGCGGTTAAAAACATTAAATAAAAACGAATCACTGACGTATTACACACAACCCCCGTCCTCATGAGAAAAATCATTGTCATTCTGATGGCCCTGTCCCTGATCCGGCAATTAGAAGCCCAGGAACCGGCCGGCCAGGACACCCTCTGGAGATTCGGAGGGATCACCTCCCTGAATTTTTCACAGCTCTCCCTCTCCAATTGGGCCGCCGGCGGAGAAAACAGTCTTTCAGGCAATGCGCTGGTAAAACTATCAGCCGATTACAACAACGGAAATACCAGCTGGGACAATGACCTGGCCATGGGTTTTGGCCTGATCAAACAGGGAGAGTCCGCCGCACGAAAGAGCGATGACCAGTTCGAATTCTCCTCCAAATTCGGATACCGGGCAGCCGACCGGTGGAACTATTCGGGACTACTCAGCTTCCGGACCCAATTTGCCGAAGGGTTCGACAAACCGGGTGAGGAGGATCGAACAAAGATCTCCAACTTTATGGCTCCGGGGTACCTGAACTTTTCAGCAGGTTTCGATTTCAAACCCAACGAATCGTTCTCCCTCATGCTCGCCCCTTTGGGCGGTAAGGCGACCTTTGTGCTGGACGATGAGCTATCGGAGGCCGGCTCGTTCGGGATCGATCCGGGGAAACAGTCCCGTGCGGAACTCGGGGCCTACATAAAGATCACCTTCAAGCAGGAAATCCTGAAGAATGTCCTGCTGGATACCAAGCTGGACCTTTTCTCCAACTATCTGGACAATCCGCAGTACATCGATGTGAACTGGGACCTCCTGCTTACGTTCAAGGTCAACGATTTTATCTCTGCCTCCCTCAATACACAGTTGATATACGACCACGATATTGAATTCGGGTTTGATTCCACCGGTGACGGCATAAACGACAGCTCGGAACCCAGAGTGCAGTTCAAGGAGCTATTCGGCCTGGGTCTGACCTTCCAGTTATAAAAAGAATATTCAGATCCGGATTTGCAATTTTAATCTCCTGCACCTATCTTTACAAAACCAATTCCACCTATCTTTACAAAACCAATTCCACCGCTCTTTACAGGATCAATTCCACCGCGGGTGTCATTGGTATTAAGAAGGGGTTGAGAGATTAGGCTCTGTGATCCCCTGGCAACCCGCCACCAGGCGAAGGTGCCAAAACCTAACCCGAAAGGGATATAATAACAAAGATGAGCATCATGACAGCACTATTTCAGACTTGCCTGCACCTTCCACTGCCTATGTCCATGGGCCAGGTGAGGTCCTGAATAAGGACTCACCACGCTTCCCCGGTTACCCCGGCAACTAACTTACATCATACGCAAACATTCAAAATAGTTCATCATGAGTCATTTCGAGACATTGCAGATCCATGCGGGCCAGATGCCCGACCCTGCTACTAATTCCAGGGCTGTTCCCGTATACCAGACCACCTCCTATACCTTCAACAATTCGGAACACGGGGCCCGGTTATTTGCCCTGAAAGAGTTCGGAAACATCTATACACGGATCATGAATCCGACCAACGATGTATTTGAACAGCGGTTAGCAGCACTGGAGGGTGGAGTGGCCGCACTGGCCACTTCTTCGGGACACGCGGCCCAGTTCCTTACTTTCCAGACGATCCTGAGGCCCGGCGAACACATCGTCAGCAGCCCCTATTTATACGGGGGAACCCATAACCAGCTTCGGGTCACCTTTAAACAGATGGGCTGGGAAGCCCGGTTCGCCGATTCGATCCGGCCGGATGCTTTCGAGATGCTCATCGATGAGAAGACCAGGGGAATCTACGTGGAGAGCATCGGCAATCCCGGTTTCCACATTCCCGACCTGGAGAAACTCGGAGCACTGGCATCCCGTCATCAGATTCCTCTGATCGTCGATAACACCTTCGGTGCGGCGGGGTTCCTTTGCAGGCCCATCGACCACGGGGCCCATATCGTGGTGGAATCTGCCACCAAATGGATTGGCGGACACGGAACCTCCATCGGGGGCGTGATCGTTGATGCGGGCAATTTTAACTGGAGCAGCGGCAAATTCCCCCAATTCACTGAACCGAGCGAAGGATATCACGGGATGAAATTCTGGGAGACCTTTGGAAGCGACAGTCCGTTCGGTAATATCGCTTTCATTATCAAGGCACGGGTAGAGGGGATGCGGGATATTGGCCCCAGCCAGAGTCCTTTCAATTCATTTCTTTTCCTCCAGGGTCTGGAAACCCTTTCCCTGAGGATGGAACGCCATGTGGAGAATACCCTTGCACTGGCAAAGTGGCTGGAGAAGCGACCCGAAGTGGAGCAGGTTCTCTATCCCGGCCTGGATAGCAGCCCCCACCGCCAGATGGCCAGGAAATACTTTCCAAGGGGTGCCGGCGGAGTTCTCTCTTTCACGCTGAAAGGGGAAAAAGAGGAGGCTACCAGGCTGGTGGACAACCTGAAGCTGGTCAGTCACCTGGCCAACGTGGGAGACGTGCGGACACTCATCATCCAGCCCTCTGCCACCACTCACCAGCAGCTGCCGGAAGAGGCGCAGAGAGCTGCAGGGGTGATCCCCACCCTGCTACGGGTATCGGTGGGGCTGGAACATATCGACGATATCATTGCAGATTTTGAACAGGCCTTCCGCACAATTGCGTAATTTCGCAGAAAGGTTGCAGGACCATTCATGGGGTCAGGAAAAAATATATCGGAGTTACTAAAGGACCGGGTGCTGTTGCTGGATGGTGCCATGGGAACCATGATTCAGCGTTACGGGCTGGAGGAAGCTGACTACCGCGGAGAGCGTTTCCGGGCCCACCCGGCTGACCTGAAGGGGAACAACGACCTACTCTGCCTGACCCGCCCGGACGTGATCAGGGAGATTCATGAGTCATACCTGGAGGCAGGTGCCGACATCATCGAGACCAATACGTTTAATGCCACATCGGTCTCGCAGGCGGATTATCAAATGGAACCGCTGGTAAGCGAGATCAACCGCGAAGCGGCACGGATCGCCGCCGATGCGGCCAGAAAATGGTCCGCCCGCACACCCCATAAACCCAGGTTTGTGGCCGGTTCGCTGGGTCCGACCAACAAGACCACTTCCCTGTCTCCCGATGTGAACGACCCCGGATTCAGGGCGATCACCTTCGACGAGATGAAAGGTTCCTACAGGGAGCAGGTGGAAGGACTCATGGCGGGAGGGGTGGACCTGCTGCTGGTGGAGACGGTGTTTGACACCCTCAACGCCAAGGCAGCCCTGATGGCCATCGATGAAGCACTTAATAAGGCCGGGACGAGAATTCCGGTCATGGTCTCCGGCACCATCACTGACGCCAGCGGACGGACGCTTTCGGGCCAGACCCTGGAAGCCTTCCTTCACTCCCTGGACCACGTGCAGCTGCTCTCCATAGGATTGAATTGTGCTCTGGGGGCCAAAGAGATGCGACCTTACCTGGAGGTTATGTCAGAGAAATCGAGTCATTTCGTATCAGCACACCCCAATGCCGGGCTTCCCAATCAGTTCGGTGAGTATGACGAGACACCCGAACAGATGGCCGTCCATATCAAGGATTTTCTCGATTCCGGATTTGTCAATATCATAGGGGGATGTTGCGGTACCACTCCGGATCATATTCGGACCTTTTCAGGGTTGCTGGAACAGTCCAGGCTCAGGACACTCCCTCCTGTCTCGCACGGGTTAAAACTAAGCGGCCTGGAACCGCTGACTGCATACAAAGGCTCCAATTTCATCAATGTGGGTGAACGATGCAATGTGGCCGGCAGCAGGAAATTTGCCCGGCTGATCCGGGAAAAGAAATACGAGGAAGCATTGGAGATTGCACGGAAACAGGTCGAGGACGGTGCCATGATCCTGGATATCAACCTGGATGATGCCATGCTTGACGCAGAGAAGGAGATGGTGACCTTCGTGAATCTTCTGATGGCAGAACCCGATATATCCAGGGTCCCCCTGATGATCGACTCCTCCAAGTTTCTGGTGATCGAAGCGGGATTGAAATGTATTCAGGGGAAGTCGGTAGTCAATTCTATCAGTCTGAAGGAGGGAGAATCTCAATTCCTTCAGCATGCTGCAAAGATCCGCTCATACGGCGCTGCCCTGATCGTCATGGCCTTTGATGAACAGGGGCAGGCAGCCACACTGGAACGCCGTATGGAGATCTGTGAACGGGCCTACCGGCTCCTTCGGGAGAAGCTGGATTATCCGGAAGACGATCTTATTTTTGATCCCAACGTTCTGACCATCGGAACCGGGATCGAGGAGCATAACAGTTATGCCGTCGACTTTATCGAGGCCACCCGTTGGATCAAGGAGAACCTTCCCGGTACCAGGGTCAGCGGTGGGATCAGCAATCTCTCCTTCTCCTTTCGAGGCAATGACCTGGTCCGGGAGGCGATTCACTCGGTCTTCCTCTTTCATGCCGTTAAGGCCGGACTTGACATGGGGATCGTCAATCCCGGAATGCTCCAGGTGTACGACGAGATCGAGCCCCGGTTACTGGAATATACCGAAGACCTCGTACTGAACCGGAGATCCGACGCTACCGAACGGATCATCGAATACGCCGCCACATTGAACCAGGAGGAAAAGGCTGAAGAACGAAAGGATTCCTGGCGGGAACTTCCGGTGGAAGAGCGGCTGCGGCACTCTCTGGTGAAAGGTATTTCCGAACACATCGAATCGGACGCCCTGGAAGCACATGCCAAATATGGTCTGGGGCTGAAGGTGATCGAGGGACCGTTAATGGACGGAATGAATGTGGTGGGTGATCTGTTCGGCGACGGGAAAATGTTCCTTCCCCAGGTGGTGAAAAGTGCCAGAGTGATGAAACGGGCGGTGGCTACCCTCCTACCCTTTATCGAGGAAGAGAAGGGAACTGATCCCCAAAGTGAAATAAAGAGAGCCGGGAGAGTCCTACTTGCCACCGTCAAGGGAGATGTACACGATATTGGAAAAAACATTGTCGGAGTGGTGCTCGGTTGCAATAACTTCGAGGTGATCGACCTGGGGGTCATGGTTCCCACCGGAAAGATTCTCGATGAGGCGGAGAAGCAACAGGCCGATATAGTGGGGCTTTCCGGACTGATCACTCCCTCCCTGGAAGAGATGATCCATGTGGCTTCGGAGATGGAAAGAACAGGGATGAAACAGCCGCTCCTGATCGGCGGAGCCACCACCTCCAGGATACATACGGCAGTGAAGATCGAACCACGTTACAGCCAGCCGGTGATTCATGTAAAAGACGCATCCAGAAGCGTATCGGTGGTCAGCACCCTCCTTTCCGGTGAACAAAGGTCCGAATATATACGCCGGACCCACAAGGAGTATGAAGCGCTTCGCGAGAGCTATGCAAGCGCCGGCAGGGAGGTGAGGTACATCTCCCTGGAACAGGCCAGGAAGAATGCCCTCAGCATCCAATGGAGCAGCACAGCAGCCGATGTTCCGGCACGTCCGGGGGTTCACTCCTTCACCGACTTCCCCATAGAGCAGATCCTTCCCTACATCAACTGGATCTTTTTCTTCGTGACCTGGGAACTGAGAGGAAAATTCCCCGAGATCTTTGATCATCCGGAATATGGGAACGAAGCCCGGAACCTTTACCACGATGCACTGGAGATGCTGGAACGGATCATCAGTGAAAAGTGGCTGACAGCCAATGCGGTATTCGGAATCTACCCGGCCGCTTCAAGGGGTGATGACATTTTGGTGTACGATGACGAAGATCGCACCCGGGTGCTTACCCGGTTTACCAATCTCAGAAACCAGGCCGAGAAGGAGAATACGCTTCCCAATCTGTGCCTGTCCGACTTTATCGCTCCCGAAGACTCCGGGGTTAAAGACTATGTGGGTGCTTTCGCCGTAACAGCCGGGGCGGGGATCGAAGAGCGGCTCAAAGCCTTCGGGAGGGATCACGACGACTATTCCTCCATCATGCTGAAGGCATTGGCCGACCGGCTGGCGGAAGCCTTTACGGAGCTGATCCATGAAAAGATCCGGAAGGAGTACTGGGGATATGCCCGGGAGGAACAGATGGATGCCGCAGCCCTGTTCCGGGAGGAATACCGGGGTATCCGTCCTGCGCACGGCTATCCTGCCTGTCCCGATCACTCCGAGAAAAAGATCCTGTTCGATCTGCTGAATGCGGAGCGATCCGGAATCAGCCTGACCGAGAATTACTCCATGGTTCCTGCCGCATCGGTCAGCGGACTCCTGTTCGCTCATCCGGAATCCAGGTACTTCTTCGTGGGAAAGATCGGAAGGGACCAGGTAGCCGATTACTCCATAAGAAAGGGATTGAGAGTGGATGAGGTGGAAAGACTGCTGGCTTCCAATCTCAACTATTGAGCATTCCGGATCAGCTCTCCGGCGGATGGTTCGCGGTCGATCTCCAGTCGGGCACGATCGTTCACAAAATCGGCGACAATCTTTCTTCCCCGGATCGAAACATCCTTTCTGGAGGTGATTTTCTCAATGCTGATATGAGGGATATTCACCGCATGAATACCTATGCGGCCCTCCGAAAGCCACGCCTCCACCACGTAGGTTCCCTTGATCAGCTTCAGCCTTTTGAAACGGCGGATCATCATGGCCCGGACCGTGTTTACCTCTGTTCCGTGAAGCACCAGGTTGAGTTTCCTTCGGGATCGGTTCCGGATGGTCAATATGCAAGGTCCCTCACCGGACGGGTCAGCTCCTTCGGCTGTTGAACCTATGCCACTTTTCAGGATTGTCATGGATTGGAAATCAAGATAAACAAATTCAGCAAAACTGTGCCATCGATTTTACTAATTTTGAAAAAACCCACATCATATCATGCCCATTTCAAAAGACAGCAGGGAGATCCACACCTACCTGGCCGAACTTCATGAAAAATTCGGAGACAGGAAATTCATCAGCTTCAGGAGAATCCCGGAGATCAGGGGAAGCAGGTTCCTGGAACCGCTGGTCCGGGCAGTGGAACAAAAAAAGGTGGTCCGCATCTTTTACCTGCCCTATTATGAAGACAAACCCTATTTCATTGAGGTACACCCCTACCTGATCAGGGAGCACGGCTTCCGTTGGTACCTGGTGGGACTGAATGATTTCAAGAAGGAGGTGCGGACCTATGCCCTCGACCGGATCAGGGATCTTCAGGAGGATACCACTTTGCCATATACTCCTCCACCTTTCGATACTTCGGAATACTTCCGCCACTCCATCGGCATTATCGCACCGGAAGGATCTCCCCCACTCATCCGGCTCTCGGTCCAGAAAACCCAGGCTCAGTACCTGATCAGTCAGCCCTGGCACGAAACTCAAAACATTGAATCAGAAAATGAAGAACAGGTGGTCTTCAGTTTCAGGGTACACCCCACCTACGAATTCAGATCGCTGGTCCTGGGACTCGGAAGAGATGCCACTGTGCTGGAGCCCGCCTCCCTGCGCAGGGAGGTCATCACAGAGCTGGAACGGATGCTTTTGCTCTATCAGTCGGGGTAGCTGGCGGAAAACTCCTCGAAACTGGTAGTCTTGTAGGCTTCATTGGCGTAATAGGCCAGTTGAACCTTGAATGTTTCCGGATTCTTGTAACCGGGTGACGCCTCCAGCACTCTCCCCCGTTCATCCACATAAGAGATGGTGGGATAGGAAAGCCTGCCTTTTGTCACGATGGCCGCAATTTCATGATAGCCGTTCCTGCCGCTTTCCACAAATTGATAGGAGCGGTCTCCAATAATGATATCATTCTTCCCCTCCGCATCCAGTTTGACCGGATAGAAATGGGAGTTCAGTATCCGGGCTACTTCCGGATCAGAAAAGGTAACGGCGTCCATCCGTTTGCACCAGCCACACCAGTCAGTGTAAACATCGATCACTAACACCCTCGGCTCCAGGGAAGCCTGCTGAATCGCCTCCTCAATGGAGTACCATTTTACCTCTTCCTGAGCCTCCAGCCTTCCGGTGCCCATCAACAATAAAATCACTCCGATCCAAATTACATGCTTCATCATCCATTGCAGTTTGGCAAGATTGAATTTTAAACTCAATCATTTGGTCGCAAACATATGAAATTTCTTACGGGTAAGAACCCGGAACTTATACACTATGTTCAACAATAGGCTACGGGGCTCCATATTTTTCCTATTTTTATCGCTCTGTTCATGCAAAAACCGTTCAAAACGAAAAAATTACCCTGATGGAAGCGATACGAAAAACCCTGCGAGATTCTGCCCCCCTTCGATGGCTGATGCTGGTACTGGTCAGTATGCTGATGTTGTCAACTTACTGGTTCCAGGATTTCTTTGGGGGCCTTAAAGGTTTGATGGAAAGTGAGATGGGGTTCACCAGCGAGGAATTCGGAAGGTTGATCGGACTCACCACCATCGCCAATCTGTTCGGGATGATCATCGTGGGGGGTATCGTTCTGGATAAGTGGGGGGTGAGGCGTGCCGGGCTGATCTTCGGAGCCCTGGCTGTGCTGGGTGCTGCCATTACGGCGCTGGCTGCACACGGGTTCTTTGGCGACAGCCACCGTATACAGCTGAACATGATGATCCTGGGAAGGATTCTGTTCGGATCGGGCCTGGAGGTGGTCTGTGTGGTTTCCACACGGACCGTTGTCAAATGGTTCAAGGGTTACGAACTGGCCCTGGCCATGGCCATCAACATGGGTTTCGGAAGGCTGGGATCCGCCATGGGACTGGCACTCTCCATCGATATCGGAGGTGGAAGCGTCCCTCCTGCCGTGACATTTGCCGCCACCCTGATCGGTCTGTCCCTGATCGTCTTCCTGGTCTATACCATCTTCGATTATTCGCTCGACAAGCAGGAAAAAGCTATCCGGGCTGACAGCGGGACGGTGGAGGAGGAAGAGGATTTCAAATTCTCCAACCTGGTGGAACTGGTCAGGAACCGTTCTTTCATGTTCATTGCCCTGCTCTGCGTATTCTTTTACTCGGCGGTTTTCCCTTTTATCCAGTACGCTCCCGACCTGCTGGTCAATAAATTTGGCTTCAGCTATGATCTTCCGGTCAGTACGGAATACTTTCAGCTTTTTGGCAGCCAGTCGTTTGGTAACGTGGCTATCTACCTGGGGCTTTTCGTTTTCGGGCTGGCTTTCTCCATGATCCCTGCGCGAATTAAAAACCTGGGGGGGAAGATCGGCTCTCTTATAGTGATCGGTTTGTTATTCGCCCTGTTTATCAGAGGGCTCTGGGGCACTCTGTCGGTATGGCTGCAGAACGGACCCAAAACAGCCAGTCTGATTCCCATGGGAACGATCCTGTTTACCCCGATCTTCGGTGGATACGTGGACCGGAAAGGAAAGGCCGCCTCTCTGATGATCCTGGGATCGGTGCTGTTGATCTTCGCACACCTCTCCCTCTCTCTCTTCCAGAGTGAGGTGCTGGGTTATTTCGGCCTCCTTAGCCTGGGTATCGCATTCTCCCTGATCCCCGCAGCCATGTGGCCTTCGGTGGCCAAGATCGTCAAGGAGAGTCGGCTCGGTACGGCGTATGCATCCATGTTCACCATACAGAACTGGGGACTGGCTCTGTTCTTCTGGGGCATCGGAGCATTCCTCGACCTGGTGAATCCGAAAGTGGTCAGCCAGGTGGAGTCGGTCAGGGAGAACCTGGAGGCACAGGGCCTCACCGCCGGTGAGATCAGTGAACGGATCACCGGGATGCGGGTCATGGGAGAGATCCCGCCTTACAACTACACATGGCCTATTTTCATGCTTGTAATCCTGGGGGTCGTTTCGATCTTCCTGGCCCTGCAGCTCAAAAAGGCCGATGCTAAACAGCGGTTCGGACTGGAACTTCCCACCGGGCAGAAACCGGAATAGTCCTGCAGCCATGAGCTATATCTATTATAAACCTTGTTCAATCAAATATCTGAAAAATAAAGAGATGAGTTCTATTACAGCGTTATCACCACAGGAGGTCTGGAAACATTTCCATGCCCTCACACAGATTCCGCGCCCCTCGAAGAAAGAGGCACGGATCATAGCATATATGAAAGATTTCGGAGAGAAGCTCGGGCTGGAAACCATGGTGGACCAGGTGGGCAACGTGATTATCAAGAAACCTGCCACACCCGGTATGGAAAACCGAAAAACAGTGGTGCTCCAGGGACACCTGGATATGGTTCCCCAGAAGAACAGCGACAAGGAATTTGATTTTGAAAAAGATCCCATCGTGGCAGTGATCGACGGGGACTGGGTAAAAGCGGACGGGACCACCCTGGGCAGTGACAACGGAATAGGCGTGGCCGCCGCAATGGCCGTCCTGGAATCCACCACCCTGAAACACGGACCCATCGAAGCACTGTTCACCGTGGATGAAGAGACCGGAATGACAGGGGCATTCGGACTTAAACCCGGCTTGCTGGAGGGTGAAATACTGATCAATATGGACTCGGAGGACGAGGGCGAACTCTATGTGGGCTGCGCCGGCGGAATTGATATCTCAGCTACCAAGAGCTACGATCCCGAACCGGTTCCCCAAGGGTATCAGGCATACCGAATGAACGCCCGGGGTATGAAAGGCGGCCATTCGGGTATGGATATCCCGCTCGGAAGGGCCAATGCCAACAAGGTGCTTTTCCGCTTCCTGATGCAGGCAGAGTCGGATCTGGACATCAGGCTCGCAGAAGCTGAGGGGGGCGATCTGCGTAACGCCATTCCGAGGGAATCCCATGCCACTGTCCTGGTACCGGAAAACTCCGCGGCAGATTTCGAAAAGATGGTGGAAGCTTACCAGGTCATGTACCGGAATGAGTTTGCAGAGACCGATCCTGACATTGTGTTCAGTTGTGAAAAGACCGGAAGTCCACATGGAGTGGTGCCTTCCGACGAGCAGTACCTCTTCATCCGTGCCATATTTGCCTGCCCCAATGGAGTACAGAGGATGAGTCAGTCCATGGCAGGACTGGTGGAAACATCCAATAACCTGGCCATTGCCAGGGTCAGGGACGGATCGTTCCAGGCATTGAACCTTACCCGTTCATCCGTTGACTCTGCCAAGGAGGCCACCGCCTGGAAGATCGCCGCTGTTTTCCAGCTTATAGGCGCAGAGGTGGAGCTGAGCGGGGAATACCCCGGCTGGAAACCCGATATGGAATCACCGATCCTGAAGACCTGCCAGGAGGTGTATCACAAAAAATTCGGTAAGGTCCCGGAAATCAGGGCGATCCATGCCGGGCTGGAGTGTGGCCTGCTGGGAGGGGTATATCCCCAGCTGGATATGATCTCCTTTGGCCCTACCATCCGTTTCCCGCACTCTCCGGATGAGAAAGTGGAGATAGAAACCGTACGGAAATTCTGGGAGTTTCTGGTAGCGATCCTGGAAGATGTGCCGATGAAATCATAGAAAGAGCAACCAATCGCAAATCCCTCTATCCCGATGAAATCCTGTTGGATGTTCCTGATTGCGGCCTGTCTGATCTCTCCATTGGTGAAAGGTCAGGTTGAACTTGCCCCGCAGGTGGTCTCCTCGGCCGGCGGATACCATGAATCAGACAATATCACTATCTCCTGGACCCTCGGAGAACTGGCGATAACCACGCTTTCAGGTGGAGGCATGCTCCTGACCCAGGGATTCCAGCAACCATTCGATGTGGGTGTGGGATTGCCAGTTAACCGGGTAAACTGGAGTATCTCCGTCTTCCCCAATCCGGTAGGAAACCAACTGAGCATCCGGTTTGACCTGAACAGGACCGGCGACTATCTGCTGGAGGTCCAGGATGTGACCGGCAGGCTTATCACCCGGAAGCTTTACAGGGAAGTGGATCCCGGTGATGTGGTGGTCATCAACACCTCCGGATATACCGAAGGCGTGTATTTCCTGAAAGTGCTCACACCCGAACGGTACCAGGTGCAGGTGACCAGTCTCAGAAAGCTTTAAGGAATCCGGATACCACTATCGAACAGGACTGGTTATAATACGGCCTGCCTGGAAAACTGAAAGATGTTTTTCAAAGATGGTCTCTTCCCCGAGCATGATTTTCAGGTCTGTTACTGCCGGGCTCCTGAAATAGACTACATTGGAATCCCGTCCCTGAGTCTTGCCGGGAAATGAGAAACTACCCCGCGCCGGAGTCTCCATCATGGATTGACCTGAACCGCTTACAGCAGGGGCAAAGTGGATTTCAAGGGGGGTGCCCTCCATCAGTTCACCGGGTACAAATCCCAGCTGGCCGGAGAAGAAGCCCAGACGCTGATCAGATGGATCTCCTCCGGCCCGGGGAACCACGAACCATGAGCGCTCCCATACTCTGGTGAATGTTTTTCCGGTGAAGAGAGAAAGGTATTCGCTCTCCATTTCATCCAGTTTCTGTATGGCCGCATCCATCGCCTCACCGTCCGGATAAACCTCATATTCACCTGTTAACATATCGAATCTCCTGGTCCTCAGCTCCAGGATAAAATCAGCTGCTTCACCGGCCCTGGTGGCCACCGATTTCTGTTCCACCACGGTCCGCTGAACGGGAACCTCCACAAAGGAGGTGTCGGTGACCAGTGTCTTGTACATGGTCTCGGTTCGCTTGTCAAAATTGGAGTAGATGCTGCGGTCCGTAAATAACGGGATCTCTCCTTCGGCCGGAGGTTCCATGCCCGGCCCCCTGAATCCCTGGTCCACCCTCGCGGAGCGATCCCACAACACTCCCTGATTGATGAAGGGTTCCAGATCTGCAAAAAACAATTCCCCTTCCATAAGATGCAGGAGATACTGATGGGCCGGATCGGGTTCTTCGTGAACTTTCACCTCCACATTGCTGATCTTCCACCGGGTCGATCTCCGCCCCACCACATCGGAGATGCCCAGGAATCGTTCTGCATACTCCCCATAGGGACCGGGGATGAACTGCTGCTCCACATAAATCACTTTCACCTGCAACACGGTCTGAGGCAGCGTATACAAATAACTTCTCACTGCTTCCACAGCCTCCTCCCCGGAGGGAGTGACCTGGAAGTGGAGTTGCTGTGTAGAGGCACATCCAGAAATGACAAACAGCACTGCGGAAAACACCAGCCATTTTTTCATGGGATCATCGATCTGATACAGCGGTGAAATTACAAACTCAAGGCCAAAAAAAAAATTTATCAGAAAAGCTCTCTGAATGCTGTTCCCAAATGATCGATCAGATCCCCTGCGATCATGGCCTGCTGACCTGTTTTACCGGCTGCCAGGTCGCCCGCCCTTCCGTGGAGGTAGACCCCTGCAAGGCATGCATCCACAGGAGACATCCCCTGAGCCAGCAGACCCGTGACCAGACCTGTAAGCACATCTCCGCTGCCTCCTGTAGCCATCCCGGGATTTCCGGTCACATTGAACCAGTACCTTCCGTCCGGAGAAGCCACCCCAGTGTGACCGCCTTTCAGGATTACACAGACACCGTACCTCTTCGCAAACTCCTTTTGCTTCAGATGTCGCTGGTAACTGTTGGGGCTCGCTCCTGCCAGACGATCGAACTCCCGTGGATGGGGTGTCAGAACAGTGCCCTCGGGCAAAACGTTGTACCACTCCGGATGAGCAGACAGGATATTCAACCCGTCGGCGTCAATTACCAGGGGGGACTCCACACGGTCGAGCAGGTCCTTCAATCCCCTGGCGGTATTGGGCTTCGTTCCCAGCCCCGGTCCCACACCCACTGCCGAAAAGGCTGAAAGGTCGGGTGGTTCCGAAAAAAGAATATCAGACTGGTCCATACTGACGATAGCTTCAGGAAAAGCTGTCTGCACAATGGAATAGCCGAAACGCGGCACATGAAGGGTCACCAGTCCGGTTCCGCTCCGCAGGGCGGACCGGCCCGAGAGGAGAGCAGCACCCATCATTCCGTAGCTTCCTGAAATCAGCAATGCATGTCCAAAGGTACCCTTATGGGAGTAGCGCCCCCTGGGCGGGATGCCACGGGCCGCATCCATCTTCTCAATAGTCTGATAACCCGGGTCTCTGGCCCCGATGATGTCCGGATGGAGCCGGATGTCCTGGACCCTCCACCTGCCCACATGCGATTCGTTTTCCTGGAAAAAGAACGAAAGAAAGGGAAACTGGAAAGTCAGAGTGGCATCGGCACTAACCACGCTATCCATCTGGTTATCTGAATTATCCTCACCGAAGAGGCCGGAGGGAATATCTACGGAAATGACCTGGCCTGCATGCTTTCCGATGTGCCGTATCACCTGCTCCGGGAACCCGGTAACTGTCCTGGTCAGCCCCGATCCGAATACGGCATCCACCACCACATCATCATGCCGGATCTCCGGAAGCGGATCGCCCTCCCCCACTTCCGATATTTCCACCAAACCCTGGTCCCTGAGTCTTTTCAGATTCGCCGCGTTGTCGGTGGAGCGCTTCCCGAACTGCAGCACCGCGCAGGTAACCCTGTATTGCCGCCGGGCCAGCTGCCGGGCCATAGCCAGCCCGTCGCCACCGTTATTCCCCGGGCCTGCAAAGACCAATACCCGCCGATCGGTATGATAATGTCGCACATACCATCCTGTGAGCCTGGCTGCAGCGCGCTCCATCAAATCGATCGATTCCACCGGTTCGTGTTTGATCGTGTAGGCGTCTATCTCTTTAATCGTCTCGGCATCGAAAATTTTCATAACATGCTGTTTGAATCAAATTTAAGAAAAAACAATTTCTATATTTGTGCCCGTTACCCTGAACGAACTAAACGAAAATCTCTACATCCATGTTAAAAGGACATCCCAAAGGACTTTATGTGGCCTTTTTCGCCAATATGGGGGAACGATTCGGTTTCTATACCATGATGGCGATCCTGGTTCTATTTCTCCAGGCGAAGTTCGGACTGGCCGCTGAAAAAGCAGGTGATATTTACAGCTGGTTCTACTTTTTCATTTATGGGCTTTCACTGGTGGGAGGGATTATTGCCGATGCAACCAAAAAATACACAGCCGTTATTGCCATGGGGCAGGTCATCATGTTCCTGGGTTATGCCATGATGGTTATTCCGGGACTCTCCCTGCCTGTCACCATCATCGGGCTGTTTACCATTGCCATCGGGAACGGTTTTTTCAAAGGGAACCTGCAGGCAGTGGTCGGCCAGCTTTATGACGATCCCAAGTATGACAAGGTGCGTGACAACGCATTCCTGATCTTCTACATGGGAATCAATGTGGGTGCCTTCTTCGCCCCCTTCGCTGCCATGGGAATCCGTGACTGGTGGCTGAGGATGAATGGCTTACTGCACGATGGCAGTTTACCTGCACTTTGTCATCAATACAAAGATGGTACCCTGCAGGATGTTTCCGCACTTCAGGAACTGGCCAATGCGGTCAATATGAGCGGACCTGTCACCGATCTTTCCGCCTTTGCATCCAGCTATATCGATACCTTCTCCAAAGGATACAATATGGCCTTCGGAATTGCCGCCATTGCCATGGTGATCTCACTGGTGGCCTATCTGGTCTTTCACAAACACCTGCCGAGAAGGAGCCGGGAGAAAGGGGAGGCTACCATCACCCTTGGCGAGAAGCCTATGGCCATCCCGGTAGCCCTTGTAGCGGGTGCTGTTACAGCCGTACTGATCAGCTTTGTGAAGAATATCGCTACCGGAAGTGCCATCGGGCTATTCGTGGCATTTGTGACCTGGATCGTCCTGATCGCCAGTAAGGAGGAGAAACAGCGTGTGGTTGCACTCCTTCTGGTCTTTTTTGTGGTCATCTTCTTCTGGATGGGCTTTCACCAGAACGGACTCACCTATACGTTCTTTGCACGCGATTATACGCTTAAAAAGGTCGATCCCTTTACCTTTATGTTCTTCCGGCTGGATAACATTCTTTCGGTCATCGCCCTCATCGCCGGGGTGATCATGCTTGCGGGCAGGAAAAACAACCGGAATACCAGGATCGCCGGAGGGATCATGACGGTGGTCGGAGGCGTCGCGGCCATCTTTTTCTACAGCCGGGGAGAAGCAGAGAATCCCATCGCTCCGGAGGTATTCCAGTCTTTCAACCCCCTCTTTATTGTCTCTCTGACCTTTGCTGTAATGGCGGTTTTTGGATGGCTCAACAGAAAGGGGATGGAGCCTTCCACCCCCAGGAAAATCGGGATCGGTATGATCATTGCCTCGCTGGGTTTCGTGATCATGGTAATCGGATCCATCAATCTGGTCTCACCCCATGAGCTTCAGGTGATCGATGAATCGGGGATGATTAAATACAACCCTGTTCCCGACTCATCGCGGGTCATGCCCTACTGGCTGATGTCTTCTTACCTGGTCCTCACCTTTGCGGAACTGTTCCTGAGTCCCATGGGCCTCTCCTTTGTCTCCAAGGTGGCACCGGTTCGGTTTCAGGGAGTGATGCAGGGCGGCTGGTTGCTGGCCACTGCCGTAGGAAACAAACTGCTGTTCATCGGCAGTTTCTTCTGGGAAAAGATCGATTTGTGGCAGTTGTGGCTGATCTTTGTAGTGACCTGTCTGCTGTCGGCGGCCTTTATCTTCTCCATCCTGAAGCGGTTGGAGAGAGCCACGAAATGAGACTAAAGTCTGTTACGTCTGTAAAGTTGTTTATTTGCGGTGCAGGTCCTTGTTCAGGTAACGCCGCTCCCGTGGATCGGGGATCGGCCTGAAAAAGTAGTGGGGCCTGGGCACATCCGGAACCTCAATCTTCCTGATATCCAGGTCCGGAGTGAACTGGTAGAACTGCATCTCTGTATTTTCAAATCCACCCCGGTTGCTCACCCTGGCAAACCGGTACGGAATCTGCACCTGTCCGGATTCAAATTCGTTCAGGTGAAGGATAAAACGGGGTCCGAACCGGCGCAACGCATCCAGAAAGTAATAGCTGATGTCATACCCCAGAATTCCGTAACTGGCTCCCTTGCGGGTGGTCGATTCGGGTTCAGTGAAGTAGTGGTTCCTGTATTTTTCCAGGTAGGCTTCTACTGCATGATCATGGTAATTGACCCAGAAAGAGCTGTAGAAGATCAGGTTCAGTTCATGGAAATAGCGATAATCGATGGAGGAGAATTCCGGCCAGAAAGGACCACCCAGAACCTCGATATCAAAATCACGCAACTGGTAGTAGAGTGAGGATATCACCCTGCTTGCCAGCGCTTCATTCCGGGTAGGCACCACTACCAGGTTCTTTCTGTCGGCCGACAGGGAGTGAAGGATCTCATCCAATCCTGCAAGACCGTGGATCACCTCCTTGAACACCACCGGTTCGGACGGACGGTAGTCGTCAAATCCCTGATATATCAACTCCTTGAAAAGCTCATGCTGCTCCAGGTCCAGGGTATCTCTTTCCCTGATGTAAACGATATTGTACCGGTGCCTGCTGGCCACCAGTTTCGCAGCTGCTTTGTATTCTTCCTCCAGCGAAGGGCTTACCTGGAGGAGGTAAGGATTATCCCTTACCTGTTCCTTTTCATTGTAAAAAGGTGTTACAAGCGGGATCCGGTGTTTCCTGGCAAATTCCCCTGCGATCTCTAAGTTGAAATGGTAAAAGGGTCCGATAAACAGATCAAAATCCTCCAGCCCCTCTGCCATCAAAATCTCCAGTGTCCGGTCCACGCTTCTGCGGGTGTCATAGTATCGGACATCCAGCTCCATCCCCGTCTTCTTCAGAGAGTCGACGGCCAGGAGCGTCCCCTGGAAAAATTCCAGGAACTGGACCGCCTGAGGTGTTCTCTCTTCCATTCTGTATCGCTCAATAATCCGGCCCCTTCTGCTTTCCGACCGGACATCCGCAAGCAATGAATCAAGAGGTTCCTGTTCGGTGAACTGAAAAGGGATGAAAAAAGCCACCCGGTAGGTGCGAAAAGGATCGTGATGCCTGATCTCCAATTCCTCATACCGGTAAGGTTCGGGCACGGTATCGGCCGGAAGCTCATCCTCGGTTTTTGCCGGAACAGTATCTCTCAGGCGCTCCGGTTGGTCGACGGCCTGCGGAAGAGGCACCCTTATGGTCTGGCCCGCCCGTGGCCCACCCCATCCCAGTTCCGGGTTTGCAGCACGGATATCCTGCACCGAGACCCCGTAAAAACGTGCAATGGAATAGAGCGTTTCCCTTCGTTTTACTTCATGGTAGGCGATCCCCTCTTCGTCGTATGCGGGCTCCGGCCCTTCGCCAGCCGGAGATGGGATCTTCAATAACAGACCCGGGCTCATTTCTTCCGGATCGACCCCCGGATTGGCCTGAAGCAATTCTTCCTCTTCCAGGCCATAGCTCCTGGCGATGGAGTAGATGGTTTCCCCGGGTTTCACCGAATGAATGGAATCCCCTTCCTGTTCCGGTGAGGTGTCCACTTCCGGGACCATGGTTGGTTGCACCGGGATCTTCAGGGCCTGTCCCACCTGCAGTCCGGCGATAACGGAAGGATTCTCCACAGTGATCTCCTTCTGAGATATTTGGTAAGCTCTGGCGATGCTGTAGAGGGTCTGACCGGGTTCGACCACATGGATATAGTAGACGGTCCCCTCCAGGATTACCTTGTTGGTGGAACGCTCCACTTTTACCGGCTCCTGAGATTGGAGTGATCCCAGTGATAAAAGGAACACCAGGAAATATGCGAGCCGGAAATTACCTGGAAATGAACGCATCGATATTGGCAAGTATACGTTCCTCCATACGCGAGGTATCAGCCTTAACAAAATCTTCACCCGTAATATGTTCGAATAATTCGATATACCTGTCCGATACCTCCGAGACAAAAACATCCGGCATTTCTGGCACCTGTTGCCCCTCCTTACCCTGGAAACCCTGGCCAATCAGCCATTGCCGCACAAATTCCTTGGATAGCTGCCGTTGCTGCTCTTCTCTCTCCTGCCGCCCTTCATAGCCATCTGCATAGAAATAACGGGAGGAGTCCGGAGTATGGATCTCGTCGATCAGCATGATCCGGCCTCCTTTTTTTCCGAATTCGTACTTGGTATCCACCAGGATCAGTCCCATTCTCGCCGCCATTTCGGTTCCCCTCTGAAACAGCTGGCGAGTATACTTTTCCAGCAGCTCATACTCCTTTTCGGGAACCAGCCCGGAGGATATAATCTCCCGGCGGGAGATATCTTCGTCATGTCCCTCATCCGCTTTGGTGGTGGGGGTAATGATGGGTTCCGGCAGCCGGTCGTGTTCCCTGAGTCCATCGGGCAGCGGCACGCCGCAGATGGCCCTTTTGCCATCCCTGTATTCACGCCATGCATGGCCTGTCAGGTAAGCCCGGATCACCATCTCGACCTTGTAGGGCGTGGCCATATGGCCGATGGTCACATTGGGATCGGGTGACTCGATTTTCCAGTTGGGAACGATGTCTGCGGTGGCATCCAGGAATTTGGAGGCGATCTGATTCAATACCTGACCTTTATAGGGGATACCTCTCGGCAGAACCACATCGAATGCGGAGATCCGGTCGGTCACCACCATGATCAGATACTCATCGTCGATGTTATACACATCGCGTACCTTTCCCTTGTACAGACCTTTCTGCCCTTTTAACTGAAATTCGGTTTTTTTAAGTGCCTGGGCCATAATTACATGATTTTATATTCCGTTATATGCCTTAACAATCGATCTGACAAGCGGATGACGGATAATGTCACGGTCATCAAACCGGATAATGGAGATCCCGCTAATCTCCTTGAGGATCTGTATTCCCTGCACCAGTCCGGAATCATCGCGACTGGGAAGATCCACCTGTGAATCGTCGCCCGTCACAATAAATTTGGCATGCGGGCCCATCCTGGTAAGAAACATCTTAAACTGGTTGGAGGTGGCGTTCTGGGCCTCGTCGAGAATCACAAATGCGTGATCCAGGGTACGCCCCCTCATGTATGCCAGCGGTGCTATCTGTATGGTGCCATCCTCCATGAACTGGATCAGCTTCCTGGCAGGGATCATATCTCTGAGAGCATCATAGAGCGGCTGCAGATAGGGATCCAGTTTCTCCTTGTAATCACCCGGAAGGAATCCCAGCTTTTCCCCTGCCTCCACTGCGGGACGCGTAAGTATAATCCGCTTCACATCGCGCTCCTTCAGCGCCTTGACGGCCATAGCTATGGCTGTATAGGTCTTCCCTGTTCCGGCGGGACCCACCGCGATCATCAGATCGTGATGGCGCCCATCCTCCACCAACCGTTTCTGATTGACGGTCAACGGCCTGATCTTTCGACCGCTTTCGCCGTGCAGAAGCACCTTGTCGGATGGTCCGGGTGCATCCATTTTTCGTTCTGCCGGACCCTTCAGCAATTCGTCCAGGTCCAGCAGAGTTACTGTCTGAAACTTGCGAAGATAGCGAAGGAACAGATCGACCTTGTCTTCGAAATCGTCCATCCTTTGGGGATCCCCTGAGATCCGGATCTCATTGCCTCTGGAAACGATCTTCAGGTCGGGAAATAATTGAATGAATTTGTTGAAGCGAACGTTGTTTACACCGTAGAAATCAACCGGATCCACACCCTCCAAATAGATCAGCTTTTCAGCCATATATTCAATAATAATCGCTACTTTTGGAGGTGCAAAATACGCCGTTTTTTTCAACATTCCAATAAGAAAATCCCTGCTGCGAGACCATGCATATTATCACGCTGACCTCCGATTGGAATAAGAATGATTTTTATGTGGGCTCACTCAAAGGAAAAATTCTCACCCACTGTCCGGACGCACGGATCGTCGATCTGAACCACCAGGTCAAGCCCTTCCAGTCTGCACAGGCAGCCTTTATTGTAAGAAACAGTTACCGGAGGTTCCCGGAAGGCTCCATCCACCTGATCGCCGTCAATACGGAACCTGAACCGGACGCTCCTTTGCTGGCCGCCAAACTCAATGACCACTGCTTCCTGTGTGCCGATAACGGAATACTCGGGCTTCTGGGAGGAC
>CAZRZY010000052.1:0-30157 GCA_964604655.1 uncultured Bacteroides sp. | reverse complement strand
TTCGAACCTGCGACCCCCTGCTCCCAAAGCAGGTGCGCTAACCGGACTGCGCTATACCCCGTTCAATGCTCCAAACTGCCGCAGGGCGGTTTTGGTGGGGCAAAGGTAGTAATAATTATGGACCCGTTTATTGGAGCTGCGAAAAATAGACTTCCAAAGAGCTTTCGTCATTGAACCGAATATTCCTGATCGCATAGGATCCGTCCTGCAGCAATCCGTCCTCCTTACAGGGCTCGCTCTTCCAGACGAATCCCCCGATCTTTTAATTGAGTTCCAAACCCTCGATCCTTCCCCTAAGGCGACCGGCCTGAGTCGGTGGAAAAGCCGTGCTGATAATTCTTCCATACGGCCTTGAAAACAGCTCCTTCAAAATCCCCCTCGATCAATCATCCGATGGATCTTCAGGACCATTTTCGTTCTCTTCCTGGCTTTTAAAGGACCGGGCAATGGAGTGGGCTGCAAGGGGGGCGGTAAGATAGATAAACAGGATGATCAGGATTGCTTTTAAAAGAACAGCCCATGTGGAGAAAAACAGGGCCGCGCCGGCAATGAGAAGAAGGATCCCGAGGGATGTGGCTTTGGTGGTGGCATGCATACGGCTGTACAGGTCGTTAAGCCGGGTTAGCCCCAGAGCTGCAACGAGCATAAAAAATGCTCCTGCCAGCAGTAATATGGGAATAATCAGCTCCTGCATCATTTTAATTTAAGGTAAGTGGAGATCGCAACGGTACCAATGAAAGATACCAGTGAAATCACGATGGCCACATCGAAAAGGAGTGCCTGATGGACCAGAATACTGTAAGTGATGATAAATCCCATGATAATGGATGCAAAAAGGTCGAACGCCACGATCCGGTCATGAACCGAAGGCCCCCTGATGAGCCTGATAAATGTAAGCACCATGGCCACCAGCAGAATCCCCATGGTTAACAGAAGAATGATATTTGTATCCCCGTTCTCCATCCCTATTCTATCATTTGTTTTACTCTCCTTTGCATTTCCATAATATCCCTGGTGATGGTCTCCCTGTCATGAAAATGAAGGTAGTGAATCCATATGGTTCGACGGTCACCACTGATCTCAATGGTCAGTGTTCCCGGAGTCATGGATAACAGGTTGCTGAATAACAATAAACCAGAGGGTGTGGTCAGTTCCAATGGTAACTGAAGAAATCCTGCTTTCGATCTCATACGTGGTGTCAGAATATCAAAGGCAAGGAAAAGATTGGCAGTCAATAGTTCCCACAGATAGAAGAACGGAAATCCCACTAAATATATCATTTTCCTGAATACTTTCATGGTCCACCTCCCTTCAGAACCGCTTCCATATAAGGTGTTGGATCGATCACCGCTTCGGCAGCTTCCATGGCATAGCCGAAAAACCTGGATGCAAAGACTCCCATAAGGATGGTCACGGCTCCCAGCAATATGGAGGGCAACACATCCTGGATAGTCAGACGTGGCTTCTCTTCCGGTTCGGGCTTTTCCGGATTCTCCGGGTGCCTGGTCAGGAAAGCCTCTGCCCAGATCTTGATCATGGAATAGAGGGTCAGCAGCGCCGTCAGTAATGCCACAGCGGTGATGCCGAAATGAGCTCCGTCGATACCAGCCTTGATCAGGCTGAACTTTCCAAAAAACCCTGATAAAGGCGGGACCCCCGCCAGGGCGAATGCAGGGATAATGAAAAGGACCGCCAGCAGGGGATAATCCTGATACAACCCCCCTACTCTTTTCAGGTCATAACTTCCCCGAAGTCGGTTGATCACCCCCGAGATCAGGAAGGTATTGGTTTTCGCCAGCATATTATGGATCATAAAATAGATAGCCCCCGCAATGCCCAGGGGGGTGAAGATACCCAGTCCCATTACCATGTAACCGATCTGGCTGATAATATGGTAAGAAAGGATGCGCCGTGTCTCATAAAAAGCCGATGCGGCCATACCGCCCAGGATCATCGTAAATCCAGCCACGATGAGCAAAAGGTTTTGCCAGAAATCCTGGTCCTGAATAAAAAAGAGGGTGAAGAACCGGATCAGGGCATACATACCAACCTTGGTCAACAATCCTGCAAACAGGGAGGTGATGGTTATATTAGGCGTGTGATAGGAGGCCGGGAGCCAGAAATAAAGGGGAAACAAAGCCGCCTTTATACCGAATGCGATAAAAAAGAATACGGCCGATGAATTTATCAGGATCGACTGCTCATCTTCGATCAGGATCATGGCCAGGTGGGCCATATTGAGAGTTCCGGTCTTCCCGTAGAGTAACCCGATCCCGGCAAGGAAGAAGAGGGAGCCCAGGAGGTTCAGCGCCATGTATTTAATTCCACTTCTGAGCTGGTCCCTGGTACATCCGAGGGAGATCAGGACGAATGAGGAAATCAGCAATACCTCGAACCAAACATAGAGGTTGAAAACATCTCCGGTGGTGAAAGCGCCATTCAGTCCCATGGCCAGGGAAAAAAAGAAAATGTGGAATACCGGAGCGAACTTTTCACCGCGAATGTAACGCAGCGCATAGATCGATATGGCAAGCATCAACAGAGCGGTCACCACCAGCATCAAACTGCTGAGCCGGTCGACTACCAGGGTGATACCGAAGGGTGACTCCCATCCCCCCGCCTGGAGGGTCAGGATACCCTGCTTCTCCACCTGGAAGAAAAGCCACAGGGCGACACCCAGCAGTACCGCACTTCCGGCAACCCCGATCCATCTCGACAGTGACTGAGAGCGGAAGACGATCAGGAAGAGCATCATAGCCAGAGGTAACAGTATGGGAAGTGCAACCCAGTTCATTAGTCTTCCTCCGTCGGTTTAAGCTCATCCAGGTCATCGGTACCCGTAACCTGAAAGAATTTATACTTCAATGCAAGTACAAAAACCACCAATCCAAGCCCTATGACTACAGCCGTCAGAACCAGCGCCTGTGGCAGAGGGTCGGCCATACCGGCAACCTCTTCAGCAGAACCTGTCAGGAAAGCAGGCATGCCACGGGTAATTCCGGCGGAGAGAAACACCAGTAAATTGGTCGCGTTACTCATAAATATGACACCAATAATAAATTTCAGGATGCTCCGGCGAAGAAGCATGTAGACGCCTGCTGTGTATAGCACACCTACCAGTACAGCCAGAACTATTTCCATGATTCCTCCTGCTTCAGTGAAAAAAAGAATAAAAGGGTGACCCCGATCACCACGAAGAATACACCCACATCGAAAAGCAGCGGTGTCCCCAGTTTCAGTTCCTGTTCGAAAAGAAGCGGGATAGTCACCCAGACTCCTTCCATAATATTGCCGCCGGCAATGACCCCGGGAAAGATGCTGACCAGGATAGAGCCCAGCCCGGCCGCCACATAACGTTCCGGTGAAAATCTGAGCTTTCTTCGTGCCAGTTCCGGAGAGAATGCCAGGCTCTCGTAAACGATGGAAAGCCCTGCCAGTAGCCCACCGATAAACCCTCCGCCCGGAAAGTTATGCCCTCTGATAAGGGCGATCACCGCGGCAAGAAGCAACAGCGACTTCACATACCTGGATGCTATTTGAAGGATGGTGGAGTTCATGATTTTGCCAGTCGATTTCTTAATAAAACTGAAACCCCGAATGCAGCGACGGTGAGCACGACCACCTCACCCAGTGTGTCCAGCGCCCGGAAGTCGACCAGGATCACATTGACTACATTTTTTCCAAAGGCCTCATTATAACTGTTCTCGAGAAAGTATCCCGAGATGGGCGGATTAAAATCCACCTGAACTGCTTTTAATGCCACAAGGGTCATGGCTACGCCAAATACCAGTGCAATGCTCAGGTCCCGCCATTTGGTGATGCGGGACGAAAGCCGGGCGAATTTTGGCAGTCGCTGCAGAACCAGGATAAACATGGCCACCACCAGGGTCTCCACAAGTATTTGTGTAATGGCCAGGTCTGTTGCACTGAAATAGAAATAGATCATGGCAATACCGTAGCCCACGACACCCATGGAAATAATAGTTGCAAGGCGTGATCCTGTAAGTGTGCTGAAAAGGGTCGCCAGGACGATGATTGCAGCCAGTCCGGTAATATAGAACGGGCTCAGTGAAAACCAGGCACCGGGCTCCCACCCTCGGTTAAGATACAACTGAGTCCAGATCAGGACCGAAGCAAAGAATATAATCGTCATAATATAGTACCTGTGAAAGCCGTGCTGGACAATCTTCTCTTTCTGCTCGGAGAACCGGAGGAACTTTTCCAGTGCCAGCGCAAAAAGCTCCGAGAGCTGAAAGGCAAACAGACGGTTATTCAGCCGTCTCCAGGCATCCAGCACAGTGGGAACCCTGACCAATAACAGAAAAAGAAAGAGGCCGGAAACGACGGTTGCCAGGCTCAGGAAAAATACCTGATTGAATCCATGCCAGAGCTTCAGCTTCACTTCCATGTTCTCCTGTTTCACAATTGCAAGGGCGGACTCCAGCAATCCGCTTCCCAGCAAGCTGGGAAAAAGGCCAAAGACCAGGCTGATTATAGCAAGCAGGCCCGGTCCCAGAAGAAAGAGCACTCCCTTCTCATCCGGGGATTTCGGTGTCTCTTTGCGGGGTCCCAGAAAAATCCGGTAAACAAAAAGAAGCGAAATGGCCAACATTAAAATATTGGAGGCGATCCCCAAAACCAGGATAACCGAACCCAGACCCGGCAGAGCGACCTTCGCCTCATAAATCAGTTCCTTACCGATGAAACCCAGCATAGGAGGCAATCCAGCCATGGAAAGCGCCATCAGCAGGGTGATCACAAAAGTAACAGGCATGACGCGAGCCAGCCCTCCCAGCGCACTGATATCCCTGGTTCCGGTCTTTTTCTCAATCTGACCGGCGATCATAAAGAGTGATGCCTTGTAAAACGCATGCACAAAAAGGAACAGAAGAGCAGCCTTAATGGACAGTTTCGTATCCACTCCCGCCAGAAGGACCAGGACTCCCAGGGCGTTAATGGTAGTAAAGGCAAGTATGGCCTTCAGGTCGGTTCGTGTAATGGCAAAATAGGATCCGATAAGCATGGTCAGCACCCCGACCATCGGAATGATGGTCGTCCATGCTTCAGTGCCTCCCAGAACAGGATTCAGGCGGATCAGCAGAAAGAAACCTGCTTTGACCATGGTGGCCGAATGCAGGTAAGTACTCACCGGTGCAGGCGCCTGCATGGCTCCCGGTAGCCAGAAATGAAACGGGAACTGAGCCGATTTGGTCATCACCCCGATTAGAACCAATAGAAATCCGGCCAGATACCTCGGATGCTCTCTGATCACCTGTGCATTGGCTACCCAATCACTCAGCTGGTAGCTATCTACGGTGTTGCCCAGAACCAGAATCCCGGCCAGAAGACTCAACCCCCCCAGCACAGTAAGAAAGAGGGCCTGAAAAGCAGCCTTTCTGGCTTCACTCTTCTCGTGAAAAAAACTGACCAGCATATAGGACAGAAAAGTGGTCAGTTCCCAGAAAATGAAAAGCTGAATAAGGTTCCCGGACAGGACCAGGCCCAGCATGGCGCCGGCAAACAGGAAAAGAAACAGGTAAAAACGGCCGGTCTCCCGGTAACTCTTCATGTATGGGTGAGAATAGAAAAATACCAATGCACCTATTCCGGTAACGAGCATTGCAAACAGAAGGCTCAGGCCGTCCATCATAAATACCAGTTCGATCCCCAGTTGCGGCACCCACGGGACTGCCTCCGATAATGGACCCTGTTTTAAAACCGCGGGAATGTGCCAGATAAAAAAGAAAAGAAATCCGGTCTGAACAATCCCCAGCATAACCGGGCGTGTTTTCTTCAGCCTTCTGGGAAGGATGATCAGAACCAGGGAAAAAAACAGATATAAGAGGAATAAAATTTTCATGCTGGGGTGACTTATGGAGCGAAACGGGTCCGGATGACCGTTCACTCTTACTTAAACCATCCAACCGGATCGACTACCGCCTTCATCAGATTGGCCGATCCTGATCCGGAAGCTGATGCGGTCAGACTTAGCACGGGAACACGGGATTCATTGATGATGTGGTGAGCAAAGGCTCCGATATAATTATCATATTTATAGCCTTCCTGATGGGTCATCAAAAGGAACATATCGGCATCGATCTCATCGGCATAATCAATCACTCGGTTAAAGGGAGGAATCTTGGAATGGTCAAATAATTTCAGGGTCGACTCCACACCATTTTCATCCAGCAACTTCTGGGCTCTCTTCAGTTTCCTGAAGATCATGCTCTCCTCCATGTTCATCCCGGCGCTTAGTGCAGAGACCAGGTGAATCGAGGTTCCGTAATTCATACCATATACCACCGCGCTGAAGAGCTGTTTCCTGGTCTCCTTGGTCAGATCAAGAGGAACCACGATCCGTTTGCCCAATTCTGTCGCGTCCCCTTTCAGTGTCAGGACAGGTACGGAGGATTTCAGGGTAACGTGATACACCGTGGATCCCAAATCCTGCTCCGCATCCTTGCCCTGGTGATTCTCTCCCAGGATGATGAATCGTGCGCTGATCTCCTCGGCCACCTCCAGTATGCGCACATAGGGTTTGCCACGCTCTACCCGGTGGTTCACGTTAACACTGGAATTGATTGCACCGATCCGGGTGGAAATATCCTCTAACTTCTCTTTCGCCTGGTCTACCAGCCGTACCAGATGGTTCCCGGAAGCCAGGAAATCGGCCAGCAATCCTGGTGTCTCAATCACATTCAGCAGAAATATATCTCCATGAATGCGTTTGGCCAGGTTGGCGGCAAATTCAGCGGCTTTTAACGAGGGCTCATTAAAATCCACGGGAACCAGAATATTTTTTAACTCCCTTTTCATCTTAAACGGGGTTTGTAACAATAACGCCGAAGGTATACAATTGGTTTAGGGAGAAAAAAAAATCTAATCGGTTATTTTGAGAATATTCTCATTATATTTGCAGAAAGAGGGATGATGCCAAGGCGAAAGAGACTCAGACGTGTCGTGGCCCCCCCGGGGTTCAAAGGGTACAAACCCTATGGGCACCGGCATGGTGCCAATTCCCATGTGGACCTTTTGTATGAGGAGTATGAGGCCATCAAACTGGCCGATTATGATCTGATGAATCACGAGGAAGCTTCGGGTACAATGGGTGTCTCAAGAGCAACTTTTGCCAGAATCTATGAAGCTGCGCGCAGAAAAATAGCACGGGCCCTGGTAGAAACCCGGGAGATCCGGTCCGTTTACGGGAATGCATGGCTGGATAATTCCTGGTACTCCTGCGCAGAATGCAAAACCCGCTTCACCCTGCCTGAAAAAATGAATATGAAAAGATGCCCTTTGTGCAAATCCGAGAATTATCAACTATTGAATAAAAACAGAATATGAAAACAGTGATTACTTCCACAGGAGATACCCTGCAATCCCCATTTGATCTTCGCTTTGGTCGCGCCGCCTGGTTTTGTTTACTGGACGAATCATCCGGCAAGACTCATTTTTTTGAGAATACACAGAAGGATGCCGATCATGGTGCAGGACCCAGAGTTGCCGAAAAGATGGCCGAGTTAGGAGCTGACAGAGTCATTTCGGGCGACTTTGGACCAAAAGCGAAACAGCTTCTGGAGAAAATCGGGATTCAGATGGTCATGATGGACAACGCATCCGATACAGTACAGGACATTATTGATAAAATCAAGTGATTATGCCAGGATTTGACAGAACCGGGCCGGAGGGACAAGGTTCCCGTACCGGCCGACAAATGGGGAAATGTACCCCGAAAAATGAGAAAGATCAACCCAAAGAAGAAGAGGACCGTGGCCCTGATCTGCGGAGAAGTTTCGGCGGCGGCAGAGGAGCCGGCAGAGCCAGTGGAGCCGGACGTGGAGGAGGTGGCCGTGGCAGAGGTGGCCGTGGCAGAGGAGCAGGGCCCGGAAGGGCACCGGGCAGAGGTCGGGGAGGAAACCGGGACTAGTACAATTTTTTAAAGTCAATAATTATTAACTCGTATCATCGAATGAGCGTACAGAAATTTGCTGTGCCTACCAGTGACGGAAAACTGGATGCACACTTTGGTCATTGCATGCAGTTTGCACTGGTTGAAACGGAAAATGATAAAATCAAAGAGGTCACCTATCTGGATGCACCTCCTCATCAACCAGGCCTGCTTCCGCCATGGCTTGCAGAAAGAGGGGCCACCGATGTGATTGCCGGGGGAATGGGCCAGCGGGCCATCCAGCTGTTTAACGACCGGGGCATCAACGTTTTCGTAGGTGCTCCACAGCTTTCACCGGAGGAACTGGTGGAGGGTTTTCTGAAGAAAGAATTGACTTTCTCTGCTAATTACTGCGATCACTAGTACACACCATGGCATTCACGATTGCGGTGGCCAGTGGCAAAGGAGGCACGGGTAAGACCACTCTTTCCGTCCTTCTGTTTCAGTCACTGCAGGAACGAAGGGGCAGCAAAGTAACCCTTGTCGACTGTGATGTGGAAGAACCAAATGCCAGGCTCTTCTTCCGGGAGGCAGAACCGGAAGAAGATAAGGTCGTCAACCAGGAAATTCCGGTCATAAATACGGATCGATGCACTTTCTGCAGGAAATGTTCGGAGTACTGCGAGTTCAACGCCATCGTGGTCATTCCACCCGCCTCCTTCGCGGAGGTGAATCCCTCGCTCTGCCACTCCTGCGGTGCCTGCCTGGTGGCCTGTGACTCAGATGCAATCTGGGTGAAAGAGCAGCCGGTTGGCAGGATCTCAGGTTTCAGGACAGCGCAGAATGGCAGACTGATAGAGGGGCGTCTGAATGTGGGTTCTGCTATGCAGACCCTGGTTATCCGGTCCCTGAAAAGTTCTGTTCAGGGCAACGGCGACATAATCGTTCTGGATGCACCTCCAGGAACCAGCTGCCCGGTAGTTGAGACCATCTCCGATGCAGATTACATAGTACTGGTTGCAGAACCCACTCCTTTCGGTCTCCATGACCTGAAGCTGATGGTAGAACTTGCAAAGGAGTTGGGGAAATCCTTCGGTGTGGTGATCAATAAAGCGAACCTGGGGGACAGGAAGATTTATGACTATCTGGAATCCAACAATATAGAGCTCCTTGGGGAGATCCCATTCAGCAGAGAGTTTGCAGCACATTATGCAGCAGGATCAATAACCGGAGGGATCCCGGACCAGATATCCCGGGCATACAACCAGCTCATCGACCATATCCTCCAAAAAGCACCCGAATGATGAAAGAGATCACGGTCTTAAGCGGCAAAGGCGGTACCGGTAAAACTTCCATCACCTCATCCCTGGCTGCAGCCGGTCGCTCGCTGGTTCTCTGTGACGGGGATGTGGACGCCGCAGATTTGCATCTGGTCCTGAATCCGGAGCTCTTGGAGAAACACGTGTTTGAGGGTTCATGGAAGGTAACCATAGATCCCTTAGAATGCACTCTGTGCGGAATCTGTACGGAATTGTGCAGGTTCGAGGCAATCGAGACTATGGAAGATAGTTCACTGGGCATTGATCCATTTAAATGTGAAGGCTGCAGACTTTGTGAGCGCATCTGTCCCTCGGCGGCTATCTCTTCTGAAAGGAGCTGCAACAACCATTGGATGGTCTCCCGGACAGAGAACGGGATCATGGTACACGCACAGATGGGACCCGGGGAGGAGAACAGCGGCAAACTGGTGACGCAGGTAAGGAAGGTGGCCAGGGAACTGGCTTTAAAAGAGAAAGCAGAGATTATTCTGACAGATGGACCTCCCGGCATCGGATGTCCTGTTATTGCCTCGGTCACCGGGACCGACCTGGTATTGCTGGTACTGGAACCAACCCTGTCCAGCCTTCATGACGCTGCCCGCCTGGTGGAGCTGGTCCGTTCCTTCAAGATCCCCGTTGGTGCAATAATCAATAAGCATGACCTGCACCCTGAAACAACAGTCCAGCTGGAGGAATTCCTCTCCTCGCAAAGAATACCCGTACTGGCAAAATTGCCGTTTGACGAAGATGTGGTCCGGGCGATGGTTCAGGGAAAACCGGTGGTTGAATATGCACCTGAATCGGTTTTCTCAAGAGCAATCTGCTCTGTCTGGGACCAATTGTTAACACGTGAGGAGGAATTTATATCTTAGCCCTGTAACCTGTAAAATATACTTATGATGAAGACTGGTATCAACAAAATCGCACTCATTACACTGGCGATGATGATCGTGGCGCCCTCCGCTTTACTGGCGCAGGGAAACTCCGGAGGACTCACCTTGTACACCCTCCGCACATTGATGAATGAAGATCCGAAAGCGATCATCACCGAGGTGGCCGAAACCGGTTACAAGTACATTGAAGTGGCCGACTACAGGGATGGGGAGTTTTATGGCATGAGCCCGTCGGAATTGAAAGACCTGATGAACGAACTGGGGTTGATTCCCTTAAGCGCACACATGGGCAGTGTCAACCTGGAGAATGCCGACCAGCAGATTGCGGATGTGAAAGCAGCGGGAATGAAATATTTTGTGATACCGGTACCTCCCATGGGCCATTTCAGATTTGACCGCGAGTCCCGGTCGCTGACCATGAGCGACGACCTGGAGACCGTGGCGGATATTCTGACCACTCTTGGCAGGAAGTGTAAGGAGGCAGGGCTGGAGCTGCTCTACCACAATCATGACTTCGAATTCGAAAAGAACAGCAATGGAGTCGTCCCCATGGAGTATTTCATGGAGAACCTGGACCCGGAATATGTGAATTTCCAGATTGATCTTTACTGGGCAGTAAAGGCTGGCGCCGATCCGGTGGAATGGTTCAGGAAATATCCGGGCCGGTTTAAAATATGGCATGTGAAGGATATGGATGACCAGGGCAGGTTTGCCCCGGTGGGTGCGGGCACCATCGATTTTGCCAGGATCCTGGAGCACAAAGAAGTTTCAGGAATGGAGTATTATATTGTGGAACAGGACCAGACCTTTGACGGGATGGAACCATTACAGGCCATTCGGATCAGTTACCAGGGTTTGAAGAAGTTCGGCTTTCAGTAAATAGATTCAGCATCCTGGTTATGAGGTACAAGCGTAGATCTGGTCCACCACGATCATATCTTTCAATCCCTCTTCCCCCGGGACCCGCATGGGTTTACCCTGAAGGATACATTCGGCCACTTCGTCCATCTGCGCTGCCTGTTGGTTAATCCCAGGAAACTCCAGCTCACCTTTGCTGGTGCGGCCCTTGATGCCCCTGTAACCTGAGAAGGGTTCCAATTCGAAACGTCCCCTTTCTGCGAAAACCTTCAGATAGTTGAAGTTCGCATGAAATCCCGTAGCCAGGCTGGCAACAGCTCCGGATGGAAACATCAGGTCGAAAAGCATCACCTCTTCCACATCGTGGAAGATATCGGGACGGGTCGAATAAGAGCGGGCGTTCACTCTGAACGGTTCCTCTCCTGTGACGTACCTGGCTGCCTGTAACGGATACACCCCCATATCCATCATGGCACCACCTCCCATGGATCTCCTCAGCTTCCAGTGATCAACACTGCTGTTCCGGAAAGCAGCTCCGCAACTGATCTGCAATACTTTTCCGAATACCTGTTCCTGCCCCAGTCGCATGACTTTCTGCGTATAGGGTTCGAACTGCATCCGGTACCCGATGGAGAGTTCCACCCCATTCTGGCGGCATGCATCGATCATCTCCCTGCACTCTCCTGCATTCAGTGCCATCGGCTTTTCGCAGATCACATTTTTTCCTGCCCTGGCAGCCCGGATCGTATACTCCTTATGCATGGAATTGGGCAATACCACGTAGATGATATCAATATCGGGATTGCCGGCGATCTCATCGAAATTCTCATAGTTGTAGACATTTTTCCTGGGGATCCCGTACTTCTCCATCCAGAGCCCCTCCTTGGCGGGTGTACCGGTGACGATCCCCGCCAGATAAGCGGTTTGAGTTTCCTGGAGTGCCGGAGCCAGCAGTTTCGTACTGTAATAACCCAAACCCACAAGGGCGATGCCCATCTTCTTTTGCTTTCCGGTCAGTATCGAAGGCATGGAAAGTACTCCTGCAGATAGTCCTGTTCCTGCTGCTGCCAGAATCGACCGTTTAATAAATGTCCGGCGTGATGGGTGGCTGTGGGTCATGGTGTGATCTATTTTTTAACAATTCCTTCGTCAATCAGTTGCTGGAAAGAGTCGTTCATTGTCTCCTCGAGGCTCCGGTAAGTGAGGCCCAGTTTCTCCCTGCTCTTGCTGTTATCAGCTTTCCAGTTGTAATTTACATTATTTCTGATAAACCTCCTGTCCAACGCCTTGTTAATCATCGGACCGGCCAGCATCAGCAACCATTTCGGAACTGCTTTCCTGGGAATAGGATATTCATCACCGTATTTTGGAAGCAGGGTCCGGGCCATTTCCAGGAAATCTGATCCCTGTGCGCAGGTAATGTGCCTACCCTCAGACCCGGGACTAAATCCGGCCAGATAATGCGCTTCTGCCACATCACGAACATCCACCACTCCGATTCCAAGCCGGGGAGCACCGATCTTCAGGCTTCCGTCCCCCATCTGTTTAAGAAGACTGAAACTTTCAGAGGTGTTTTGGTGTGGATTGTGCGAGGGCCCGAGCACCATACACGGATTGATGACTACCAGGTCCCACCTGGACTGTCCGTCATGGAGCATCCATGCCTCCTTTTCGGCCAGGGTCTTGGAATAAGAATAGGGCTGGTAGTGGAGGGAAGAAGTCTCATTCCAAACCTCTTCAGTAAAAACACCCCCGGGAGTCTTTTCCACATCGGAACAATCCGTGTAGATAGCCGCACAGCTACTGGTGAGCACGACCCTTTTCACGCTTTCAGTTTGATTCGCCTGCTCCAGCACATTTCTGGTACCCAGCACCGCTGGATCGATCAGCTCCTTTTGAGGATCTTTGAAGTTGGAGGTAAAAGGAGAAGCCGTGTGATATACCAGCTCGCAACCTTTCATGGCTTCTGCGTACGATCCCTCCTTCAAAAGGTCTGAACTGAAATATCTGATCTGTCCTTTCGCTTCTCCGGCCAGTCTGTCCAGGTGCGCCAGCTTTTCTTTATTATCCGGATTCCTGACGGCTGCATGCACCTTAAATCCTTCATCCAATAATTTCTTTACCAGCCATCCGGCCACATAACCGGTGGCCCCTGTTACCAGGACCGGTTTCGATTTGTCAATCTGAGTCATTGTTATCCTTAACTTTTAATCATCTGAATTTTTAATCATCTGAATTTTTAATCATGCGATGCTTCACCCTCAGGGATAATCAATATACGTATCCCCCAGAAAATCCGTCTGAAGACTTCGAAGTTTTCGCATGAATGACTGGTTGGAGGATTCCTGGTGGTGGTTTTCAATCTTGATGTGGTCTTTCTCGGAATAGAGGATATACTGATTCCCAATCGAGTGGAGACTCAATTTGTAATAAGGAATGGTCCAGGCATACGTCTGAAGCATGGCCCGGAATCCTATTAGGACACCTCCTGACCTCAACTCGATATTGCAATAATTGATATTGCTGTTATTTTTTGAAAGTCGCTCAAGAATAGCAGGGCTGGCATCGGTGATCCTGAACCGGGGGGATCCGATTCCTCCCAGCCTCAGGCGCGTTCTCCATCCATAGGGTTTTCCCACATGTTGATTAATTGCCGCCGTGATCTCTTTATCAGTGTATGAAATATTGTTAATCATTGTCCATAATTTGTATTCAAAACCATGAGTTATCAAATAACATCCTAAACAGCCCGGATGTTTATTCCTCCAGTTACATCGTATTCAGACTTCTTCTGTTTTTCAGTTTTATGGAGAGCCGGAAGCTGATACTCGATGCCGGAACCTGGTCCGTTGATCCCTACTATTTTTATTCGTATGGACCGGGGAATACTTTTACGTAAAGAACCCCGGTCATGAACATTCTACTGATTGAAGAATCTCGCAGCAGAGCTGCGGGGAACTGAGCCTGCGAGCTCGGCGAAGCCAATGCGCGAGCGGGATTCAACCAAAATTTCGTTCTCCCGAAAACATGACAGAAAAAGGTGGTGGATATAATCAAAAAAAACTGCCGACTTTTCCGTAGGACGTTTGATCCATTTAGCTGCAACTTTGTTAAATATTGGCGTAAACACAATACCCAAAAAACTAATCGCATGAAACAACTGTTATTCTTATTATTTTTCGCCTTCATTGAAATTACAGCGGCTTTCGGGCAAAGAGGTTCTGTCAAAGGAGTCATCCTGGATAAATCTAACGGAGAGAACATCTCTTTTGCTACTGTGGCCATGACCGACGCCGGGGATGAGAATGCCTTTACCGGAACGGTGTCCGATGAAAATGGCGTATTTCTGATAGAGGAAATTCCCTATGGGACCTACCAGGTGGTGGTTTCATTTATTGGTTATCTCTCTATGATTATCCCGGATGTAACCGTTTCTTCAGCAAACAGTGACATGGATCTCGGACGGATTGAACTGGAGATCAACGCCATCGGAATTGAGCAGGTAGAAGTGAGAGCTGCTGCGAGAACCACGGTAAACAAGATTGACAGAAAAACATACCGTGCCTCCGACTTCCAGACGGCCAGGGGAGGAACGGCCATTGATGTTTTAAGCAAGCTGCCATCGGTTACCATCAGCAGTGAGAATACCATATCGGTGCGCGGCTCATCCGATTTCCTGGTGTACCTGAACGGCAAACCCACCAGCACTCCTGCACCGGTCTTACTCGGACAGATCCCCGGTGACAATATAGAAAACATTGACATCATTACGGTTCCCACCTCCAGGTATGATGCTCAGGGAAAAGGAGGGATTATCAACATCACCACCAAACGACCAACTGGTACCGGATTAACAGTGCTGGCCAGCGCAATGGCGGGAGGGACTCCCTGGACGAACGGTACGGATGTGTTCAGCAGTCACGAGCTCACCAATAACCGCGTGAGCGGGGGAGTAAACCTGAATTATCGTCTGAGCAGACTGAATATTCATGGTGCGATCAATTATACCAACAGGAACAACAAGGGAATAGGTGACATCTATTCCTACATGTTCCAGGACGGAAACCAGCCCAATCCGGATACCTGGTATATCCTTGACGGAAGGGGTGCCAGGCCCAAATGGGATGCGTCCCTTTACACCAACCTGGGTGTGGACTACAGTTTGGGCAGAAATTCCGATTTGTCGGCCAACTACCAGTACTCCAACAGGCACACCGGTCGTGCAGCCCATTATCAATACAATACCTATTTTTCGAACAGTTCAAACGGCGCTCCCATTCCTGGAACCCTCTATGAGCTATACAACCCCAATGATGTGCACCGGAGGGGGACTTTTCAGAATTTCAGCCTGGATTACCGCTTTACCAGCCAGGGCAGCTCCTCGTTTACTGCCTCATTTCTCTACGAAAATTCGGATCTGGAACAAACAATTGATAATAAAGAATTTGTCTATGACGGTAAAAGCCTCTATTACGACTATTACTCCGGCGAATCCGGAGATCCGGTCTTCCACTCGTTTCAGAGAGATGTAACACCCCTGGAGGCATTTCGTGTTTCGGTGAACTACCGGAAGGATTTGCAGAACGGAAACTCCGTCGAACTCGGAGCATCCTCCCAGTTGGTGCGGCTGGATGGCATCTATGAATACGATACCGTGAATATCAATACGGGCCAGTTTGAAGGCTACGACTATTTTAACAATACGATCCGGCTGAACCGCGATGTATATGCGGCCTTCGCAGAATACTCCGGCCACCGTAACAGACTTACCTACCTCCTCGGTTTGCGGCTGGAATATCTGGACCAGCAAATGGAAGTAAGCAGCACCCGCTACTTTGAAGAGGTGTATGAAGTATTCGCAGAAATTGGCCGGGATTTCAGTGAAACGGAGTTCAATCAAAACAAGTTCGATATATTTCCTTCCGTACACATAAGCTATGAGGCGGATGAGCTGAATACCCTTTCCCTGGCAGTCAGCCACCGTATCAACCGGCCTCCGGCCAAAGACATGGCGCCCTTCCTCTACCGTCGCCACCAGGAGATATTCGAAATGGGAGATCCTCTTCTAGAACCGGAATACAGCTGGAATGCAGACCTTTCATACAACCGGCTGTTGGGTGCGCATAGTGCGATCCTCTCAGGTTTCGTAAGATCGGTAACCAATGCGATATACCGGGTAAACCGCCTCAATTACGACCTGGCCAATACGGGCGGTGTTTTGCTTAGAAGCTATACCAATGCCGGAAGCCAGCTTGCTGCCGGCGGTGAATTGGGATTTAATCTATTCTTTTTCAAACGGTTAAAGATCTTTCTGGGAGGATCGCTCTACCAGTTCTCCGTAGAATCGAATGAAAGTCTGTTCGGTGATCAAAGCAGCAGCAACAGCCTCAACTGGGATGCGAAATCCAATCTTACCTGGGAGATCATTACCCCTTTGGAGCTCACCTTAGACTATTCGTACAGATCACAGTCTGTAACTCCCCAGGGGGAAGACCTGGCATTTAAGGTAATGAATGTTTCACTTGATTTTTCCCCTGAAAAACTGGGGGGATGGAGCTTTTTTGCGAAATTACTGGATGTGACGGGAACCAACCAGTCGGGTGGTTATACGGGTGCAACGGAAGGGCAAACAAATGTGTTCCGGCGCGACTGGGTTTATGATTACGAAGGACAGATCGTGGAGTTTGGAGCTTCCTATACCTTTAACCAGCGCAGAGAGAAAGAGAAGCAGAAGATCATCGGGAATGACTATTTCTGATAATTAACATCAGACCGCTGCTTCCCACTTTGGCATTCTAATAAGGTTTCATTTTCGTTTCGAAGGCTCCGATATCACTGGAATTCGAATAAAAACCAAATTCTGTTACTCAGCATCCTGGTACGGGATAGTGTTGTGATGGTACCTGGCGGGTATCGCCTCACTTTTCCGTTCGATAAACCGATTAGGCTTCCCTTCTTCAGTTTTAATCAAATCGAAGGCGTCGTACAATTCACCGGTGGCGGTGTAGGACTCATAGGACAACATATCCCCGTCGATGGAGATCACCTGGAACAATTGCGTATTCTCGGCGTTCCGATCCTGTTCAACATTTTCAAAGGCATCCCAGCCGGTAGGTTCCAATCTGTACATTTTTGCTCCGCTGACGGAAACCACATAAACGGTCCCGGCATAGTCCCGCGTGTTTACACCATCCACCAGATTCTCTGCACCGGGCATGGTCTTTCCACGGGCATAACTGTGGTCGTGTCCCTGCAGAACAAGATCGACGTGGTATCGATCGAATATCGGTTTCCATGCCTCCCTGAGTTCAGGATTATCCCTGCGTGCCGAAGCGGAATAGAGCGGGTGATGAAAGATGATGATCGACCATTTGCGGGGATTCTCATTCAATACCTTCTCCAGCCACTCCGTTTGCAGGAGTGGGTCCGCATTGCTGTTCAGGCTGATAATACGGCAGCTCTGATAATCCACATAATATGCGGTCTCCTCCAGTCCGGGGACCCCGTTCAGGGGCAGGGTAAACTGGGGACGCCACTGAACGGACAGTGAACGGATTCCCTGTGCAGCCTCCTCTTCTGTTAGCGGCCGCATTTCGTGGTTCCCGGGGGTTGAGACGGATGGAATCATGCTGTGGATGAATCCTCCGGCACTGAACCATTCATGCCACTCCTGTTCACTGTGGGCATCGTTCACCAGATCTCCTGCATGAATAATGAATCCTGCCTCCGGAGCTTTGCGGAATCCCTCGCGAATTAACCTTGCCCACAGATCCAGGATGTTGTTCTGGGCATCGCCCAGATAAAGAAAGGAGAATGGTTGTTCACGGTCAGAAGCCGTCCTGAAATGGAACCATTCACTCCAGTGTTCCCCGTCCCCCACCCGATAGGCATACACGGTATCAGATATCAGCTCTTTAAAGGTAACCGAATGGTAATTGGATATTACCCCGGCCCCCAATACATCCGCCGCATCCATTCTCTCGGTCAGGGCGGAATAAGAGACTGCATTGCGCCAGAATTTGGGCGCTGCTGCGGCAATGGCTATCTCAGCCTTCCCTTCCCTGATGGTCGTATCGGTTCGCCAGGTCACACTCATGGAAGAAGAGGGATCCTCTGTCAGGTTCAGCACGATATGATCGGGGTGATGACCAGCTTTGCTCCATCCTTCTTCGTAGTTCGGAGCCTGATAATGATGGTGTTGGGCATGGGATTCTGCAGATTCAGTAAGGATCAGACAGATCGGAACGGCCAGGTAGAAGAACTTTTTCATTGAAGTCAACAGGTTTTTACCCATGTTTAACATCTGTGGACTGAGAGTGTTGTCACAGAATGACAAAATCTGTGTTGAACAGCATAATACCACAGCCTTATCCTATTTGCCCGGGCGATTTAATCTTGAATCGCTGCTAAAAACAGCGATGATTTTTCGTAAATTCCCTGTTCTTATGAGTCCCGAAACCATCACTACTTCATCAATGGTTCGCATCTTACTTATAGAATAAATTTTAAGAAAAGCCTGAAGAGCAAAGGGAAATACTGTTTACAAACTTTCTCCGCCCATGTATAAAATACTGATCCCCTACCTGGCACTGCTTTCCCTTGGTGCCTGTCAAACCCCTTCCCAACAGCCGAACATTATCTATATCCTTGCCGATGATCTGGGCTACGGAGATATCCAGGTATTCAATCCCGGGGGAAAGATCCCGACACCAAACCTGAACCAACTGGCGCGGGAAGGAATGATATTTACCGACGCCCACACCAGTTCGGCAGTTTGCAGCCCTACCCGTTACGGGATCCTGACCGGCAGGTACAACTGGAGATCGGAACTGAAGCAGGGGGTTCTGTGGAGCAAATCGCCCGCCCTTATAGCGGATGAGCGTGAAACCGTCGCTTCACTCCTGAGCAAAACGGGTTATTCCACAGCATTCATCGGGAAATGGCACCTGGGCTGGAACTGGGTGATGGATAAGGCAGAGAATATTGATTTCAGTCAGCCCGTCCTTCACGATCCCAATGACCTTGGATTCGACTATTACTACGGTCATGTAGCATCGCTGGATATTCCTCCCTATGTCTATGTGGAAAATGGGATGGCCACTGCCGTACCGGTGGACTGCACCGAAAACAGAGACTACCAGGGCTTCTGGAGAAAGGGATGGACCTCCCCCGACTTTGTGCATGAAGCGGTTACACCCAACTTCTTCCATCGTTCCATGGAGTACCTGAAGGAAAAAGCCAGGGAGGAGAATCCTTTCTTCCTTTACCTGGCCCTGCCTTCTCCCCATACCCCTATACTTCCTGCACCGGAATGGCAGGGGAAAAGCGGGCTGAATCCCTACGGAGATTTTGTCATGATGATCGATGACTATATCGGTCAGATGACCACACTGATCAACGATCTGGGCATCGAGAAAAACACCATGATCGTGTTTACCTCGGATAACGGTTGTTCACCCAGGGCGGAATTCGAGGAATTGGAGGAAAAGGGCCATGATCCAAGTTATATATACCGGGGGCATAAAGCTGACATTTACGAAGGGGGGCACCGGGTTCCTTTGATTGTCAAATGGCCCGGAAGGATCAACGCTTCTTCCTCCAGCGACCGCACCCTTTGCACCACCGATTTTTTTGCCACCTGTGCGGAGATTACCGGACAGGCCTTCCCCGATCATGCCGGAGAGGACAGTTACAGCATGTTGCCTTTGCTCACCGGGAAGCCCGGAAAATATAAGAGAGAAGCAACGGTACATCACAGTGTGGAAGGAAAATTTGCGATCCGCAAAGGTGCATACAAACTGATTCTTTGCCCCGGCTCGGGAGGATGGAGCTTTCCCACCAAAAAGGATTCGATTTTCGAGTTGCTCCCTCGTTTTCAACTATATAATCTGGTGGAAGATCCCGCAGAAGAAACCAATCTGATGGATGAAATGCCAGAAAAGGCAGAGGAACTGAAAGCCCTGCTCATAGAGATCATTGAAAACGGACGAAGTACAACAGGTGCGGCTCAGAAAAATGACGGACCGGAGTGGTGGGAGCAGTTAGATTTCATGTATGAAGAAATAGATGATTTCCAGCAGTTGATCACACCCGCTGCAAAGGAAGGGAGGATAAGATAAGCAGATAACTGGGTTGGAGGGAAGGTTCCTTCATAAGGAGTAAAGACGGAAGAGCCAAATCCATTTGTTGATACAGTATTGCCGGCAAGGGTCTGAGAATTCCGGGAAAGGCATCGGCTGGGAATAAACAGGGATATTAGATCTTATACAAAATAAAGTAGTACCTTTGCCAAAATTCTGATTTGAAAGACTGCGCTTTTTTTTCTCCACGGATTCCCGGGATTGTTAATCACAGCTCATTTTATTAAATCCGAACTTAATTCATAACCGTCGTTTTATAATCACAATTGGTTATCAGTACTTATTTAATTATTTATACAATGAACATTTATGTAGGAAACCTTGATTACAGGGTGAATGAAGAAGACTTAGGTGATATATTCTCTGAATATGGAACAGTAAGTTCAGCTAAAGTTATTACGGACAAAGTAAATGGCAGAAGCAAAGGGTTTGGTTTTGTCGAAATGGAGAATCAGGATGAAGCTAATAAAGCGATTAAAGAGCTTGACGGGACGACCGTTGAGAACAGAAAGATCATTGTCAATGAAGCGAAACCAAAGAAAACGAGTTATAACAGTTACTAATCAGCCATCCGATATGAAAAAAGGTAAAGTGAAATGGTACAATGAAGTCAAAGGATTTGGCTTTATTGCAACAGAAAACGGGGAGGATGTGTTTGTTCACCGGTCGGGTCTATACAGTTCTTACGGCGGACTTCAGCCCGAACAGGAAGTGTCGTTTGACACGAAACAGGGAGAAAAAGGCCTGTTTGCTGTCAATGTGAAACAAGTGGATTAATCCGGATTCATTGAATTCTTTTCAAATAGGAGATCTCCTTATTCCCGTTCCGATCATCCAGGGAGGAATGGGCATAGGGATCTCCCTTTCAGGCCTTGCATCTGCAGTGGCTAATATGGGAGGGATCGGAGTGATTTCTACCGTAGGTATCGGATTTCTCAAGGAGCACCCAGACAAAAATTATAATAAGTGGCACATTGACGCCATTAAAAATGAAATCAGAAAAGCAAAAAAACTGAGCCAGGGAATCCTGGGGGTTAATATCATGTCTGTGATCACCAATTTTTCGGACATGGTGAAAACCTCTATTGAAGAAGGTATTGATATTATTTTTGCCGGAGCCGGATTACCTCTCGACCTGCCAAAATATCTGGAGAAAAGCTATAAAACAAAACTTGTGCCCATTGTTTCCTCAGGCCGGGCAGCTTCCATCATATGCAGGAAATGGAAGCAAAACTACGATTACCTCCCCGATGCATTCGTAGTCGAAGGCCCAAAAGCCGGAGGGCATCTGGGGTTTAAGGAGAACCAACTGGACGAGACAAGCAATTCCCTTGAACATATTGTCAAAGAGGTGAGACAGGTTATTCAGACAATTCAGAAACAATTCAGAAAGGATATTCCGATTATTGCCGCAGGAGGCATATACAGCGGTAGCGATGCATTTCACATTATGAATGAAGGTGCTTCTGCAGTACAACTGGGAACACGTTTCGTGGCCACTGATGAATGTGATGCTTCAGATGGATTTAAAAATGCATTCATACATGCCAAGGAAAAGGATATTCGGATCATTAATAGTCCTGTTGGGCTCCCCGGCAGAACCATATATAATCAATTCCTGAAGGAATCCGGGGAAGGGAAACGCAAACCGAGAATATGCAAGTATAATTGCATACGGACCTGCGATCCCAAAACAACGGAGTACTGCATTGCTGAGGCCCTCCTGGAAGCATACAGGGGCAATCTGGAGGATGGATTTGCTTTCACCGGTTCAAATGCTCCAAAGGTATCCCGGGTTTCGACCGTTAAGGAAGTGTTCGAATCGCTTAAGAGAGAATATAGAAAAACTGCCCGGTCTGCAGAAAAAACGGAAGATTCTTCAGAAGTTTAACCAGTATTAGTCAATCTGAGTCCGGTCTCTTCTGCAAAAATCGGAAATCCCCCTTTTAAATCGCTCAGAAATTGTCACCGGTCAGGAAATCATCCCGCTTGGGGTTGTTTTCCATGGTGATGTAGTTCCAAATATCCGTTAAAATCTGATGGCGTTCAATTTCAGAAGGCCTATACCCTTCCAGGTATTGCACGTCTGCAATGTTGGAGAAGAATTTATTAAAATCGGAATAATACCCCTCCGCCAGCTTGTATCTGACGAAGACCCGCGGGAAGCTAAGTTTAATAACGAATTCGAATTCCGGAAAGAACAAACTGTTCCTGCCGATATAATAGTTTTTAAAATCTTGAGGTATCATATATGCTATACTTTGTGAACGAGACCAATCCTACCACTCCTTTCCCGGGCCAGATGGCAAGTTACGCATATAATCATTCATAAACCATAATACCTGCACCCCTCAGCTGAATGAGATATATCCATCTGTTTCAATGAACGGAAATGGAAAACTTATCCTGCCACAAGATTTCTTTCTGAAAACTCGTTCCAAAGCCCGCAGCTTATTCCATCAGGGAGGTGACCTCATAATTGCTTTCCCTGACGGAAGCTTCTTCCAACCAGTTTGGTATCACCTCCTTCAGAAACCTGTTTTTATCCGAATTCAGTTTCTCTATTTCCAGACCAATGTATTCCTGTGCTTTTGCCTTGGTGGAAATATCCGGATAGGGAACCGGCATATTGTGTCCCAGATCGGCAAGCAGCCGGGAGAGTTTTAACCGGCCCTCCTGTGCAATGGTAATACCCGTGGAAATGACACGTCCGATTTCAACCGGAGAATGAAATGACCCTCCATGGCTTGCAGCTGCATAGTCCCATCGCCACTGAGCGTGCCGGATGTCCATCAGGACATCTTTCATCTGAGTGTCCGTGGCCCCCAGTTCCCAGGCCTTTCCGGCTTCCACGTGGGCATGAACCAGCAATTCCTCCAGTTTGTCCCTGTTTTGAATAATCGCATCCTGCCTCGCATATACATCCTTAATTAGCCGTTCGGTTTCCTCCCGATGACAAACCTGACATGAATTGGCTATGTTATTCAAGGGGCTTTGAATATGGTGATCCGTAAACTTGACTCCCCCCTCACTCTTGTATGGCATATGACAATCGGCGCAGGATACTCCTCTCGAAGCATGCGTTCCGGTAACATAGGTTTCATAACCCGGATGTTGCGCCTTTAACATCGGCGCTTTACTGATTTGGTGAATCCAGTCGGAGAACTCCATGTCATCATAATACTCCTCCATATCCTCCGCTGAAAATCCATTCTTCCAGGGAAAGGTCAAATAAGGTACCCCTTCCACCTTTTCTTTGTTGAAATAGTATTCCACATGACACTGCGCACAAACCAGCGAACGCATCTCCTGATGGGAAGCCTTCTCAATATCCCTGCCTATCGATTGAAATGCTTCGATAAGCGCGGGCCTTGAGATGTGGAGTTTCATGGATGCAGCATCATGGCAATCGGCACATCCGATGGGATTGACGATTTCATGTCCTTTTGTTTCCCAGCTTCCTTCATAAAAGGCAGCAACGCCCTTTTGAAAATCTCCATGCTCCTCGATCAGCTCATTCATCAACCTCGGCACATCCGGACTTTTACAGGTCCAGCAGGTGTTTGGCATCGGACTCTTTGATCCTTCCATCGGAGCTCCCGTTCGCAGTGTATGGTGAATGTCCTCGATGGCATAATAGTGTCCCCTTCCCTGGTTGTAGTCTTTCGAAAATCCATATCCTGCCCACAATACGACCATTCGAGGATCCTCCTCCAGCATATCGATCATCTCCGAACCATTATATTTTGACCTGAACGTTGTTTCGCTGGTGGAGAGATAGGATTGATATTCCCTGGGGAAATTATCTCCCCAAACCGAATTCCTCGGCTCAAATGAGGAGTATCTTACCTGTGGCGTATATGCAAATACGGCTTCGGATCTCCGTTCCATGATACTGGAGGCCAGCAAGCCCAGGAAGAAAACAACCGCAATGGTGAATAGAAACAGTCCCCAGCCAATCCAGGGCTTGTCACTTACTAATTGTCGAATGCTTTTCATATGGTTTATTTTATCGATGATGATCGTTTAAGCCAGTTGGGTACCGGACTTTCAGGTAGTGGAACACGAGCATTGGGGGTGCTTGACAGGCTGTTCACTCTGCCATGAGGCACCTCCCGGTGGCATTCCCAGCATTCCCGCTCACTTCTTTGACGGTGATAATGATCGGTATACCTCATCAGTTTTTCATCCGATATGAGTTCGGAATGACAGTGAATACAGTTGGATTGCACCACTTCCCTGCCTTCCTCTTTTATAAAGATCACCTGGGGTTCTCTCCGCAGGGTAAATACGGTGGCATGACGCAGACCGTCCTTTGCCTTGAAATAATATTTATTAAAAACATTATTATGCGGAACATGGCAGTCATTGCAATGGGCATGCTCTCTGTGGGAACTGTGGCTCCAGGTGGCATACTGCGGCGCCATGATATGGCAGTTCACACAGGTTTCGGGTTTGTCAGAAAGATAGGATGGAGCATTGCTGATATGGAGCACATATCCGGCCAATCCAAGGAATACGGCCACCAGAAAGAATACCGGGATCTTCCATTTATCGGGAGGAATTAACCGTTTGAGTATCCTTCCTGATGGATCTCTTTGTCTCATACACTCCAGTGGATAATAACCCTATTAAGCATCTACCTCAAATTACTGAATTTCCAATAACTTCGACAAGTCCTGGTCGTCTCCGGTGATTATCGCTTATCTATTCCGGTTGCCCGACCAGTTCTTCCATATCCTTTTCCACCTCCCCGATACCCGAGATTCCAAAAGTCTCCACCAGAACATTGGCAACTGCCGGTGATAGGAAAGCAGGCAAAGTCGGACCCAGGTATATGTTCTTCACCCCAAGATACAAAAGAGCCAATAATACGATGACAGCTTTCTGTTCATACCAGGCAATATTGTATGCAATGGGCAACTCATTGATATCATTCAATTCAAAAATCTCTTTGAGTTTAAGCGCAACTACCGCCAGGGAATAGGAATCGTTGCATTGACCAGCATCCAGGAGTCTGGGAATACCACCAATGTCTCCAAGTGGTAGCTTATTGTACCGGAATTTAGCGCATCCGGCGGTTAGTATGACCGTATCCTGTGGCAAGCTGTCTGCAAACTCTGTATAATATTCCCTGCTCTTCATTCGTCCGTCGCACCCGGCCATGACCACAAATTTCCTGATGGCGCCGGTTTTTACCGCATCGACTATTTTGTCAGCTAACTGGGTTACCTGGTTATGAGCAAATCCTCCGACAATTTCTCCGGATTCAATTTCGACGGGAGGATCACAACGTTTGGCATGTTCGATGATTTCTGAGAAATCTTTGGGTTTCCCATGCTCTCTGTCCGGTATATGCTTGCAGCCGCTAAACCCGGAGGAACCGGTCGTATAAATACGGTCTCTGTAGTTTTCTCTGGGAGGAACTATACAGTTGGTGGTAAATAGTACAGGACCGTTAAATGTTTCGAACTCTTCCTTTTGCTTCCACCAGGAGTTTCCATAATTTCCAACGAAGTGCTCATACTTTTTAAACGACGGATAGTAGTTGGCGGGAAGCATTTCGCTGTGCGTATAGACATCCACACCGGTGCCTTCTGTCTGCTGCAGTAACTCTTCCATATCCTTCATATCATGGCCGCTGATCAGGATGGCTGGGTTTTTTCTCACGCCGATATTCACACGGGTAATTTCCGGATTGCCGTAGGAACTGGTATTGGCTTCATCAAGCAGGGCCATTACATCCACTCCGCATTTCCCGCATTCCAGGACCATATCAATCAGATCCTGCAATTCCGCGTTTTCCCACAACGTTGCCGCCAGACCTTTATGTATAAAAGAGAATACCTGATCGTTCTGATATCCCAGGTTGAAAGCATGCTCGGCATATGCAGCCACTCCTTTGAGTCCGTAAATGAGAAGCTCCTTCAGGGAACGACGGTCCTCGTCTTTTTCGAAGTTCAGAACACCGATGATCTTGGCCTTTCCGATCATCTTTTCACGCGATTCAGTCTCCCAGGTCGCACATTCAGGCAAGGATTCCATAGCAGGATCAATGGCTCTAATCTTCTCCCGGAGTTCTCTGCGTAACTGATTTCCCTCCAATATCTTCTCCACCATTCTGTCTTCATCAAAATTGGCATTGGTGATGGTGGTAAAGAGTGCTTCCATGACAAACCGGTCTGCCTTACTTGTTTCATGATCCTTTTCACGCAAATGGTTGGCCATAAAACCCACGCCCTTCACCATGTAAACCAGCAGATCCTGAAGATCTGAAACAGGTTCAGTCTTTCCACACACTCCCTTTATGGTACATCCTGTACCTTTGGCTGCTTCCTGGCATTGAAAACAAAACATACTCATCTTTAAAGTCTTTCTTTAGTTCAAAAAATCAATCCATTCTTCCTTCAATATCTCTCCCTGAACACCTACAACGGTTTGTTTGACAGGGACTTTTCTTTCTGCCCTGCTCATGGCCATCTGGACCATCTGTCGGAGCCCGCCGCAGCAGGGAACCTGCATGATCATGATATGCAGAGTATTGATCTTCGCATCGTCCACCATGCTCCTGATCTTCTCAATGTAGCTGTCGGGCCCCTGATCCAGTTTCGGACAAGCAATGGCCAGTGATTTTCCCTTCAGGTATTTCTGGTGGAAATTTCCCAGGGAGTAGGCGACACAGTCTGCCGCAAGGACCACATCCGCGCCCCTGAAAAAGGAAGCCCGGGGATTGATCAGGTGCATCTGGACCGGCCACTGAGACAGATGAGAGGGAGTATCCACCGGAAGATCTCCCCCCTGATTCACCATACCGGCCGGTTGAAAGCTTCGTTCGGCCGATCCGGGACACCCGCATGCAAGCGGTTCTTTCTGAATATGAAAAGATTCCGGATTGGAATGTGGACCGGATCGTCCGTCTACTCTATCGGTTACAGTCGCCAGGGAAAACGAAAGCTCCTTCTCATGTTCCCTCAGATATTCGATCGCCTGCCCGTAAAAGTCTGATTCATTGTGATCCAGCATGTGCTGCAGGTGGGCAACAACCGTATTCTCCCCCTTTTCCACCATAAGGGCCATGACCTTTTTTTCCTCATAAGGTTCCGCCTCCCGCTTTTCGATGGTAATAGCTCCGAGCGGACAGTGCCCGACGCAGGCTCCCAGGCCATCGCACATCAGATCGCTGATGAGCCTGGCTTTGCCGTCAATGATCTGAAGAGCCCCTTCGTGGCAATTGGGTACGCATTCGCCGCAACCGTTGCACAACCCCTCATCGATCTTTACCATTTCACGTATCATCATTTCTGTTTCTTTTTTCCAAAAGTATGATCGATTATTCACTATTTTTGTAACCGTTGTTACAACATGTGAAAAATGAATACCGATTCATACATCGAACCGTGTAATGAACAGTGCGCGTTCTGTTTTCTCAACTTTACCGATGCACTGATCCGGAATCCCCTGTTCCAGGGGGTGGAAAAACAGGTGCTTGGAACCATCATTAAGCGCATCCCTCACCAGGTCAGGCAGCTTGAAACAGGGGAAGTCCTTGCCGTTGAAGGAGATGTCATCCATCACCTCTGGATGATTGTGCAAGGAGCGGTAGCAGGAGAAATGATGGACTACTCAGGAAACCTCATGCGAGTGGAAACCATAAGCGCCCCGCAATCCATCGCCACAGCATTCCTCTTTGGAAAAAACAGCAGGCTGCCGGTTACGGTCACCGCCACCGAACCAGCGAAAGTCTTTTGCATTCCGAAAGATGCGCTTGTCACCCTGTTCAGTCAGCATAGAACGATCATGCAGAACTTCCTGGATACTATTTCCGAACGGGCTCAATTCTTAAGCAATCGTATAAAGGTCCTCAGCATCCCCACCCTTAAAGGGAAGCTGGCGTTCTACCTGTTGCACCATGTCAGACAAACCGGCCAGAATGAATTCGTACTGCCGCATACCCAGCAGGAGCTCGCCGATCAATTTAGGGCCGCACGTCCATCGGTGGGAAGGGTCCTCCATCAACTCAATGAGGAAGACATCATAGAATCGACCGGTAAGCATATCCGGATTCTTGACAGGGAGGCACTTACGTTGTTGGTATCCGAATGATCCGGGCAGCCCGGAGGGACCTGATTATGTTTAAATTAGGTACTTTTGTAATAACACATGGTACCAAATGACAAAAGCTGACAAGCTTCATACGAGATTCTTGTCCAGTCCAAAGGCTTTCACATAAGACGAATTACTCAGACTATTGAGAAGCCTGGGTTATAAAGAAGAGCAAGCATCTGGATCAAGAGTAGTTTTCAGCAACGAGAAGATCAAGCATCATATCAAATTACATAAACCACATCCAGGCAATGTCCAGAAGAGATATCAAATTGATTTGATCATTCAAGAATTAAAATTGAAAAACCTGGTATGAAAGATGTCTTAAAATACAAAGGATTTATTGGCTCAGTGCATTATGCTGCAGATGACAGGGTATTCTATGGCAAGGTGGAAGGCATCAATGATCTGATCAGTTTTGAGGGATCTTCGGTGGATGACCTTGAGGAGGGATTTAAATATATGGTGGATGAGCACATCAAGGATTGCGAAAAGAAAAAAACCCCCATTGAAAAATCCTACAAAGGAAATCTTAACATCCGCTTATCACCTGATCTTCACAAGAAGGCAGCATACAATGCAACCCTGAAGGGCATCTCTCTGAATCAATACATCAACGATGCCATCAAAAAAGAAATCGAAAGTAACAGCGCCATGGATTGACAGAGATCGATCAGGATTCTCCAGAGGCCTTCAAGCAATGGTACCATAGCGGCCAAAAGGAGGGAGCTCATCCCTGGGAAATATGCCGCGGCGGGAATTCCACGCACATTTCCCTTATGTTGTCAACCAGGGAAAACGACTGGATCTTATCACTGGCAGGATCCAGTGGTGCCAGGGTAATAGAGACAGTCAGGATGGCTTCCGCTCTTTACAGGCATGGAATACCCTTCTACCTGCGAGACGGGAAAGAGATCCTGAACATGGTCCGTGGCAAAGATTTTATTGGCATCGTACCAGACCATGTATTCCCCCGCTATTGCCATGGCCTGTTCCCTGTGGAAGATCGCATTATCGACTTCATGAACCTGCCTTACGAATTTCGCGATCAGGTTATTCAACATGGCAGATGGTATCCTCCCGATGAGATTCAAGTGGAATAATACGAACCGGTACGCCATAGAAAACTATCATCAAAATTTCATTCAATAGTATTCGTGATACATTAGTGAAATCAAGATTTGTCAGAATGGATTCAGAGATCCAAGGATTACCTCCTCGTGAGAATATCACATTGAAAGACCAGCTAGAGTCTTTCAGTCAACAGTTTTCAAGACAAACTGATTTCCTGGCTCTAAGACTAGAGAATTGGGAGCAATCATTTTCATTGCTAAATAAAGCAATTCCGAATGCTAGTAAAGTAGTCTTATTAGATATCCAACCGATTTCTGGGGGAACAGGGTCCAGGAATTTCATGGTCCTTTCTCAGGGATGGTAGTAACGACATGCTACTCACCCGCTGTGAATAAGGGTAGAGATGTTATCACAATGGCAACAGTAGCGATTCTTTTAATCAGGAATAAGCGGCTCACGTGGAATGGACTTAGAAAGCCTGCCGCAGTTCCTGATCAATTCTGTCCTTGAGAAAAATTGTGTATGTTTGTACCATTATGGTACATATAATATAAATATGGTGATAGTTAGTAGCAGAGAATTTCGGGACCATCAGAAGAAATATCTGGATCTCGTAGATCAGAACGAACAGATCATTGTTCAGCGCGGCAAGGACAAAGCATATTTGATCGTTCCATTGAATGATGCCGACCGCCTTTCCGTAAATGAAGATTTAATCCAGGCTGTCAGGGAGGGAGAAGAAGAATATGCCAAAAGACAAACGATACCTTTAAAGGACCCTGACAATCCATGGGAAAGTATCTTGTAGAGTTCACGACGAAGGCAATTAAGGAATTGCGATATCACTACAGATCTGGTAAAAGATCGAATATTCTTAAAATA
>CAZRZY010000051.1:0-30557 GCA_964604655.1 uncultured Bacteroides sp. | reverse complement strand
AAGGGTATGGAGACCGGTGGGTGATCCAATTATGGTACATCTCATTGATAAGAAATAGCCACCTCAATTGATTAAAAAGTTCTCTAAAGTATATCCCAAAGAAATAGTGATATCCAGCCAGTTGTTCATCTGCACCCTGACCATCCAGAAGGACTTTTACCTTTCCGCTTGCTAACTGCATGACCTTGTATTGGGCATAAATACCAGTCGTTGGAAATGGTTCGGCATGTGCTTTAATAAACGACTCCTGATCCATAAAAAGAGACGCTGCATCAGGAACAATAAAGTGCATATTCTTCAATTCATTTTTGTATTCATTGATAAATTCACTTTCGTCCCCGATCCTGTTGTCACCATATACGGCAGAGAAGGTATTCAGCTCTTTATTCTGAAATGTATAAGTTATCAAAGAGGTTATCGTAGAAGAATCAATACCGCCGCTTAAACATACTCCAACAGGAACATCGCTGCGAAGCCTTAATCTGGTGGATGATTTCAGCAACTCAAGGTATTCCTCAGGGTTGATCTCGGGTTTATGGAGATGTTCTTCCAGAGTGTACCATTTCAGGATTTTTACTTTTCCATCCTTGATATGAATAGCATGACCGTGCGGCAGTTTTTTAATCTGATCAAAAAATGTGGTATCGGCATGGTCTGTCCTGTTGTACATCAGGTAATCATACATCGCCTGTCGGTCAGGTTTATTCTTCTTTTCATATACCTGAAGTATGGGAGGGATCTCGGAAGCGAATATGAACTTCTCCACATCCATGTGGTAGTATAATGGTTTGATACCAAACCGGTCTCTGGCAATAAAAATGGATCGCTCATTTAACTGGAAAATTGCAAAGGCAAACATGCCATTCAACTTGTCCAAGCAATCTGATCCCCACTCGATATAAGCGTTTAGCAGAACTTCGGTATCCGATGTCGACTTGAACTGATACCCATATTGAATGAGTTCTTTCCTTAACTCCAGGTAATTATATATTGCACCGTTAAAGATGATCACAAAATTCCCTGATCGGTCCACCATGGGCTGGTGTCCGTTCGCACTCAGATCAATAATACTGAGCCTGACAAATCCAAGAGCAAAATTATCCATGACATAGGTACCCTCATCATCAGGTCCCCTGTGTTTCATGGTCTTCATCATCGAAGTTACGGTCGCTTCGGTCGCTTTCTTTCCGTCAAAACTTATGTAACCGCAGATTCCACACATTAGCTTCTATCAGAAATGGCATCCAGATATAACTGCTCCAGATTGGCCTCCTTCACCCTGATGTCCAGGTTTTCGTTGGCATATTTCATTGCATTTTTTCCCAGGGTTGTTCTGAGTTTCTTATCCTCGAGCATCTCTGTTATGGCAGATTCGAGGGCTTTACAATCATTTTCACCGACCAACAGCCCGGTTTTCCTATGCTTTACAATGTGTGGTATACCGGCATGAAAGGTACTGATGACCGGGAGTCCTGCCACCATCGCTTCCACCAATGAACCCGGAATACCTTCTTTATTTCCCCTTTCGTCCGTGATGCTTGGATGAATAAAGATATCGGATTCCTCAAGGTACCTCAGGTGTTCCGCAGAAGCAAAATCGACATAATTTTTTAATCTGATATTCGGAATCTCACTCTCCCTGATATATTTCCGGATCTTATTCTTTTCAGGTCCATCACCCACGATAGTCAGGAAAACATTTTTATGCTTCTGTACGACTTTTCTAAATGCCCTTAGAAGGAATAAATGCCCTTTTTGGGGAGTTAATGAGCTAATTATCAATAGTTTTACATTTTTATTTCTATTGGGTTTCCTGTCAACTCTGAATAGGGAAGTGTCGATCCCGTGGTAATGCACCCTGAGCCTATCAGAAGGACATCCGATACGGATGAGATCGTTTCGCATATCTTCAGACATGGCTGTTATAAACTGAGCGTAAGGAAAAACTCTGTTCTTGAGTATTTGAAGTCCCAGTCCCATATAATACTTCGGAAACCCTGTGCAGTCGTATCCATAGAATGATACAACGGTGGGAATTCCAATCCTTTGGATATATGGTAGAAAGAGTGCTGCATCAGAACCATAATGAAGATGAATCACCTCAGGATGAATCTGCTTGATTAATTTCCGAAGATGGTCCCTGTTTCGTTTTGTTGACTGAAACGTATAATGCAGGCGAATTTTCGATACACGGCTTTGCATCCATGAGAGATCGTGATAATTATAATTTTGTATAGGGAAGTCGGCTAAACCTCTTGATTGATCATCATAGGCATAAATAATGACCGGTGAGAAGTCGACATGATTCCGAATTTGATTGTAGATAAATGATGAATCCAGCTGACTTCTCTTTCTAACCAGATGAGCGACCGTCATTTTCTTATTATCTCTTTGATGACTTCGGCAGGAATACCAGCAGCCACAGAATTTGATGGAATATCATGTGTTACCACAGAATTGGCACCTATGATCACATTATCGCCGATTTTCACACCCTTATTGATGCTCACTTTGTCTCCGATCCAGACATTGCTCCCGATTTGTACAGGCTGAGTGGTAAATTTTTTGAAATCGATCTTCCCATCCTTGTATTCCATATTATGGTCATGATCCAGGATGGATACAAACTGTGCAATACTTACATTATCTCCGATCCGGATCAGCTCGAATGCAATGATCCTGCTGAATGAATTGATGCCGCAGTTCTTACCTATGATGAGCTCATTTTTTGCCTGAAGTTCAACGTCGTTTCTAATATGTATCTTGCCATTTACGGTGATGGACCCTCCCCGGCTGGCGAAAATCTTTGCTCTTTTGCCGATATAGGATATTCGTCTGATCATAACTCTTCTGAAGAATAGCCGGATGACCAGAAAACGGAGAAAAGCAGTACTTCTCAGAAAGAGTGAACTCTCATATAATTGCATTTTTCAGACCTTCTGTTTAAGCATGGGCATTAATATCGAATGAACTATGTTATACCATTGGTATTCTTTCACTGAGTTCCGGATTTCTTCTTCGGCTATTGAATGCCGCTTGGAATATACCCTATGGACAGCCTGTGCAAAGGCTTCAGGCGTATCCTCACAAAGTACACCATTGCTGGTGTTTATGATTCTCCTGTTCTCATAAGTATCCGTGGCGATGGTAAATAATCCAGAAAGGAGATACTCAAATGTTTTGGTAGCTGGCTGATATTCGTAATAAGGGGTGATGGGAATGTAGGAAATCCCTACGTTGCACCGGTCGAAAAAGGGGCTTAACTCGGAGTACTTTTTTCTGCCTTCAAAAGTAACTATATCATTCAATTCCAGCCTGTCAATGGTGTTGACCAGATGCTTGATCACCTTGGGATTCCCAAATCCAACAATGGTGTAGCTGATCTCCTCCCTCAGGGAAGGGTTCTGATTCACCAACATTCCCAACCCCTCCACCGTCTGGTGGATATTGCGGTAATGGATTGCACCCACATACAGGAGATCCAGACGCTGGTATTTATGTATTTCTGAGGTGATGGTATCGGCACCGAGGGGCAAAATGGTGGTTTTAGAGCGTTTCAGTTTTAACAGTTCCATCAGCCCTTCCGAAACCACAGAAGTCCTTTGATAGAAAAGTGAGTCGAACTGCATCATCCGGTTCCTGAACCATCGTAAGGTGATCCGGGCACTCAGATCCCCGGTTCGGAAATCCAGGATCTTCAGCTGTGCCCTCGCCATCAATCCGATAAGAAAACTCAGTTTAAACTGTATGGTAAAGATAATGGTGAACTTTGTCTGGTAGGTGGTCCTTATGGCCTGGGCTATAAACCTGGAAAGCAATAACCAGCTGTTTGCCGAATGAGGAACATAGACGATCTCAATGTTCTCCATATCAACCGGAGCATGACCCTGGTCAATGCAAATGTAAGTAATGGAATAGTTCTGGTGGAGATACTGGCAGTATTTATAGGAATCGGTATGGTACCCGAATTGGTTAGGATAGATGAACAGAAGCTTTTCTGGCAATGTATTGGGGATATTTGACAAAGTTGGCGTAAATGATCAGGAAGATGAAGAAAAAGGATAGGGCCGGGGTTCGCATCAGGCTATTAGCATACATAAAATATTCCCATGCGAAACAAAGAAAAAGCACATGTCTGATCCGGCTGTACCGAACGCCGAGGCATAGGACCAGAATGTAGGTCAGGAAACTGAAGACACCCAGAAGGCCGCCTGTATAATAGTTTTGGAAAAGCCCGGTAGCCATGGTGATACTGTTAAGACCGCTGATTTTGATCGCACTACTGGGATTTTCAGGTTTACCAGGATTGGAGGCATACATATGAAGCAATCCGTTACCGGTGAAGCTTTTCCGGATATTCGGACTGAAGATACTCTCAAGGGTCCAGAGCGTGGCGCTTCCTCTTCCGACATGGATGCTCGATTCCTTTTCCTCGCCGAAAGTATAGCTTTCGATATATTCATAGGTATGGCTGAAGTCAAAACTGCCCCATACATCTCGTTCCTTATTTAAACTGGGATTCAGTCGGACTCCGATATAAAATAAAAGTAGTATAAGGGGAAGAAGATACAAGTATCTGATGCTAAGAGCCCGGCGTGGCACATAATAGAACAGGAGTACGGCAAATATTGGAAAGATGATCCAGATGGCTCTCTTCATGCTGACTACTCCTATGAAAAGAAGCATGAGTATGTAGATCCAGTCCTTTCGTTTCAGCCTGCCGCTTTTATTCATCCAGATAAATATAAAACCCAGAATTGGCAGCACAGCTGCAGCCGACCCCCCCTGAGAACTGATCGATCCCACAACGTCCTCGTAAATTCCAAGAAGAAAAAACTTCACTATTGTTAAAACTATCTGAAGGTTTAGCAAATCTTTAATAAGATTTACCATTCGGTCAAGATTCCCAAATTGATTTGCATGAGCTTTAACCAGAAAGTAGGATAAAAATGGCAGGAGATATTTAGAATACTGATTCAATATCAATAACAGGTAGTCGTTATTCAGGTAACTGGAGAGAAAAAATGAGAAGCTAAGCAGTAGAAAGGCTGATACAACAAACTGGTCTCGTCTGGAAATACGGATAACCCCACGCCTGATAACTAAAATAAAAATGGCGAAAATCGGAAGCGATATTTTATATAGGTCCCAGGTAATCTGCCCAAAGAAAGTGAAGAGTCCTTCAAAGAAAAACAGAATGGTGAGCAGAAAGAAATAATCGCGCTTATACTTTATAAGATAATAGACCAAAAACCCACCCGCAATAATCCAGTATAAGAGCTCCCTGTTCATGGCAATATATTACTCCGACTGTTACTATATAAAAGATTGAGAAGATCGGTCTGCTTCTCAATATCGTATGTATCCCTCACGATTTCTAACGATTTCCCACCCATTCTTTCTCTTAATTCCTGGTCAAGGATAAGTGAATGCAGATAGAAGGCCAATTCTTCTGCATTCTCACTGGGAAAAATAAAGCCATTGATCCCATGACGGACAATTTCCGGGATGCCACCGGAGTCCGAACCGATGATTGGCAAGGATTGGGAAGCTGCTTCCATATTAGCAAATCCCATCGCTTCCTGTCTTGAAGGATGAATGTAAATATCGAATAAAGCAAGGGTTTCGCTGATGTCTTTACGAATGCCCAGCCAGTATACATGCTCAGCGAGTTCGAGTTCCTCCACCATCTGTTTAAGCATCGTTTCGTATCCGGTAGGATCACCTCCGGAGCTGCGAGTTCCTCCGATATGACAAAACAGGAAGTTATGCTCCAAATATTTCGTTTTCAAAATTCCCAGTGCTTTCAGCGCGATATCTAACCCCTTGATATATTCAATGGCGGATATATTCACTATTTTAACCTTTGCGGACGGAAAATCAGGGAGTTCTGGGAGCCTGTGCTGATGAATGATTTTTCGCTCGGTATGTATTCCTGTTCGAATGGTAATGACTTTTGAAGGATCTGACAATTTTGCAAATAGGATGAACTGTTTTCGAACGTAATCGGATACAGCTACCACTTTTTTCGATGTCCGATTCAGAAATCTGAAATAGACTCTGATCACTGCCAGTTTTATCCACCCTTTTGTTTTCCTGTAGAGATCCGGAGTCTTCAGATCAGAGATTTCAGATCGAAAGGAAATAAAAAAGTCGATTTTAAGCAGGATGGATAGAATGGCCAAACTTAGTTGTATGAAGTTGTCAAAGTGGGCATGTAACACTTGAGGCCTGTGTTTCCTCAGGATACGAAGCAGTTCAAGGAAGGTCCGGAATTTACTGCCCGATTCAATCGTTTCAACAATTATCCCTGCTTTCCGAAGTTCCTCTTCCAGTTCAGGAACCTCTTCTAAATTATCGGTGTAAACAGCCACGGGTTGAAGCCCCTTCTCCAGCTGTTTTTCAGATAGCCGGATAATAAACTTATCCAGACTGGAATAAACCCTGGGGGTGTAGCAAAGGAATTGTATGATTCTTTTTTCCCCGGACCTCATTATCTGGCTTTCTTTAAATAATAGAGGGCTTTGTCTCTGAGTTTTAAATGAAGAGGGGCCCAGCCGATGTTCCAGAGATGAACCGCCATCGTTTCGTCTTCTATGTACCGCCTGAATCTTCTGACATTTTCCTTTTCTTCATATGGGAAAGGATAGAAATATGTAAATGGGTGAACAGTTATCTGCTCCTTGTTGGCTTCTCCGGAATAGATTCGGGATAATACTCTGGGTAATATGAGGTCAGATTTCTTTTGTGGATCATAGGTATTAAGTTTATAATAATCGAAGATTTTCCTGATGAACGGGTGTTCCGGCCGTGAGCCAATGATACCCCCGCTTACAATAGATTTCTCACGGTCCTCCCAGCCAAAGAACAGATCATCATCCAGGAGCGGTTCAAAAGGCTTGATGACGTACATATCTGTATCCAGGTATATACCTCCATACTGGAGAAGGCCATGAAACCGGATACAATCGCTGACAAAGGCGTATTTCTTTTCCCGGTATGCCTGCTGGACGAACGGGATGCTCATGGGTGAATTTCCCTCATTCCAGAACTTAAACTCATAGTCGCCCAGATGGGTTCGCCAGCTATTTATACAACTGAGGACTATCCTGGGGAAGGGTTTAGGACCAAACCAACAATAGTGGATGATCTTGGGAATCATGTCTCTTTTTTCGCTCGGTCAAATATCTTAGATACCTTCACCAGGATCTTCACCAGGATCCTAAGAAAGCCATATTTATATAAGGTTACTACGGGAGCCAACTTCTCAAAGATTCGATAATCCTCGAGTTGAAGCGGAGTCAGATACTCAGACAAAACGGATTCTCGTTCCATTTTAACCAACTGCCCCGATCTATTGCTGATGCCCGTATTCTCAAAATAGGCAATATCAAGGTCGATGTACCTATAGGATGCCTTCGACATTCCAATGGTTCTCATGAAGAATTCAAAATCAGCAACTATCTGCAGGTCATTTCGGTAAAGCCCAAAACGGTCGAAGAGGCTTTTTCTGATAAATGATGATTGGTGTTTTACAACATTGCTTCGATAAAGGTCCATAAAGGACAGGTTCTCCTTACCTTTGATGATTCCTTGTAACTCTCCCTCCGCAATAACCCGTAAATTTCCGAAAACCACATCTTCAGTGAATTCTTGAGAGAAAACTGTTCTCAGAATCTGTGGAGAGGCCAGAGTGTCTCCGGAATTTAGAAAATAGCAATATTCCCCTGATGCTCTTCGAATCCCCTTGTTCATGGCGTGGTAAATCCCATTATCCCGTTCAGAACTCCAGCGTACCGGAATAACAGCCTGTGCACTCTGATAGTCTTTGATGATGGTCAGGCTATCGTCTGTACTTTCCCCATCCACGAGAATATGTTCGAAATCGGCAAAGGTTTGATATTTAACACTTTCCAGAGTAGCAGATAGCCCCGTTGCATTGTTCAGATTAATGGTTATCAATGATAGTTTCATGAATTCTCCCGGTTTTTCAAATCCCTGAACTGACTAAAATCCGGACGTCAGTATGACATTCAATCCAGTATCTGCATAGATACTGAAATCCTGGCCCCTTAAATAATTCAGTAAGTCATGGCGTATCTCCTTTTTGTTCTTGTGAATGTCATAGGCCTCCACACAGATAACTTTTGGCATGAACTGTTTCAGATCAAACGATTGGAATATTTCCAGTTCAAATCCTTCCACATCGATAGAGAGAAGATCGGGCATTTTTTGATTGAAGTAATGTTCCAAAACGTATTCTATGGTATGACATTGCTTTTCCTCAGTTCGTTCGATTTTGATATCATACAGTTTTGAATTCCTGTTCGCTTCCTCCAGGGAGAGCGTATTCAGGGTGGGAATCGTCATGATATACAAAGGCTTCACTTCATTTCTGTCACTGATCGCAATATTTAGATTAACATCTCTACTGCGATACCTCTTGAAAGGTCTGAATAGATGAATATCTGGTTCAATATTGATGCCATGGGATCCATTAGTATAAAACAGTGCTGTATTGCTTAAAAAGAAAGGATGATACGCCCCGATATCCATATAGGTGGGTTTCTCGATCTTCAGTATACGCTGGAAAACATGCTGCAGAATCAGATCTTCGCCGCACTGGGAGAAACTGTATCTCTGATAAGGGTATCTCTTTCCAATCGGATTATATTTGCGAGATCTGTAGTATAGGGTCTTCAATTTCTGGTAATACTTCATAGCTGCATATCCTTGTAGCAATCCTGAATCTGGCCTGCCCATTTTTCAAGGGAGAATGTACTGGTTACATACCTGCGCTGTTCTTCCTTGATCTTTTGTCGTTCGAATGCGTCCATTTCCATCAGTTTTTTAATGGCCGAAACAAGCGAATCAGGATCACCACTTTTGAACGGTTCGATTTTCGGGATATCCACTGGCACTCCATCGATATCGCTGGAAACCAACATACAATTGCAATAAGCTCCCTCTACCAGTGTATAGTTGAATCCCTCTTCTCTGCTCGCAGATACCATGATATGATGCCTGTTAAAATATGATCCAATATCTTCGACAGGCGGGAGAAATTTCACAAATGGCGGTACCTCCAAAAAGTCTTTCTCAATCTCCTTCTTCACGACTTCATCTCCACCTGCCAGAACGATACTTAGTGTGAGATTGAAACCTTCCCCTATCAAAGAGAGAACGGCACGAATAGCAACATCAACTCCCTTCCTGTAATAGGGCCATCCAAACATTAGTACCTGGAGATAATCGCCGGTCGGTTCAATGCTTTTCTTTTCCGTCTGCAACCTGGTGAAGTCAATGGCATTCCGTATCTCAATTACACGTTGTGTGCGAAGTACTTTTGAGGCCTCAAGGGCTACCGAATGACTCACGCCGATGAAAAGGTCCGAGGTGTGTTTCAGAATCCTTGATTTGATATATCCTTTGTATCCGGAAAAAATATAGTGATTGTGCAGATGGCATAGGATTCTGATCCTCCGGAATCTGGAAAGAATAAATAGATTCAGGTTGTGGTGGATGAAATGCGTATGAATGATGGTGATATCATGGTCCCTGCAAATACGGTTAAGATAGAAGACTTTGGAAAGAGAGACACTGTTGGAAAAGAACGATCTGTCTACAAAGTAGATTTCGTTCTCCCTTGATAAGAATTCATCTACCCAGGCTAAGTTTCTGGCACTTGCCGGCAGAAGAAATATCGTATTCCGGTGCGAGTCGTACTTATTCAGGTAGCGAAGGGAATCTATGAAATTTCCCCGGTAGGGAGCTGCGTAATCAATGAACTGGAGGATATTGTGCTTCAACTCAGGGGGTGAATTGAGATTTTACACGTGCGTTGCGTGATAACCGCAAACGGATACGGAATCGCTTTTCAATAAAGTGCTTAACAGGTAATACTTTGGAGATAACGATAGCTCCAAGTACGATGATCCTGTTCCGGAATGACAGAGGATTTGGGAGCCTCACCCAGGTCTCCGGAAGCATATCGTCCCTGTATTTATGTTGATAGAAATATCCGAACCAATTGTTACCGGGAGCGATTACTGTTTTGTCAGGGTTGGGATTCAGCCAGGCGCCCCACCATGCAAAAGTCGAATTGGATATTATATTGTGTTTGCACTTGGTTTGCAGGTAGAAATCAAAAACTGGCCCGTCCTGATCGGCAAAGTAGAAATTAGAGCCTCGGAATTTCCTTTTACACCAACCAATGTCATCGCTGATAATAAGATATGGTCTGTTACGGCCCATGTAAGAAACAGCATTCTTATAATACTTCCATGAGCATGTTGGATGAAATTGTGGTTGTCTGACAAAATCACCCCGTCGGATTACAATGGAGGTAACCTCCTGAGAAAACACCTTCTTATATTTTTCCAGAATGCGACTCTCCGTTTCAGGATCAATTGAAAAAAGCTCCAGGATTTGCTGGCGTTCTTTAACGAAATATTGTTCGCTCTGCCATAAACCATGAAGACAAATATGATCGTAATAAGGAATATCCTCCACTTTCCAAACCTGATCAAAAACGACCAGTCCTTCAGGCTTATAGTTAATTAGGTCTACATTCCTCAGGAGATTGCTTTTAAATTTTTCCAGGTACTCTTCCAGAAAGCATAGATCTGGTTCCTGACACCAGGTTTTGGTAATGATGGCAGTCAATCGTGTATTATTCTTAAGGGCCAGTGCTTTCCCTGTTGCTATTTGGAAAAGGTTGTTTCCAATACGTCCGGTGAGATATGTGTAAACCATCCAGAGAAACAGTAGAGATTTATCTAGCCCGAACAGATCTGGAAATCATCCGGACTTATCATCTTTTCCGGATTCTTTATGTGATAGCAGGGTGTCTCTCCAATATAGCTGGCCCATAATGAAAAAGTGCTGGGAGGACCAATAATGCAATTGCATTTCGACATTAAATAATAGTCTACAAACTCGTTTTCCATTGAGAAGGTGACTGAATTAAACGCTTTTTGATAGCTCTCCCGGGAAAGTTGCCGATCATTGGAAAAGATAACCAGGTGAGGATTCCTTTCTGAAATTGATGCCAGAAGTGAATGAAGGGCAGCTATATACTGATCATCCGAATACAAGTATTGACCGTGCTTATAGTATTGATAGTCACCTCGGCGAATATGTACTGCAATATTATACTGATCAGAGAATTTATCATATTTATATAGCTTGAGAAATTTTTGTTTGTCAATCATTGGATCGAAAACAACTTGATAGTGTGATCGGAATCTAATGGTTGTTTCAAAGCTCCTGAATTGCCATCCCTCGACGAAGGTAATGCTCTTCCGAATCAATTTATTCTTCCTCTCCAGATCATCTTTTGAACTGTCATTGAATGTTTCTAAATGAAAAAAATCCATCATTCCTGTTTTTCTCAAAAACCTAATGAAAGTGTTGATTGACTGATGGATTTGGGTGGGTCTAAGTCCAGGATATATCTGGTAATATCGATAAAGAAATGGGTTAAAGAAGCTTTTTCCGTTTTCTCTGGAGAATGAGTCTAAATGAATGTGCTGGAAGAATCTGTTGCTGGTTTGGCCGAAAGTATTACGGAGCACTATCATGATTAAAGTTGGTTCCCGTTGGAGGATGCGGTCATTTTTTTACGGAATCCTTTGCTGTGGAAAAGTCGGGTAATGAACCGAAATGGAAATAATATGCTATTCCCAATACGGTACCTTAGGTCCCGACGAGAAAAGTCTGCACCAAACATGAATCCGAGTGATGTCAGTTTTTTTTCCATTGTCGCTCTTTGGCGAGTATCCATCTGATCGAAGTCTTTTGCCTCCGCATAAGATAAAACAGTACCATCAATATTAAATATCACATTGTTTAGCAGCGGGATCATGGATACATCCCACTGATGCAATGGCTTTCGGCATGGTTTTGTTGATAACCAGAAAGCGTCATTTTCAGTAAGGGGTTTTGTGCCATAGGTATCTATTGTCACCTCTGAATCAATGAATTCAGGAAATAGCGGGAGATTTTTCTCATTAATGATCAACTCAAAAAAGCCATCGTAGGTTGAACCGGATTGATGAAATAGAGAAAAGGTATAATCACCTGTATCTTTTAAGATTACAGGGACCTGATACAGGTTTTGAGAAGAGGCTGAGTTTGATCCTTTGTCAGCAAAGTTTGTTGAATATGACTGCCGCGGATACACAAAAAATTTTGATTCTTTATTGAGGTACATATAAAACTGCTTCTTCCATGATTGATGTGACCAGTCTTTTACTGCCTGCGGGAGGGGACCGCTCTGAGAATCTTTGAGGTTCCCGGTGATATAATTCCGAAATCCTCTCCATTGTTCTGCAGTCCATGCCTGACCCCACGATGAGGGAACCTGCATGAAATAATTGTAGAACCCGTCATCAATCGGATCAAATGGCAGTCGTGCAGTTTCGCTATAATCATAGGAATACAATGAAATACCGGCAATATTTTCATCCTTTTTGAAAAAATCAATAGACCTTAAGGCATAGCTGAAGAAATAAGGAGAAACAACCAAATCGTCTTCCAGTAGAATAATTGATCCAAATTGATATGAAAGGTCACCACATTTGAGTATATGATTCTTCAAACCCAGATGTTCTGATTGAAGGAAAACTTCCTTAGCACCATAAGGCCATTGAAATCTCTTTGCAAGGGCAATTACTTCATTATTATGTCCTTTATCAATGCTGATTATCAAAGGGATGTCCTTAGCATCATAGAAGTTCGCATTGGAAATGCTTAGCAACAGCCGGTAAAGTGAGGCTGGCCTGTTATAGGCTACTACTATGATTGCAGGAGGGATCAAGCCGTGTATGGATATTTTCCGGATTCATTTTTTACGATAAACAAACCTTTTTTCATACATCCTTGTCAGATACAGGAGTAGTTTAAATGTCATTCTGGTAAGGCTATATCGGTAAACAGTTTCCAATTTCGATATGTAATTCTTTTTATAATCATTGAAAATCAAAGGAGGAATAACATTTCTATGCATTTCGGCACTTTCTCTGGCTCTTCGCTGTCTCTCTTTTGATGAGATCCCATCTATATTGAAACAGGATATGATGTCATAAATGATTCTGAATGAAACTTTTCCAAAGACAATTGTCTTCAGAAAAAAATCGGAGTCTGATACGATCTGATAATGTTCATTGTAGAATCCGTAACGGTCGAAAAGGCTCCTCCGGATAAAAGTAGCCTGATGGTTGAGGGAAGCATTTAAGAAACTATTGAGCGATAAAGCATCCGGATTGAAATTGTAGTATACATGTCTCTCAGGGCGAATCTCAGAATAGGTCTCCACTGCACCTGAAATAATATCTTCCTGGAAATCATATGAGAAGAATTCTTCCAGAACATTTTCCTTGTAAAAGTAGTCCCCCGAATTCAGAAAAAGAAGATATTCACCTATGGCGATTTTAATTCCCTTGTTCATTGCCGAATAGCGCCCGTTATCCGGTTCCGATTTCCAGGTTAGCTTCAGCTCATAACCCTGATCTTCCTGCGTTGTTTTCTCAAACTCCTGGATGACCGATTTGCTGTCATCACTGCTGTCTCCGTCAATAATGATGTACTCAAAATCCTGAAATGTTTGTGCTCTGACACTGTGTACAGTCCTTTGCAGACCGGGGGCATTGTTCAGATTAATGGTGATGATTGATAGCTTCATATCCTGAAGGTCTGACTGATCCTTTCAAAGAATATGGGTGGCGGGTATTCCTTTAGCATCCTGATCCGTTTGCCGCATCTTCGTGAGAAAGAAGCAATTCTCAGCTTACAACAAATCTCCTGAAGTCGCTGCAACCTCCGGATTCTGGTCAGAGTCTGCAGGGTGGATGCATTCAACAGGGAGATTTCCTTTTGAATGATTTCATAAGCTTCCTGCATATATGGCTCCTTCATATCGTAGGAGATCTGATTCCCGGAGCGGATCCTGAATCCACCGGTAAGGGCAGGATAGGAATAGAGCTTCTCATATCTGAAAAAGCGCATCCATAGTTCCAGATCACCTGCAAATCTCAGTTTGGAGCTTAGTCTGGATCCAGCCTTTTCCCATAAACTCCTTCTCCAGAAGGTTGATTCTTGCTGAATCCACTGAAAATCTTTGCAATAATAGTCATATTTCGACCAGTTCCTCAGAGGAAAAACACTCACACATCTTCCTTTCTCATCGAAGTGATTGGGGGTGCCCTGAATCCAATTAACCTTATTCAGCGTTCTGAATATATCATTGATGATCTCAAAAGCACCGGGATGGTATTTGTCGTCGGAGTTGATCCAGCCCATGATCTGGCCGGTACTTTGCTCAAATCCTTTGGTGAGGGCTTCATACATATTGGCATCAGGCTCACTGACCCAGTAATGAAGGTTCTCCTGGTAATTTTCGATGATCTTCTGAGAACCATCGGTACTACCCCCGTCAACAATAATATACTCAAGGTTCGGATAGTCCTGTTCCAAAACGGATTGGATGGTGTATTCCAGGTATTCCGCCTGGTTCAGTGACGGAGTGACAATACTGATTTTCAGATAATCACTCAAGCTATTCCTGCTTTGTTCGTTTGAGCACCCTGATAAACACGAAGGGTTTTGTGTGCGGATTCGTTCCAGCTGAAATGACGGACTTGTTCCAGTCCCCTGTCAATCAGTGTTTGTTTTAATATTAAATCCTCCTGGATAAGGCGTACCTTGCGTCGTATATCCTTCATATCCTTCGGAGCAAAATAGAGTCCGGCACCGGCGGCTATTTCCCTGAATATTTCAGTATCGGCCAATAGTACAGGGCATGAACAGGAGAAGGCTTCCAGTATGGGAATACCGAAACCTTCACTTAAGGAAGGTATGATCAGGCAGACAGCGTTTTGATAATATGCATTCAGTTCACTGTCGGGAATAAACCGGTGAAGGACCTTTGGAGCAATATTCAGATTTTCCATGTATTCCACCTCGGTTCCGGAAAAGGTAGCTCCGGAACAGACCAGGAAGAGGTTCGGATCCTCCCTTAAGGGCAGGGCCAGCGCTCTTAGCAGAAACAAAAAGTTTTTGTATCCGGCAACCCTGTCCCCCATGTAGAGGAAATATTTTCCCGGTGTCTCTGCAGGGGCATTTTTCCCCGGCATTTCAGCAGCATGATAGATCACGGATATCTTCTTCTCTCTGATCCCGAAGATTTCCACGATATCCCGTTTTGTGTTTTCCGAGACCGTTATGATATGGTCGGCAAGATCTGCTAGTTTTTCTTTATTGTGCGAGATGCGGAGGAATGCATGGGTTGAATAGAACTCGGGGAATAGTTCAGGGATCATATCATGAATGGTCAATATAAATGGTTTTTCTCCAAGGAAGGCCAGGAAATAATCATCATAGTAGGTAGGGTGAAACACATCAAACTCCTGGGCTTTTAATGCATCAATGGAACAACGTCTGTTGTTTTCAAAAGGGCCTCGGAAGGAATCAGGCTTTATTTTACGCAATATCTGGTACAGCCTTCCTTTTCCCCTGAATTCGAATCCCTTCAGGAACTCGAATCGGGGATCATAAAGATTCGCGGTATCTGCCTGCGGGAATACCTTTCGGATGTACTCATTGTCCGAATACCTGATAGATACAAATGGTTCAACTTTATCGGGAAAGTGGCTGATGATTTCCGTAAAATATCTGGATATTCCTCCGACTGCCTGCCTTTCAAAAATCTGATGGTCAAAAAGGACTTTCATTTTTCGGGGTCAACCTGGAGTTCCAGTTCAATGTTAAATCCTCTGATCAAACGAAGTATCACACTTCGCATAGCTCTTTTTGCAAAGGGCATCTTTCTCAGGGCATCGCGCCGGTGCTTCCATTCTTCTTCATCCTTGATTCCCTGAAAAGCACATGGGATTCTGATATAATCGGGATACCCATTTTCGATCAGCCTGTTCCTGTATTCTTTGAACACTCCCTCAATATCCTGCCTGGAGGTAAAAGTATACCTGTCCTGGTACTTTGATATTTCATCCGGATGATCGGGATTATACCCGCTGAAATGATAGAAAACCAGGGGGTATTCCCTCTCCTGGGAGATGACTGTTTTAGTATCCTTCAATCGCCGTTCATGAAGATTCCAGTAGGCAACATTATAGCCTTTATGATTCAGAAGGACAGTATTCTGAAAATAGAGCGGTACGAAATTGATCCAGATCTGGTCGGTAAACATCCCCTTTTCGAACCGGATGAATCCCTTGTCCATCAGCCTTTTATCCCACCATTCCACCAACTGCATTCCGATAGTTGTTTTCTTAATAGCGATAAACCCGAGGTTATATAAGCCGGAGTTCAAAAAATCTTCCTCCTGTTGGTGCTTTTCATCCTGGATGGGTGTCGTGAAATGAGGGGTCAACACGATATCTTTTTCTCCCAGTAACCTTTCGAGTTCATCAAATCGATGAAACACCAGTATGTCCGGATCAAGGTAGATTACAGCGTCGTTCTCTTCCACCTGACGGAAGAAGTATTTGAAATATGAGGCTTTAACAGCGGTATTTAATTCCCGGACGGTATATTTTAAAACCAATTCCTCCAGACGGCTGATGCCGATAGAATCCACCTCCTCGACTTCAAACGGGAGCGATTGATAATCTATCCTGTCTATTTGGCGGTCAACCAGACCGATTCTAAATGAATAATCCGGATGATGTGAGATCAAAGATTTACCTAACGAAACGGCGTGGGCCAGGTAGTTATTGGAACATAAAGTGAATACCAGCGTCATGTCAAATTATTCATCCCCATTTCTTCCAGTTCAGTTATGAATTGCCTGGATCTGAGCTTCAAATCCCAGTTCTTCCTGACAAATTCACGGGCCTTCATCCCTGATTCCCGTGCAAGATCCAGATTGGTAATAAATTTCTCTACCTCACCGGCAAATTCGAGCATATTGCTATTATAAATCAGTGAACCGTTTACACCGTGGGAGATGCTCTCCCTGATACCCCCTTCGGCGTTAGCAATGACATAGGTTCCACAGGCATTTGCCTCCAGGGGGGCCAGACCAAAGGGTTCCAGCCTGGAGGTGTAAAGCATCACAGCGGCCCGGGACAGCATCTCCGTCAGCCCTGTCTGGTCAAGATTCAAATAGGGTTGGTAATCGACCTTCAGATCAGCAGCCATTCTGTTCATTTCCTCCGGGTAGCCCTCTTCTGCTCCGTTGGCAATCCATTTTAAACCGGGACGTTTCCCTTCAGGAATACGGGCGACTGTCTCAATGGCCAGATGAACTCCTTTCGTTCTGCTGAGGGTCCCCAGACCTACCACATAGGCTTCCTTTGTTTGTGTGGTATTCCTGAATCTTGCCGTATCTATTCCAAGGTAGCTTACCCGTGCATCGATTCCGTATGCCCTTAGCACGCTTTCCCTGCTGAACAATGAATTGACAAGAATTTTATCATAGGAGGCAGCAGCAGCGATCTCCCTGCTTACTCTAATCCGGTTGGCATAGTTCCGCTGAAAATCTCTTACCAGACGTTTGATTTTACGGAGACGGAGCTTCTCATAGGGTGCTGCCCAGATATTTTTGGGCATGGCTTCATACAGGGGCCTGTATGGTTCTCCCAGGTACAGAGTGGTGGGTAAATCGGTATAGAGGCCAATTTGAGGCATGTAGGTAATTCCACAGGAATTTGCAAAGATAAGGTCGAAATCTCCAGTTTTTATTTCCCGGAGGCACTTATAGTAATGATCCTTCAGTATTTCATAAATGATCCGCTCCCTTTTAATGGGGAAGGGAATTTTATTGGCGGCCTTAATATTTTTGAGGATAGCTATCCTGTGTTCAGGGATCAGTTCTGTTAAAGGCAGGTAGTTCTCTGAAGAAAAATCGGTCGTCCATGCTTCGAGGTAGTGTCCTGCTTCCTTCAGCGCTTTAATGTGGTTGAATAATGCCCTTTTTCCTCCTCCGGAAGGAAGATTATGCCAAACAGCAATTCTCAAGGAATTCTGATTTTTCCTTTAGTGTAAGTCATTTCCGCTAATTGCAGGATGTCAGCCCCGTGGTCTTGGGGTAGGGCTATGACATCATAGTGCCAGTCGGGCTGGTGATTCTCCCTGATGCAAAAACGAGATAGGAATTCGATCTCAGTATCCGAGGGGTTGTGATTGAAGTGACTGAATTTCCCATACTTGTCAAAGAAGAGGAATTGATCGTACTGGCAGGTCTGAAGGGTTTTGAAAGGAAGCATGGGAGAGTGGTTCGTTTTTTCCATATAGTGCGGGTGCCACTCAAAGATGATCGCAGGTTTGAATTTTTGGAGCATCTGGATAGCACCGCTTAAAACCTTGCCATCCAATCCGTCTAAATCGGTTTTGATGAGATCAACATTATTTACCCGATGCTGATCGAGTAACAATCTGTCCAGGGAAACCGCTTCCCGATATTCCTTTCCCGTGGCACTGTAGGTGCCTGGATGATTTGAGACCAGTTCCCTCTCCATGTTGGTACCATGGTCGGTTAACAATGCATTAATTAATTGTCCGTTGGAGTACTCCTTCAGGTTGTATTTCAGATATTCGAAAAACTGCGGGTCACCATCCACACAGCACCAGGAACGGATCATATCCGGGCAGCGTTCCAGCACCAGCAACATGGTATCACCGATAGCCGCCCCCACGTCCACATAATCGACTGGCCGGTTCAGTGTTTTATAAACCTGATACACGATTTCGACCAATGGGTCATTATAGGTCAGGAATGTATTCAGAAACAGCGGATATGGATAACCGTTGTTCATTCTTACCTTTGTTCCATGAAGTCTGAATGTGATCGTACCTTTGTAACTCCTAAGGGAATATCTCCATAAACGGGCCCAAATGGATCTTCTGATCTTCCCCTTGTACCGATAACCGCTTTTCTTGATCAGTAACCAGTGCAGAAAACTGAAGAACTGCTGTTTCATTCTTTTTTCCACTGGTAAATGGGACAAACGACCCCTCTCCTGTCCCGGTTATAGAGCATTAATCCGAAATCCTCGATCTTCAGGGAAATCTCATTTTCCACGATATCGTGCAATTTCTTACCCGGCTCAAAGCATGCAACAATAAATGAGTAGGTGTCCGGCATCAGAATGTTGGTGTCCATTTCGATTCGGTAAAGGTTCTTTCCGGCATCGATGGTTTCCAGCTGATTGTTAGAATCTGAATTGGAGGTGGTCAGCACCGGATTCCCATTGGAACTGTTGATCTGGATGGCAATAATGGCGTTTGAAAGCCTGGTGCTGGAGTGAGAAACAATGTGAATGGCAAAGGACTCACCGGTGCCAATGACCCCCTTTTCAATCCCGGACTCATTAGTTATCGAAATCTCCAGAAAACTGAAAAGATCGTTGTACGCCTCCGTCCTATTCCATGAGGTGCTCTTTCCGGAGGAGATCCTGGAGAGATAAGTGGACACGACTTCATTGATATGACTGTGAATTTTAATGCGGCCATTCTCCAAAAGCAGACCAGTTTGGCATAAATCTTTTATGGACCCCATATTATGGCTCACAAAAAGAACGGTTCTTCCTTTCTTCTGACTCACATTTTGCATCTTCCCGATGGCCTTCTTCTGAAATTCCGCATCGCCAACGGCCAGGACCTCATCAACAACCAGGATATCCGGGTCCAGATGCGCAGCGACTGCAAAGGCCAGTCTCACAAACATTCCGCTGGAATATCTTTTTACCGGAGTATCAATGAATTTTGATACTCCGGCAAAATCGATGATTTCATCCAGCCTTGATTTTATGACCGATTTCCTCATTCCGAGAATAGCCCCGTTCAGGTATATGTTTTCCTTCCCTGTTAATTCAGGGTGAAAACCGGTACCGACCTCAAGAAGGCTTGCAATACGTCCTTTTACATGAATACTTCCGGTAGTTGGACCTGTCACCCTGGACAGGAGCTTTAACAGAGTGGATTTTCCAGCTCCATTTTTCCCGATGATTCCCAACACATCACCATCCCTGATTTCAAGGTCGATATTTTTTAATGCCCATACATACTCACTTCCTCTTTTATTCAGCGTGTTCTCATCACCGATCTTGAGAAATGGATCTTCCTTCCCTCTGATTCTATGGGTCCACCGTTGAAAGTCCCCTCGCAGCGTTCCTGCCGAAATAGTGCCAAGACGATACTGTTTCGAGAGGGATTTTATCTGGATAACCGTAGAATTGCTTTTCATGGATTGGAGGTCAGACTGTGTCCATGAAATTTTGTTCTATCTTATTGAACAGAAGCACACCAATGGTCAGAACGATCAGACAAAAAACGGCGCTGTATGTGAGAAGGTCCCATCGGATCTGCCCCACTCCCAGCACGAATGTCTTAAAATTCTCAACAATTCCGGTAAGCGGATTCAGGAGAATAACTGTTCGCATCTTCCCGTTTATGGTGGATATCGGGTAGATAACAGGTGTGGCATACATCCAGAGTTGCACTCCAAAAGAAACCAGATTGGTCAGGTCCCTGTACTTAGTGGTAAGGGAAGAAACAATAATGCCGAATCCAAGTCCTAAACCTGCCAGTAAAAGGATCAGTACAGGAAGCAGGATCAGGTGGACCGTGGGTCCGAACTCGTATCCCCTGATCCAGAAAATGATCATGAACACGAATAGAAACGAGAACTGGATCACAAATTGGATCAGGTTGGATATGACAATACTGACAGGGACGGTCAGACGGGGAAAATAGACTTTCCCGAAAAGGATGGCATTCTGCACAAAGGTCTGTGATGTCAGATTCAGAGAGTGGCTGAAATAGGTCCAGGGGACAATACCCGCCAGATAGAAAAGCATGGGTGGCAGTCCGTCGGTAGAGATCCCGGCAATTCTGCCGAAAACGATGGTGAACATCAGAGTCTGCAGCAGGGGTTGGATAATAAACCACAGCGGACCAAGGATGGTTTGTTTGTATTTGGCTACAAAGTCTCTCCTTACGAAAAGAGCGATCAGATCACGGAATTCCCACAGCTCAGATATATTGAAATCAAAAATCCGTCTCTTCGGCCTGATGATCAAGTCCCACTGATCATCCATTGACGAGACGTTGCCTTTGGTTCTTACCTTATTGGATGATATGTTCAAATTTAACCCTCTGAATAGTATGATTTGTTGTAGTAGCCATATCCATAACCGTAGGCATATCCATACCCGTACTCATACCCATATCCCAGATAGCGGGTGATGCGGAGATCGTTTACGATGATCTTCAACTCTTTGAAGCGTGATTTTTCATTTAAGCGATTTATGAGACTCAGAACTTGTTTTCTGGAATAATTGTACCTGATAACGAAAAGGTTCATATCGGAATGATCGGCTATCAACATGGCATCCGGCACCAGTGCAAGAGGCGGGGTATCTATAATGATGTAGTCAAATTCTTTCCTGGCCCATTGAAAGAATTCCGTTAATTCCTTCTTTTCCACCAGTTCTGAAGGATTCGGGGGAATCGGTCCGGAGTAGGCAATGCTCAGATTGTCGATTTCGGAGGGTCTGATTATATTGCTGATGGAGTCTTTGCCCTCCAGATAGGAACTGATTCCGGTGTCGTTTTCATATTTGAAAATCTTGTGGATCGATGGTTTCCTCAGGTCAAGACCCAGGAGCAGTGTCTTTTTATTACCTATTGCCATAATACTGGCAAGGTTGATGGCTGTAAATGTCTTCCCCTCGCCTGAGATCGCGGAAGTTACCAGAACCACCTTCCCATCAACCTGTCCGGTATCAAAATAGATCTCCGTTCGCAAGCGGCGAAATGATTCTGCCAGAGAAGACCTGGGCTGATCCAGCACTGCCAGATTGGAACTACCTTTAAAGTGAGCCAGCACCCCCAAAATGGGAATACTGGTTTTTCTGTCTATATCAGATTTCTCTCTGATTCGCTGATCAATCAGATCTACAGCAACAATAATAAGAATCGGAAGCAGAAGGGCGATGAAAAATGAAACAACATAAACCTGGGTCCTGTTATTATTGATCACATTCATGTTATAGTAGCTCGAGTGATTCAGGATTCGAATGCTTGAGACAGTTGAGGCCTTTTCGATACCCGCTTCAGCTCTTCTTTCCATCAGAAATGTCAGGAAACTATTATTTACATCATATTTCCTTTGGATATTGATAAGTTCTTGCTCATTACCGGGAAGTTCCAGCATCCTTTCCTCCACAGCCTCTTCTCTGATCTCTATTTGTTTTTTAGCCAGGTTATTGTTTTCAACTAATTCGCGCGTAACCTCCAGAATAAAGTCCTTCTCCTTTGAAATCCTTTTGTTGATCTGAATCAGAGCGGGAGTATTACTCTCCACCACTGCATTGAGTCTGTCTCTTTGTTCCTGTGCCTCTTTGAGCTTCTTGACACTCTCTTCAAGCACTGGATCACGCACCTGCATAAGCGCGGGTGCAATTAGGGCTTCAGGGTTTTTATTGTTATTGATATAGTCAATGAGGTATTCCAGGTAGTTATTCTGCAGATCCAGTTCCAGTCTTTTCTGGTAGAAGTTATCCATTTGACTATAAGCGATCTGGCCCTCTTTACTCAGGTCAATGATTTCGTTGGAAATCTGAAATTTAAGCATCTGATCTTCGACCTGTCTCAAGCTATCCTGAATAATCTCCAGTTGCGATTCAACAAACAGCAATGTATTTTCTGCAATTCTCCTTTTTCGCTCCAAAGTTGATTGAATGAAAATCTCGCAAAGCATATTGACGTAGTCACGTTCCTTTTCGAAAATGGGACCTTGTGATGAGATCCTTAAAGTCATGGATTCCCCTTCGTCTGTCGAATAGGAAGCCTTCGACCTTTGCTTGTGTGCCAGATGATCACGTGAATTGATAATAAAGCTATACGATGAGTAACTCCTGGAAGACTCACCAGGTACTATTTTGAATTTCCAGTTATGCAAACTAACCCATGAATCGACCGGGAAGGTTTCTTCTAAATTGTTGTTATCAGAAAGAAGGATATCACCTTCCTCTGTATAGTTGATAAAAAAGCTTCGGTTTAGATACCATTGTGATGAAGATGAATCAATGACTATCTGAAAGGGATCCTGCTTATAGAGCGGCCTCTCGCGAAACAATCTGCCATGGCCTGTCCATTCGATATCCCATCCTAAACTATCAATCACTCTCATATGAAGATCGAGTGCGTTTAACTTCGCTATTTCATTGGCAAGGTCTGCTTTACGCCGTAAATATCGGATCGCCCGGAACTCAGTCATTATGTCATTCCTGCTCTCATCCTGCTCAACCAGTAGAGTGGATGTGGCAATATTCAGGGGCAAATTATACCTGTTAATAGAATAGGCAACAAACAATGCGATTCCAATTGTTATCAGAAACCAGTACCAGTTTTTCAGAATTTCATACAGATACTTTCTGAAGTTGATGGGTCCCTCCTCGTTAAATCCAGGATTCAGGTAATGGTCTGGTTCAGTCATTTTCGGAATTATATCTTACGACAGTTTCTTTAATTGGAGAAAATCAATTATTCTGAAAGAAATTGATCAAAAGCAGGGTTGTTGAGACAGTTGAAAGCGCAGTAGAGAAGAAAAGTGTAAAAATCGGAGCATTTAGCTGAAACGTTTTATTTTTCACAGGTTCAACAATTACTATGTCATTTGGCAGCAGAAAGTATGCTTCCGAGCTTAAAAAGTCCTTACTTAAGAGGTTTAGTCTGTAGGTATCTGCACCGTTTTCTGATTGTCTTATAACCAGCACATTGCCCCGGTTTCCAAAATCCGTAATATTGCCAGCTCTGGCAATGGCTTCCAAAACAGTAAGTTGATTATTATAATTCGTGTACATACCTGGGGAAAAGACCTCTCCGATTACCGTAAACTTAAATGAAAGCAAGCGTACATTGATATAGGGATCCTTCAGGTATTTCCGCGCCTCATTTTCAATACGTTTTCTAATCTCATCTAGGGTGTAATTGTAGACAAGGACCTCCCCGATGAGCGGAATGTTTATATACCCTGCTTCATTCACCAGATAGCCGTGAAGAAAGGCTCCGCTTTCACTTAGATTCAAAGCAACCGAATTAGAGGACCCGGGGTTAAGGATCTCATTGATTTCACGATCAGTAGTAGTGATCTTCAGATAAAGGATGTCTCTTTTTTTGATCTTATATTCAGGCGGAGGTACCGGATGAATATTCGCGATGTTGGTTGTATCGATGTCATTCAGATAGGTGAGCTCTTTCTGCGAAGTGCAGCTTCCAAAAACAATGATGGCAACAATCAGGATTGTTGCCAGTTTGACAAGGATTCTCATATGGTGGCGGGATTTAGGTCAATCCAGTTGACTAAGATAAGCATTATACATCAATTCAATGCCCTGGTCGAGATCGATGGTGTGACGGTAGCCCAGCTGGTGGAGGAGGGTGGCGTCGGTCAGTTTGCGGGGGGTGCCGTCGGGTTTGGTGGTGTTGAAATAGAGGTCTCCTTTGAATTCCAGTTTTTGCTGGATGGTTTCGGCCAGTTTCCGGATGCTGATCTCGATGCCGGTACCGATGTTCACGAAATTGATCTTGCGCTCTTTCTCCTCGAAGGCGCCTTCCGGAGTATGGCTGTTGATCTGCCGGATGTCCACCTTTTCCATCATAAAGACACAGGCGGCGGCCATGTCTTCCGAGTACATGAATTCCCGCATGGGTTTGCCGGTGCCCCAGATCTCCACGGTGACCTGGTCTCCTTTTTTGGAGACGCCGTATTTGGCCAGTATTTCTATGATCTCTTTTTCGGTGCTGTCTCCGTCGACTCCTTCGATGGGATGGGTGTTCAGGTCCTTGCAGATCGCTTCGGTATTGTTATCCTCCAGGCATTTGCCCAGGTGGATCTTGCGGAGCAGGGCGGGGAGGACGTGCGATTTTTCCAGGTCGAAGTTGTCGTTGGGGCCGTAGAGGTTGGTGGGCATCACGGCGATGAAGTTGGTGCCGTACTGGATGTTGTAGGATTCGCAGAGCTTCATGCCGGCGATCTTGGCGATGGCATAGGGCTCGTTGGTGTACTCCAGCGGTCCGGTCAGCATGTACTCCTCCTTCATGGGCTGGGGGGCAAGGCGCGGGTAGATGCAGGTGGATCCCAGGAAGAGGAGTTTCTTCACCCCGTTGAGGTATGCATGATGGATCACGTTGTTCTGGATCATCAGATTGAGGTAGATGAACTCTCCCCGGTAGATGTTGTTGGCTACCACGCCTCCCACCTTGGCGGCGGCCAGGATCACATATTCCGGCTTCTCCTTTTCGAAGAACTGTTTCACTGCGGCCTGGTCGGTCAGGTCAAGCTCTTCGATGTCCCTGGTCAGGAGGTTGGTATATCCTTTATTTTTCAGGGTTTTGGTGATCGCCGATCCTACCAGCCCGGTATGTCCCGCCACGTATATTTTCGAGTCTTTCTCCATGGTTCCGGTGTATCTGTTCTGCTTCTCCTCGCTGGTTTCGCTATTCAAAATAGTTCAGGGTGCGGTAGCCGCCGTCCTTGAGGTAGCTCTCCTTTTTCATCAGGTGGATGTCGGCCTGCATCATGTCTTCGATCAGGCCGGTCAGGTCGTATTCGGGGACCCATCCCAGTTTTTTGCGGGCCTTGTTGGCATTCCCGATCAGCAGCTCCACCTCGGCGGGGCGGAAGTAGGAAGGGTCGACGCAGACCACAGGCGATTCGTTATTGATCTTTTTCCAGATGCCCGACATGTAGGACTCGCCCACCTTTTCGGAGAAGACTGATTCATCCACCGCCACGATGGTGGCCTCTTCTTTTTCGTTCTCTCCGGTGAATTTCAGCTCCAGGCCGATCTCCCGGAAGGCACGGCGGACAAATTCCCGCACTTCGGTGGTGATCCCGGTGGCGATCACATAGTCGTCGGGCTGGTCCTGCTGAAGGATCAGGTACATGGCCTTGATATAATCCTTGGCATGGCCCCAGTCGCGCTTGGCCGACATGTTCCCGATAAAGAGCCTTTCCTGCAAACCCAGGGCGATCCGGGCAGTGGCACGGGTGATCTTGCGGGTGACGAAAGTCTCACCCCTAAGCGGGGACTCGTGGTTGAACAGGATACCGTTGCTGGCGTGCATGTTGTAAGCCTCCCGGTAGTTGACGGTAATCCAGTAGGCGTAGAGTTTGGCCACCCCGTAAGGGCTCCTGGGGTAGAAGGGGGTCTTTTCGTACTGGGGCACCTGCTGCACCAGTCCGTAGAGTTCCGAAGTACTGGCCTGGTAGATGCGGGTCTTTTCGATCAGACCAAGCAGGCGTACCGCCTCCAGCACCCTGAGGGTTCCTACCCCGTCGGCATTGGCGGTGTATTCGGGCGATTCAAAACTGACCTTCACATGACTCTGGGCCCCCAGGTTGTAGATCTCTTCGGGCTGAGTGTCCTGTATGATCCGGGTGATGTTCATGGAATCGGTCAGGTCGCCGTAATGCATGATGAAATTCCGTCCTTCCACATGGGGATCCTGGTAGAGGTGGTCAACCCGTTCGGTGTTGAACATGGAGGCTCTCCGCTTGATCCCGTGAACAGTATATCCTTTCTTGAGAAGGTACTCGGCCAGGTAAGCACCGTCCTGACCGGTGATCCCTGTAATCAGTGCAACTTTTGACATAAATTATGGTATTGAATGTAAGACCGTTATATTCGCCATCCGGCATGGCTCCGCCCCGTCGGTCCCATCGGACCCACCGGGCAGGACAGGGGAGGACTCTTGCGGAACCGTTTCCGTTGCGCTTTCCCCGCCCTTTGAATCCCGCTCGCGCGTTCCCCGCCCTTTCAATTAATTTTTCCCGATCTTTTCGATCAGGGAGCTATGAACCTCCACCGTCAGGTTCTGGTCGATCCCTTCGATCCGTACCAGCACCTTCTTGCGGTTCCCGTCGGTGATCAACTCTCCTTGTAACCCTTTGAGACTGCCGGCATTCACCCTCACCAGGTCGCCTTTCTGATAGCGCTCCCAGGTAGTATCCACCTTCTCGTTGCTGTTAACGATGATCTTCAGGTTGTTGATCTGTTCGGGTGGAATGGAAGCAGCCTTTCCTTCGAAGGTGATATACTTCACTACCCCGAAGGTCTGAAGCACCAGGTCGTAGAATCTCCGGTCGATATGCACAAACACGTAGGAACTGAACAGCGGGATCTCCACCATCTTCTTCCGGTCGGACCACTGCCGCATGGTTTTGATCAGCGGGAGGTAGGCTTCGATGCCCTGTTCTTCCAGCCTTTGCTGGACCTGCTTCTCGAAACGGGGCCGGGTATAGACAGCGTACCAGTGTTGGACAGGTTCCTGCTTCCCTTTTTTTAGTACGGACTGATTCTCCCGCAATCCATCCATCTCACGTCACTTTCAGTTTGGGTTAGCTGATCAAAATTAAATGAAATCTGATTTTCGCCAACTAGATTGATTTTATTTTAACACCCATTCCCGGAAACTTATTCACAGCCGGACGGGCATCCGGCCAGTTGTTCAAATCGAGGGTACGTCGCCATCAATAGTTTGACAGCTTTTTTAAGAAGGATGCGGGGATCCTCCATATGGAATCAGGATCGTCCACCTCCTGTACGGAGATAGTCTTCTTGTTTACCCTGGCCACAAACCCCGTGTGTTCTTCGCCGTCCATGTCTTTCCAGGATACATGATCACCCGGGTTGAAGGCGGCATTGGCCACCAGCCGTCTGGCATCATCCAGGATCCTGATGCGTTTAACAACTGCCCTGTTAATGGTGACCAGTTCATCCCTTGACAATTTGTTCAGAACCTCTTCAAGCTGGTGTAAATCGATCGGTTTTATCATGTTCCTGCCATCCACTTTTATATTACGAATATACATATTGTAACTTCACCGGGCTAAACATCTGAACTTTTACTATGGCTCAAAGAAAAACTTTCGAGGCGGAGATAGTACAGAAATTTGTCACCCGTGGCACGGTTGACCTATAACGGGGATATGAAGAATTGGGACTTTGCCATTTCAACAGCTTTCTTAAGCATTTCCCTCGCTTCAATGATTCGACCGGATTCATACAGAGACCAGCCAAGGTCATTAACGAGTTCCTGGTTATCGGGCTCCAGTTTTATTGCAGTTTCCATTGCCGAAATGGCTTCGGGATGTAATCCTTCATGACCGGCGCAACATCCGACTCCCTGGTAAAAAGGGATATATTCCGGAAAACGGATTATTGCCGCCCTGTAAAGTTCCAGACCATCGACATATTGGTGCTCCTGTATTAAAAAGTCCCCGGCTTCATCTAATATCTCGGCGAGATCATTCTTTCCATTATCGGCTGCAAATCGCTTTTCATTGAACTCTGGATCCATGGCATTCAAAAGTATATAATAATTCGGTTCCCGCAGACGCAAAGAAAGGTAAGGATTGCCGGCAGGCCCATTTTAAATGCGAATGCATAGAATGGCGACTTTGTCATGACAGACTTCGGCGATCCGCTGTAATTCTTTTTCATCTTTCCGGAGATTGCCGTAGGTTTGTTGGCATGAACGACTATCACGAATTAAGGAAAATCTGTGAGCTGAACAGTAGCTTGTTGGACCGGGTGGTGAACGATTTCCTGGTCGGTTATGCGGCGGGTCACCGAAACATGGAGAAGGAGATAAACCGGCAGTTTGACCGGTACCGGCATCTCGCCAGCCTTTTTGATCCGGGGAACCTCGAAATGATTAAAGTCCAGTACCTGATGCACCGGGTCTTCAGGCAGGACGGACTGATCGGAAGGCTGATGAAGCTGCCGGCGTTGGAACGTTTCAGGGGGGAGGAACGCAGGTTTCTGGAACGGCCGATGGAGCTGCCGTGGCGGTTCAGTTTCGCCGAGGTTCTGGAAGCCCCTGAAAAGGAGTTCTACCGCATGAGGGATATCCTCACCGGACAGGAGTACCTGCTCTTCTCACCAGGCATGGAACAGATAAGGGCTTCAGGCAGTCCCCTGTTGTTCTTCAACCTGATCTGGCACAACGGCTCCTGCTGGCAATGTTACGGTCCCATCGGGGCATACAGCAGTTTCCAGCCGGGCGATATCTGGTTTTATGCCACCGAGGTGAACCCGGAGATCGAGAGTGAGGAGGAGGCAGATGCCGACATCCAGCGCAATCCCCTGCCATATATCATGCTTCATTCAGGCGCGGCCTATCCGCTCACCTTTCATAAAAAGGACCAGGTGATTTACGCCATGGCCGAGTATGATCTGGAGTCAGTGAACACGGCTCGTATCGGCGAGAAATTCAAATCGGAATACGACAGCGGGGTGTACCGGTTCACGCTGAAGGGCTGGGGCGAGCATCCCCATTTCTCACAGGCCTATTTCGATGAGAAGGAGCGTCTGATCCTCTTTACAGCGATGACCGACAGGGGGTTTGTGAAGCTGGTGGAGGAGTTCAACCGGTTCGGATACCGGTTCGATACCGACCCCGTGCTCCGGGTCAATCTCCAGATGGTGGTGACGGCGAAGAAGATCCTGAAGCGGGATATCATCCTGAACGAGTACGAGGAGTTGTTTCAGGAGAAGTCCGATCCGGAAACAGCGAAAGCAGTGGAAGATCTGAACGCCTTCATCGCCCTGGTGCTTCCCGACATCAACGAGGGCCGCACTCCCGATATTGAGGCCGCTGCAAAAAAGGCAGGAGTTTCTATGGAGTCCGCGAGGGACCTGGTGGATCAGATACAGGGAAAACGCGACTCCATCCCGGACAGGAAAGACCAGCCCCCCGACAGCGCTCAGGCCCCGGGTAGCGCTCAACTTTCCCTTTTTGATCAGTCCCCAGGCATCGCTCAGCCCAACAGTACCAACACGTCCCCCGGTAAAGACCAGCCTCCCGGCAGCGCTCAACCCCCTGGCAGCGCTCAGTCCTCCGGCAGCGGTCAGCCCAACAGTGACAGCACGTCCCCCGGTAAAGATCAGCCCGCTGCCCGCGCTCAGCCCTCTGCCCGTGATCAGGGTTCCTCCTCCGGTCGGGCGAAAACAGAACAACTTCACAGGATTTACACCATGGCGGAGGAGATCCGGAAGCTGGAACCCTGGACCTATTTGGAGGAGCTCGATGTGTTCGGGGTTCGGATACCGGAAACGGAACGCATCTATTTTTTCAGTATGATAGGGGCAGCGGGAGAGTATACCGGGTTAATGGTTTACAAGGGATACAGCGGACTCGGACAATTCATGGATCTGCAGGAAGGTCTCGCCAGGCCGGAGCATGAGTGGATCTACACCATTCCCCATCTGATGGTGGGCTTCACCGACCGCGAGTTGGTCGACAACGAAAACCAGGCAGCCATTAAGAAGGCCGGACTCAGATACCGGGGCAGGGGACGATGGCCCGTACTCAGGGAGATCATCCCCGGATATATGCCTGATTTTCCCGGAGAAGAATCGCTGGCCGACCTGGAAGTATTACTGGAGCAAGCGGTGGAGGTCATCAGACAGGCCGGAGAAGATGAAGACTATATGTGGTACGAATCCGGTGGTAAAGTTGTCTTCCTGGTACGGACCCCGACCGGCAAGCCCGGCCGCACCCGGTGGACCGACCGTTACGAGTCC
>CAZRZY010000050.1:0-30579 GCA_964604655.1 uncultured Bacteroides sp. | reverse complement strand
TGACAGCAGGGAGTCCGGTCCGGAACAGGTAGTGGGACTCCCCGAAAATGCACAGCTGGCCAGCTTTACCTGGTCGCCCGACCAGCGATTCATCGCTTTTACCAATACCACCCTTGAAGGTGTTGAGGTCTGGTATCTGGATGTGGAAGAAAGAAAGGCGAAGAGGCTTACAGGTCCCTCCGTCAATGCCAGTCTGAGTGATGTGATCAACTGGTTCCCTGACGGCAGGTCCATGCTGGTCAAAATGGTCCCTCCCTCCAGGAAACCGCTGATCGACAAGGAGGAAATGATCCCGGAAGGGCCCACGGTATCGGTGGCCGATGGCCGCGAGGCACAGAACCGTACCTACCAGGATCTGTTGGGCGACCGGTCCGATGAGCACAATTTTGAGCAACTGGTGCACTCACAGATCAGAAGGATTACATTGGACGGATATTCCGCCGTATGGCTGGAAGCCGATATGTATTCGGGGATCCAGATATCCCCCGACGGTCACTACGTATTGGTGAGTACCATCAAAAAGCCTTTCTCCTACCTGGTCCCTTACTACAGATTCCCCTCTCAGAGCTCGGTCTATACGGATGAGGGGCAGCTGGTGGAAAAGATTCTGGAAGTACCTTTAACCGAAGATCTTCCCAAGGGATTCATGGCCGTCCGCAAAGGAAAAAGGGACCTCTCCTGGCGTTCGGACCAGCCGGCCACCCTGGTATTCGCCGAGGCCCTGGACGGAGGTGACCCTGAAAATGAGGTTCCTTACCGGGACGCCCTCCTTCAATTAAATCCCCCTTTCAAAGGTGAACCGCAGTTGCTGACAAAAACCGTGAACCGCTTCTCCGGTGTGGTATGGGGAACAGAATTGCGGGCAGTGGTCTACGACAACTGGTGGAACAACCGGAATGCCAAAACTTATCTGTTCGATCCATCCGATCCCAACAATGAGCCTGTCATTATTGAAGACCGGAATTACCAGGACAGGTACAGTGACCCGGGACGGTTTGTCACCCGGCGGAACCAGTGGGGGAAAGAGGTCCTTTCCCTGGATGGAAGCGATGCCTTTCTGATCGGGAGTGGTTATTCCGAAGAGGGGCAGTTTCCCTTTCTCGACCGGATCGACCTGGTATCCCTGGAAAAAACGCGCGTTTACCAGTCTGAATACACCGACCGGCTCGAAAACATCGCCCGGTTCCATGTGGAAAAGAACAGCCTGCTGTTGCGGATAGAATCAACCACCGACTTTCCCAACTATTATTTCAGGGATCTCCGGCGGAACCGGCTGGAACAACTCACATTCTTCGAAAATCCGTTCAAAAGTATCCAGAACGTGCAAAAAGAGGTGATTCAATACAAGAGGGAAGACGGACTGGCATTGTCCGGAACCCTTTATCTGCCCGCCGGATATGACAAAAAAATCAACAAGAAGATGCCGATGATCCTCTGGGCCTACCCCAGGGAATATAAGGATCGTGCCAGTGCCGGCCAGACCACCGCCAATCCCAACCGGTTCACCTACCCGTATTACGGTTCGCCCTTATACTGGGTGACCAGGGGATATGTGATCCTGGACGGTGCGGCATTCCCCATCGTAGGAGAAGGGGAGGATGAGCCCAATGATTCCTTCAGGAAGCAGCTGGTTGCCAATGCCAGGGCAGCCATTGATGCCGTGGATTCCATGGGATATATCGACCGGAACAGGGTGGCGGTGGGAGGACACAGTTACGGTGCCTTTATGGTCGCCAACCTGCTTTCCCATTCCGATCTTTTTGCTGCCGGGATCGCCAGAAGCGGGGCCTATAACCGGACACTCACCCCTTTTGGTTTCCAGAGCGAAGAGCGAACCTATTGGGAAGCTCCCGAGGTCTACTACCAGCTATCTCCTTTCATGCATGCCGACAAAATGAAGACTCCCCTGCTTTTGATCCATGGAGAAGCGGATAATAATTCGGGGACCTATCCTCTGCAGAGCAAGCGTTATTTCAATGCGCTTAAAGGATTGGGAGCCACGGCACGACTGGTGATGTTACCCCTGGAGAGCCATGGCTACAGAGCAAGGGAAAGCATCCTGCATATGCTCTGGGAGCAGGATCGCTGGCTGGAGATGTATTTAAAATAGTTCTAAATAAATATCCCGGTAATTGATTTTCGTCAACATTTTATTGCCGTTTACGTAAGAAAATATAGCTTTGGTCAATAGATTTGGATCAAGTCATGGAAATCAGCTACCAGGAAGTCACCCTTCATGCCAGGAGAAATACCCCCCATCCTGTTCTTTCGGGCCTGAAAAAGATCTGGACCAGCGATCCGGGTCTGATGTCCCAGCTGCTGCTTACTTTGCCTGTTATCCTTGGAGGGGTGGCTCTCCGCCTCTCCGCACTGCAGTGGGTACTGGTGGGACTGGTCACACTGGCGTTCCTTCTGGCAGGGATCTTCAGGACCGCAGCCCTGCTCCAGTTAAAACGGGATAACGGATTCTCCTCCTTTCAGGTAAGCCGGATTAAATGCATGGGAAATGCCCTCGTGGCGGTCACCGCAGGAATCTCCACGCTCACCTACCTGCTGATCTTTGTTCCCAAAATTACCGCCCTTCTCTGACAGGGTGCAGCTGTTTTTTCCGGATAAGCTGAACTCCCCGCCGATATCTCCTCATGAAGATTCTGCCTGTTGGGTCAGGATCAATACCGCATCTTCCTCGAAGGGGTTTTTCGCAATCATCTTTCGTCCATCCCAGGTAAGAAGAGCATTCTGGTAACGGTTATTCACCGGATCGAACCACCGGCCGGAATAGGTGTCGCCTGACGTCACCAGCAGTTCCACACCGCCTCCGTCAGGCAAATAGGCCAGGATCGTCCCATGGTCCCTGGATTCGAGCACGGAGATATGCTTCCGGTAATCTTCCTCACCCGGCTGCTCCAAAAGCAGATGCTGTGCCGGGAACAGCTCCCACCAGCGGAGGGATCTGATCAACTCTCCCAGATAACCGACCTGACGGCTGCCGGAAAATTCGATGGATTTATCCCAGGTACTCACCTCCTCCGGATGGTAATGATGGAGGGGTTTCTCTCCTTCCCGGATCCATGGCCAGATGCCGTTGGCACCGTAGGTGATGCCTGCAGGCGGTGCTGCGAAGACGCTCCAGTAAGAAGCGTTCCGCACATCATCATCGGTGATCCTATGACGGATCTCCTCGTAACAAGGCTCCATATTGATCACCGGACGGGGAGGCAGCTTTTTCCATCCTTCCCCGATGGTATGGTGTATAAATCTGACCGTGCCCTCTGAGGTGCTGTGAGAGGACTGGTAACCGTCGATCTGGTACCAGGTTTCATCGCGGTAGATCTCGCCAACCCAGGAACGACCATGGGGATGAAGCGTGGCAGGACCCTGGGGGCTGTCCCTGAAAACCTCCCGCCCTATATGTCTCCAGCGGCATTCCAGTTCACCATCATACTTTCCGTCCCCTCCCAGGATCCAGGTGACATGGTGCGCTCCGTACCTGGCTACCATATACCTGGCAAGCAGGATCGCCTCCCGGTCGGGCAGGTAATAACCCGGACTGAGCTCCATGCCCTCTCCGAAGGGAAGTGCCCATAACAGGACCAGGGCCGCCACGTGGCCGTTGGCGTTCACGCGGTCCATTTTCAGATCGAAATACTGGAAGAAGGAGGGATTCAGCGCAATCCGGCCACTGCCTGTAAAGGCCACCTCACCCCGGCCGTTGGTATCGCACCCCCTCCACTGGGTTCCCACCAGCTGGATGACGTTATAGCCCTGACCGGCACGCTGCTGAAGATAGTGCTCCCACTCCACCGTGCGTGATTTCAGACCACCATTCCATGCGGTACATGCCTGCCAGAGAAAAGGAGTACCGTCGGCATGGCTCAGATGGTAACTGCCAGGTCTGGACCGGATGCTGCCATGTTGAAAGAGAGGGAGCGGATTGCTGTTCCCGACACACAGGAATGAGCCGGAACGGCCGTGAAGTCCGTTGTTCAGTGTATCGGAACAGATGGTGGTATATTCCCACCTGCCCTGCTCCCCGGGCATGAATCGGATCCGCCAGGCCAGATCACCATCCCAGAATCCATTGATCTTCCATATTCTTCCACCAGGGGATCTGAAAAGAGCGTAGAACTCCCCCACTTCATAGATCGGATCATCATAGGAGGTGTCGCTCTTCAGGGTAATCTCCAGACGGTCCCAGACAGGCACGGAAACATCCCGCTTCTGTGCGTGGTTGCTCATTGTCATCAACAGTAAAACTCCGCTGATGCATCGGATACTCATTTTTATCATAACGATTGGATAGGTTGGATATAAAATGTGAATTCACGTTCCCGGGGAGCCACCTGATAGGGATGGAGCACCGAATTGGCAGTCCCTCCCACCCCGCTTACCTGGCAATCCAAATTGAAGGTCACCGATTCCTGTTCCGGAAGCTGAAACCTGTATCGGGCCCTATCGAGGTGACCGGTTGGATATTTCTGGGCACTTACATGGAACCGCTCCCCGGAGGTGACAAAGATGCCCGTGCCCTGATCATCGGTGAGGGATGCCCAGATCACACCGGACCGGTTCCCGTATTCCTGCGGAATCAGATAGGGCTGGTCATCCTGCTCCACTGTGGTGCGGTACCTGCCCACTTTCGCTCCCGTCTTTCGGTCGGGATAGTTTTCCATTGGCCCCCTGCCCCTCCACTCCAGGTGGCAAAAATCCGGAGGCAACACCATCTGCAGCCCCATTTTGGGGATCCATCTGGTCATGTTCCCTCTGGGGGAGGCCCGGGTGGTAAGCGCTATGACGCCTTTATTATCAATGGCGTAACGGTACCACACCTTGAACCCGGTAGTATAGTTCCCAGCGTGCTGACTCGTCTCTACTTCGACGACCACCCTGGAACTGTCGGTGTACCAGCCTATACGATCCATGACCTGTTCAAGCCTGTCGAGCCCGATGGAGTACCAGCCGTTGGCCGTGTGTTTCCCCATCCAGTCCAATGTGCAGCCCATTTCGGTATGCCATGCATTCCATGCATCCAGGTCATTGGCGAGCGGTGCCCTCCACACATTGAACCCCGGTCCGCTCGACACCAACTCTTTTCCGCCGACCTCCATTGACAGCAGGGAACCGGTGGTTTTATCGAATTCGTAACGAAAATCCCTGCCCGAAATACGGATCCGGATACCCGCACTATCCACCGCAGGTGGTCCTCCCCGGATCACATACAGGAAGGGATCCGTATCCAGGATGAACTGTTCCCAGGCCACCTCGTGACCTGCCGGTGCCCAGGAGCTTTCCTCCCTGGTACGCACACTAAAAAGAAGCAGCAGCTGGCTTTCGGGCGAAAGATACATGCTGACAGGGACCCTCCCTGCTGTGTCCCTTTTGTACTCGCTCAGGATGGATGAACTATCATGGGGATCGAAGGGGATTTCCACGACCTGACGCCCGCCCGGTTCCAGGGCGGTGTTCACCAAACCCTGCCGGATTACTGTTCCATCAACCGAGAGCTCCCACTTTACCTGCAGCTTGTCAAGTGCGGTAAAATGGTAATGGTTGGTGATCTCCACCCTGCCCGTTTCCAGATCCAGAGCCTTGAAGGCCACCGGCTGGGCTGACTTTTTCATCTGCCAGAGCTCGGGCTGAACCTGCCGGTCAGGCCACACCAGTCCATAGGTTCTTCCGGGCAGACCGGTCGTAAAGTAAACGCCATTCTCCCTGCAGGTCTCGAAATCGAGCCACAGCAGGGATTCATCCCTGAGCCCCTCACCGCCGTTCTGCAGATCGTCCGGATCCATGGAACGGTCGAATATTCCGATCCGGTCGATCTCGGCACGGCAGAGGTAGCCTCTGTGGCTGTCCCAAAGTTCAGCACTCTTCCCGATGGTCACCCCGAAGGGAGCGTTCAGGATCCTTCCCCGGCATGCCCTGGTTCCTATGATCTTGCCGTCCACGTAAAGCTCCATTTTGGCGCCGTCGTAAATCCCTGCCACCTGGTGCCAGTTCCCCTCCCATCCGCCCGGCAACCTTCCCCTCACTGCCCTCCTCCTGCCGGTATTCACATAAAACTCCAGGTAGCCGCTATCGGGCTGGAGGATTCCGTACTGATAATCCCCCTTGGCCAGGAAGTGGGAGCTCCCCGGATATGTTCCCGGTTTTACTTCCATATAGAGGGTCAGTTCTTCTCCGACAATATCCAGGGCAGGATCGCGGTAGACTTCCACCCAGTCGTCGTGGCCGCTCAGATGAAGCGCTTTCCCGCTGGGCCCATCCACCAGATGAGCCCGGTTCATCAGGGCGGTCGTGATATGGTTGGGTGACCGGTCCGTGGTCAGCCGCACCGGCCAGCGGATACCGGGACTCACCCAGTCCCAAATGGCTCCTCCGGAAAGCCTCGGGTATTGGCGGATCAGCTCCCAGTATTCATCCATTCCGCCCAGGCTGTTTCCTGTGGCAGCAATATATTCATCCATAAAGGAGGGACGCGGATCGTCCGCCCGGGCAAACCGGTGCTCCAGCCTGAATGGCTGGAGGTAACGCGGTCCAACGATATCCTCGCATGCAATGGGATTGGTGGCAGGATCTTCATCCCGGTTTCCTCCGTACATCCAGGCAGGTCTGCCGGGATCGATCTTTTTTCCCTCGCTGATGAGAGAGCAGATGTTCTCCCCCGGACCACTCTCGTTACCGGCACTCCAGAAAATCACCGAGGGGTGGTTCCGGTCGCGGTAAACCATCTTGCGCATACGGTCCAGGTACTGCTCCCTCCATTCGGGTAATCCGGAAAGATGTGTATAGCCATGAGCTTCATTGCCGGTTTCATCCACGATGTAGATCCCCAGTTCATCTGCCAGGTCGAGATACTCCACGTTGGGAGGATAATGGCTGGTGCGCACACAGTTGATATTGAACTGCTTCATCAGTGTCAGATCCTCCCGCATGGTGGCCGTATCCATGGCATGCCCGGTTTCGGGATGCATCATATGGCTGTTGACACCGTTCAGCTTGACCGCCACCCCGTTTACCAAAAGCGCCTGGTCCTTCACCTCCACTTCGCGAAATCCCACCCGGTTGCTGAGAAGTTCCATCACCCTTCCCTCCCGGTCCATCAGTTCCATAACCAGGGTATAAAGAAAGGGATGCTCAGCGGACCATTTCTCAGGCCGCCGGACCGGTATGGAACACCGGATTGTATCCATCCGGCCTCTCCTGACCGGACCGGCTTCTATCTGGGCCCGGGTGCCCGGAACCATCCTCCCGATCCGGTCGTAGAGCGTTAACCTCCACTGCATGGGTCCGCTCGACTTTCCGGAACTGTTCACCAGCCGGGCCTCCACCTCCAGGGAAGCATTTTGGCAGGATTCATCCAGGTCGGTGACCAGGTAGAAATCTCCCACATGCACGGAAGACCGGGCCACCAGGTAGACATCGCGGTATATCCCCGAAAGTCTCCAGGTATCCTGGTCCTCCAGATAGGAGCCGTCGCAGTAGCGGAGCACCCTGACTGCCACACTGTTTTTTCCCTTGTTCAGATAAGGGGTAATATCGTAGACTGCCGGTTCCATCCCTCCCTGGTTGTATCCCACCTCACTTCCGTTCACCCAGACGTAGGAGGCGGACTGGATCCCCTCGAAATGAAGATGGATCCGTTGACCCTGCCATGATTCCGGGAGATGAAAGGTGCGGAAATAGGAACCCACCGGATTGAAATCATCGGGTACCTGTGGCGGGTCGAGCGGATGGGGAAGTCCGATATTCCTGAACATCGGATACCCGAATCCTTCCATCTGCCAGTTGGAAGGAACCCGGATCCGGTCCCATCCCGACCTCTCTTTTTCCTCCAGGTAAAATCCTTCGGGTGCCAGATCCGGATTGGCTGCCCAGTGAAACTGCCAGTTTCCGTTGAGCATCAGGCAACGGGAAGAGTTTTTCCGGTTTCCCGCCAGGGCCTCCTCCAAACTGTTATAGGGCATCATGGTGGCATGCGGCATCACCTGGTTCCGCTGAAACATCTCCGGATTCTCATATTCGGGATGAAATTGCGAATACACCGGACCTGCCGTCATACAGAGAGATAATGCGGCAACGATTGTTCTGTTCATATAGCAGGTTGTTTATGATTATTTTTGAAGCAGGTTCCCGGCCACCTCCAGGGCCAGTTCGTACCTGCCAAAAGGGGCGCTTACCTGTATCCCCCTGGTGAATGCACTTACCCGCTCCACCATCTCATGAGCAATCTGAATCCCGGCCTTCAACTGGTCCTCCCGGTTATCAAACCGGGCAATGAACCGGATCACTTCCTCGGGTACGTATACACCCGGAACCTCGTTCTTCATAAATTCTGCATTGCGAAGGCTCACCAGGGGCCATATGCCTGCTATCAGGAAAAGTTCCTCCATATCCGCCTTTTCCATAAAATGCTCCAGGGAGGGTACGTCGAATACCGGCTGGGTGATGACGAATTCGGCACCCGCTTCCTTTTTCAGCCCCAGTCGTCTCCGTTCATTTTCCGGATTGACCCCGTTGGGATCGAGCCCCACACCTATGAAAAAAGAGGTGGGATCGCCTATCCGCTTTTCCCCCACGTCGATCCCATGGTTCAGGTTGTTCATCAGGTGGACCAGTCCGATGGAATCGATATCGAAAACCGCGGTGGCCTGGGGATAATCCCCGATCATTGGCGGATCACCGGTTATGGCAAGGATATTCCTGATCCCCATGGCCGCGGCCCCCAGTAAATCCGACTGCATTCCCAGCAGATTCCGGTCCCGGCAGGTGTAATGAAGAACCGTCTCAATGCCCACCCGGTCCTGCATGAGCACCGACAGTGCCAGGCTGGTCATCCTGGCCGATGCTCTGGGTCCATCCGGTATATTAATAGCATCCACTCCCATATCCTTGAGCATCTTCGCTCCGGCGATCAATTTGCTCACATCAATGCTTCTGGGCGGCACCATCTCCACCAGTACAGTGGATCTGCCTTCGGATAGTTTCCGGGCAAATGCCGACTTCTCCTTCACAGGAACAGGTTCGGGCAGAGGCTCTTCCGTCACCGGCCTGATCCCGATCTGTATGGAGTGCTGGATACGGGTCTGCTTCATGGCCAGGGCATTGGCCATCTTACTGATATGCTCGGGAGTGGTCCCGCAGCATCCACCCAGAATCCGGACCCCCTTTTCAATAAATCTTTTGGTGTAGACAGAGAAATATTCCGGGGTACTCAGATAGATCATCCTGCCATCGGTATATTGCGGCCTGCCTGCATTGGGCATCACCGATACAGGTTTTCCGGCGTGCTGAAGAACCTGCTCCACAAAATCGAGCATGGGCTTGGGTCCCACCGTGCAGTTGAGTCCGATAGCGTCTGCCCCGGAGGCGGAAAGCCTGCGGGTCACATCCGTCAGATCCACCCCGTAGCGGGTTCTGCCATCCTCCCTGATGGTCATCATGGCAATCACAGGAAGCTCTGCTGCCGATCGCAGTGCAGCAATCGCCTGCTCTATTTCCCGAATGTCCTGGAAGGTCTCGAGGATAAAGAGGTCCACTCCGGCTTCCAACATCATCTCCGCCTGTTCGCAGTAGGAATCGAATACCTCCTGCAGGGAGGTATCACCCCATGGTTCCAGTTCCAGCCCCGACGGGCCCATGGAGCCGGCTACATAGACTTCATCACCGGCAGCCTCCCTTGCCAGCCTGACTCCTGCCCCGATCACCTGGTCCATGTTTTCCAGAAGATTGTGGGACTTGAGCTTGAACCGGTTGGCGCCATAGGTATTGGTTTCTATGACTCTTGCACCCGCACGGATATACTCCTCATGGATCGACCTGATCAGATCGGGCCGCGAGAGATTCAGTTCATCGTAGCACTTATCGATAAACACACCTTTCTGGTAGATCAGAGAACCCATGGCTCCGTCCAGCAGAACCAGGTGATCCTTCAGGTAGTCTTTGAAAGGGATCATCCGGTAAAAATACGCATTTTTGCCTCTTGACGACGCGAATCCAGATACTCCAGACGTCGCTTCACCTGTTCCCCTTTCAATACCCCGGGATGAAGACCGGATTCATCGATCGGGAATTCATAGCGGAAGGGTCCGTCCATCAACAGGACGATGGTATTGAGAATAAGGGCTGCCTCCAGATCGTCCGTGCACTCCAACAGCGCACCGGTTATCACTTCTGACGGGTCCTGTTCGCCGGTGAGCCCAAGGAATTCAGCTGCACGGGTGCGAACGAGCAGATTCCCGTGGGCAGTCAGTTCCAGGACCCGTTTATAAAACGGCTCCGCTTCCCGGCCGAAAGTACTGCAAACGATCAGTCCCCAATAGAGTTCAAGGGGATCATCGGAACTCAGGATGTCCTCCAGTTCCTGCCTGGCGCCACTGAATGGCAGAAGGGCCAGGTCAGCAATGTCTATGAGGCGGGCAATTTGTCCCCTGTGCCTTCTGCCGAAATCCGTGGGTTGTCCGGAAGCATGGGATCTCAGGTAACTCTCCGGGTAGAAACTCAGATCCGGCATGCCCTTCACCCAGCCTGTCAGCAACATGCGCATCTCCCTGAGGGTGTCAGCCAATGCCGGATCTCCGGCGAGATTCACCGTTTCATAGGGATCCTGCTCCAGGTCAAATAAGGCTTCCGGTTCCCTGGGCAGGAAAAAAGCTGACTGTACCTCGTTCAATGCTCCGTTGCGGAACATGTCGCGCCATTGCCGGAAGGCCGCACAGCGATAACGGTAGTTGTTCTGGAGACCATCGGGTATGAACGGCTGATAGCTCCGGATATATTTGAACCTGCCTTTCCGGACCGTCCTGACCTGGTCATATTTTTCATCGAAACGGTCGGCGTATCCGTAGGTTATATTCCTTTTATTCAGATCGCCGGAGGTGATCCCGGGGCCCATGAAGGGCTTTCCGTCCACTCCGTCCGGTGTGCCGATGCCCGCCAGGCGGAGCAGGGTGGGACCGTAATCGGTGAAGCTGACAAATCCTTCGGATATGCTCCCGGTATCCAGATCCACCAGGTGCTTGAACTTTTCCGGGATCCTGACCACCAGGGGCACGTGCAGACCGGTCTCGTAAGCGTAACCTTTGCTGCCCGGGAGAACCCCTCCGTGGTCGCCGAAATAGAAAACGAAGGTCTCTTCCAGCACGCCCTCTTCCTCCAGCTCCCGGATGACCATGCCCACAATGGTATCCACGGAAAGGATCCGGTCCCTGTAATAGGCCGCAGTAAACCGGAAAAGGTCCGTGTCAGGATGCTGGGGAAACAGGTGCACCTCCTGCGGACCCGTGACCGGGGTGTAGGTTTTCTGAAGGGAGGGCGGAAAATGGAGGCTGCTCTCATGGGAGACAGGATGAGATTCCATGTGAAAAAAAGGCTGGCCTGAAGCCCTCGCTTTCCAGTGGGCCTTCCTGGAAGATTCATCCCACGTACCCGGGGTCTTCACATAATTATAATCCTCCTTATGCCGGTTGGTGGTGTAGTAGCCGGCCATTCTGAGCAAAGCGGGGAACATGACCACTCCCCCGGGCAAGGGAACCGGAAATGATTTCCTGTGATACTGAGCACCGGTCCTGGGCCCGAAGCAGGAGGAGATGAGGGTGGAACGGGCCACGCTGCAGACCGGAGCATTGGAGAATGCCCGGGTGAAACACACCCCGTGGTTTGCCATCTCTTCGATATTCGGGGTGGCAATCCCGCGGGAATCAAATAACTTCAGGTAGTGCTTGGAATTGTCTTCCGAAACGATCCAGAGGAAATTGGGTTTCTCATCTTTCCATTCTCCGATCCGTCCTTCCAGCCTTCCAAGTTCCGACTGAATCTCCAGACGTCCGGTTCCCGGATTACATCCCTGAAAAGTCACCTCGATTCGTTTTAATCCAGGGATATCTTTGTCGAATGAAAGTGGCGGAGGCGACAGTTTCACCACCTTCATCCGGTAGGGATGACTGGAAGTAATCCTTAGCTGCAGGCTCTCCCCTTCCTGCTCCAGAATGATAGAGGAATCTTTCACCCGAACAGAAGCGGTGGTCATCATCTGCCATCTGACCTGGCGGGTGAGTGTTGTGCATTCGATCTCGTCCCTGATAAGCAGGCGATCGCCCGGAAGGCGGGAGAAGGTACGATATGCGCTTTCGACGAGCTCGCCGAAGAGGGGGGTAAGTTCAAAGGCAGCATGGGGCGTATCACTTCTTCGGTCCGTCTCCATCAGGGTGGCCCTTGCATCGGAAAGGTGCAGTTCTCCGTTGATCGTTAATGTACTGTGGCCGAAATTGTTTTTTGTCAGCAAACTCCACCTGCCAGATTCCTGGCTGCTGTCCCAGAGATCTTCTCCCATCAGCTGTTCCAGCTGGTGATAGCTCTGGTTCCCGGGATCCACTGACCAGCGTACACCGTCCAGTTCAAAAATAAAGGAACCGGCATCCATATTTCCATGGTTATCCGCCGCCCGCCCGCCTTTGGCAGCCAGAAAGAATCCCCGGGGATGGGTAACGGGATCCCTGAAAACCAGGACCGGTTCCTCCCCCCCGGCGGTCCATACGGCAGGCTCCAGTGAGCCTGTGGAGCCAGAACCAGGTCCCTCCTTCATCAGACGCTCCCGGTAACCGGCCGCATTCAGGAACCAGACAGGGAACAGCCGGTTTCCCCTGAGTTCAGATTTGCTATCCACGCGGTTCTCCAGCCGCTCCAGGTATGAATCCCAGTCGAGGGTGGTTCCACCATTTATCGCAAACCAGCTGAGCAATCCGAAATGGGTCAGACTGTGGTAACCGTCCAGCCCGGAATCGAAGAAGTTGTAGTAGTCTCCGGAGGGTCCCGCAAGCACCCGGCTGAATTCTGCACTTTCAGCGACTCCGGGAAAGGAACGGAATCCAAAACCGGTTCCCAGTGCGGACTCAAACGCGGAGAGTGTGGTGGCCAGATAGGATGTGGCATAGAACCAGTAGGAAGGGCCTTCCGGATAGACTCCGTCCGGAGCATAGGGTTTCAGGGCCAGGGGGATATGATCTACAGCCCGTTTCAGGACCGCCGTGGAGAGTTCGGGTTGTTGTTCAAACACCGTCAGTGCCGCCAGTGATAAGCCGCCATGACATACCAGGTTCCAGTTATGATGCGCCACCACCCACCAGTTATTGCCATTCTCCTCCACGGAAGGGGCCAGCGCTTTGGTAATGAGCGCCTTTCTCGCCTCTCCGGCCAGGTCAGGTTGAATCCACTCCCCGGCCCAGTCCAGCGCCAGGGAGATCCCTGCCGCCATTTCGGCCACGTCCAGAAAATGGGAGGGATTCCAGTCAGGGAAGGAGATGACCGCTTTCAGCTCCTCCTCCAGACGGCGGAGATGCCCTTCATCCTTTCCGATCCGGTAGACCATGGCAAGAGTGGAAAGTCTGCGCAACGCTTCCCTGGATATTCCAAGCAGACGCCTTCCTTTTTTTTGGTAGACGAGCGGATCCTCCTCCATGATCGCCTCAGCCGTTCTTTCCAGCAGTTGCCATCCCATAACGGTGGCCCTGTCGCCCCGTTCTATGAGACCGGTCACCTGGCACTCCAGTTCCGGTGTAAGAATCAACCGTGGCGAGCGGTCCCGTATATTTTGCCTGACCCATTCTTCCGTTACCGGGTTGCCAGGGAATCCCGGATGAGGCTCCTTCAGATGAAGGTCCGCAAAGTCGAGAAATCGTTCCCAGTCATACACGGTCACGTCGTGCTTTCCGCTTCGGATATGGTATCCCAGCTTTCCGTTCCAACGGGGTTCGTTCACTTCCGGCAGGAGATCACTCTCCAGCGGATCGTTCCCATACAGCTGATAAACTGCACTTCCACAATAAAGAGAGAGATACTCTCCGTAGGGGTCAGCCCACTGGTCCTCCGCCGCACTGGCCACATAGAGCGGGCGGGGTGCTGCCAGGGCCATGAGCATGTGCTGGTCCACCGGAAGGGCGGCCACTTCTTCCCCGTAGGAATGGAACCTGGAGGCGAACCAGTGGGGAAAGACTTCATTGATCCGGCTTACGCTTTCTCCCACGTTGCGCCTGGAAAGGGCAGCTCCCCCGCATCCCGAATTATTGGAGATCACCAGAGCGAACCGCCGGTCCTGTGCGCCGGCCCAGAGGGAAGTTTTCCCAAGCCGTGAGTGACCCATTACCGCCACTCGTTTATGGTCAATCTCGGAATCCGTTTCAAAATAGTCCATAGCCCTGGAGAGTCCCCACGCCCATGCGGCGATGGTGCCCCACGAGGATGAATCGCGTGCTGCCGGTTCGATTCCGTCGATCTTATGGATCCCGTTTATAAACCCATCGTCGGTATCCGGATCGATATCCCCGCTGTAAATGGTGGCCAGTCCATACCCCCGGTCCAGGATCGCTTCCACCGGCCAGCGATGGCGCCTGACACCCCTGGACGCATCGGTCGCAAGATGATCCGTGATTCCGAACGATTCGTTGTTCCGAAGCCAGCTGTCTGTTAGGGAGATGGAAGAATCGGGATGGATGGTGTGGTTCCCGTAAAAGTTCAGCCCCACAAAAAGCGGAACCGGTTCCTGATGCTCCTTTGGAAGAAATATCAGAATAGTGAAAGAATGAGAATCCCCTCCCCTGTATACGGTCACCTTCACCTCTTTCTGGACGGCTTTTCCATCCAGAGCCCCTGCACGGAAATATATCAGCTGGTGATCGATGCGGAACCCGGCATCCGGAACTCTCCCGTAGACGTGCTCCCGAAACAGCTCAAGGACCTCCTCCCGGCGAAACTGCTCCCAATCCGCCACACTTTTCACAGGCCCTTTGTCAGAGCTCAGGAGAAGATCGGGAAGGGGTGCGGTCGTATGGGCTGAACAATCGGGCCTGTTCTGCGTAAATACATTGCCGGTCGACAGGATTTGGACGGCAAGGAACAGAAGGACCGTTCCTGAAATAATACGTTGGGTTCTCATGATCTTAAAAATACAATCACTGCCCTCCAAAAAAAAATAAACCCGGATAAAAACATGAGATCGCTTCTTTTAATCGTTGTTTTCCTCCTCTTCATGGTGGCCATGGACCTCTATACGGTCAGGGGAATCCAGCTTATGGGAATTATCCGAACCGGAGGAAGCAAACTCCCGGTCTTGATCTACTGGACAGCACACCTGGTATTCTGGGCAGTTCTGACCTGGGCCGGACTGCGTTTCCAGAGCCAGCGCGACCCATCAGTCTTTTTCAGGATCGCAGTGATCATGGGTATATTCCTGATGCTCTACCTTCCCAAAGTCATCTTCAACCTGGCCCAGCTGGCCGGGGATATGGGCTGGATAACAGGGCGTATCAACCGCCTCTTTTTTCTGATTCCCGGGGCCATGCTGGGACTCCTGCTGATGGTGGCTATCGCCATGGGAATGATCCGTGGCCGCACCGATGTGAAGGTCTTCTCGGAAAAGATTCGGATCGGCAACCTGCCGGATTCCTTTGCCGGTCTTAGAATCGTCCAGTTGTCGGATCTCCATCTGGCCGGATTCTACCACCAGCCGGACCATATCGCAGAGGTGGTGGACCGGGTGAACCGCCTGGAACCCGACCTGATCGTCTTTACGGGGGACCTGGTGCACAACTTTGCTGAGGAGGCGGATCCCTTCACCGGGATTCTTTCCGAACTGGAAGCTCCTCTGGGAAAATTCGGTGTACTGGGAAACCACGACTACGGGAAATATTTTCGCTGGGATACCGAAAAGGAGATGGAAGAGAACCTGGAACGGGTGAAGGATCAGTTTCGCGCCTGCGGCTTCGATCTGCTGCTCAACGAGCATCGCAGGGTGGATCTGGATGGGCACAGCATCGAGGTGGTGGGAGTGGAAAACTGGGGTAAACCTCCTTTCCCGCAGCTGGGAGATCTGGAGACGGCCATGGAAGGTACCCAGCCCGGGCGAACCACTGTCCTGCTTTCCCATGATCCTTCTCACTGGGACCAGAAGGTGAAAGGAATGGAAGAAATCGAACTGACCCTCTCGGGTCATACCCATGGAATGCAGATGGGCATTGAGTGGGGACGGTTCCGGTGGAGCCCGTCACGGTGGACCTACCGCCAGTGGGCCGGGCTCTACAAAGAGAATGAACAGTACCTCTATGTGAACCGGGGGATCGGTTTCACCGGATTCCCCGGCAGGGTGGGGATCCGTCCCGAGATCACCCTTCTGACCCTGTATCCATGATCTCCAGAAGCTGGCGTGGGGCTCTCACCGGACGGCTGGTATGCATATCCAGGAATACCAGCACCACGGTGGCTTCATGAACCAGTTGACCCTTCTGGTTAAAAATGCGGTGATAAAAGGTCATCCGGGCCTCCGGTCTCTCCTTGACGACGGTCTCGATGGTGATCAATTCATCATAGCGGATCACCCCCCGGTACTTCGCCTCCACTGAATAGACCGGCATCATCACTCCGCCGGCCTCCAGCCGGGCATAGGCCATTCCCATTTCCCGGATCATCTCCGAGCGGCCGATCTCATAGAACCGGGCGTAATTTCCGTAATAGACCACCCCCATCTGGTCAGTGTCGGCGTAACGTACCCGGTATGTGGTAGAGGAAGTCATGAAAGTCTATAATGTCTGTAATGTCTGTAATGTCTGTAATGTCTGTAAAGTCAACTTTCGCCGGCAAGAGAAAGGAGAAATGCATACTCCATGGCCGTCTCTTTGTACTGCTCGAACCTTCCCGAGGCACCTCCATGACCGGTATCCATGTTGCAATAGAGCAACAGAAGATTGTCGCCGGTCTTCATATCCCTCAGCTTGGCCACCCATTTAGCGGGCTCCCAGTACTGCACCTGGCTGTCATGCAGCCCCGTAGTCACCAGCAGATGAGGATACTCCTTTGCCTCCACCTGATCGTAAGGGGAGTAGCTGAGCATATAGCGATAAAAGATTTCCTTGTTGGGATCGCCCCATTCATCGTATTCGCTGGTAGTCAGGGGAATATCCTCATCCAGCATCGTGGTGACCACATCCACGAAGGGCACCGCGGCAATAACCCCTTTATAGAGTTCAGGCTGAAGGTTGATCACAGCTCCCATCAACAATCCTCCGGCACTGCCCCCCATGGCGAACAACCGGTCGGGACCGGTATAATTTTCGTTGATGAGAAATTCGGCACAATCATTGAAATCGGTAAAAGTATTCATCTTGTTCAGCAGCTTGCCATCCTCATACCAGGATCTTCCGTAGATCTGACTGCCCCGGATATGGGCAATGGCAAAGACGAATCCACGCTCCAGTAAGGAGAGCCTGTGAGACCGGAAACCGGGATCAATGGTATTTCCATAGGACCCATATCCATAGAGCAGCGTGGGGTTGTTCCCGTCCATATCCATGCCTTTCCGGTGCACCAGGCTGATGGGGATCTTTTTCCCGTCATCTGCTTTGGCGTAGACCCGCCTGGCCACATAATCGTCCGGATCAAAATTGTCATCCAGTACCTCCTCCTGTTTCAGGATGGTCTTTCCCCGGTTGCCCAAATGATAGTCGATCGTGGTACGCGGAGTGGTCAGTGAACTGTAAGCATACCTGAGGAGATCACTGTCTAAGTCCGGATTGACAGAAATACCTGCGGAATATACCTCCTCCCCCATATCGATATAGTGCTCCTCCCCCTGGTCCCATGGAATAACCCGTAAATCGATCAACCCTTCCTTTCGCTCCTCTACTACCAGGTATTCCCTGAAGATCTCGATGCCCTCCAGGAATACATCCTCCCGGTGGGGGATCACCTCCTCCCAGTGTTCTTTTCCCGTCCGGTCCACCGGGGTTCTCATAAGCCTGAAATTAGTGGCATCCAGATTGGTAATGATGTAGAAATGATCCCCGAAGTGGGAAACATGGTATTCCAGTCCTCGGACCCTGGGCTGGATCACCACCGGTTCACTTTCGGGACGACCGGCAGGAAGATACCTGTATTCGCTGGTCAGAGTGCTGGCGGAACCGATGATCAGATACTCTTTCGATTTAGATTTTGATACCCAGGTGCTGAAGGTCTCATCGGTCTCTTCGTAGATCAACCGGTCGTCGGATGAATCGGTACCCATCACATGACTCTTCACCGCCATACTCCGGAGGGTCTCATCATCCTTCAGTGTGTAGAAGAAGGTCCTGCTGTCCGAAGCCCATGATGCCCCGCCCGTGGTCAGAGGCACCTCATCTTTGAGCATCAGGCCGCTTTCCAGGTCTTTGATGTAAAGGGTGTATTTCCTGCGGCTGACCGTGTCGATACCTATAGCCATGAAACGGTTATCGGGACTGATGCTGAGTCCTCCCACCTGAAAATAGGCATGTCCTTCCGCCATTTCATTCACATTGGCAAGGATCTCCTCAGGAGCATCCAGATTCCCCTTCTTCCTGCAATAAACGGGGTATTCCTTTCCCTCTTCAAAACGGGCATAGTAGTAATATCCGTTATCCTTATAGGGAACCGTTTCATCGGTCTGCTTGATCCGGGAAACGATCTCCCGGAAAAGCTCCTCCTCTAGCGATTCTGTTCCGGCCATCATGGCCTCCCTGTAGGCGTTCTCTGCTTCAAGATACTGGATCACCTCCCGATTCTCCCGCTCCCTCAGCCAGTAGTAGGGATCGATCCGGGTGTGCCCGTGGATGGTCAGTTCTTTTGGTTTCTTCTCTGCTACAGGTGGTTCTGGTTTCATAGAGGATTCTGAGTTACATGAGGTAAGGTACAACGCTGTCCAGAGGACAGTCATTTCCGTCCAATGACGGAATTTACGGTAACCGGATTGACGTTGATTCATGGCCATGTGCTGAATCCGCGAATTTACCCATTTCTGCCAAAATATTGCTCCATATCTCCGACGATCTCCAGTCCGGCATACTTTCCATGATCAGCGAACAGAACCCGTCCGGTACGGTCCTTCAGTTCCAGGCTGACCGTGGAGATGACGCTCTCCTTGATCTCCCGGTCCATTTCTCCATGCCGGGGTGCTTTTAACACTCCCCCATCCCTGCGCAATGCTAATGCAGATAGCTGATGGCGGCGGTTGGCCACCCTCAGGTACACCCGTTCGGGATCTACCCGGAGCTGTTCCACCTTCGACCGGTTGTAGGTGGCAAAACGGTATACTTTTTCATTCACGCGGAGAAATGAAAGGAATCCCGGGAAAAACCCTTTCATCCAGGGGATCCGTGCCAGGGAGATCATAAAGGAGGCACGGTCATCCTTTTCAAAATGGTTGGACTGGATCCAGATCCAGTCCGAGGGCATGCTGCGTCCCCAGTCTTTTTCAATGTATCCCCTGCCACCATTGAAATCAACCTTCGATCCATCTATCTCCAGGTTTCCGGACAGCTCATGATGCATGGAGACCACCCCGTGGTAACACTCCATCATGGGAACGTAACTGTACCATCCCATGATCCCGGGGGCGGTAATACGGAATGGGAATGGAGAGGTATTCCGGAAGGTAAGCTGCCCCGAAATAGCCACCCCTTCACCATCCAGTTCCAGCTCGATCCCTTCCAGTGAGAACGTACTCTTCCCCACCTCTACCAGGAACTCGCGCCTGCTGAAACGAAACTCTTCCAGGGAGTAGCGATGATAATATGTCTGTCCGCTGTTGGCATGGATCACCTGAATGAAGCTGTGGGGATCGGAAGCGTAGGAAACACCCGGAATGACCGACCAGATATGAGATCCATTCTCATCAATCAGCTTAAAATACCACCCTTCAAAATAGCCAAAAGGTTGTCTGGATCCCTGATAGACGGAGGGACGGAAAATTCTCGGGAAATAACGCCATAGCTGCATGATTAGCTAAACAACCGCATGGGCCGGATGTTCATCGCGACATTCCCTTCATGGAAAGCTGTATTCTGTTACGGGTCGTGTCCACCTCCAGGACCCTGACCTTCACATGCTGATGGATCTTCACCACGTCATTGGGATCCCTGACGAAACGGTCGGCCAGCTGGGAAATGTGAACCAGCCCGTCCTGCTTCACCCCCACATCCACAAAGGCGCCGAAACGGGTAATGTTGGTCACGATCCCGGGGAGCTCCATGCCGCGCTTCAGATCCTCCACGGAATGCACCCCCTGGTCGAACTCAAACACCTCGATCTGCTCCCGGGGATCGCGGCCCGGCTTTACCAGCTCAGACCGGATATCTTCAAGGGTGGGCATACCCACCGCTCCCCCGGCATATTTCTGAAGATTGATTTTTCCGATCAGTTCCTCATTGCTGACCAATTGGGTCAGGTCGACCTGCATATCTGCAGCCATCTGTTCCACAATATGATAGCTTTCCGGGTGGACGGCTGAATTATCCAGTGGATTCCCGGCATTTTCAATGCGCAGAAAACCGGCGCATTGCTCAAAGGCCTTCTCCCCCATACGGGGTACTTTCTTCAACTGTTGCCGGGAGCTGAATCCTCCCACTTCCTGGCGGTACGCCACCAAATTTGCCGCCAGGGTGGGTCCCAGTCCCGATACATAGGTGAGCAGATGTTTGCTGGCGGTGTTCACGTTCACTCCTACCAGGTTTACGCAACTCTCCACCACCTCATCCAGGCTTTTCTTCAATAAGCCCTGATCCACATCATGCTGGTACTGACCCACCCCGATCGATTTGGGATCGATCTTTACCAGTTCGGCCAGCGGGTCCGTCAACCGCCTGCCGATAGAGACCGCTCCCCGTACGGTCACGTCGTAGTCGGGAAACTCCTCCCGGGCAATCTTCGAAGCAGAATAGATGGAAGCACCCGACTCATTGACTACGTAGACCTCCAGGTCACGGGGAAAACGGATCAGCCGGATAAACCTCTCGGTCTCCCTGCTGGCTGTTCCGTTTCCGATGGCAATGGCTTCGGTTCCGTATTGCTGCACCAGAGAGCTCACCTTTCGGGTAGCTCCCGCCCTGTCGGACTGGGGAGGATGGGGGTAGATGGTCTCATTGTGAAGCAGGTTTCCCTGCTTATCCAGGCAGACCAGCTTGCACCCGGACCGGTAACCCGGGTCGATGGCCATTACCCTTTTCTGCCCGAGGGGAGAGGTCAGCAGCAGCTGTCTCAGATTGATGGCGAAGACACGGATCGCTTCCAGGTCGGCCTTCTCCTTGTGGATCGCCTTGAATTCATTTTCAATGGAGGGCTGGATCAGTCTCCTGTAGGAGTCCCGGACCGCTTCGGCCACCTGACGGCCCGATTCATTGGATGACCGGACCACCATCTCCTCCAGCCGGGAGACCGTTCGCTTCGGATCGGGTTCGATGGTCAGCCTGAGAAAACCCTCCTGTTCCCCTCTTCGCATGGCGAGTACCCGGTGCCCCGGACATTTTTTCAGGGGCTCTGAGAATTCGAAATAATCCTGAAATTTGGCTGCCTCCTCCTCTTTGCCTCTGACCATTTTGGAGCTGATCACGGCATGTTGCATGAACTGGTTGCGTACGCTCTTTCTGATCCGTGGATTCTCATTGACCCACTCTGCAATAATATCCCTGGCACCCTGCAGAGCAGCGTCTGTATCGGGCACCTCATCACTCAGGAAGGAGGTGGCGGCTGTTTCCGGATCATGCCGGTCCTGCTTCATAACGATCCTGGCCAACGGTTCCAGTCCCATCTCTCTGGCCACCGTGGCCCTGGTTTTCCTTTTGGGCTTATAGGGGAGATAGAGATCCTCCAATTCAACAGGATCCATGCAGGCTTCGATCTTCTCCCTCAGGTCATCCGTGAGCATTCCCTGTTCCCCGATGGTTTTCAGGATATACTCCTTGCGCTTCTGAAGCTCTTTCAGCTTATGGAGTTCGTCCCGGATCTCGGTGATCTGCACCTCATCCAGGCTGCCGGTATGTTCCTTGCGGTAACGGCTGATAAAGGGGATCGTGGCCCCTTCCTCCAGCAGCTCCATGGTATTTTTTACCTGCCGGAGCGGTATTCCCGTCCTGCCGGCAATGATCTCCTCAAAAATCATAGTAGTAATAATCCCAGGATTCCTCGGGTATAAAGGTAGTAATTGTGCAAACATCAGTGGCATACCCTCCAAGGATCCCTGTCCCTCCTACCACATTGGAATATACGATGACCGGAACTGCCAGATAGTCATCCGTGGCATAATAATGATTCTGCCTGGATTTCAAATACTTATAATAGGATTCATCGATCGAGTGCAAACGAATATGTACCAGGGCAGAATCGGCCGACTGAAGATTATAGCTCATGGTACTGAAACGGATAGAATAACGTTGCCCGTCGATCAGCTGGTCGGAGATCAGCAATCCTTGTTGCGTAACAGCCTCGATTGCAAGGTCCTCCGATCCGATGGAGGGCCTGTCGGTAATGGGGTGGACCAGGGGATAGGTGTACGATGAATCGCTGACAAAATAGTTCCATTGACCGTTGTGATAAATGGAGTCCACATACTGGACGGTAGTATCGCGCCACTCGGTGACGGAGCGGTGGGCCATCAGATCAACCAGGTAATAATTCTTCTCTCCCGGCGGATCCTCCAGGGTCAGATCAAATTCCACATACCCTTCCGTATAGGAATAGTAGGGCCCACCCACTTCAATGACCTGCATGGAGGTGTCAATCCTGTAAATAGGAACTGCTGATGGGATCTGTAAGCTGCCATGAACCCCAGGATAGGAGGGGCACTCAACCTCCAATTCTATAATGTCGCCAGAATGCACAGACAATTGATCCCCTTCAAACCATCCGTTTCCCCGATGTGTGAGCGATACGGGCTGATCTCCGTTCCTGGAAAAAAGCACTGTGGCATTTTTCAGAGGGGTCAGCGGGGCATTGTCGAGAATGTGCCTGGTTCGGGAGACCTGTACCCTTACCAGGGAATCAACCGCCAAAGTGCCATTCAGCACAATCAGGCGGTCCGACTCTTCCAGTTCGATAAAAAGAACCGATTCGCAGGCTGTATTTAGGATTACCATCCCGGTGAGCAACGTCAGGAACCGCTTAATGATCCGGTTATGGAAAGTAGCTTGTTTCATTGGCAACTAAAATTCAAAGCTGTAGCTGATGGAGGGGATCAGCATGAAAATACTTAATTGCTTCAGTGCGCGATTCCCAAAATTATCGATCCCGAAGAAAAGGAAGAAAGGATTCTGCCTGTTATAGGCATTATATACTCCGAAACTCCAGGTGCGGTGACCCCAACGGGTATCTTTATGTTTGTTGATACCCAGGTCGAGCCGGTGGTACGCCGGTTCACGATAAGCATTTTTCCCCTTGAAATACTCGATCTCCTGCTGGTAATAATAGTGGGACCAGAGACCATAAATCCCTCCGTTTTCAAAATTGTGTCCCACAGGTGCATACCTGGAAACTGCAAGAGTTCGGGCCTTGCCGGTCCCATATACCCAGGTGGCACTTATATCTGTATGGTCATTAACCCTGAACATCAGGACTACCGATACATCGTGTCGACGGTCGTAGGTATAGGGGAAGGGATTCCCGTTGTTCAGATTTTCAAACTGCACCTCTGCTTTGGAGAGGGTATAGCCCAGCCAGCCGCGAAGCCGGCCAACATCTCTTCTGACCAGCAGTTCCAGCCCCTTTGAGCTTCCTTTGCCGTTTTGCTCCACCTTCTCCTCCCAGTCGACCCCGTACTCGAAGAAACTGGATCCTTCCGCATAGTCGATCAGCCCGTTCATGGTTTTATAAAACCCTTCCAGGGAGATGAACCAGTTGTTTCTCAAGCTATAGGCAAGTCCCAAGGCATACTGGTACGAATTCTGCGGCCCGGTCCGGTCGGTGGCAGGAACCCACAGATCGGTGGGTAGTCCGATGGTGGCATTGGTCAACAAATGGATATACTGATCCATTCGTGAAAAGGCCGCCTTCACCGAGAAGTCGGGGGTTACCAGCACCCTCCCTGTAAACCTGGGTTGCAGTGAATGGTAGAAGCGGCCGTTCACAAAGAAACCTGAATAATGAAGTCCTGCATTTGCCCTGATCCGGCTCCCGAGCTGGAAATTATCCTCACCGTACAAGTAGAACTCATGGGCATATACCGGGTCGTTGTTGAATTCCAGCCGCAGGGTATCATCGGTCGACTCGAGGGTCTCGATGCCAGGAGTGAAGGTGTGGTAGAGGTACTTCCCTCCGAATCGGAGGGAGTGATCGGGAACCGGCCGGTAATCGAAATCGGCCATACCGCCCAGGTCCTCGATCCCGGAATAGTAGTCATAGGCATAGTTCACGTCATACCTGCCGTTGACCAGGGTTTGGGTATCGTCGAAAGTATTGAACCTGTAGTTGCTGTAGATCAGCGAAACATTACTGAACAGTTTATTTCCGTACAGATGATTCCATCGCAGTGCTGCCGTCAGATTTCCCCAGTACAGACCCGACTCCGACTTCCTCTGGTAGGAAGTATCGTCATAGATCCATTTTTCCTCTTCGTTGATGAACAGTCGATCCCGTCCATGATACAGGCTCAGGTAGACCCGGTCTTTTTCGGAGATCTTATGGTTGACCTTGGCGTTCAGGTCATAGAAGTAATAGCCGGAGAGTCCTTCGACGCCGCTCTGTTTGTTGATGGCCCGTATCACCGGACGGGCCAGGACATCCAGGTAGGTCCTTCTTGCCGAAATAATAAAGGAGGTCCTGTCCTTGAGGATGGGGCCCTCCAGGGTGATCTTTGAGGCGATGAGTCCAATGGAACCGGCCCCGTGGAACTCTTTCATATTCCCCTCTTTCATTCGGATGTCCACCACCGAAGAGAGTCTGCCTCCATAATGGGCAGGGAACCCGCCCTTGGTCAGGGTGATATTGGAGATGGCATCCGGATTGAATACGGAGAAAAAGCCGAACAGGTGGTTGGCATTGTAGATAGGTACCCCGTCCAGCACAAACAGGTTCTGGTCCGGTCCGCCACCGCGAACATAAATCCCGCTGGTACCCTCGGTTCCCGACTGTACTCCAGGCATCAGCTGAATAGTCTTGATCACATCGGCCTCCCCCATGAACATGGGAATCGTCTTGATCTCACGAATGGGAATATGAATTGCGCTCATCTGCGCATCGGCTACCCGGTCACGGGGGCGGTTGGCCGAAACCACTACCTCTTCAAGGACCAGTGAAGGCTCCAGATAAATATTCATGTTCAGATTGGCACCAAGCTGAAAGGTGTCGGTGAAGGAGCTGTACCCCACATAAGAGACCTGGAGCCGAAGTTCACCGGCAGGTACGGTGAGGCTGAAGAAACCATACTCATTGGTGGATGTTCCCTTTTCCGAGCGATGATCATATACAGTGGCAGCGATGAGACGCTCCCCGGATTCATGATCCTGCACATATCCCGAAAAAGTGTAGGATTGCCCCAACAGGCCAAAGGCACCGGCGGTCAACCACAGCCCGATGAGCATTCTAATTCTTAACATTTGAATCGTTCAGGGTTGTAATGAGGTAAAATCAGCTGAATTTAATATTCTCTTCCATATGAAACGGAATAACCCCAATGAAATTGGCTGCTCTGTCATAAAAAACTAAATTTACCGGAAAGTGACCCATATGAGTTCGCACCTGATCGCCCCTTCGATTCTGACCGCCAACTTTCTCCGCCTGGAGGAGGAGATTCAGATGGTCAACCGGTCGGAAGCCGACCTGTTACATCTGGATATCATGGACGGGGTTTATGTTCCCAACCTCACCTTCGGTTTTCCTGTCATCAAACAGATTAAATCGGTGTCTGAAAAACCCCTGGATGTACACCTGATGATCACCGATCCTGACCGCTATCTGGAGCCATTCAGGGATGCGGGAGCCGACTGGCTGACTGTCCATTATGAAACCTGCACCCATCTTCACCGGACCATCCAGAATATCCGGGAGCTGGGAATGAAGCCCTCGGTTTGCCTCAACCCCCATACGGATGTATCCCTCCTGGAACCGGTACTGCATGATCTCCACATGGTACTGGTAATGACGGTCAACCCGGGATTTGGCGGACAGTCTTTTATCGAATACTCCTACCAGAAGATCCGTAAGCTGAAGGAGATGATCCGTCAGTCCGGGTCCCGGACCCTGATCCAGGTGGACGGAGGAGTATCGGAGGAGAATATCCGCTCCCTGATACAGGCCGGGGTGGATGTATTCGTAGTGGGAAACACCATCTTCTCCTCATCAGACCCACTCAGTGTGATCAGGAACCTGAAGCATTCGAATCCCTGATTCTCTGACCGGCAGCTGAGGATGAAAAACCGCAGAAAGCAGCGCGATTACAGGATTCTCTGGATCATCAGCCTTGCGATCCTGTTCATCGGGGTACTTCTGACCATGCGACCGGCAATGCTACGGCCGCTGGGCTATCTGCTGCTTGGCACGGGCTCGGCGGGACTGGTCTGGAGCCTGGCAAAAATGGGCCGGGGTAAAGATACCCGGGAAGAAGATACTTGGGAAAAAGATACCCGGGAAAAAGATACCTGGGAAAAAGATACCTGGAACAAGGACCACCACCGTTTCTTCAATTGATTCCTCACTCCCGTCCGGCCAGGTAATCCTCCAAATAGCTGAATGGCTCCGTAAGACGGCCCCCGGCGGTGATGGTGGCACGCTCCAGCATGCCGGTACTCTTCAACCCGAATAATTCCGGAAGGACCTGGTCTGCCAGGGCCGCAGCGAAATCTTCTGAAGCATCGGCCGGCAGTTCCCCCGGCAGGTTGTCCACAGCCATGACAGTAATCGCACCCCTGGTAAATGGCGGACACTCCTGTCCGGTGGTAGGATCATATCCGTAAAAAGGCTCAGAAATAGTGGATGCCCGCAATGTGGAGGCAATCGGGCCGTCAATGTCACAACTGATATCGGCGATCACCTTCAGGGGCAACCGCCTCAGGTGCTCACGGGAAATGAGCACCGGTGCACGGGGATCCCAAAAGTGGCAGGCGATGTAAAGATCACTTTTATCCGCATAGGGCAGAAAGTGGTTTTCATAGGCCTCCGGCTGGTGGACAAAATGGTTGAACTGAAACGGTCTGCCATCCTTTCTCCGGGTATAGTGCCATGGGTCGAGACGGGCATATACCGGGATACGGAATTGCTGCTCCAGGAAGGCTGCCGGTTCAACCTGCGTGATCCCGGCTGCCTCCAGCACTTCCGCAGCTCCGCCAGCCACCCTTCCTCCCCCCGTCATTATAAACCGGAGGGGACCGGTATCCACCTTTTCCAGTGCAGATTTCAGTGCGTGGAGATCCCTGAGCCCGGAAGCGGGTTTCAGTTCGAACCTTCCGCTTCGGATCCCTTCCGCTCTGAGCCCGTTGTAGGCCCCGACCACCCCGGCCCAACGTCCGAATGCGACCACCCGCTCCCCACCCGCATTGGTCAGGTACTCATAGTCGATCAGTCGAATGCCCCTTTGTATGACCGCCCTGAGCAAACCTCTGTTGTAAGGCTGCTTCTTGGCGGTATGGGAGAAAAAGAGATAGGTTTTTCCTTCCAGCAGGGTTTCAATGCGGACCTCCTTCACTCCCAGGAGAATATCACACCCTGAAAGGTTTTCTTCCAGCAAAATGCCTTCATCCCGGTAGTCATGGTCGCTGTAACAACGCTCGATGGACGGTTGTACCAGTATCTCCATACCCGGGAGGGACTCCTTCAATATCCTGCATTGACGGGGAGTGAGTGCCACCCGCCTGTCAGGCGGGCTCTTAGTCTCCCTCAGTATTCCCAGTGTGATTTCTTTCATTTCCAGTAATTTTATTCCGGCCATCGGCGGAGCGTTCCCGTGAGATCCACCGATCCGGTGTCTCCCCGAATCGCACTATCTCCTCATACCCCTGCTCCAATGGCCATTCCGTTACGATCATGCCGTTTTGCCTGAGCCAGGCAATAAAACCCTCATTCATCATCCTTCCTGAACGGAGGGGAAATTCAAAAAGGTCCGGAAAAGTTTGGCCATCGCCAGACCCCCCGTAATGTCTCCTGCAGGCATCCACAGAAGCGGAAAGATAAATCCGGCAGGCCATGGGCCGTACCTCATACACCCTGCTTACTCCCGATTCCAGAAAAGGACAGGCTATACGGAGCGAACCCCGCTCACTTTCGGGACTATTTCGGACCTCATTGCTTTTTGTTCTTGCTCTTCCGGCCAGTTTCCCGGCCACTTCGTCAGGAAAAGTCGAAAGGACATGACTCCTCAGATACAGTATCTCATGAGTGCCGGCATAAAGAGGCTGATAGCAGCACCAGTCACAACCCCTGGTGCAATCAGCAGGCCTGTTCTCCCGTGCGGTCCTTGCCAGAAATGACTCCAGCAACCGGTCTACCGAATCATACAGATGCCCAATGGCCTGAACCAATCCATTTCCGTCCAGCCGGCCATCCAGATGTTGATGGGCCATCTGATACCCATCCCGGTGAAAGATCCTGTCAATCTCGCTGTAATCCATTTCTAAAGAAGAGGGAACATAATCAGCGTCTCCCATCTGGCTGGATCGGGCTCGGTCATTTCATTGACGGAATAGAATTCCATACCCTCTCCGGTTACCTCCAGGCCCTTCTCCTTCACATAAGTCTCCATAGCATCGTAGGAGCTGGTGAATTCCTCGTAGGGCCCTCTGTGCAGACCCTGGACCACCTCCATGGGGGGATACATTTTCGGCACTACCGTGCCGACACTTTTACCGGCGGTCAACACCGGAAATCCTGCCAGGAAACTGGAATAGCCGGTTTCCTCGTCCAAATCCAGGTAATGCACAAATCCCGGTCCAGCGATCTGAAGCTGCTGTTTCTCCACCTCTTCATATACCATTCCATAGATCCTGCCCAGTTCCTGTCCTATGTTTGCCATGGTGGCTCCACCCGGAGCCACCATGGCAGAGAAGGACTGCCGTGTGACCACTTTGATCTCTTCCAATCCGGTTGCTGCCGGAGGGTTTGATTCCAGAAACTCTTTCAGCCGACCCAGGCTGTACTCAAAACTCTGCTTCAGGAAGGACTTTCCGAACATCATCCCCAACCGTTCCATCGGATATCTGGTCTTTTGGGTGAAGGACCAGACCAGGCGGGAACCTCCCTCCACCGGTTCCAGATCCCAGGTTACCCTGGAGGGAGTATCGGCATCCCTGAACCATAATGTAACCTCGATGTGCTCGTTTTCGGTTACCTCCACCACCTCCATCTTTCCCGTGCCGAGCCTTACCCCGCTCCAATGATAAGTAGAACCCACATACCCGGGTTTCGGATCCGTGGTAACCACTGTGGTGCTATCGGCAGCCACCCACGGATCCCAGGCCTCCCTGTTTTCGAAGGAAGCAAGTACCGGGAAAATCCTGGAGGGTTCCAGGGCGACCTCTATTTCGGCAGTCACCTCTGCATTGGCAGGCGTGAATAACGGTATAATGAGAATGGCAGCCACAATGACGGCAACAATAATCAGGATAACTTTCAATGCTTTGCTCATAGATATCAGGTTAAGGTTTAGAATGGGTAAAAATAAGAAAGGCCTTCTTATAAGTCAATAGAGCCAATGTTTTGGATAGCCCGGTAAATCACGCTGACTTCTTTTGAGTGCAGAGTGGATAGCAGAGTGGATCAGGGATTCTGGGGATTAACATTTGTTCAGGTCAAAACAACAGGGATCGTTCTTCCACAATATATATTCTGCGGGATACTCTGCGGGATACCTGATAAATATCAGTACATCGTTTACGTATAATAATAGCTACTTCGTTGACAGTCAATATATCATATAGAGTAGATTTGATTCTTTTGAAGACCCCTCAAATAGTGTTTAGGAGGGGATCTCAAAAGAATCAAATTGCATGTAATTGTGTCATTGTAAACAAGGTGCTGATCGATTACAGATACCTTCTACAGGATGATCTGCGGGATACTCTGCGGGATACCTGATGCGGGATGCTCGGCGGGATGCTCTGCGGGATGTTCTGCGGGATGCTCTGCGGGATGCTCTGCTGGATGCTCTGCGGGAATTTACTCTCATTTCCCGGGTGTTAGACCCCAATATTTATGCTGGAAAGGGTCCTGATGGATTTTTCAGGGGACAAATAGACCAAAATTATCTGTTTGTTATACTTATTCAGTTGATTATCGATATAAAATATTTTTTGACAGATGTTTTTTAGAAACAATAACATTAAATAAACTAATAAGTAGATAAAATGTATCTCAAGTGATGGGATCGCTGCGGAATCGAGATATCAGAAAACGAAGCGAAGTTGAATCGTTGCGGGATGCTCGGCGGGGTGCTCGGCGGGATGCTCTGCGGGATACTCTGTGGGATACTCTGTGGGATACTCTGTGGGAATATATTCTCTTTTCCCGGGTGTTAGACCTTAATATTTATGCTGGAAAGGGGCCTGATGGATTTTTCAGGGGACAAAGAGACAAAAATTATCTGTTTGTTATACCTTTTCAGTTGATTATTGATATAAAATATTTTTTAACAGATGTTTTTTAGAAACAATAACATTAAATAAGCTAATAAGTAGATAAAAAGCATCTCAAATGATGGGATCGCTGCGGAATCGAGATATCAGAAAACGAAGCGAAGCGGAATCGCTGCGGAATGTTCGGCGGGGATGCTCGGCGGGATACTCTGCGGGATCGCTGCGGGATGCTCGGCGGGATACTCTGCGGGAT
>CAZRZY010000049.1:0-30945 GCA_964604655.1 uncultured Bacteroides sp. | reverse complement strand
GCAGGTCCAGGCAGACTGCCATCAGCCGGTTCTCTTCCACCAGGGCAGTGGTCAGCCATACCTGGTTGCCGCAGACCACCGGTGAGGACCAACCCCGGCCGGGAAGGGCGCTTCGCCAGGTTATATGGGTGGAATCGTTCCAGGTGACCGGGAGAGCTTCCGAGGAGATACCGTCCAGTCCGGGTCCTCTGATATGGGTCCAGTCCTCTCCACGCTCCTGTGCCGGAACAAGGAGAGATATACCTAACAAAATTCCGGATAGGCCGGAACATTTTAGCAGTGAGTTCATTTACTCCTCAAAAGCGGCATCGAAATCGATCTCCGAGGGTGGGAAATCGACCTTCTTCACATAATGGCACGATTCGGTGGCTCCATGTTCCCGGTCCATCCCGCCGTCTTCCCATTCCACGGAAAGAGGTCCGTCATATCCGATACGGTTCAGGGCCCGGATGATCTCCTCAAACCGGATATTCCCGCGACCCACGGACCGGAAGTCCCAGTAACGCCCGGCTGTGCCGAACTCGGTATGTCCTCCGAAAACACCGGCTTCCACCGGTTTGTCTGACCAGCCCACATCTTTCATATGAACATGGAAAATCCGGTCTTTGAACTGGTCAATAAAAGCCACGTAATCCACTCCCTGGTATCCAAGGTGTGAAGGATCATAGTTGAATCCGAAAGCAGGGTGATAGTCCAGTGCCTCCAGGGCTTTCCGCGCGGAAGCTATGTCGAAGGCAATCTCGGTGGGGTGTACCTCCAGTGCATAGCGAACTCCCATATCCTGGAAGGCATCCAAAACCGGTTTCCACTGCCGCGCAAAGGTCCCGAAACCCTCCTCGATCATGGAGGCAGGAGTGGGGGGAAATCCATAAAGCAGGTGCCAGATGGGGCTGCCGGTGAATCCGTTCACCACTTTGAGGCCCATCCTGGCTGCAGCTTCTCCGGTCCGGATGATCTCATCAGCAGCTCGTTTGTTGACACCGGAAGGATCGCCGTCACCCCATACGTGGGAGGGTAAGATATTTTTGTGCCGCTCATCAATCCGGTCCGATACTGCCTGGCCCACCAGGTGCGTAGAGACGGAAAAGACTTTCAATCCATGCTTTTCAAGCAGGGCCAGTTTCTCCATGCAGTATGATTCATCTGCCTTATTCACTTCGAAATGGTCTCCCCAGCAGGCCAGTTCGAGTCCGTCGTACCCGAACAACTTGGCTTTTTCACACATGGTCTCCAGCGGCAGGTCTGCCCATTGTCCGGTAAAAAGTGTTACAGGTCTGTTCATTCTGGTTGGTATTTAAGATTATAGCTCGCGTATCCAGATGTTACGAAAGGAAACCGGATTATTGTGGTCCTGCAGCGATAACGGCAGTTTCTCTTCATGGGCCTTGTATTTTGGTTTTCCGATAAAAACGGTGGGCCCCAGCAGTTCCGCATGGTGCTGGATCAGAACCCCGTTGTGCAGCACTGTCATAAAGGCGGGCGAGGAGAGTGATCCATCCTCATGGAACCGGGGTGCCGTGAAAATGATGTCATAGGTCTGCCATTCTCCCGGAGGCCTGCTCGCATTCACCAGGGGGATGTGCTGCTTGTATATGCTCCCGGCCTGCCCGTTGTAATAAGTCTCGTTCTCATAGGAATCGAGTACCTGAACTTCGTATTTGCCCATCAGGAAGATCCCGCTGTTCCCTCTTCCCTGTCCTTTTCCTTTCACTTCGGAAGGAGCGCGCCACTCCACATGAAGCTGCACATCCCCAAATGCCTTTTTGGTTTGGATACCCCCCGATTTTGCCTCAACGGTGAGTGCTTCCCCAGCTTTCCAGCCCGGAGGGCCTCCACGCTCGCTTTCCCATTGATCCAGGTCCTCTTTGCTTCCGTAAAGAACAATGGCATCGGAGGGGGGCTTAGTTTCCTCACCCGGGGTGATCACAGCAGGTTTTCTCGACCAGTCTTCGGTTTCCTCCGGTTTTTGACATGATGCCTGGATAAGTATTCCTGTGAAAAATACAAGTAAGCAGATCTTTTTCATTTCAGTGGGTTATAAGGTTTGGTGATGAAACTTCTGCTAATTTATAAAAGTCTCCAATTTAACTTCTATCCTCGTGGAACATTTTACGGTCTGATCAGTTACATTTAAAAATTTAAACATGCGCAACCTTTTCTTTTTTACGTTTCTGCTGGGAACGGTCATTTCGAATCTCCATGCACAGCAGGATACCATCGGATACAAGTTGGCCATCCTTCCTTCCGGAGATACGCTGGACGCGGCCGCCGCTGAATCACTTGATGTATTTGAGGATCTCTTCGTCAGAGAGGAACCCCTTAAGATGACTCTTTACACGGATGAACGCCAGTTAAAGAAAAACCGTAGAAAGGAGGAGTATCAGCCTGCCACAATGACCTGTCTGATGCATGATTCGATCCGGGTGACTCATCCGGTACGGATCAAAGCCAGGGGTAATTTCAGGAAGGATTATTGTACGTTGCCGCCTTTCTGGCTCAATTTCCGCTATGCAGCGATCGATAACCCGGAGCTGGAGGATATCAGGCGTATGAAGATGGTGATCCGCTGCCGTCCCTCCAGGCAGTTCGACGAATATGTGTTGAGAGAATACCTGACATATAAAATCTACAATCTCTTTACCGATTTCAGTTTCAGGGTGCGGCTGATCGACATGGCCCTGGTGGATGCAGGAGAGAGAAATGAAATGGATACTATTTTCCACGACTGGGCTTTTCTTATCGAGCCGGAAGAGCTGGTGGCAAAACGGTTAGGGGGCCTCGAGAATAAGAGCGACAGGCTGGCAATGAGGATGATCCACCAGGAGACGATGGACCTGATGGCTATGTTCCATTACATGATCGGACATGGGGACTATTCGGTTACCGGACGCCATAACCTGAAGATTTTCAATGTGTCGAATGACGATGTGGCCGGATTCGTTACCGTTCCCTACGATTTCGACTACACCGGTCTGGTGGATGCCCACTACGCCGTTCCCGGAGAGGCTTTGGGGATCAGGACCGTGAGGGAACGCTATTTTCTCGGTCCCTGCAGACGCCCTGATCTGTTCCGGATAACCATTGACACCATGTTCGAGTACAGGGATGAGATCGAGGAGCTGATCGGGAATTTCGAGTACCTGGACGGGGACGAGAAGAGCGACATGATCGAGTATCTTTCCACCTTTTACAGAGCGGCAGAAAGTGAGAATTTCATTGACCGTCAAATCATTTCCACCTGCAGATCAATCAATCTTCCCTAGAACAATTCTCTTCCGGCCCGGTTATTGAGTTATATGGTTCTACAGACGGATTAAAATCAGGTGAAATGAGAATGTACAGATATATATGTGCTTCAGCCATCATGATGGTCACGCTAGCTGCAGGGTTATCGGAAGCAATGGCCGAGGGGGATGAGAAACCCCGGAACGTGATCCTGCTGATCGGGGATGGAATGGGGCTTTCACAGGTGTCAGCTCCCTATTATTATGGGGAAGATGAACCCTCTTTCAGCCGGTTCAAGTATATCGGTCTGCAAAGGACCTCATCCGGAGATTCACCCGTAACCCAGTCCTCGGCAGCCGCCACCGCCCTGAGTACCGGCGTTAAGACCTACAATCTGGCCATTGGAGTGGACATGGATACGGTCCCCCGGGAAAACCTGGTGGAGAAGCTATCCAGGATAGGGTATATGACCGGGGTGATTGCCACTTCAACGGTCATTGATGCCACCCCGGCGGGATTCTACGCACATCAGGCAGACCGCTATTTCCAGCGCGAAATTGCACAGGACCTGCTCAAATCGGAGATCGATTTTTTTGCAGGCGGAGGGATAAAATATTTTCTGGATACGACCGGGATCGATGTGTTCAAGGAGAACAATATCATTATGGACTATGCCCGGGTTCGCAAAATCAGGAATCCGGAGCCCGGTCAGAGATATGGTTTCCTTCTGTCAGCAGAACGGATGCCGGCCATGCTGGAGGGTCGCAAGGATTTTCTCTGGGATGCCACTTCGGTAGGCATCGAATTTCTCTCCTCGGCGGGAGCGGGTTATTTTCTGATGGTCGAAGGTTCACAGATTGACTGGGCCGGTCACGGCAATCAGGCGAATTATATGATCACCGAAATGAACGATTTCGACAGAGTGGTGCACAAGGTACTCGATTATGCAGAGAAGGATGGTGAAACGCTGGTACTGGTCACCGCTGATCACGAAACCGGGGGATTCACTCTGGGTGCCGCCGGAGAAAACGGCTATGATGCGGATTATTCCATCATTGCTCCCACCTTCGCGACCACCAATCATTCAGCTGCACTGGTGCCGGTATTTGCTTACGGCCCGGGTGCCCGGCATTTTATGGGAGTTTACGAAAATACAGAGATCTTCGAGAAACTGGTGTACCTGCTTCTTGGTGAGTAACGGTTTTCAGAGATTGGCTGCCAGCCAGTCTCCCACTTCTGAGGTCCTGTAACCTTTTTCTACCGCAATATCTTCAGTGACGATCCCCTCGTCCATGGAATGGTCCACCACTGCGCGTAAGGCTCTGGCCTCTTCGGTCAGACCCAGCCCTATCTCCAGCAACATGGCTGCAGAGAGGACCGCGGCCAGTGGATTAGCGATATCCTTCCCTGCCGCCTGCGGGTAGGACCCGTGAACAGGTTCGAAGACCGAGGTGTGAATTCCAACGGATGCAGAGGGCAGTAACCCCAGTGATCCGGTGATCACGCTGGCTTCGTCCGAAAGGATATCCCCGAACATGTTAGAGGTCACCATCACATCGAACTTCTTGGGCCACTGGATGATTTGCATGGCGGCATTGTCCACAAACATATAATCCAGCTCGATATCCGGATGCTGAGGGCCCATTTCCTGGGCTATTTCCCTCCATAGCCGTGAACTGGCCAGCACATTGGCCTTGTCGACCACTGTCAGCCTGCGGTCCCTTTTGGCAGCATATTCGAAGGCCAGTTTCAGGATCCGTTCCACTTCGGCGCGACTGTACATCATGGTATCGAAAGCTTTGCTCAGATCCTCGGAACGACCTCGTTCCCCGAAATAGATCCCGCCGGTCAATTCGCGGACCACTACGAAATCGGCACCTTTCACCAGGTCCGGTCGCAGGGGACTCTTGTGTATCAGTGAGGGAAAGGTAGTGACGGGACGGATATTCGCATAAAGGCCCAATTCCTTGCGCATAGCCAGTAATCCCTGTTCAGGTCTGACCTTCGCTTTTGGATCATTGTCGAATCTGGGATCGCCGATGGCTCCGAAAAGCACGGCATCCGATTCCATGCACAACTGGTGGGTTTCCGCCGGATAGGGATCTCCCACGCGGTCGATGGCGGACGCGCCGGTCAGCGCCTCGGTGAATTGAAAGAAATGTCCGTATTTGTTCCCCACCGAATTCAGGACCTTGATGGCCTGGTCGACTATTTCCGGACCTATTCCGTCTCCTTTCAGGACTGCAATTCTGTAATCCATTTAGCTATATTTCGGTTCAACGATATTCAACATTCTGCGGGTACATTCGATGGCAGCCACGGTCTGATCTGCTTCCAGCGCCCTGGTCTTAATGATATTATCCTCGTGCTCCCAGGTGATCATGCATTCCACCAGGGCATCGGTTTTTCCTCCGGGCGGAATAGTAACCACGTAGTCCCTGAGAATGGGAAGGTTTCGGTCCAGTTTCTGGTAGATTTTTCTCAGGGCCTTCACAAAGGCATCGAACTGACCATCACCGGAGGCGGTCTCCTCGAATATGTGACTATCGATCTCCACGGCCACGGTTGCCACCGATCGAAGTCCGCGGGCCACTGAGAGTTGATAATTGCGGATCCTGATCCTTTCCTCCACCCGCTGACTGCGAAGCACATCCGAAATAATGTAGGGCAGGTCCTCCTTGGTGATGATCTCTTTCTTATCTCCAAGCTCGATCACCCGCTGGGCGACCAGCTTCATATCCTCTTTACTGAGTTCGATGCCCAGTTCCTCCAGGTTTTTCTGAATGCTTGCCTTGCCGGACATTTTACCCAGAGCATAGGTCCTCTTACGTCCGAAGCGCTCCGGCAGGAGGTCATTGAAGTAGAGATCATCTTTTTGATCACCGTCTGCATGGATTCCGCTGGTCTGGGTAAATACATTTTCCCCGATCAGCGGCTTGTTGGCAGGGATCCTTACCCCTGAATAGGTCTCCAGCATTTTACTGGCATGGTAAAGCCGGTTTTCCCGAACACTCATTTCGTATTTAAAATGATCTTTCACCAAACCGATAACGCTGGAGAGAGGAACGTTTCCGGCCCTTTCTCCCAGTCCGTTCAGGGTCGTGTGAATGCCGGAGATCCCAGCCCTGATGGCCGAGAAAGCATTGGCGGTACCCAGATCGTAATCGTTGTGGCCATGGTAGTCGAATGCCAGCTCAGGATACCGGGCGATCATATCCTGACAGAACTCGAAGGTCTCCTGCGGATTCAGGATCCCCAGGGTATCGGGAAGCATGTACCGTTCGATGCTCTCATTACCCAGTGCATCCAGCATCTGGTACATATATTCGGGCGAAGTACGCATTCCGTTAGACCAGTCTTCGAAATATATATTCATCCGGATCCCCATGTCCCTGGCCATGGCCAGCACCTTTCTGATATCGGCTATGTGTTCTTCCGGGGTTTTCCTGAGTTGCTGGGTACAGTGTTTTAATGATCCCTTGGTCAACAGATTATCCACCCTGCCTCCCGCTTCCCGGATCCATTTAAGCGAGATATCGCCGTCCACGAAACCCAGCACCTCCACCTGGTCAATGTACCGGTGTTCACTGGCCCACTGGAAAATTCTTGAGGCTCCTTCGAACTCCCCTTCCGAAACCCGCGCCGATGCTACCTCAATACGGTCCACTTTCAGATCATCGAGGAGCAATTTCGCGATATTCAGTTTTTCGGTTGCGGTAAAGGAGACTCCGGAGGTCTGTTCACCGTCACGGAGTGTTGTATCCATGAGGATAATTTTCATCGGCGGTTGTTTTTAGGTGAGAATACAGAGATAAACCGGGGTGCTCATTAATGCCGGCTCTCTTCGAACCGGGCGATCTTGTTCCTGATGTTCATCAGGAAATCGATATCGTCATATCCGTTTATCAGGCACTCCTTTTTGTAAGGATTGATTCCGAAGTTCTCTCCGATTCCGGCAGAAAGAATCGTGATCTCCTGATTCTCCAGATCCACCCTGAGCATAGTTCCCGGATCTTTCGCCAGGGCCTGGAAGATCTGCTCCAGGAATTCCGGGGACACCTGTACCGGCAAGAGCCCGTTGTTGAGCGAATTATTCTTGAAGATGTCGGCGAAAAAACTGGACACCACTACTTTGAAACCAAAATCATAGATGGCCCATGCAGCATGTTCGCGGCTGGAACCACTTCCGAAATTCTTGCCCGCCACAAGGATCGAACCACTGTATGTAGGCTGGTTCAGGACGAAATCGGGGTTAGGTTCCCCCTGTTTGTCATACCTCCAGTCCCTGAAAAGATTTTCTCCGAATCCTTCCCGGGTCGTCGCCTTCAGAAAACGTGCGGGAATGATCTGGTCGGTATCAATATTCTCTATCGGGAGTGGAATGGCGGTCGAGTCGATGGTTTGGAATGGTTCAATGGGCATGGCTGTCAGATTTCAATGGTAATAGTTCTGGGATCGGTGACCCGACCGGTAATAGCTGCTGCAGCTGCTGTAATAGGACTGGCCAGCATGGTTCGGGCACCCGGGCCCTGCCGGCCTTCAAAATTCCTGTTGGAGGTAGAGACGGCCAGTTTTCCTTCCGGGATCTTATCGTCGTTCATAGCCAGACATGCTGAGCATCCCGGCTGACGGAGTCTGAAACCGGCCTCCTCCAGGACCGTGGTAATCCCTTCCTCATGGGCCTGTTTCTCTACCTGTTTCGATCCGGGTACAATCCAGGCGGTCACATGGTCCGCCTTACTGTGTCCTTTCACAAAACGGGCTACTTCCCGGAGGTCCTCTATCCTGCCGTTGGTGCAGCTTCCCACAAAAACGTAATCCACTGTTCTGCCCAGGATACCGGTCCCGGGCTGGAAATCCATATATTTCATGGATCGTTCAAAGGAAGCCCTGTTGGAGGGTTCGATTTCATCCAGTGAAGGTATATGTCCGGTGATCCTGGCACCCATTCCGGGATTGGTTCCGTAGGTGATCATCGGCTCTATATCTTCTGCTTTGAACTCTATCTCTCTGTCGAATACGGCGTCTGCATCGCTCTTCAGCTCTTTCCATCCAATCGTTGCACGATCAAATTCCTCTCCCTTGGGAGCGAATTCCCTTCCCCTGATATAATCGAAGGTGGTCTGGTCCGGGGCTATCAGGCCACCCCTGGCTCCGCTTTCAATGCTCATGTTGCACACGGTCATCCTTCCCTCCATGGAAAGGCTGCGGATAGCCGATCCGGCGTATTCAATAAAATAACCGGTACCACCACTGGCAGAAATCCGGGAGATAATATAAAGGATCACATCCTTGGCGGTTACTCCTTCCTGCAGCTCCCCGTTCACCGTGATCCGCATCCTCCTGGGCTTCGGCTGAAGGATACACTGTGTGGCCAGCACCATCTCCACTTCCGAGGTGCCGATCCCGAAAGCCACACTTCCAAAAGCACCGTGTGTGGATGTGTGGCTGTCGCCGCACACCATGGTCATTCCCGGCTGTGTGATGCCCAGTTCCGGACCGATGACATGTACGATCCCCTGGTAAGGATGATTCAAGCCGTACAGGGTGATCCCATGCTTTTCACAATTCTCCGTCAGCTTATTCACCTGGAACCGGGAAAGCTCGTCTTTAATGGACAGATGTTGATCAAGGGTGGGAACATTATGGTCGGGGGTGGCTACGGTATGCTGGGGCCGGAAGACAGAGATCCCCCGATTATCGATTCCGGCAAAAGCCTGAGGACTGGTGACCTCATGGATCAGGTGTTTATCGATGTACAGGACCGAGGGTCCTCCTTTGATCTCCTCCACCACATGGGCATCCCATATTTTGTCAAAAAGTGTTTTTCCTGCCACGTGCTACATTTTTTGTTGATCTTGTTGATCTTGCTGATCTTGCTGATCTTGCTGATCTTCGCAGTAATCTGCAAAGGTAACAAACTTATCCTACAAATTAATCGGTGGAGAGAGGTATTGGTTTCAATTTAACATCAATTGGAAGGGAATGGATCATGAATGAAAGAGTTGAACCCTCAACGGCGATCCGGATCCTTATTCATTTTTTCCTGTACCCCGGCAGCTTTTTCCATCTCCCGCTGATAGTTCTTTCGACCACCATTCCAGGAACAGTCACCTGCGCCGGGCAGATTCCCGTAGGAGGGTGACCGGTTTCTTTTCTTTCTTTGGCCCCCGCAACCGAAAACGATGTTGCAGCCTGCCCGTATCTGAGCGGTGCGTGTATTGAACGGGTAGAAAAATCCCAGCAGGTTGTCGCTGCTTACATGGAACTGGAATCCCTTTCCGGTATAGGCCAGGGCAGCACCTACGTTTTTAACCGAATTGTTCAGATAGGACCAGCTGAAGGCAGCCATAAATCCTTTAAGGAACGTCCTCTGAGCCGTCAGGGTGACGGAGGAGTGAAGTTTCTTTTTGAAAAGGACATTCCTGTTCACCACGCCTGCCGTCAACCGGTCATGGAGCCGGTGTGACACACCCAGGTAAAGCTGAGCCGGGTATACATAGGTGTAGGATTCCTGTGCGGCGGAGATGTCGAAGGAGTTGATCAGGGAGTCCCTGATTTCATTGATGAATGCAAAGGAGATCACATCGGTCCCTGGATCGATTCCGGTGTAGGTGAAAGAACCCTCCCCGCTGACATTATTCAGGTCACTGCTCCAGCGGGTGAGGCCCAGATCGAGCAGGCTGGCCGACAGGCTGGTCTCTGAAGAGAGGTCGTAGATCATTCCCAGATCGATAGAAATTCCCGGATTTTTCCTGTTCAGAAGAAATTGAACCACATCCAGATCGTCCAGTTCCACTCCGTTGACATCTCCGTTGTCATCTTCTGTAAAAGTAACCGGGAGGGAGGTGTTTACCAGATAATCGCTGCTGAGAAGCAGGTTAAAACTCCCGGGACCGGTGGTGAGGTTCAGATCGGAGTTGGCGGTTTGGATGCTGGCTTTACCGAACAGCAACCTGGCCCTGATCCCGGCGGTCAGGTAGGGACTCATTCTCCTGGTGGCCGAGAGGGCATACTCACGCTGGTAATATCCACCTGTACGGAGTGCATCATAATCGACTGTTTCACCCACAAAGGGACCATTACCGTATACGGCCGTTTCTACCAGGGTTCCCGGTATGGTCTGATAAAAATGTGCTCGGTCGGCAACCAAAAGTGTGAAATAGAGCGACCCGAAGCGGTGTCCCAGATAAATGGGATGCACCATGGCCTCTGTGGCTATCATATCCACCCGGTGCAACTGTTCAGCGACCCTTTCGATATTCCAGGTATCGCTGCCTGCCAGGTCGTTGTAGGTAAATCCTGTGTTGCTGTATGAAAGATGAGCCGAGGAGAGGCCCGGGATTCCCACTACCCAGTCACATGTTGGTTCTATGGCCGGATTCAGAAGGTTGGCCTGAGGTACCCGGTGCATCAGATAGAGCGTATTGCTCTGCTGCGCTGAGGAGGGTATGCAGAAGAGCAGAGTGACGGCCCACAGGAGGAGCCATAGCCTGATTTCGATATAGGGGATATGAGACCTCAATTTTCGATCACCAGTTCAAGCATGGCACCTATCCTGATGACGTATTCATAACCCGGATAGTAGGAAGCCAGGGAAATGTCGGGGCTGCGAACGAGGATGGTGGCCCGCAAATAGATCTCCGTTGCATCCTCCAGCATTTCGATCCGGTCACTGTTAAAGACTGCATCCTTCACAGTACGTGAGGGATCGATCGATTCACCGTTTCCAACGGGAATGCCCGGACGGGTAAGCAGCGGGCCTTCCCGGAACATGGAATCAAGGATCTGTAAAGATCCATCCCTGAAGTAGGCCTGTGCCATTATGGTGTCGGGGAATCCATTGAAGGTATTGATGCGAAACAGGATCCGGTTCAGATTTTGCAGATTCTCCTGGATGGAGGTAAAATTAAAGTTCAGGGTACCCTCCATGACCACCTCCGCCTCATTGATCCAGTTGGGTAGCCGGGTAATAGTGTCAAGCTCCAGCAGGGAGGTATCCACTCCGCTGACCGAATTCAGCCCGAACCGGTCCTCTCCGAGAGGTAAGGCCACTTCAGGGTTCCAAACCAATTTCCCGGGAAATGCCTCCGGCATCTCCCTGAGGCATGAACCTGAAGGAACACCCAATGCCACCCATGCCACAACCCATAAGATCCTACTGATTGTATTTGTACCGGGCATCCGCATCTATCCTTAGAAATTGTATTGATAAGACAATCCCCAAAAGATAACGTTCATATCCCATACCCTTATTATTTATCTGTTATTTTTGTTGTAATCATCATTACAGGCCATAAAATGCTATCAGTTCATAAGATCGGCGGGACTTCCATGTCCAAATTCGATGAGGTTCTTCGCAATATCATCATTGGCCAGGCCAGGGAAGGGAATTACTACAACCGGATCTTTGTGGTTTCAGCCTACAGCCATGTGACCAACTGGTTACTGGAGCATAAGAAGACCGGGCAACCGGGGGTTTACGAACTGTTCAGGAACCGGGTTAATTACCTGGAAGAACTGGATATCATTCTGTCCAGACTGGTGGATATCAACCACCACATGAAAGGTACCGGGCTGGATCTGGTGTCGGCCGACCGGTTTATTAAGGAACGGATCGGGCAGTGCAAGAACTACCTGGTAAACATGGATGAGGTGATGGCCTCCGGATATGTGGATAAGGATAATATTCTGCTGGCTGCCAGGGAGATTCTGGCATCCATCGGAGAGGCTCATTCGGCATTTAACTCGGTCAACATCCTCCGGCACCACCAGATTGACTCCACTTTTGTTGATCTGTGCGGGTTCAATGATACGGCCTATCTTTCTATTGATGAACGGATTGATAGGGCATTCAGTACGTTGGATTGCTCTTCGACCATTCCGGTAGTTACCGGATACACCAAGGGTACGGAGGGGATTATGAGGGAGTTTGACCGGGGATATTCAGAAGTCACTTTCAGTAAGATCGCGGTGTGTGTAAAGGCTGCTGAGGCGGTGATCCATAAGGAGTTTCACCTGTCCAGCGCAGATCCGTCCATTGTGGGGGTGGAGCATTCACGGCCGGTGGGCTCCACCAACTTTAATGTGGCGGACCAGCTGGCCGATATCGGTATGGAGGCCATTCACCCCAAGGCTTCCAAACCACTGGAGATGGCAGGGATCCATATCCGTATCAAGAATACCTTTGAGCCGGATCACCCCGGCACCTTGATTACTAGGGACTTCAAAGGGGATGAATCGAAGGTGGAGATCATTTCCGGAACGGACAGGGTGATCGCTCTGGAGGTGCACGACCCGCTCATGGTGGGACAGGTGGGATTTGACCTGAACATGATGAAGGTGGTGGCGCAGTACGGGATCTCTTACATCCTCAAAGCCACCAATGCCAACAGTATTACCATGGTCATCTGGGAACGGGATCGTTCAGAGCAACTGATCGCTGATTTGAAAAGCCTTTACGACCTGGTAACCATCAGGGAGTGTGCACTGGTTTGCGCACTGGGAACCAATATTGCCAGGCCCGGATCGCTGGCAAGAGCCACTGCTGCATTGTCGGCCCTCGGGATCAATATTGAAGCAGTATCCCAATCGCTGATGCAGGTGAATATGCAGTTCGTCATATCCAGAGAGGATTATACCGAGGCTATCAGGGCTTTGAACCGGGCTCTTTGTCTGGAATAGGCTGTATCAGCAGTATTTTTATCATTGGCTTTTAAACCCTGTTCCCGGGGTTCAATCCAATACTTGGTTGCTGAACTACTAAATCCACATATATGTGTCTGGTGAGGAGTTTTTTTATTGGGATCGTAATTTTTCTATTTGCCTGGAATAGGATGTTATGGGGCCAGAGAGCCCATCAAGCTTCCCAAGAACGGATCGACAGTTCGCAGGTGGCGGATCTTGCAGGGCAGATCACCCCGCTGGATCAGTTTTTCCTGCTGGAACAGCTTTCCCCGCTGGAACAGCTTTCCCTGCTGGAACAGACCGATACACTCGGGCAAAGGGAAGATGCTGTCCGGATATTCATCGACTGCGAGCATTGCGATATGAACTATATACGGGACGAGATTCCCTATGTAAATTATGTCCGTGATGTGAAGGAGGCGCAGGTATATATTCTGGAAACCAGTGAGCAGACCGGAAGCGGGGGAAGAAAATACACCTTCTCTTTTTTGGGAGAACAGGATTTTGCGGGTATTTCGGATACGCTCGTTTACAACAGCCGGCCCGACGATTCGAGGGACCTTCGAAGGATCTGGAGGACCCAGATGCTGAAAATGGGACTGATGCCTTATGTGGCCAGGACACCCCTCTATACGGAAGTGCTGATCTCTGCCTCCGAACGGGTGGAAAAGCAGGAAGTGGAGGACCGTTGGAACAACTGGGTTTTTGAGCTGGAATCAGAACCTCAGTATGAAGGGGAAGAATCATTCAAGGAGCTTTCGATCCGCAATTCGGTTTCTGCGGTGAAGATCACCCACGACTGGAAGCTTGATTTCGATTTTGATCACTTTTTCGAACGTACAAAATATACCTACGACGACACCCTGTATACCAATGACCGGAGTTTTGAAAGGCTGGAGGCATTGGTGGTGAAAAGCCTGGGGGAGCACTGGTCGGCGGGGCTGAGGACCGAAATGCGATCCTCCACTTTTAACAATACCCGTTTCGGCTTTCAGCTTTTCCCTTCCGTCGAGTACAATCTTTTTCCCTACTCCCGTTCCACTCACCGTCAGCTGAGGTTTTTATACGGGATCGGCGGGGGGTATACGATTTACAACGATACCACTATTTTCCAGAAACTGGAGGAACGGCTATGGCTGCACCAGCTCCAGATCGCCTACCAGGTACAGGAAAAATGGGGTTCCATCAATGTGGCGTTGGAGGGGTCCAATTACTTCCATGATTTTACCAAAAACAGGCTGGAGGTGAACGGATACATCTCGGTTCGCATCGTAAAGGGTCTTTCCCTCAGGGTGGGGGGAGCAGCGGCCAGGGTCAATGACCAGCTTTCTCTGGTCAGGGGAGAATTAACCGAAGCGGATATTTTGTTGCAGCTGCAGGAACTGGAGACTGCCTACAATGTGGAAGGAGAGATCGGACTGACTTATACCTTCGGTTCGATCTACAACAACGTCGTCAATCCCCGTTTTGGGAACGGAAGAAGATGGTACTAATTCAGGAACGGTCCTCCGCCGGGAGCGAAAGGATTTCCTGCCAGACCTCACCGGGTATCTCCACCCCTTTTTCCAGATGTGAATTCCATTGCTCGTTGGATCCCTGTCCGGGAAACCGGGTCCCGGGATCCTCCCCGGTCATGAACTCCAGGGTATGTTCGATCATCCGGTGCCTCTGCTCCCGTGTCCGGTATCTCCCGATATCGATGGAAATAAAAACCTGTGAAAGGTCTGTTTCGCTGGTCAGCTCACCTTGCCGGTCCAATCCGCCCGGCTGGGGCAGGCGGCTTCCTCGTTTCAAATGCCATTCCATTTTTCCGTATGAGAACTGGCTCATGGCCATGTCCAGTACCAGGTGAGCATTCCCATAGGGAAGGGCCATGACCAGCGGGTTGTTGCCCAGGGGGGCATGCTGCCCACCCCAGGGGGGCATGTTCGGGGTCGTGTTGGTCCATCCCAGGAAAAGGAACCCTTTTTCGGCGACCCTCCATCCGTAGCTGCCCCAGCGCATCCAGTGATTGGTATTTCGGAGTCCGACACATCCGATGCCAAACTCCCCTGCCAGTTCCACCGAACGGTCGGCGCAATGTATGGCATTGGTAATCCCGGGGCCGCGACGTCCGTCCCACTGTTCCAGAGCATGAAGGGCATGAAACAGAGCGGGATTCTCATGGGGAAGAACGATCCCCTCTCTGACCTCCCGGATAAACCTTGGGAAACGGTTGATCCCGTGGGAAAACACCCCCCGGAATGTGGAATCTGTGAAAACTGTGGCGATCAGCCCGGAACGGTCCGCAGAGAATCCGGCATCCTTCAGGACCGTCCCGAAGGTGTTCTCCATGGTGTGGTAATCGATGTTCAAATCAGTAGATGCTCATTGCTGTTTACACTATTTCCAACTCCGCTGACATAATTATGTCGGGCTTTCATCCTCTTTTTATACCTTCATCCGTTCAATCAGAAACCGGACTGCTATGGTACTCATACGTAACTACCTCTTCCAAGTTGTACTTTTATTCGTGATCGTTTTCAACGGCTGTGGCCGCTCCTCCGGTGATTCCTCCGACGCTTCGGCGGTCGAATCGGATCCCTCTTCACAAAAGTTATCCGGAGGATCACAGGCGGTTGAAGCGGCAGATCCCCTGGCGGGCGAAAATCTGCGTCAGGCCGCACTGGATGGGGATGCCCTGACGGTCCGCTCCCTCCTGGCTGACGGAACGGAGATTGATACTCCCGATTCAGAAGGGCATACGGCACTGATGTTCTCCGCATTTAATGGTCATACCGGAATCGCACGCACACTGATAAATGCAGGGGCCGACATCCACCGGAAGGACTTTATGGGCAGGACCGCTTTGCTCTATGCGGCCACAGGACCTTTCCCGGAAACGGTAGAACTGTTGCTGGAAAAGGGAGCTGAACCCAATATCGTGGATCAGAACGAACATTTTACTCCGCTGATGCATGCGTCAGCCGAAGGAAATCTGGAGGTGGTAAAAATTCTGGTGGAGGCCGGAGCAGATTATACACTGACCGATGTGGACGGTGATAATGCAGAGTCTTTTGCACGCCGGGCCGGTCATTTGGAAGTGGCTACATACCTTTCTGCACTACCTTGACTTTTAAACCCTGCATACCGGTTGTCGTCTAAAAAATAATGCACGTGCTTCGATTGATGCATCCCTGAATGAGATCAACCCCGAATTGGCATTCTATCTGGTTATTACGGGTCGTGCTGCTAAGCGCCCTGGTTCCCGGTTTCGCCCAGGATTCCGGACTCCGGAAGCAAGAGCTTGGATTATACATGGACCGTACCTACGGACCCGATCAGGCGCTGATCAACGGGTTGCAGTTTTACAACCGCTATCTGGGCTGTTCAGGCCATCCGTACCTCCAGGATGACCGGTTCAGGAATGGCAGTGTGACCATTCGGGGCAGAGAGTATGCCGGTCTGAAACTCAAATATGACCTGGTGGAACAGGAACTGGTGGTCCGGTACCAGGATGAGGCGGGCCGTAATAATCTGGTGGTCACTGTCCCCGATCATGTGGAGGCTTTTCAGCTGGAACGGGTCGTTTTCAGGCGAATGGAACTGGAAGACGGGGCCAGCAGGTTCTACCAGCTGATCCGTACCGGTCAGTTCGACTGCTATGTATACTGGGCAAAGAAGCGGGTAAGGATCAACGGGAACACCCGGTACCATGAGAAATGCACAGAGGCTTCCAGGAATTTCCTCATTTCTGTGGACGGAAGCATATTTCGGTTTAGCAACCGCAGGGGATTTCTTCATTCTTTTCCCAGAGACGCCAGAAAGGAGCTTAGAAAAATGTTCCGCTTCCGGAATGTCCGGCTGGGCAAAGGTAATCCCGAGGAGATCGTAGAATGGATGATGATGGCATCCGATACATTGGAAGGATCGGAATATCTGTGAAAAAACGGAAAATCATAACCACCTTATTGCTTCTGCTGGCGCTAGCCCGGGTGATATGCCAGGATTCGGACCTCTGGTTTGAGGGAAGCTTCAGAGAGGTGCCGTTCACTGATTTTGTCCTGCAACTGGAATCAAAGACAGGAGTCCGTTTTTTTTTCCTGGAAAAGTGGATCCAGGATATCAGGGTCACCGCAGAAGGCGACCGCATTTCATTAAGGGAAACCCTGGAGGAATCACTGGGTGGTCATGGGCTTCTTTTCCATATGGGAGGTGACCATTCGGTTTACATCACCGATAGTCAGGAACTAATTACCCGTCTGCCATCCTACGGTTTAGCAACAAAAAGTGATAGCACTTCCGAAGGCAACGGCGAAGGAACAGCATTTACCCGCACCGAACAGCGCTATGTAGAGGGCCGGCAGGCAGCAAGCCTGGAGACCGTGGCCGTAGGGGAAAGAAATCTGGCCGGGAGGACCGGTGGTGCGGTCATACACGGGAAGATGACCGATCAGGAGACAGGCGAACCACTGATTGGTGCCACCATGTACCTGGAGGAGCTGAAATCGGGTGCTGCTACCGACGTGGATGGAAGGTTCAGCATGGTGGTTCCGCCCGGTATATACCAGGCTGTATTCAGCTGCATGGGCATGGAGGCGGAACGGGTACTGCTCCATGTATTATCCGGAGGAGACCTGGAGATCCGCATGACAAAGAGCCTGATCCCCATCACGGAAGTGGTGGTCAAAGCTGACCGGTACAACAATGTGCGGGGAACTCAGATGGGATTCAACCGGCTCAATTATAAAGTAATGAAAGAAGTCCCCGTGGTCATGGGGGAGAAAGATGTATTGAAGGTGGTCCAGCTTCTTCCCGGGGTCCAGAGTGTCGGAGAGGGTGCGTCCGGATTCAATGTGAGGGGCAGTGCGGCCGACCAGAACATGATCTATATCAACAAAGTTCCGGTCTATAACAGTTCTCACCTCTTTGGTTTCTTCACCTCTTTCAGTCCCGAAATCGTCAAAGACTTTACCCTTTACAAAAGCAACCTGCCAGCCTCCTACGGTGGCAGACTGGCCTCCTTTTTCGACATCACCAGCAGGCAGGGAAACATGAACAGGTACACTGCCCGTGGCGGGATCAGCCCCGTAACCGCCCATCTGGCTGTGGAAGGCCCCATCCGAAAGGAGAGGAGTGCCTTCATACTGACCGGTCGTTCAACCTACTCGGATTGGATCCTGGACCGCATGGGAGATCCTGAATTGAGGGATAGTGAAGCAGAATTCTATGATCTTTCGGGAGGTGTAACATGGGAACCGGGTGAGAAGTCGCTGGTAAAGCTATTTGCCTACCGGAGCGGTGACCGGTTTGCCCTGGGGCAGACCAACCGGTATGAATACAGAAACCGCGGGGCATCGGTAAACCTCCGGCACCGCTTTTCCGAAAGAATGACGGGGGATTTTTCACTGGTCAATGGATCCTATGAGTACGCACACGAGGAGGAGTCGGTACCTCAGGAAGCCTATTCTCATGCATACCGGATCGACCACTACGAAGGGAGGGCCGACCTCACATGGCTCTCCCTCGGGGCCCACAGAATGACTTTTGGAGGTAGTGCCATCTATTATCATCTGGACCGAGGAACGGTTCAACCCTATGGCCCCTCCTCCCTGCGTGCCCCTGTCAGCCTGGGATCGGAAAACGGGGTGGAAGCTGCGGTGTATCTGGCCGATGAAATGACCCTTCTTCCGGAACTGACTCTCTATGCCGGTTTGCGGTTCGCCCAGTATTTCTACCTGGGACCCGCCAGTGTACTGCATTATACCGAAGGGGCCCCTTACAGACCAGGCTACGTGGAGGATACCCTATCTTACGGTTCCGGGGAAATAATCCAGGGATATTTCTCACCGGAACCCAGGTTCGCTCTGAACTACCGGCTGAATAACAACCAGTCGCTGAAGCTTTCCTATAACAGGCTGAAGCAGTTCCTGTTTATGCTGTCCAATACCATCGCCATCTCACCCACCGACCAATGGAAACTGGTGGATTCCCACATACGGCCCCCTTACGTAGACCAGCTCTCTGCAGGGTATTACCACGATTTTCCTTCCGGGGGCATCAGCTCTTCCCTGGAGATCTATTACAAGTGGGCGGCTGATGTGGTGGACTACCGCGACGGAGCCAGTTTTACAGGGACCCCCATGTGGAGGCCACCGTTCTGCAGGGACAGCAGAAAGCCTACGGTGCCGAACTGCTGATCAGGAAAGAGACGGGAAAACTGAACGGCTGGCTATCCTACAGTTACTCCCGCTCCATCCTGCGCTTCCATTCCCGGCTTCCAGGAGAACAGATCAACCGGGGGAAGCCTTTCCCCTCCAATTATGACCGTCCCCATCATCTGAGCCTGGTAACCAACTACCGGTTAAACAGGAGACTGAGCCTGTCGGGAAACCTGGTCTATATCACCGGAAGGCCCGCTACCTACCCGGTCTCCATTTACTACATGGACGGATTGGAGTATATCCGCTATTCCCAGCGAAACAGCTACCGGATCCCTGACTACTTCAGGCTCGATCTCTCCATCAACCTGGAAGGTAACCTGAAGGAGAGAAAACTCTTCCATAGCTTCTGGATGCTCAATATATATAATGTAACAGGGAGGAAGAACGCTTACTCTGTCTTCTTCCGGAATGATGAAGGTGTCATGAACGGATACCGGCTCTCGGTCTTTTCCCGTCCGGTGATTACCCTTTCATGGAATTTTAAGCTCGGGAATTATGCCAGTGAGTAAAAACCTGATCACAGCAGCTTCTGTCCTTATCACAGCGGCGTATGTCCTTATCACAGCGGCTTCTGTCCTGATGCTGAGATCCTGCGTCGATCCCTTTGAACCGGAGATCAGGGAGTCACAGGAAGTGATAGTGATCAACGGGGTGGTTACGGACCGGGAGGGATGGCACCGGGCTACTGTTTCCATGTCGGCTCCTTACAACGAGCCCTTTTTTAATCCTGTAAGGGGGTGTGTGGTGGTGGTCCTTGATGAGGAAGGGGAGATCCGGACATACAGTGAAAAGGAACCCGGGGTTTACGAGGTATGGCTGGAGAAAAGCTTCCTCCGGGTGGGCAAATCTTTTTCCATGGAGGTGTTCACTCCATCCGGCGACCACTATGTTTCAGACTTTGATACCCTGCTGGCCTGTCCCCCGGTCGATTCGGTCTACTATGAAGTGCGTGCGGAGGGAACTTCCGACCCCGGGGTGACCCGCTACGGACTTCAGTTCTTCTGTGATGTGTCCGGAAGGGAAGAGGATGCCAGGAATTTTCGTTGGCTGCTGGAAGAGACCTGGGAGTACACCTCCCCCTACACCGCTACCTACATCTGGTTCGGAGGTGCGGTGTTGCCACTGCTGAAGGATACGGTCTCCACCTGTTACCGGATGGATCCGGTTCCGACGCTTTTTGCAGCCAGCAACCGCTCCCTGAACTCAAACCGGATAAGGAAATTTCCCCTGCACTATGTCTCCAATGCGACCCCCAGGTTGTTACGGAGCTACAACCTGCTTGTGAAACAACACTCGCTCTCCAACCAGGCCTTTGCCTACTGGGAACAGATGGCAGCGCAGTCAGGCGCCGAAGGCGGACTTTACGAAACTCAGCCCTCCACCGCGAAGGGAAATTTCTATGGCAGGGAGAACCCGGGTAAAGAGGTGCTGGGTTGCTTTTATGCCACCCAGCAGCAGGAAACGAGGATCATGGTGGAGGAAGAGTTTGATTTCTTTATACCCTGGTATACCTGTACACTGGATACCATACAATCGGTCCGGGAGCTGGGATCTCTTTATCCCTATTACCTTTTTTCTCTCAATCCCATGGGAGCGGGACCTCCCTATACGTATGGTTCCCGTTCCTGTTTCGATTGCAGGGAAAAGGGAGGCAGCAATGTGAAACCTGATTTCTGGTAAGCGGATGAAAGGTAATGTATTCATAGTATCATGGTTTGCGGGCTTATTGCTCCTGGGGGGGGTAAACAGGTCATTGGGCCAGTCGAGGTTCGATCCCCGCTTCTATGAGATGGCTTCCCGTGTCACTGAGCACCTGTCGGTGAGCACCGACCGATCGCTCTATATCTGCGGGGAAAATATATTTTTCAGAGCGGACCGCTTCCTCGCGGGTGTCATGGAGGGAAGTTTTTGGAGCAGCGTTCTCTATGCCGAGCTGGTGGATGCCCATGGGCGTCCGGTGGTCCGGTCCAAATATCCGCTGGTGGAAGGAGTGATGTCGGGGAACCTGACAATCCCGGAAGGTACCCTCACGGGAAATTACCTGTTGAAGTGCTATACCCGGTGGATGAGAAACCAGGGACCGGATTCTTACAGCTACAGCGTCCTTAAGATCATTAATCCATTCCAGGATGGAGTGGTTAGCGGGGTGGTTGAAGACCGGGAGAAAAAAGGGGTTTTCCGGGGAGGCATTCCACCGGATACGCTGAATATCAGGGTGACCATCGATACGATCAACAGACCGGGGAAGACCCTGATCGCTCTCGATGCACACGAAGGCATCCCGCGAACGATCAGCGGCTGCCTTTCAGTGACGATGCAGGGTGCGGAACCCGTTTTATCCGGTCTGCCCGGTAGCTTGCACCCGGACCCTGACTCTGCAGCCGGGATGGCCATTGAAGAGATCCGTTTTCTTCCTGACAGGGGGACCGGATTATCCCTGACCGGAACGGTGGTGAACCGGCAGGGGGAGATGACTCCGCTTTCACCCCTCCGCTTTTCACTGCTGGGAGAGCGTCCCGACTTTTTCGCCACTGTCACTGATTCAAAGGGTCGTTTTGCCATTCAGATACCGGCCAGGGAAGGTTCACTGGAACTTTTCGTTACACCCAGGTCCACGCCGGAAGAGCCTCTTCAGGTAAGGATCGATCAGGATTTCGACAACAGTCCCATACCGGTCCATCCCGATCCATTCATTCTGCCGGAAGAGCAACGGGTGCTGGCTACGCGTATGGCATTGAACGTTCAGCTTGCAGGAGCCTTTTTCGGGAAGGAAGAACAGGATCCGGATACATCATTGTATCAGCAGCCCTTCATTCCATTTTACGGGACACCCATGTTCTCGCTTCATATGGATGAGTACGTGGAACTACCTCTGCTGGAAGAGGTGTTTATCAACCTGGTTCCCATGGTGAATGTGGTCAGGAAAAGAAGAGAGGCCCGTCTGGAAATACTCAGTGACAATCCTGCCATGGCCTACTATAAACCGTTATTACTGGTCGATCACATCCCGGTTTATGACCATGAAGATGTGATGGATTTGCCCCCCCGTGAAATCAGCCGTATCGAGGTCATTCACGATGTATATGTGAAGGGAAGCCTGGCATTCGGTGGATTGATCAGCATGATATCCAGGGAGGGAGATATGGCAGGGATCGACCTTCCAGAAGGTTCTTATTTCTTCGATCTCAGAGGGTTTTCGGGCAATTCGGACCCTGAACAGGTTGCAGAAAGTGACCCGGCGGTTGAAAAGGGAAACGGATCCAGGATCCCGGATATACGCAATACACTCCTCTGGATCCCGGACCTGGTTATTCCGGCAGATCCGGATAATAAGAACCTGTCTGTCACAGTTTCCCTCAAGTCGCCTTCACGAAAGGGATCGTATGATGCTCTCTTCCGGGGCGTGGATTCATCGGGCCGTTATTACGTGGCACGTTCGGTGTTCAGGGTGGAGTAAAAAACCTATCTTTGACTCCTGATGAGGAGGAATTCAGCAGGAGCAGACCATCCCTTAAAGGATTTTTACGCAGATATTTATGGTACTTATGACCGGGTAAACCGGATCTTTACATTCGGCCGGGACCGTTCCTGGCGAAAAAAAGCGGCCCTTGAATGTCTGGAAGGCTCCCCGCAGCATACTCCGCAGGGCTCCCCGCAGCATACTCCGGAGGGCTCCCCGCAGCATACTCCGGAGGGCTCCCCGCAGCATATTCTCGATGTGTGCACCGGCACCGGTGATTTCCTGCTGGAAATGGCCTCCCTGGCGGATGGGAATACCATCTTCACCGGTTACGACTTCAGCGCACCCATGTTAAAAGAAGCGGAAAGAAAGCTGAAGGACTCAGATATAAAAGATCTGAGGTCCAGGGCCAGCTATGTGGAGGGGGAGGTGGCCTTTATGCCATTTCAGGATGAGCAGTTTGATGCCGCAGGGATTACCTTTGGAATCCGCAACCTGATTTTTGAGAATTCACAGGCCGAAAAGCACCTGTCGGAGATCCACAGGGTACTCAGAAAGGACGGAAGGCTGGTGATCCTCGAGAGCAGTAAACCCTCTTTTGTGCCCTGGAGATTCATAAACGCTATCTATCTTCGTTTCATCCTGCCTTATCTGGGGGGATGGATTTCCGGCAACATGGATGCCTACCGGTACCTGGCAAGGTCGTCCAAAAACTATTACACCATTGGAGAAATGAATGAAATACTGAACGGTGCCGGGTTCAGGGTGCTGAAAGACCGGCCACTTTTCCTGGGCTCGGTCATGTTGTTGGTAGCTCAAAAGGTTTGATATGGATATTCAGGAATTGAATCGTATCTGCAGGGGAACGTTGATGGAGCACCTGCAAATTGAGTTTACAGGCTACGGAGATCATTGGGTGGAGGCGACTATGCAGATCACCCCTCATCACCATCAGCCCATGGGCGTGGTCCACGGTGGAGCGTTGCTGGCCCTGGCAGAAACGGTGGGAAGCGCCGGATCGCTGCTGAAGGTAGATCCTGAAAACACCCGGGTCTTCGGGTCTTCGGTAACCGGCCAGCACCTTTCGCCGGCAAAAGAGGGGGTTCTGAAAGCCAGGGCCAGCCTCCTGGTAGAAGCTGATTTCAAACATATTTGGGATGTGGAAATAAGAGATGAGCAGGGAAAACTTATTTCCATCAGCCGTGTTACTAATAGTGTGAAACCGAAAACATTATAGTTACACGATCACCAGGTAATGAAAGAGGGTCTCCAAAAAATACATCAGGCTGCTATTGAACGGAATCTCCCGTTTGTCACCTTCCGGATACCACAGCAGGAGCATCCCACCACCTTCATTCAGACCGAGCCGGGGGACGTACAATGGAGATCGATTCTGGACATACCCAGCGAGACCGGCTTTATCATGGCTCCTTTTGACACCCGCAATGGACACCGTTATATATTGATACGTCCCGACCTGGTCATCCAGGGAGGGGATATATCCAGGGAGCAGATGAAGCAGGTGGAGGCAATTCCGGCAAGGTCTGCCCCACTTTGGAACGGACAAATGCCGGTGGTCACAGGCCGGGATACCTACATGAAACAGGTGGATGCGATCAGGTCATCCATTTCCACCGGATCGTTTCAGAAGGCGGTACTCTCCAGGATCAAAGTGATCGAAGGAGACTATATCATGAAGGTTCCGAAACTGTTTCAGGCCATGTGCCGAAGGCATCCCAATGCCTTTGTATACCTTTTCAAGAGCGATGAGAATTTCTGGATGGGTGCATCGCCAGAGCCCCTCATGAGACTCCGTGACGGCAGAATCTCCACTGTATCACTGGCGGGAACCCGGCCCTATGCGGAGCGGCACCTGGATATCAACAAGTGGACCGCCAAGGAGGTACTGGAGCAGGAGTATGTGACCCGCTACATCCACGATGTGCTCTGGGATTTTAAAGTCCGGGATTACAGGGTTTCTTCACCTTATGTAAAAAAAGCTGGAAACCTGGTTCATATACGGACCGATTTTTCGTTCGATTTTCAAAAGATCGACGGGCGCCTTTGGGAATTTGTGGATGCCATGCATCCCACACCTGCCGTAGCCGGCCAGCCGAAGGCGGATGCCATCGATTTTATCAAGAAACTGGAACCGCACGACCGGGATTATTATACCGGTTTCCTTGGGCCGTTAAACCACGACCGTCAGATCGATCTGTTTGTCAACCTTCGCTGCATCAAGATCACTCCCCGTTATCTTTCCCTCTATGTGGGTGGGGGAATTACCCTCGATTCCGATCCCGGCGATGAATGGAATGAGACCCGTTGGAAAGCCGAATCCCTCCTGAAGTTGTTGCGTACCTTTATCAAGGATCTTCCCCAGGCCGATGACCCATCAACAACATATAGCTGACCTGGGTCCACTGTTTCTTGAAAGAGGAATACGGCAGGTAATTGTTTCACCGGGCAGCCGTAATGCCCCCCTGATCCAGCTGTTTACGGAGACGGAGGGGTTCAGATGCCACAGTGTGGTAGATGAGCGCTCTGCCGGATATGTGGCGCTGGGGATGGCAAGGCAGCTAAACCAGCCGGTGGCGATCGTCACTACCTCCGGAACCGCAGTTCTGAACCTGGCTCCGGCCATAGCCGAGGCTTTTCATCAGCAATTACCCCTGCTGATTCTGACAGCCGACCGTCCTCTGGAAAGGATCGGTGCATTCAATAACCAGGTGATCGATCAGCAGGCGCCTTTTTTTAATTACTCCAAAGGGTTTGTGGAATTGCCGCTCCATCCAAGAAATTCCCGGGAGATAGAGGAGACGCTCCATGCCGTGAACCTTCTGCTCAGGGATTCCTTTGACTGGCCCATGGGTCCTGCTCATATCAATATCCCGCTGGAAGAACCACTGTATGCTCCGTTGCCTTCACCGGGACATTACCCGTCAATCGGGGAGCAAACGCAACAGAAGCGGCCGGATGTTGTCACTGCCCGGGAGCAAACGCAACAGAAGCGGCCGGATGTTGCCACTGCCCGGGAGCCGGCCGATCTTTCCCATGCCGGATCGAAGATTCTTTTGCTGGCAGGGATGGGAAACTATCCGGAGGAGTTGAATGACCTGCTTTACCGATTGAAAGAGCAATGCGGCGTGGCAGTGGTGGCTGAGAATATCAGTAACCTGGATCCTTCCCTTTTTATTGCCCATCCTGAATTGGTGCTTGCAGCTGCAACTCCGGAAGAGCGTGAAGCTTTAAGACCCCATTTGATCATCACATTGGGAGGACAGGTGGTGAGTAAAAAGTTAAAATTATTTCTCCAGTCATTAGATCCGCTTCGATTGTGGGAAGTGAAATCCGCTCCTGAGGAGGCTGCCGCAGAGCTGGAAGCCATCTGCGGCAATCCGGGGAAGGGAAGGCCCGGGTCCGCGGAAGCGAATAAGCATCTGAAGGGCAATACCTATGGTGGATTCTGGAAACAGCTGGAAGAGCTTGCACTCCAGAGGGCCGTGGAATTTCTCGACAATGCAGGGTTCTGCAACCTGAAGGCCATCAGGGAAGTATTGCAGGCAGCCCCTTCCGAAACAGTGGTTCATCTTGGAAACAGCACTACCATCCGTTCGTCACAACTGGTGCCTGCCCGTGATGATCTCAGTTACTTTTCCAACCGGGGCACATCCGGAATTGACGGTGTGGTATCCAGTGCGGTGGGAGCTGCCCGGGTTTCCGACCGGCTTCACCTTCTTCTGGTGGGAGATCTCAGTATGGTTTATGATTCCAATGCGCTCTGGAACAAAGATTTTCCGGAGAACTTGCGAATTGTAGTGTTGAATGATGGGGGAGGGGGGATATTCCGGCTGCTGGAGGGTCCCGGCCGTATGGGATTTTTCGAGGAGTTTAGTGTCACTCACCATCCGGTCTCACTGGAACTGTTATCTCAGGCTTTCGGAAGGGGATTCCTGAGGGCCGGGAGTCTCGGAGAGTTGAGGAATGTGCTCGGCGGTTTCCTTGCCAGCAGGAAGGGGCACCCCGTTTTGGAAATAGATACCACCAAATGTGAGAACACTCGGCTGCATAAAGCGTTATATCAGGAACTAAGTGAATGAATCGGATGAAGAAAAAAAATTGGCAATCTATAACGGAGTTTGAAGAGATCAGGTTCGATTATTTTGAGGGGATCGCAAAGATCACCATTAATCGTCCCCGTTACCGAAATGCTTTTACCCCGGATACCACCAGGGAGATGAGCGAAGCGCTGGTCATGTGCAGGGAAATGACCGACGTCAGGGTGGTGGTGATCACGGGGGAAGGGGATAAAGCTTTTTGCAGCGGTGGCGATCAGAATGTAAAGAGTTTCGCCGGCTATGTGGGCAAGGATGGGGTGCCCAGGTTGAATATCCTGGATGTTCAAAAACAGATCAGGAGTATGCCTAAGCCGGTCATCGCCATGGTGAACGGATATGCCATTGGAGGGGGTCATGTGTTACATGTGGTTTGCGACTTGTCCATAGCTTCAGAAAATGCCCGGTTCGGTCAAACCGGACCCAGGGTGGGTAGTTTCGATGCCGGATTCGGTTCCTCTTACCTGGCGCGTCATGTGGGCCAGAAAAAAGCCAGGGAGATCTGGTTCCTTTGCGAACAATATACCGCCCGGGAGGCGCTGGAAATGGGGCTGGTCAACAAGGTGGTCCCACTGGAGGAACTGGAGGATACTACGGTCCAGTGGGCTAAAAAGATCATGCGCCACAGTCCCATCGCACTGAGGATGATCAAGGTGGGTCTCAATGCCGAACTGGACGGTCAGGCAGGGATCCAGGAATTGGCGGGAAATGCTACCATGCTATATTACATGACCGATGAGGCTCAGGAGGGAAAAAATGCCTTCCTGGAGAAAAGGGATCCCGACTGGGATCAGTTTCCTAAGCTTCCGTGATGCAGGAGATCCGGAAAATCACTAATTTTGATTGGAATGAATAAGACCACCATCTGGATTAAAGCGTTCCGCCTCCGTACGTTGCCACTGGCCCTCTCGGCAACTATCCTGGGGAGTTTTCTAGGCTATGCAGATTATAAGTTCAAGTGGGGAGTGTTCATTTTTGGTACCCTAACCACCCTCTTCCTTCAGATACTCTCCAACCTGGCCAATGATTACGGGGATGCTGTTAAAGGAGCCGATAATGAAAACAGACTGGGCCCCCTGAGGGTTACCCAGGCAGGCCTTGTTACTCGCACAGCCATGCGCTGGATGATCTCCCTTTTTGTGGTCCTGAGTCTGGTGTCAGGGTCATTAATGATCTGGATCGGCCTGAGGAGCGGCCCTTTCCTGGAGTATTCGATTTTCTTCCTGCTGGGTTTCTCTGCTATCTTTGCGGCCATCAAATACACCATCGGACGGAGGCCATACGGATACCTCGGTTTTGGGGATATCATGGTATTCATTTACTTTGGGATCCTGGGTGTGGCCGGGACCTATTTTCTCCACACTCAGTCGTTTCATCCAACCATTCTGCTTCCGGCTTCATCCATTGGGTTACTCAGTATGGGAGTACTTAACCTGAATAATATGCGGGACAGGGAGAATGATGCATTGAACGGGAAGCATACTTTGGTGGTTCGGATGGGCTTCCCCTGGGCCAAGGTCTATCATGTAACACTTCTTTTGTCGGCATTTCTGCTGGGGCTCACCTATACAGTGATCCATTTTGAATCCTATTACCAGCTCATCTTTCTCTCCCCGGTTCCGCTACTCCTTTCAGATATACAGAAGGTGATCAAAAACACCGTGCCGGTGGAGCTCAATTCGGAGTTAAGGAAGCTGGCCGTGGCTACACTGCTGTTCTCGCTTTCATTCGGACTGGGTCTGATCCTCTGACCGATATTTCATGAATGCTTCCTTTACTTCATATAACTGGCGATTCCTTCGACCTGCTGAAACTTCCAGGGGTATTCTTTTCGAGAAACCAGCCTGGTATATCCGGCTGAGCGAACGTAACGGCGGTTGCGGTATCGGAGAGGTCTCCTACATTCCGGGATTGAGTCCCGGGGATCCGCAAGAGGTGGAATACGCGCTTTCGGTGGCCTGCGAGGAGATAAACCGGGGAAAGAGGTCACCCAAGGAGCAAACCGGAGGGATGCCCGGTATTCAGTTTGCACTGGAGTGTGCTCTTCTGGACATGGAAAGTGAGGAGGACCAGATACTTTTCCGGTCCGATTTCACCAATGGAAAGGAAGGTATTCTGATCAACGGATTGATCTGGATGGGAAACAGGAGATCCATGAATGAGCAAATCTCAGCAAAACTGGAGCAGGGATTCAGGGTGCTGAAGATGAAAGTCGGAGCTATGGATCCGCAGGAAGAGCTGGAAATCATCCGGGAGATCAGAAATCGCTTCGATGCAGAACAGCTGGAGATACGATTGGATGCCAATGGTGCCTGGACCCCCGGGGAAGCGCTGCTCCGGCTGGAGCAGTTTGCCCGCCTGTCGGTGCACTCCATCGAGCAACCCATTCCTCCGGGAAACCCGGATGATCTGGCATCCCTCTGTGATCAGTCACCAATACAGGTGGCCCTGGATGAAGAATTGCTGGGAAGAGAACCTGACAGGATATGGCTGGAATCGGTCAGGCCCGACTTTCTGATCCTCAAACCCGGTCTGCTGGGTGGTTTCAAAGTGACCGAAAAGTGGATCAGCGCAGCGGCTGACCTGGGCATCGGCTGGTGGGCCACCTCGGCACTGGAGTCCGCTGTAGGGCTCAGTGCCATATCACAGTGGGTCTATAACCAGGGGGTCTCCATTCCCCAGGGATTGGGCACCGGACAGATTTACAGGGATCCGATCCCTTCGCCCCTCCGGATCTCGGGGGACAGTCTGTGGTACAATCCGTCTGTAACCTGGGACCTCCAACTGGTTACTGGCCGTTTATGAAACTGAATCCTTTATTCCGGCTGGAAGGACTTTCGCTGAACCGCACACAGCTTGCAGCCCATTGCAGGAGAACGGAACAGGATACACGAAATCCTGAATGGAAAAGAGAGGTGTACGCGTTTATCCTGCAACTGCTGGAGTACCCCTTATCCCCGGTCATCCAGCAGACCAGCGGAACCACCGGCGATCCAAGGAGCTTTGTTCTCCATCCGAAGGCCATGGAGGCGAGCGCCAGAATGACCCTCGATTTTTTCAGTCTTCCGCCCGGGAGCAGGGTGCTGCTCTGTCTGCCGGTCCGTTATGTGGCAGGCAAAATGATGGTGGCCAGGGCCATGGTGGGGGGTCTCGACTTACGGTTAACCGAGCCCTCGGCACGTCCGCTGGCAGAACCGGTCGAACCGGTCGAACCGGTCGAACCGGTCGAACCGGTCGAACCGGTCGGACCGGGCGGAACGGTCGAACCGGTCGAAACAGTCGAAACAGTCGAAACAGTCGGATTTGCCTCCATGGTCCCCCTCCAGGTGCAACAATCCATGGAATTCGGGGATCCGCTGCATAAGACGGAGGTGTTGCTTGTGGGTGGTGGAGAGATTCATCCTGCACTACGTGAAAAACTGCAAGGACTTCCCTCACCAGCTATCTGGGAATCTTTTGCTATGACAGAGACCTACTCGCATTTTGCTCTTCGCAGGATCAACGGAAAGGATCCGGACCCCGAGTTCAGGGCGCTCCCCGGTGTAAGGCTGGACAGGGACGCCCGGGGCTGCCTGGTGGTGGAATTGCCCGGTGTAACGGAAGGGAAAGTGATCACCAATGACATGGTTGAGCTTCATGAAGGAGGGAACTGTTTCCGTTGGCTTGGCCGATACGACAACGTGATCAGCAGTGGAGGGATCAAGATCTACCCGGAGACGCTGGAAGAGAGGATCAGGAGCCTGCTCGGATTCGAATGCCTGCTGCTTTCTGAGCCCGATCCCGGACTTGGCCGTCGCCTGGTGCTCTTGGTGGAGGATCCGAAAGGAGAGGGGGATCCCCTGGCTTGGAACCATCTGCTGAGAGGGGAGTTCTCTCCTTACGAGCTGCCGAAGCGGATACTCCGGGTGGACAGTATTCCGAGGAATCCTTCCTTCAAACCCGATCGCCGGGAGGCAGCCAGGCATTATCTGGAAAGTCGGACATAAGTGCATCTTTCCGCATCTGCTTAGGATATCCCCCAAAATCTGAGGAACCCGGGAAATCGCTGACGATGGAACTATGCCTGTCCCTCGTTACCGGGGATATGGAAGAACCTGGAAGCTCGTTGCAGGAATCTTCCAAAAGCAGCGATTCCGCAGATCATCCCGCAGAGTATCCCGCAGAGTATCCCGCAGAGTATCCCGCCGAGCATCCCGCAGAGTATCCCGCCGAGCATCCCGCAGCGATCCCGCAGAGGATCCCGCCGAGCATCCCC
>CAZRZY010000048.1:0-30965 GCA_964604655.1 uncultured Bacteroides sp. | reverse complement strand
CTTGCGTACACTAGTCCCTGAAACTAGCGCGTCTACCAATTCCGCCACCTGGGCATATACGGCTCCGCCGCAGTGCAAACCCAACTTTACAGACTATATAGGCTATATAGGCTATTACAGCCCGAATGGCAACTGTTGCCATTCGGGCTGCAAATATATGATTTTTTTCAAATCTGACGTTGCTCAGAAGAACTTTTATCGGTCGGTGCGCTTTTCGCTGAATTTGTTCTCTTTGTGAGCCCTTTCAGCTCCGGCACTCTTCAGGGTGCTTCTGAGATCCCGCAGGGGCGGACGTAAGGCAGGGCGATCGGTGGAAACAGCCGCAGCTTTCTTGTCGTCAAAGGTCACCGGTTCCACGTATGCGATGAAGGTGTGGTCAAATCCTCCGGGCAGTTGCTGGGTCTCTATGAAGAATACATCATCCTCTCCCAGCAGCCAGTTCACATATCCTTCGTTACCCACACGGTAATATACATCCACATAATACTTTTGGTAACTCAGGTTATCAAAATAGCAGACGCCGGCGCTGTTGGTGAATTGCTCGTCCACCACATTATCGTAATCTGCTTCATACCATTCATCCAGACTGGTAAACAGTACAACACTGGCTCCTTCGATGCGGACCTCGGTATCAAAATCCAGGACTTCTATCTTCAGTTCTGAGCCGATCACCTCCACTTCATAGACTACGGTGTTCACACCGGAGCGTTTACCGAAAGCTCTGAGAGTGACATTATAGAATCCGGGATCGTAATAGAAATGGGTTACATTGAAAGCCGAGGAAACCGAACCATCACCCATGTCCCACTCCGCACTCTGGGCATTATCCGAGATGTTGGTAAACAGTATGTCCTCCCCCACATACCCGGGGTTGGGATCAATAATGAAATCTGCAAAAGGATCCGGGTTACATCCTGCCAGAACGAAGGTCAGGATGGGCAGTATGGTAAGTACACGTTTCATGACAATTTGGTTTTCTGGTTTGGTGAACAAAAATCAAATAGCATGCCAAAAATCCTGACAGGTATCCAACAGGGATTCCAGGCGAACGGCCAATATAGCCAAATCCTGCCATCAATAACCGCATCGACCAGATATTTTATCATCCATCCTGAAATGTGGATGGGTGAAAGGTCCCTTCCTTCATCCAGGAATACGATCATGGAATTTATATGAAAGACCCTTCAGGTAAGGCGCAGAATTCGTATCTTTGCCAAGTTTTTTTTTGAAAAAAGATAGCGTAATGATCAATATCACTTTTCCGGATGGATCGGTGAGGGAGTATGAATCCGGTGTTACGGGACTGGGTATAGCAAAGAGCCTGAGCAACAGTCTCGCCCGTGAGGTGCTCTCCATCAATGTAAATAATGAGCTTTGGGATCTGAACCGGCCCATTACGGAGGATGCAGCCATAAAACTCAACAAATGGGATGACCCGGACGGCAGACATGCCTTCTGGCACTCCTCCGCACACCTGATGGCTGAAGCCATCGAAGAACTCTATCCGGGTACTAAATTCGGCATCGGTCCGGCCATTGAGAATGGATTCTACTATGATGTGGACCCTGGAGAGCAGGTGGTGATAACGGATTCCGATCTTCCCCGTATCGAAAAGAAGATGAAGGAACTGGCATCCCGAAAGAATCCTTTCAGGAGGGAAGCGATCTCCAAATCCGAAGCGTTAAGATTCTTCGTAGATAAGGGGGACGAATATAAACTGGAGCTGATCGATGAGCTGGAGGATGGAACCATCTCTTTTTACCACCAGGGAGATTTTACTGATCTCTGCCGGGGGCCCCATCTGGCCGACACCTCGCCCATTAAGGCGATCAAGCTTCTGAACGTGGCAGGAGCTTACTGGCGGGGGGATGAATCACGCAGGCAGCTCACGCGCATCTATGGGGTTACTTTTCCCAGGCAAAAGATGCTGGAGGAGTTTCTGGAGAAGCTGGAACAGGCTAAACAGAGAGATCACAGGAAACTGGGCAGAGAGCTGGAGCTCTTTACCTTCTCTCCGCGTGTCGGGCCCGGCCTGCCGCTCTGGCTGCCCAAGGGAGCACAACTGAGGGAACGGCTGGAAAATTTTCTGAAGAAGGTGCAGAGGGAACACGGCTACGATCCGGTGATCACTCCGCATATCGGCCAGAAGGAGCTCTGGGTCACATCGGGACACTACGCTAAGTACGGAAAAGATAGCTTTCAGCCGATCCACACTCCCCAGGAGGGTGAGGAGTTTCTGTTAAAACCCATGAACTGCCCCCACCACTGTGAGATCTACAAATCAAAGCCCCACTCCTACCGGGAGCTGCCCGTACGTATGGCGGAATTCGGAACGGTTTACCGGTATGAACAGAGTGGGGAGTTACATGGATTGACCCGTGTACGCGGGTTTACGCAGGATGATGCCCATATTTTCTGCAGGCCCGACCAGTTGAGGGAGGAGTTTGTCAAGGTAATCGACATCATTCTCTATATATTCAATACACTGGATTTTAAGGACTTCGTGACCCAGGTATCGCTGAGGGATCCCGACGACATGGAAAAATATATTGGAACCGATGAAAACTGGGAGAAGGCAGAGCGTGCGATTTTGGAGGCCGTGGATTCCAAAAACATGGATTATACCGTGGAGAAGGGGGAGGCTGCATTTTACGGTCCGAAGCTGGACTTCATGGTAAGGGATGCTCTGGGAAGGAGCTGGCAGCTGGGAACCATTCAGGTCGACTATAATCTGCCGGAACGCTTTGACCTGGAGTATATCGGTGCCGACAACCAGAAACACCGGCCGGTGATGATCCACAGGGCTCCTTTCGGGTCCATGGAGCGCTTTGTGGCTGTGTTGATCGAGCATACTGCCGGAAAGTTTCCGCTCTGGCTGACCCCGGACCAGGCAGTGATCCTGCCCATCAGTGAAAAATATCACGATTATGCGGAAAAAGTTTCAGTTTTCCTGAAAAATTACGATATTCGCACCCTGATTGACGGGAGGAGTGAGAAGATAGGTAAAAAGATAAGGGATAATGAGTTAAAGAGGATCCCATATCTGCTTATCGTGGGTGAAAAAGAACAGGAATCGGGTTCGGTTTCCGTTCGCAGGCAGGGAGAAGGTGATAAAGGTGCCATGTCTCTGGAAGAATTTGCCAGGTTTCTCACCGACGAAGTGAAGAATCAGCTGGCTGCCATTGAACCGGATGTTTAATTAAATAGTAGGAGGGATTTGCCATAGCAGGACCAGGTCATTACCGCAGGGGAAACCGAAGTAACCAGAAAAAAGACCGGATCTTTTACAGGACCAATACACAGATTCGGGCACAAACCGTTCGGCTTGTGGGCGATAATGTGGAAAATCCCGGGATCGTTCCTCTGAAAGAGGCACTTCAGGTGGCCGATTCTCTGGAGCTCGATCTGGTGGAGATCTCACCAAAAGCGGATCCGCCGGTGTGCAGGGTCATTGATTACCAGAAGTTTCTTTATCAGCAGAAAAAGAAGCAGAAGGAGATAAAGGCAAAAACCATCAAGGTGGTAATCAAGGAGATCCGTTTCGGACCCAATACCGATGAGCATGATTACAGCTTCAAACTGAATCATGCCCAGAAGTTTCTCGAGGATGGTGCCAAATTGAAGGCCTTCGTATTTTTCAAGGGAAGGTCGATCCTCTACAAGGAGAAAGGAGAGATCCTGCTGCTCAGACTGGCCCAGGATCTGGAAGAAGTTGGAAAAGTGGAGCAACTTCCCAAACTGGAAGGAAAGAGGATGACCATGTTTATGGCTCCGAAAGTGAAAAAAAAATAGATAATTCTGACCATATGCCTAAAATGAAAACAAATCCCGGCGCCAAAAAGCGGTTCACCCTCACGGGTACGGGTAAGATTAAAAGAAAGCACGCTTACAAAAGCCATATTCTCACGAAAAAGTCCACCAAACGGAAGCGTAACCTCACCTATTTTGGGGAAGTGCATCCAGCGGACCAGGAGAATATCAAGCGGCTGCTGTCTATGAAGTAAAGGTTTATAAGTATTCACCGGGATGCGGTGCTCCGAAGCGTCGAACTGACCGCCTGCATCCAAAAAATGAAACGAAATGCCGAAATCATCCAATTCAGTCGCCTCCAGGCGACACCGGAAAAAGATACTCAAACAGACCAAAGGATACTTTGGACGTAAAAAAAATGTCTGGACGGTATCGAAAAACGCCTACGAAAAAGGTCTTACCTATGCATACCGTGACCGGAGGAAAAAGAAGTCCGATTTCCGGGCACTCTGGATCCAGCGGATCAATGCCGCAGTTCGCGAGCATGGAATGTCTTATTCCGAATTCATGGGCAAGCTTGGAAAATCAGGGATCGAGATCAACCGGAAGGTACTTGCCGATCTGGCCATGAATGATCCGAAGGCTTTCGAAGCCATCGTCAAGAAGGTTCAGTAAGTCCTTATATGACATAATCTGAAGGAGGCTGTCTAGATATGGGTGGCCTCCTCTTCATTTAATACCGGATGGAAATCGCACTGATAGGCTACGGCAAAATGGGTCGAACCATTGAAGCTCTGGGAATTCACCAGGGCCACCACTTCCCCTTGATCATCGACCTGCACAATTCAGAAGAACTCCGGCCGGAGAAACTCAAAGAAGCGGATGTAGCTATCGAGTTCACCACTCCGGATTCCGCACCGGAAAATATCATGGCGTGCCTCGGGGCTGGAATACCCATTGTCTCAGGGACCACCGGCTGGAATCACCGGTACAGGGAGATGGCAGACCTTTGTTCCGTCTCAGGAGGAACTTTATTCACTGCCAGCAATTTCAGTATCGGAGTGAACATCCTCTTCACCCTGAACCGGTCACTGGCCGGGATCATGAACCGTTTCCCGGGCTATGGAGTCTCCATACGCGAGGTACACCATACCCAGAAACTGGATGCTCCCAGCGGAACTGCCATTTCCCTTGCAGAACAGATCATCGACGAGCACAGCCGGATCCTGGATTGGAAGCTTAAAGACAGGAGGGAAAAGCAAGATCAGGAAGATAACGATGAAGCGGGGACTTCCACCGAACCCGGAACGACCCTGTATATCGAGGCGATCAGGCAGGGTGAAGTGAAGGGTGAGCATTCCATCCGTTATGAGTCGGAGCTGGATGCCATAACCATGGAACACACTGCGCGGTCGAGGGATGCTTTTGCTTCGGGAGCATTGATGGCTGCAGAATTCATATGTGGCAAAACCGGTATATTCGGGATGGAAGATCTTCTGAAGTTATAGCAGGTGAAAAACTTGGGATGGAGATACCTCGGCTTTGCACTGGCAGGCCTTGCCTGGTCCCTTCTCATGATCTGGATCGGTATTTTTCCTCTGCTGCTGGTGAATCTGCTTTTTTTCGACCTCATCATCACACGCAGAATCGACTGGACTCTCCGAAGCTATGCTGTTCCACGTTTTATCAGATCTGCGCTGGAATGGATAACTATTTTTTTCCTGGCCCTGACCTGTTCACTGGCCATTAAGGTCCTGGTGGTGGAAGCCTACAAGATCCCCACCCCTTCCATGGAAGAGACATTGCTGTCGGGCGATTTCATCTTCGTCAGTAAACTTGCCTACGGACCCCGTCTTCCGGAAACTCCCCTGGCACTTCCCTTCTACCACAACAAGCTTCCATCGGGTAAAAAATCTTACTCCGAACGCATCACACTGCCGCATAAAAGGCTGGCCGGCTTCTCAAGGGTGAATCGGGGGGATATCATTGTGTTCAACTTTCCGGAGGGGGACACCATGGTGGTGCAGTACCCCGGACAGAACTACTATTCTCTCGTAAGACAGTACGGCAGGGAATATATCCTTTCCGAATTCGACATGATTACCCACCCGGTTGACAAAAGGGAGAACTATGTGAAACGGTGTGTCGGGCTACCGGGTGATACCCTGCAGATCAGGGAAAGCGAACTTTGGGTGAATGGTCATCATCTGCCACCGCACCCCTTTCAGAAGTTTAAGTACTATGTGACCACTACCGGCGATCCGCTTCCCGATTCCCTGCTCGATTCGTTAAAGATCCTTAAACCCTCGGTCACCTACAATCCGGCAAATTCGCTGCACGTTCTGTATATGACTAAAAGCCAGCTGGAAGCACTGAGAAGGTATCCGGTCGTCAGGAGTGTGAAACGATTCGAAGAACCGATGCTATCCTTCCAGAACCAGGAGATCTTCCCTCACGATCCTCACTACCGGTGGACAGGAGACAATTTTGGTCCCCTGCAGATTCCCGCCAGGGGTGATACCATCTGGCTGGACCCGCTGAACCTGCCGGTCTACCGGCGGATCATCGATGTGTATGAAGATAACCATCTGCAGGCGGACCAGGGTGAAATCCTTATTAACGGCAAGCCTGCCTGGTACTACATCGCAAAGATGAACTACTATTTTGTCATCGGGGACAATTACCACAACTCGGCCGACTCAAGGTACTGGGGTTTTGTACCGGAGGACCACCTGCTTGGAAAAGCAGTGACTGTCTGGTTCTCCATTGAACCCGAAAAGTCCCTTCTTGATGGTTTCAGAAAAGAGCGTATCTTTAACCCCATAAAATAAGACGATAATGAACATCCATAAGATATTGAATCATAAGTATTTCAGGTTCGGACTGGTCACCCTGATCTATATTCTTTTTGTCATATGGCTGCGCAACTACTGGTTTCTTTTCGGGATCCCGATCATCTTTGATATTTACGTCACCAAAAAGGTGAACTGGTCCTTCTGGAAAAGCAGGAAAAAGAAAAATAACGTGGTCGTTGAATGGCTCGACGCACTGATATTTGCAGTGATTGCAGTTTCCCTGATCAACATCTTTCTTTTTCAGAACTACAAGATCCCCACCCCCTCCATGGAGGGCAGCCTGCTGGTGGGGGATCATCTCTATGTGAGCAAGACCGCCTATGGGCCCCGGACACCCAACACCCCTCTGGCCATCCCTTTTCTACCCAACACAGTTTTGGGAAGCAAGTCCTACCTGGAGTGGATCAAACTTCCATACAAACGGTTGAAAGGGTTCGGAGAGATCAAGAGAGATGATATTGTGGTATTTAATTTTCCAGCGTCCGATACGGTCGCTCTGGAAAAATCGGACCACCGCCTCTATGCCAAGGGAAATTTTGACTACTACGATCTGATCAGGGATGAGACCTACAGCCTGATGAGGGCCGACCAGGTCAGAAATAACAGGACACGGCCCTACGAAGTATACGAGACTTACGTCAGGGAGCAGATCAGTGAGAAATTCGACGTGGAAACCCGTCCGGTGGACCGGAGGGATAACTACATCAAACGGTGCGTGGCCCTGGCCGGTGAATCGGTCCAGGTGATCGACAACGAAGTCTTTGTGAATGGAGAAAAACAGGAATACCATGAGGGCATCCAGCGCTGGTACAACGTCCGCACCAATGGAACACCCATTAACCCGAGGTCCATGGAGGATTTCGGGATCAGCCGGGACCTGGCCGATGTGAGGAATAATCCCAATTATACCTTTCCCCTCAATGCAGAATCCGCTGAAAGGATCGCGACGCTGCCGGGTATCGTTTCGGTAGAGTCCATGAACCTGTTTTCCAACGGACAGTACGACCGTGATATCTTCCCCCATGACGACCGGTATCCCTGGAACCTGGAGTTTTTTGGTCCTCTCACTGTGCCTGCCGAAGGAGCCACCGTGGAAATCAATTCACTGACCCTTCCGCTGTACCGCCGTATTATAGAGGCCTATGAACATAATGAACTGGAAACAGAGGGTGATGAGATCCTGATCAACGGGGAACCGGCCGACAGTTATACCTTCCAGATGGACTATTACTTCATGATGGGGGACAACCGTCACAATTCGGCTGATTCCCGCTTCTGGGGATTCGTCCCCGAAGATCATGTGATCGGCAAGCCACGGCTTATCTGGCTGAGTGTCGACAAGGAATATGGCAAGATCCGGTGGGACAGGATGTTCAGTATCGTCAGGGCCAGCAGGTGAATCTCCTGTGGTATACCCCGTATTATATCAGGGACCTGTCAATTATTTCGCCCGGCTGATCAGGGAGAAGGTGATCCTTCTCGAACAATTTGATCATTATTCCAAGCAGACTTACCGGAACCGCTGCCACATTGTGGGCCCCAACGGAGTGCTTACCCTTTCCATCCCCGTGAAACGAAACCGGGGAGCTAAAACCTATATGAAGGATGTCAGACTGGATTACGATACCTCCTGGCACACCGCTCATTGGAGAACCCTGGTAGCTTCCTACGCTTCCTCTCCGTTCTTCGAATACTTCAGGGATGACCTGGCCCCCTTTTACAGGAGGAAGTTCGGGTTTCTGCTGGACCTCAATCTCCGGCTGATGGAACTGACACTGGGATGGCTGGAGGTCTCTCCCTCCATCCGTCTTTCGACCCATTTCACGGTGCCCTCGGCAAAACCCGACCCCAGGGATTTTATTCATCCCAAAAAGAAGGAACAGATTCACGATCCAGGATTCAATCCTTATCCTTATCCTCAGGTATTTATGGACCGGATGGGATTTCAACCGAATATGAGTATCCTCGACCTTCTGTTCAATGAAGGTAATTCGGCCATGACGGTTCTGAAAAGAAGCCTGGAAACTTCCAGGTAATCAATCATCAGAACCTGAATCCGATGGTCAGCATAAGTGTATTTGCATTCCGGTCATTGATCGTTACCTCATTGATACCGGGCTCATAGGCATATAGACCCAGGACCTCCGTCCGGCCAGTGTATGCATATCCCAGATCCATATAAAAGGAACGGGTTCTGAAGCCCAGTCCGCCTGTGTAGCGCCAGCTGTCATTCTCGATCGCGTCATCCCTGAAAGGGCTCCTCAGGTATTTCGTGCCAGCTCTCAGGTAGAGAGACTGCAAGCGGATCTCTGCCCCTGCGCTCCAATTGTGCACAGGGCGAAAATCGCTCCTTATCTGGTCATTTTCATTGATGAACCGATAATCATAAGCATCCAGCCTGGAGTTGGAATAGTCCACATACTCATACCCTGCGGAAAATGAGGCTGCCTTAAACAGGATCAACGACATGTGGGCATTGGCCCTGAACGGGGTCCTCAACTGGTAATCATAGATTCCGTTGGGTGAATCGGCGCTGGCATCCTCGATTCCCGACCCCCTGTCCCAGTAGGAACGCATATCGGTATATTTATCATCCGTCAGCCTGTAATAGGTGGGCAGCTGAAAAGAAGCCCCCACCCTGAACAGTTGGAAAGGCCTCACAATCATTCCCATCCGGAAGGTATAACCCCAGCCCCGGGTGGAATTGAACTCCCTGAAGAGGAACTGGTCAAAATCGATGACCTGGTCGTTCAAATCGGTCTCTGAATGAAAGATCTCTTCGTTGAATCTGACAGAATGGATCCCCAAAGCAGCGCCAAAATAGATCAGGTTGTTCAGATTCAGGGCACCGGAGAGGGAATACTCTCCGATGTAGCCCGATTGCTCGGAGATTCTGCGTTGCTCCTGCCCGTAACCGTCGACAGCCATATCGTGCCAGTAAGCCTCTGCATCCTCATCATACGGCATCAGATAGGTGTCAAAGGCCAGTTGCTCATAGAAGGGATCCAGGTTGTCCGGATCCTGATTGGCGCGCCAGACAAAATCATCCAGCATTGAACTGGTCTGGTTGATTCCTTTCAGGGTGGTCCTGTTGTTGAAGTTGGCAAGGGTCTGATAACCGATGGCCCAGGAGGCACCCATGATACCACTCTTCCTGTTGCTGTTGAAACTTTTGACCAGTCCTATGCTTCCCAAATTGAATTTCAGCTCCGAATCCTGCATGGTGGATCCCTTGAAATCGGATCGGGTATTCACCCAGTAAAGAGAGGGCGAGACCGAGAATTCGGAAGTCCGGTAAAAGCCGAGTCCGGCCGGGTTCACCAGCACAGAAGATAAATCTCCACCCAGGGCGCCGGTGGCTCCAGCCTGAGAGAGAAATCTGGAGGTGCCGAAAAGTTCGTACCTGGAATATCTAAGGGCCTGTAAAGCATTCTGTGCACTGGAAGTGACCGTTACGCACAGCAATGCCACTGCAATTAAGACAAGCTTTTTCATGGCGTGTGAATTTATCGATTGAAGAAGAGAGGTTGTCCCGTTGTACTTGCCTCGGGACAACCTCTGAAATGTTTCATACCTATCGCCTGGAGCTTCTGGAGGAGCCTCCTGAAGATCTGGAGCTTCCACTGGAGCTACTGCTGCGGCTCGGTGTACTGCGGCTGTAAGAACCGCTGCTGCGGCTCGGCGAGCTTGACCGGCTGTAAGAAGAGCTGCTGCTGCGGCTCGGTGTGCTGCGGCTGTAGGAGCTGCTGCTGGACGAACTCGGCCGGCTGTAGGAACTGCTGCTGCGGCTTGAGCTGCTGGGCCGGCTGTAGGATCCCCGGCTTGGTGCAGTGGACCGGTAGCTACTACTGGTACTGGACGAACTCCTGGGTTGCGTATAGCTCCTGGAGGGAGTCGAACTCCTGTTATAGCTGGGCGTCGAACTGGTCCGCGGCTTGCTGTAGCTGGGAGTATAGGTCCTGCTTCGGGTGGTGGTGCTTCTCTGTTGAGTGTTCACCGCCGGTCTGGTCCTGGTGGTGGTCACTCTCGTATTATTCCTGGTAGTGGTCCCGGACCTTTGCACCTGGGTATTCCCGGTGTTGGCACCGGACCTCTGCACCTGAGTATTTCTGGTGGCATTGGACCTGGTCACACTCTGACTTCTCTCCGTGGTTCTGGAATTCCTGACAGCGGTTGCATTGCGGCTTGAACTCTGGACGGCGGTCGAACCGGAACGGCTCCTGTATTTGGGATCGTTATAGGTTGAACCTTTGGAGCTTCCGTAGGTCCCCCCCGCCGGGCTGGCATATCCGTAGTAATGCCTGCTGCCCAGATGACCATAGTGGTATCTCCTGCCATCACCGTAGTACCCGCCGTAGTATCCATCATAGTATCCGTGGCCGTATCCGCTCCAGTAGGAGCCATAATATGGGTAACCCCAGCCCCCGTAATAGGATGGATACCAGGAATCGTAATAGCCTCCCCATCCCATGTAGGAGGGATAGTAACCATAGGAGTACGGATATCCCCGCGAAAAACCAAGACCCCAGCCCGGATAGCCCCAACCCATGCGGACACCCCAGTGATAGGGCATGCCGGTATAGAAATTGAGGTTGGTGTAGAAGGGATCGTAATAATCCCACCCATAGTAGGAGTCTGAAAAACGCCTCAGGTTGGAGGAGTAATAGTACTCGTTGGGATCACTGTAGTAATTATAGTTATTGATGACCACCGGGGCGCTTTCCTCGCCATACTCCACCATCACCGTATCTTCCTGCTGCATTTGCTGTGCATAGATGGCTTCGCTTCCTTCCGGCTCATAGGTCTCTCCGAGCATTTCTGCTTCTTTCTGCATGGCATACCGCTCATAGTCGCTCAGCTCTTCTGTTGAAACAGCCTGAGGCCGGGTATAAACGGGCTCCCGTTCCACTGGTTGTGCAGCCATGGCTTCCTGCGGGGTCACCGCAGGGGCCTGCGTAACGGTCCTGTCCGGATTATAATAGACATCATCATAATCCGCAGAGGCAGCGTATCTGGACGAGCTGCAAGATGCCAGCAAGAAGGGTGCGCTGATTAGTGCTAATGTTAAAGTTCTCATGATGTTTCCTCCCGGTATTGTTTGAATCAGTTTCATTTGCTTATATAGAAACAAAGTTCATGCCAAACAGGGATTTCCCCCTCAAAAATCAATAGCAATATAATAAATATTCTGATGCCAAAGATCCTCGTTTATCGCCAGTCCTGAATGGACCGGTTCATGTGGTGGAGCGAATGATTGTAGTAGGGAACTCTGTCCGGGGAGTAGGTATTTCCCATCCGGGGATTATCGCTTTGAGTATAGATCCATAATTGCTCTCTGTCCCATACAACCACCTCATCTCTTTCATCCCCGGTCAGGTCATACACCGTATAACAGGCTACCGGGTGGCCGTCGGCCGGGAACTTCACAGCCAGATTTCCCTGGAAATCGATCATTCCCCCGCCGATACTGTCGGCGCTGGTCAGCAAAAATTCTTCTCCGTCTCCTTTCCAGTTTACAGACTGGCAGCGGTTCATTCCCGAAACAGGCATGAAGGAGCGGGTCACCCCTCCGTCGGCTGTCATCAGGTGCATCAGCCCTCTGCTCTCACCACCGTTGGAGGTAGCCAGCTCCAGTCCCGGCAGATCCATCTCCAGGTTGGAGACTCCCACGTAATTCACATGACCGATGATCTCCTGCTTCAGCAGGTTTCCATTGAAATCGAAAAACAGCAATCCCCAGTCTCCGGCAGCATATACCAGGCTCCAGATCATCTGATCCTCCATCTCAAGCTGGTGCACTGTCACCCCGTTGCACCGGTCCCCGATATAAGATCCGACATCGAACATCAGGGACCCGTCATCATCAAAAACGGAATACCCTACCAGCACTTCCTGCTTTCCGTCCTGGTCCATATCGAATACCACCGGCTGTGATGCAGTCCTGAGCTGTTTCTCCCATTCCTTTTCCAGCCTGTCATTGAACACGGCCAGGTGGGAATGGCGATCGGATAGAATCAGATAACTGGCCCGGTCAATACCCATCAAATCCCCGAAAATCAGGGTGCGGGCTTTCCAGGTAATGGGTAGTTCTTTACGGGAAACGAGTTCACCGGATGTTCCTTCCAGAACAACCAGCTCACGCCCCCTGATGAAAAGAACCTCCCGTTTTCCGTCCCCGTCATGGTCGTGCACCTGCACAGGCAGTTCATCCCCTCCACTGGGGAAATCCACCGCTGACCTCCCGTAACTCCAGAGCTTCCTGCCTTCAAGGTTGACCGCAGTAATACTCCCGACCCCCGTTCCGGAAGGATCGGGCCGGACAAACACCAGGTCCTTGTTCCCGTCGCCATTCAGGTCCCCCAGCCGTAAGTTCTGGTTGGTCCCGAATCCATCGGTCTCAAGGATCCTCCAGGAAACCATTTCAGGGTGCTCGTTCAGGATAATTTGCGACCTTCGTTGCAGCTGTCTTTTTCTTCTTGCCAGTTTTCGCTGTTCTCCCTTCAGCAACTTCACCTCAACCTTGTGAAAACGGGCCGGGAGGTCGGAGATCAGGCCAATCTTCCCGTTTTGGATCTCCACCCCATCGGCATGCATGCCGATGGAATCGTTGACCATAGCAAATATCTTGTTCCTGCGCACCGTAACCGTCACATGCAGCCGTTCACCCGGAGACCACACCAGAGGCCTCACATCGAGGGTTTTTTCAATAGGCCTGAGGGGGGTGACTGGGGTTTTCACCTGTTTGATAGTGACCGTATTTCCTTCCGTTCCCACGAAAAAATAATCGAACGGGTGGCGGTACCGGAAAACGACCCCGCATTTATCGAATTTGTCCAGCGGTGTGAATTCCGCCTCCAGGGTAAAATCGATCCAGAGAGAATCCCCTGCCACAATCAACGGATGAGTGACCAGACTGAGAGGGGTATTATGCTCATCCAGATTGGCAAAGGTCTGGGCCAGACAGTTTGTCCCATCCTCTTTCAGGACCTGCCAGGCATGATTGAACCCCTCACGAGGACAATCGGTTGCCACGGTCCAGAGGCCAATTGAATCGCGATCCCTTTTATAGTAAATGGCAGGATCTGCGTCATCGGAATGTAGTGCGTGTCCTGGTTCAAGTTGCTGGAAGTCGTCCGAGAAAACGGTAGTCTGCATTACGTTCCCCGAACAGGAGTAAATCAGAATGGAGCAGATAAGGGTCGGTAATCTTCTGAAGCTGAGGCCCGAGATCATTTTTAGGGTTTAACTTTCCACTAATATACACTTAAATCATCCCCCTTCCCAATTTCACTTCTTTAAAAGAATCTTTAATATATTTACATGCGGAAGGAAAACTGGAATGCGCATTCAACCGTTTCTGATAGTTATTGCAATCTGCCAATCCCTGGTTGCACAGAAACCCGTGATCCTTTCCGACTATATCCAGCAGGTGACCATTTCCGACCTTCAGTTGCAATACATGGCAGACCGCTCATGCAGCATCGAAGCGTCAGATCTCTTCTCAGGCAGGCTGGACAGCCGTTTCAGACCGGTCGACTATTCCTCCCCCGATCCTGCTCTGCAGGAGATAGGGACAGGTGAATGTATCTGGTTCAGGTTCTACTTCAGTAACCGCTCCTCCAATCAGTTTTCGTTCCACCTCCAGAGAAATTATCGTTCAGAATTCGATGAGTTCCGGTTGTATCAGCGGTATGAAAACGGAATGATCACCGTCCGCAAATCCGGCAATCGGATTCATCCGAAGCAGAAGGATGTGAATATCAGTGGTTCAGACGACCTGCGCTTATACCTGCCACCCTCAGAGGAGGATACGGTCTACCTGAGAGTAACCATGGGGGAATCCTCGGTGCTGTCCGACCTGATCTTCCTGGTCAGCACGCACCAGAGCGTGGCTTTCAGGGACCGGTCCAAACGTTTGATCTTCGGCATCTTTCTGGGCATCATGCTGATCATGATCCTGTACCATATCCCGCTGTTCGTCAAGGGAAGGGAAACCAGCTATCTCTATTATATTCTGTACATCCTCGCTTTTCTGGTATTTTTCATCAATAAAGAGGGGTATATTTATGAACTCACCCCAAGGTTCACTCTTGCACCCACCAGCTTCTTCCTGCTGGAGATCTTTCTTCTGTTCTTCCTTCTTTTCGGAAGAGCCTATCTGGATACACGAAACACCCTCCAGTCATGGGATACCATACTCCTTCTGGCTGTCTGGTTTACCGTTGGGGGCCTCATTCTCAGCTTTACCGTCCTCATCCTCCAGGAGCTGGGCGTGAATGTTCCCGTATTCATCCAGCTGGCCGGTTTGGCCATCAATATCGTTTCGGCCATCGGATCGCTTTTTCTGGCCGTCGTGCCCGCCATGATTCTCACCAGGGAGAATTTCCAGCCCGCGCGATACTTCTTATTTGCCAACCTGTTTATTATCCTTGGTGTGGCAATCAATTTTGCGCTGAAAGAATACTCGCTGGGGAAACACAGCCTGGAGTTGGGGGTAACCCTCCAGATTCTCACCTTTTCCATCGGTCTGAGTGAACGGATCAATATCCTGAAAAAGAGCAAGGAGGTGGCCCAGCGGAGGATCATTGAACAGCTGAGGGAGAATGCTGCCCTGAAGGACAAGGTCAACCGCGAACTGGAGGATAAGGTGCAGGAACGAACCTTCGAAATACAGGCTCAGAAAGAACAGATCGAGAAACAGAACAAGGAGATCAAATACAGTTTCGACTACGCCAAAAAGATTCAGAGCACCGTACTTCCCAGGCATGAAGTTTTCGAGAACCTGTTTGCGGAGCATTTTATTTTTTTTAAACCCCGCGATATCGTCAGCGGCGATTTCTACTGGGTCTCCCAGAGCGAACAGAAAATCGTGCTAACTGCGGCCGACTGTACGGGACACGGGGTGCCGGGATCCCTGATGAGTATGCTGGGGATCACCATGTTGCATGAGATCGTAAATGAAAAGAATGTCCAGCATTCGGAAGAGATCCTCAATCAGCTGCGCGTGAGCATCGCACGAACCCTTAGACAGGAAGGGAAAATCGGGGAACAGAAGGATGGTATCGACATGGCCCTGGTCATATACAATACGGTCACCCGGCAGCTGGAGTTTTCGGGTGCCAATAACCCGATCTATGTCATCAGGAATGGGGAGATGCTTGAGTACAAAGGCAACAACATGCCGGTAGCCTACTATGAAAAAATGTCGGATTTCAGCCGCTACACCATCGAAATGAAACAGGGCGACCGGGTGTATATGTTCACCGACGGATTCCCTGACCAATTCGGTGGCCCGCAGGGTAAAAAATTCAAATACAGACCTTTCAAAGACCTTTTACTGGAGGTACATGAACGCCCGATGGAAGAACAGCACCGTATCTTAGAGCTCATTTTCGATGAATGGAAGGGAGACCTGAGTCAGATCGATGACGTCCTGGTCATCGGACTCAGGTTATAACCCTTACTCTCACCTTTTTTTTCTTTCTTTGTAGCTGAAATAATCCGAGCGCATGGATTGCGTCGAACTCCACTTCGCCTCGCCTATCCCGAAGGTCTGCTACGGGATAAGCGAGTGCAACAAAACGAAAACCGGATCTGATACACAATGGCCAAAGTATTAACCAGCAGGGAAGAGAACTATGCACAGTGGTATAACGACCTGGTTCTGAAATCAGGCCTTGCGGAGAACTCTGCCGTGAGAGGCTGCATGGTGATTAAGCCTTACGGATATGCGATCTGGGAAAAGATGAGAGATGAACTGGACCGGATGTTCAAAGCTACCGGCCATGAGAATGCCTATTTTCCTCTCTTCATCCCCAAGTCCTTCTTCAGCAGGGAAGCAGATCATGTGGAAGGATTCGCCAAAGAGTGTGCGGTGGTCACTCATTACCGCCTGAAGAAAGATGAAGAGAAAGGGGGAATTACCATCGACCCGGAAGCAAGGCTGGAGGAGGAGTTGATTATCCGCCCCACTTCCGAGACCATCATCTGGAATACGTATAAGAACTGGGTGCAGTCTTATCGCGACCTGCCGATACTGATCAACCAGTGGGCCAATGTGGTGCGCTGGGAGATGCGTACCAGACTCTTCCTGAGGACTGCCGAATTCCTCTGGCAGGAGGGGCATACCGCTCATGCAACCCGGAAAGAGGCCGAGGAGGAGGCGATGCAGATGTTGAGGATCTATGCAGAGTTCTCTGAAAAATTCCTGGCTATCCCCGTTATTACAGGATATAAAACGGATTCGGAGAAATTTGCCGGGGCAGTGGACACCCTTACCCTTGAAGCGATGATGCAGGACGGAAAGGCGCTCCAGGCGGGCACTTCCCATTTCCTGGGACAGAACTTTGCCAAAGCATTTGATGTTCAGTTCACCAGCCGGGAAGGAAAGCTTGACCATGTGTGGGCCACCTCATGGGGAATGACTACCCGGATGATCGGGGCTCTGATCATGGCACATTCGGACGACAATGGACTGGTGCTACCTCCAAAGGTTGCTCCCATCCAGGTAGTGATCGTTCCCATCTACAAAGGAAGCGATGACCTGCCACCCATTGCAGCGGCTGCGGAAAAGATCCAAAAAGAACTCATCGCCTCGGGGATCTCCGTGAAATTTGACGACCGGGACACTCAGAAACCGGGATGGAAGTTTGCCGAGTACGAACTGAAAGGGGTACCCGTCAGGCTGGCCATCGGACCCCGTGATATCGAGAAAGGGACGGTGGAACTGGCCAGAAGAGACCTTATGGAAAAGAAAATTCTCCCCATGGAAGGGATCGGGGAGCATATCCGCGATCTGATGGTAGAGATCCAGGAATCCATTTACAAAAAAGCACTCGATTTCAGGAACGCCCATACCCACCGGGTCGACTCCTGGGAAGAGTTGATGGAGGTGCTGAACGAAAAGAGTGGTTTTGCGGTTGCCCACTGGGACGGAACTGCCGAATCGGAGAAACGTATCGGAGAGACCAAAGCCACGATCCGGTGCATTCCCCTGAACGGTGAAAAAGAAGAGGGAACCTGCATTGTGAGCGGTAAACCCTCCGCACAACGCGTCATCATTGCAAAAGCATACTAGATCCATGAAAAAAAACGGTACTTCCCTTCTGCTCCTCACCGGGCTGCTCTTTTGGCAGGGGTGCAGTCAGCCTGAACCCATGTTCGACCTTTACTGGGGAACACTGCCTGTGATGGAGATCCATGAAGGGGAGAATGGAGAGATGACCACTGCCATGTCGGTTTTTCTTACGCTGAAGGAAGATGCAGTGGCGTTCAACGGAGCGATCTTTCCACTTGAAACGGTTTCAGACGGAGATGCAAAGGTACGTTTCAGCACGGAGCTATCACTTCAGGAAGGTTTAACAGTGACAGCCATTGTCTATGACCGGGTGGGAGAATGGCTCGAGCTGGAGCTTGAGGAGACAGCATCCGCCCTGAGACTCTACCGCTACGAAGAGAGGATACGCCACAAGACCGATGAATATGCAGAAGTGGACCTCACTGCGGATATCTCTCATCTATCTGCCGCGCAGAAGGAGCTTCTCGGCTACCTTTTTCAGGTGTCGGATATCATGGACCAGATCTACTGGAACCAGGTATTCCGGGAGAAACAGGATGTTCTGAATTCCATGATGAATGAGGATGAAATCCATTTTTTTCAGATCAATTATGGACCCTGGGAACGACTGAACGGCAACCTGCCTTTTCTTCAGGGATACGGGCCTAAACCCCCCGGATCCGGGTTTTACCCGGAGGACATGTCTAAAGAAGAATTCGACCGGCTGGAGCACCCGGACAAGGACGGACTCTATACACTTATTCGACGGAACCAGGCGGGAGACCTGGAGGTGATCCCTTACCATTTGGCCTATGCCGACCGGGTGCTGGAAGCATCGGAGTTGCTTCGCCGGGCATCCGCACTCGCAGAAAATGATGGATTCGGGAAATACCTGGAGCTAAGGGCTGAGGCACTTCTGACGGACCGCTATTTCGAATCGGACATGGCCTGGATGGATGTCAGGGAGAACGACATTGATTTTGTGGTGGGCCCCATCGAAAATTATGAAGATGCGTTATTCAATTACAAAGCAGCCCACGAAGCATTTATCCTGATCAAGGACAGGCAATGGAGCGAAAAGCTGGATTTTATCAACGCTGCTCTTCCCGATCTGCAGCGGAGCCTGCCAGTACCCGCGGAATATAAAAGCGAGATCCCGGGTACTCAGTCCGACCTTGGAGCATATGATGTGATCTATTATGCGGGCGACTGCAATGCGGGCAGCAAAACCATCGCCATCAATCTTCCCAACGATGAAAGAGTCCAGGCCAGCAAAGGTTCACGCAAGCTGCAGCTGAAGAACGCCATACGCTACAAATTTGAGGAGATCCTTTTGCCCATCAGCAATGTATTGATCGCCGAGGAGCAGAGAGAGCATGTCACCTTTGAAGCCTTTTTCGAGAATACTATGTTTCATGAGGTGGCCCACGGACTCGGGTTGAACCAGACCATCCATGGAAAAGGAACAGTCAGATCAGCTCTGAAAGAACAATACAGCGCCATGGAGGAAGGAAAGGCAGATATCCTGTCCCTTCATCTGATCACACAGATGGTGGAGGATGGCCTGCTGAAGGAAAATGATCTGATGGACCATTATGTGACCTTCATGGCCAGTATCTTCAGAAGCATACGTTTCGGGGCGGCCAGCTCACATGGCAAAGCCAATATGATCCGGTTCTATTATTTCCAGGAAGCGGGAGCCTTTAGCCGTGATCCGGTCAACGGGACCTACCGGATAAATTTCGATCGAATGCAGGATGCCATCAAAAGCCTGGGAAGTTTAATCCTGACCATTCAGGGTGACGGGGATTATGACCGGGCCAGGCAACTGGTAGAGGAGAAGGGATTCATTCGCTCCGAACTCCAGCAGGATCTGGACCGTCTGAAGAACCTGGATATCCCGGTCGACATTATTTTCAATCAGGGACCCGGACTTATTGGCCTGAAGTAAACCCCAAAAGCCCTGGAGGAACTCACGTTGAACGGGTTTACCGCCTTTGCAGGGCCCATTAGAACATGCTTGAAGCTCTAACAGATTTCATCGGGGAACATCAGCTTTGCAGTCCGTCGGACCGCCTGATCCTTACAGTGAGCGGCGGCATCGATTCTGTGACCATGGCCCAGCTGATGGTGGATGCGGGCTACAGCTGTGCTATCGCACACTGTAACTTCCAGCTGAGAGGTTCCGAATCGGATGCCGATGAGGTTTTTGTTCAAAATCTGGCCCATGAACTGAAGGTGCCCGTTCATGTGAAACGTTTTGACCTGACACCGGTGATGCAGGCAAGAGGAATCTCGGTCCAGATGGCTGCCAGAGAAGAACGCTACTCCTGGTTTAACCAATTGCTGAAGGATACTGGCTTCGACCGCATCGTCACGGGCCATAACCTGGATGATTCTGTCGAAACCTTCTTTATCAATTTGTCCCGGGGAACGGGCATCAGGGGACTTTCGGGAATCCCTGTTCAAAACGGCGCGGTGATCAGACCCTTTCTTTTCGCATCCAGGGAGGAGATCAGCCGGTATGCCGGAGAGCGAAGGCTCCCCCATCGCACAGACGCTTCCAACCTTCAGAGCAAGTATGCCAGGAACAGGATCAGGCATATGCTGATTCCGGTGATGAAGGAACTGAACCCCTCCTTCCTGGCCACCATGAAACAGAATATGCGGACCCTTTCGGAAGTGGCACAACTCCATTCCACCTTCGTAGACAGGGTCCGGTCGGAGGTCATGAAGCCACGCCCGGACGGATTTGAAATCCCGGTGGACTCGCTGAAATCGCTTGCTCCCCGTTCCACCTGGCTCTATGAGCTTTTTTCCCCTTTCGGATTCACCAGGTCCCAGTGTGAAGGAGTGGGGCACATGTTGGTAGCGGGCACGGGTAAACAATCACACTCCCTCTCCCATACCCTTTACAGGGACCGCGAAAAGCTGATTCTTATCCAATCCGGAAACAGAGCGGAAGGTCCGTATATGCTGCAGCTGCCGGAACAGGAATCCAGACTGCCTGTCCCCATGGATGTGGAAAGGATAGAGCGCAGGGATCTGGAAAAAGTTCCCGAAGATCCCCGGACAGCCTGCCTGGACATGGAACTATTGCGGTTCCCGCTAATCGTTCGCCGCTGGCGGGCGGGCGACTTCTTCTACCCGCTGGGTATGGACAGGAAGAAGAAATTGAGCGACTTCTTCGTGGATCAGAAGATCCCGCTGCCGGAGAAGAGAAGGCTCTGGATCCTGACATCCGGTGAAGATGTCATCTGGATCCCCGGATACCGGATCGACCAGCGGTACCGTATTACGGACAAAACAAGCATTGTATTATTCCTGCGGCTTCAGACCGATATTTTCCCTGAGTCCGCCGAAAAAGGACTTTAGTTGCCCTTTGTCCCTGGAGCGAATCATCTCGAGCAGGGACTCAAGCTGTTCACTGATCCTCTCCACCTGCTGCAGGCTGAATGGGCTCAAAAGAATTTCGGTCAGCAGGTAGTCATCTTCCGACAACAATCCTTCCGCTATGCTCAAATGCTTTTTAAAGGTGGTACCGGGAGCCTCCTGCTCTTTCATGCAGGCAGCAAATACCATCGTGGATGAGAAAGGAATGGAGAGCGAGTAGGCGATGGTCTCGTCATGCTCCCTGAAAGAATAATCATGGATCCTGATCTTCAGCCCTTCGTAAAACTGTCTGAAGAACTCTTTCCCCTCCTCGTCAGACTCCTTAATGAGGATCGCATTCTCGTTGCTCAGGTTTTTCACATTTCCAAATGTGGGACCGAACATCGGATGAGTGGATACGAAACGCCTGCCTAATTTCTGGTAATACTCTGCCAGTCCGCTTTTTACCGAGGTGATATCGGCCACCATACAATCCTCGGGTAAATAGGAAAGAATCTCATTGAATGCCGGTATGGTCTGATCCAGACTGACAGCATTGATCAGCAGGTCAGGAGAGAAATCGGAGATCTCCTCGTAATAGAGAAACTTCCTGGAATTAAAAAAATACTTCAACCTGTTACGGTCTCTGTCATAGATCCCGACTTCATAGTCGAGGCAGAGCGACTCTACCAGCCATGAGCCCATGTTCCCGGCTCCGATGATTGCAATTCGCATAATGCTATTCTTCTTGATTTGGTTCGAAAATCCGGGATGCCTGCTGGGCCTGCAACAGCAGATCAGCCATTACGGAAGCGGCAGCGGCCTCAAGTACTACCGGCACCCTCAGGGCAATACAGGTATCATGCCTCCCTTCAATGGTCAGATCTTCCATCTTTCCCGAATCCATGTTAACGGTCTGCTGTGTCTTATGGGTGCTGGAGGTAGGCTTAACAGCCACCCTGAAAACCATTTCATTTCCGTTGGTGATACCTCCGTTGATCCCTCCCGCATGATTGGTCTCCGTGGTCCCCTCCCTGTCCAGCAGGTTGTCATTGTGCTCGCTGCCTTTCATCCTGGCTGCCCGGAATCCGGAACCGAACTCTATCCCCTTGATGGCGGGTATGGAGAATACCATATGGCTCATTACAGCTTCCACCGAATCGAAAAAGGGCTCACCCAGGCCGACAGGTACCTGGCCGATCCTGCACTCAATGATCCCTCCTATGGAATCCCCCTCCTGCACTGCTGTGTCCACCGCCTTCCGGATATCTGGATCTCCCCCGGCCTCCACAAGGGTAGCGCGGATCTCTATGGGAGCAATGATCTTCTTGGCAATCACCCCTGCAGCAACCAGACCCAGGGTCAGCCTTCCCGAAAAGTGTCCTCCCCCCCTGTAATCCTGGTGTCCTCCAAATTTTTGATGGGCGGTGAAATCGGCATGTCCGGGCCTGGGGATCTTCTTCAGCAGGGTGTAATCCCTCGACCGGGTATTGGTGTTCTCGAAAAGCACCATCAACGGAGCACCGGTGGTCCTCTCACTGAACACACCGCTCATCAGCCGGGGGATGTCGGGTTCCCGCCTGGGAGTAGTTCCTTTGGCGCCGCTCTTTCGCCTGGAAAAATCAGCTTCGAAATCCCCGGTCTTCAGGGGTATTCCAGCCGGTACCCCATCGATCACCATACCGACCGACTGCCCGTGGGATTCACCAAAAATACTCAGCCTGAAAAGTTTACCAAATGAATTCATGAATTATCAATCACTTTGTAGAGTTCCGTAAGCTGTTGAAGGGTGAACTGTCCCGGGGCGGTTTGACCCTGCTCCTCCATGGAGGCGAATGTGAACTCTGCTCCAAGGTAAGGAGCCATAATCCGTGAGATTCGCCCTGTTTCGCCCATACCGATCACAACCTTTCTGCCCGGCAGGTCATAAAGGCTTAGAAGTTCCAGCAACTCCTCCCTGGAACGAACCATGGTGGCAATTTTGGCAATTACGCCCCCTCTATCGTAACACTGCCTGATCATCGATTCCAGTTCTTTTCTGCCAGGTGTCCGCTCGAAATCGTGGTAAGAAATGATCAGTCCGGTTCCACTGCCCGCCCGTCGATGCTGCAGTTCCTTCAGATATGCAGGTTCCGCCTCCACTTCCACATCGATCCAGGTGGCGCCCTGTTCCATGCATCCTTCCAGCACTTCGATCCTTTCATGATCGTTCCACTTTCCCGGACGGCAGGTGGCGATAGTTTCCACTCCATCCGGTATTTCACGGTACAGAGCGTCAGGCTTTTCTCCAATCAGATCCAGTCGAAGCTCCAACAATCCTGCACCAGATCCAAGCGCCATCCGGATCTGTCTCATATGGGCGATGCTAACACAGATCATCCCAAAGCCGTTGAAGTTCCTCCAGAGAAACCGGTTCCACCCTTGCATGACCCAGGCCATCCAGCCATACAAATTGAATGCTCGATCCGCTTCGCTTTTTATCTTTCCGGATATTCTCCATAATCGCTCCTGCGTCCAGCTCTGCCTCTACCGGGAGTCCTGCTCTTTCCACCAGCTTCATGATTCGTTCCACTTCAGAAGGTTGAATCAGTCCCTTTAGTTGTGATAACCTGGCTTCCAGCACCATACCAATACCAATGGCCTCACCGTGAAGATATCCCTTCTCCCGCTCAATGGCATGTCCAAAGGTGTGTCCGAAATTCAGGATCATCCGCAGTCCCGATTCCAGTTCATCAAGGGTAACCACCTCCACCTTGGCCTGGGCCGATTCTGTCACGATCCGTTCCAGTATGGCGGGAACCTGTCCCAGCAACCCTTCCATCTGCTCTTCCAGGTAGTCCAGAATCGACAGGTCGCGGATGGCCCCGTATTTAATTACCTCCGCTATGCCGGAAACATACTCCCGGGGATTCAGGGAGGAAAGCAGGGAGAGATCGCACCATACAAATTCAGGTTGGCGAAATACGCCGATCATATTTTTATAGCGGTCAAGGTTCACCCCGTTTTTACCACCGATACTCGCATCGACCTGACCGAGAAGGGTGGTACTGATAAATCCGAACGGGATCCCGCGCAGGAAGGTCGAAGCCACAAATCCAGCCACATCCGTGGCCAGCCCCCCACCGATCCCTACCAGGAACCAGGAGCGGTCTATTTCCAGGTCGATCAGCTGCCGGTAGATAGACTCCACTGTTTGCATATGCTTGTGCTGCTCGCCCGAAGGGATGGTTACCACTGGAAAATGGTCGAAAAGATGTCCATGATGACGGCGTACTTCACTGTCTGCCAGCAAAACGGTCCGCTTTCCAAGTGTCCCGAGCCCGGAGGTGAGTCCCTCACCCACTTCAATATCGGTTTTCCCTGCAGGAGTTACGAGTTCAAGTTTATGCATCCTGGATCTCCTGATTCATCACATTGGTTTGGTGGTTGATCGATTCCTGGTGGATCGAGCGGAAAAGGCGGATGATGAACTCCTCACTGAGCCCCTTGCGGAGTCCCAGGCGCAGCCTGTTCTTTAACATATCGTCCCAGCGTTTGGTCTGCAGGATGGTAATGTTGTTATCCTTCTTGTACTCTCCGATCTTTTCTGAAAATCCCATCCGTTCTTCCAGGAGGTTGATCAGCCGGTCATCCAGCTTGTCGATCTGGTCCCTCAGCACTGCAAGGGTGAGCATCAGCTCCTCCCTGATCTCCGGGTCTCTCAGCACCAGTTTGTCCAGTATCGATTGGAGATCCTCGGGAGTTACCTGCTGCCTGGCATCGCTCAAAGCCTTGTCGGGGTTGCAGTGGGATTCAATGATCAATCCGTCAAAATTCAGGTCCATAGCCTTCTGGGAGATATCGTACAGAAAATCCCTGTTCCCACAAATATGACTGGGATCGGTGATGATTGGTAATTGCGGAATCCGCCTGCGCAGCTCAATGGGAATCTGCCACTGAGGAACGTTCCGGTAAAGGGTCTTATCGTAGCTTGAAAAGCCCCTGTGTATAGCAGTCAACCGCTTGATACCTGCATTGTTGATCCGTTCGATGGCCCCGATCCAGAGGTCCACATCGGGGTTTACCGGGTTCTTGACCATCACCGGGATATTGACTCCTTTCAAACTGTCGGCAATGTCTTGAACGGCAAATGGATTGGCCGAAGTCCGTGCTCCGATCCAGATAATATCGATCCCGTATTTGAGTGCTTCGTACACATGTTTCACATTGGCCACTTCAATAGCCACCAACATCCCTGTTTCCTTCTTCACCCTCTGTAACCAGGGTAACGCTGCGGTCCCCATACCCTCAAAGGCATTGGGCCGGGTACGGGGTTTCCAGACACCAGCCCTGAAGATCTTGATACCCATTCGGGCCAGCGGTATCGCGGTATTCATTACCTGTTCCTCGGTCTCAGCACTGCAGGGACCTGCAATATATATAGGTTTGGTGAAGAGGTCACCCTCGGGGGCCAGCGGTTCCAAATCCACATCGACTACCATTGCTTCTAAATTTACAAATTGTTAATCATTCGATTACCGTTTTTCCCTTTCGGTATTCCCCCAGTATTCCCAGCGCGGGAGTAAAGGGCCGGATGGCCTCCAGGGATTTGCGGTACATTTCATAATCGTTTATCTCCACATCCACATAAAACAGATATTCCCAATCTTTTCCGGCAATGGGCATGGACTGGATTTTGGCCAGGTTGATCTCATAATAGGAAAGGATCGAAAGGATCTTGGAGAGGGAACCAAACCGGTGTGCCACGCTGAAATAGATGGATGCCTTGTTGACCTCTTCCTGCGGGATAGTGATCCCATTTTCCGAAAGGATCAGGAACCGGGTATAATTCATTTTATTGGTTTCGATACTTTCGGCAAGGACCTCTAAACCGTACTTGTCAGCTGCCATGCGGCTGGAGATGGCTCCGGTGTCCATCAGCTTTTCTCTGGCGATCTCCTCGGCACTCCATGCAGTGTCGATGCTTTCGATTAAACGGATTCCGGGGTGCTCGTCGAAAAAATTCTGGCACTGCAGGATGGCCATGGGATGGGAGTAAACTTCCTTCAGATCTGCCATTCTTACCCCGGGCATCGCCACCAGGTTCTGTTTGATCCTCAGATAGATCTCCCCGGTAATATGCATCTTGCTATGGATGATCAGGTTATAGTTGGGCAGGATACTGCCCGCCAGAGAGTTTTCGATGGCCATTATCCCGAAATCGGTCTTCCGTTCTTTCAGGGAGGACACCATCTCCCGGAAAGTCACCCTCGGCAGGATCCGGATCTCCTGACCCGAAAAAAAATGATGGGCCGCTATTTCATGAAATGCGCCGTAACCGCCCTGTATTGCAATCGTTTTTGCCATTTTCAGAAAACAAAAAACCCGACGTTCAGCCGGGTATCCAATGCATTGTAACTTCCCGACCAGTTAACTGCAGGTAAAAAAATAGTAAAAATATACCGGGCGCGAAAATACCATCTTTTCAGATTTCGGTTGTAAACCTAAACAATTATTAGCAGTTTAGCAAGTTCCATATCAATTTGTAAGATGAATATCGTATTTTCCCATTCCTTTTCAGATCATGAATAAAAAGGAACGTTTTGAGAAGGTCATCGCTTACTTCTCGGAAGCGATGCCTGTGGCTGAAACAGAACTGGAGTACACCGATCCGTATGAACTGATGGTGGCAGTGATCCTATCGGCCCAATGCACCGACAAGCGCGTAAATATGATCACACCTCCCTTTTTTCAAAGGTTTCCCGATCCCTATTCTCTCTCCAATGCCACCCGGGATGAGGTGTACGAACTGATCAAGAGTTGCTCCTACCCCAATAATAAGGCCCGGAATCTGCTGGGAATGTCACGTGTGCTTACTGAAAAGTTTGGCGGGACAGTCCCCGACACACTGGAAGAGCTCCAGCAACTTCCAGGAGTGGGCAGAAAAACTGCCAATGTGATTTTATCGGTGGTCTTCCGCAAACCTGCCATGGCGGTGGATACTCATGTGTTCAGGGTATCGGACCGGATTGGCCTTACCACCAGGTCCAGAAATCCCCTGGATACGGAGAGGCAACTGGTCAGGTACCTTCCCGAGGAGAAAATCCATCTGGCACATCACTGGCTCATCCTGCATGGAAGATATGTCTGCACCGCCCGGAATCCGGCCTGCCATTCCTGCGGGATTTCCGGTTTGTGCCGTTATTATGAAAAAAACGGGAAACCTAAATGACCCGGGTTACGTATGGGTGTACAATGCACTGCGTTCGAATCATGCGGAGTATTTTTCTCCATCTGGTCCTTTTCATCCTGATCATGACCGGTATCTCTGCTTCTGCTCCCTCCTTTGATTTCAGTAAAGGAAGGCATAACAATGTCTGCAAGGACCTGAAGAATCAGGCTCTCCTTTATTTCGTATTTGTGGATACACGGACTACTTCTCCCTGGACCGAATTCGATATCCTGACCACCATCGATTCGATCCGTTTGGCATCCAGATGGCTGGAGCAGCAGGCCGAGATCCATGAAATACCATTGTACATTAAAACCGACTATTATATCGGGGACGAATATGCGACGCTGGAACGCAACCTGCCACGCAACAGCCTCACCGAGACCATCGGGACCTCCAATTTGATCGAGGGCATGGAATCTTTGAACAGATGGGGGGACTATGTGGCCAAGATCATCGGAGAGTCGCTCTATATAAAGGAGAAAGACGGAATCCCGGTTCAGAAGAGACCGGGCAATAAGGAGCGGCTCATCGCCTACCTCCGGGATGAATACCAGGTGGAGAGCGTGGCGTTGATGCTTTTGGTCAATAATTATTATCGAAACGATATCTCCATATCAATCAATACCTTAAATAGCGATGACGTGGAGTTTTCCATCGTCAGCTACAAGTACCCCTCGGAGATTGCACACAACTTTCTGCAGCTCTATGGTGCCGTGGACCTCCATGAATCCCCGTTCCGGAGGAGCAGGAGGAACATAAGGGTCGGGGAAGAATACTTCCCGGATGATATTATGTCGGAGGTGTATGCCCGTCCCCTGCCGGAGCTTGAAATAGGCGCCTTCACGCGCTATATGATCGGCTGGTCGGAGGAGCTTGATGAACAATTTGCGCCTCTTATGAAAGAAAGATTCACACTTTTCAAATAAAAAAAAAATAGTATTTTTACTTCATAAGAGCGTTCACTACGATCTAAATTAACCCAGAGAAAAAATCCAACCCATGAATCGTTACTTGCGACTGTCCGGAAATCTGTTCCTTTTACTCCTTTTCACGTTTGGTTTCGTTTTGAATGGTTGCAATCGCGGGACAAAGAGTGAGAGTGAAGGTTCAGGTGAATTCGAAGCCACAGGCACCCTTGATGCTGAGACCCAGGAACAGCTCAATACTGCCAAGCGCATATTTTACTCACTTCCCTCCCCCCTGGAGACGGCCATGCTTATCAAGAATGCCGGTGCAACGTACGATGAATTGCTCATGAACCCCACCGCAAACACCTCCAATTATATGACCTCCAAAAGCAGGGCACTTAATCTGGGGGTCTATTCTACCGACCTCAGCTATGCCAGTCTCTTTGACCAGACCCAGGCCACTCTCAGTTACATTGAGGCGGCCAAGGAGATGGCCGACGGGCTGAATATTCTCAACGCCATTGATGAGCAGATTATCCGGAGACTGGAAGAAAATATCAACAACCGGGATGTAATCATCGATATTATCTCTGAAACACTGATGAATTCCAGTTCATTCCTGAAAGAGAACGGTCTGGAGGCCACTGCCTCCGTAGTGCTGGTAGGTGGATGGGTCGAGGGGTTGTATATCGCTGTCAACCTTGTAGATGACCGCAACCTGGAAGGGAGTAAACTGGTGGAGAGAATTGCAGACCAGAAGCTGTCACTGGATATCATGGTGCGCCTGCTTGAGCAGTCCCCGGAGGATGAAGATGCCATGTCGGTGCTGGAGGATGTTCGTGAACTGAAATCGATTTTCGATCAGATCACTCTCGAGCAGGGCGAGGTAACACCGGTGGAAGATCCGGAAACCAAGGTGACCACACTCAAGTCCGAATCATCCGTGGAAATCACCAGGGATGTATTCAATGAATTGAAGTCTAAAGTAATAGAAATCAGAACTAGCTATATCTCCTAATACCGTATACCATGACGAAGAAAGGCATTCTACTGTTAACTCTGGTCACCTCCCTGATCCTACTGCCTTTTGCGCTGAACGCTCAGTGCAAACAGTTTGCAAAAAATACATGCAAATCAGGGCTGGATCCTTACCAGCACGATGGCAACTACCACGCGGCTCTTTTAGTGGAGGGTGAAGAAGCCGAGCTGTACAAAACATTCTATTCCGACCGGAATTACAGGATCGGGGTGTGCGGTGCCAGCAATCTTTCCCCTATTGAGTTCAAGGTCGTGGATACCAGGAACGGGAAGGTGCTCTACGATAATAGTCTGAAAGATTTTGAGTGGAAATGGGACTTTACACTCCAATCGAGCCAGCAGTTGAAGATTATGATCAAGGTACCGGTCCCGGACGAGAACATCGATGAACCGCAGGAAGGTTGTGTGGCCATTATGTTCGGTTCCAGAGACGATTAAGATTTAGAATTAAAATAGATTAACCTGTTGTGGTTGTCTGCCTATGGCGGACAACCTTTTTTTATATATTTTTATTTCCAGACTAACCTGTTACCAACTGCATGACTTTGGCAGCCATCTCCCATAGCTGTAACTAACTCTTTCCCCTGACTTATGGATACCCCGAACAACGATTACCACATCAGCTTCTTCAAGCCGACCACTGATAGTGCGAGAAGAAACAGAAACATGGTGGTCCAGCTGGTCCTGATCTGGGCCGTAGCCATCTTTGGATTCCAGATCCTGCTGAGGATCCTTGAGAAACCCACACCTGAACCTGCCCTCCTCCAGTTCCAGGAAAGCTGGAGCAGCGTAAATAGTTCAGATGCCTCCGCGGAACAATATCAACAGGTGGCTCAGTCAGTCCTTTCAGTACTTGGCAAGGTAGCAATCGAACCCTCCCACAGGGAAGTTCTGGACCATACACTGAGCTGGATAACCTATCAGCTCGCCGCACCAGGCCAGGATGAGGAGCTTCGCGCCGCTGTAGTCCGTTTCGAACAGGCAGCTGCTTCTGCCACGGACGTGACCGACCCGGAATACGTGGCGGAAAAGAACCGGCTGATGCCGGTCCTGGCTGATGTACTTGGTCTGGAGACCAGGGATATCCGGTCAAAGATCGCTCCGCTGGAGGTCCGATCCTCGTTCATGCAGTCGATTACTCCTTCGGTACGGCAGGCGGTGCCGGAAGTAATGGAACGTTATCTGGTGCATAACCGGTCCGCTCTGACCGACACCCGTTTCCTGGGTTTCCCGTTCCACTATTTCTATACGGCAGTATTCCTGCTGATCCTCTTCGTGGGACTCTGCTGGCTCTACTGTGTCCGAACCGATATGTTCAACCGGAAGTACGGCATCGAGGATTAACCTGACACCCACCCAAAACAGACCCCAGACCATGAAAAAAGCATTGCTGCCCCTGATACTGATCCTGGCCTCACCCACCCTGCTCCATGCAGCTACAGCAGCCACCCAGCTGGAAGGTGGATTTAAAGTGGGACCTGCCATAATTCTCATCACCATTCTGGCATTATTCATACTGGTTGGTTTGTTGTTCCGTGCCCGGGACACTACCGACTTTTATGCAGCCGGCAGAGGTATTTCCAAAGTAGGTTCCGGTATGGCCATTGCATCCAACTGGATGAGTGCAGCCTCCTTCCTCGGTATGGCAGCCCTGATGTACGGATCGGGCTACCATGGATTGGCCTATGTGGTCGGATGGACCGGGGGGTATGTCCTCCTGTTGATCCTCATGGCCGGTCAGATCAGAAAATATGGAAAATATACTGCGGCCG
>CAZRZY010000047.1:3592-31017 GCA_964604655.1 uncultured Bacteroides sp. | reverse complement strand
CACATCAATTTTGTGGGTGGTCACGAATCCATTGCACAGTTCGAGGAGATACGGGACAGGGTGATCATCGTGAATGGCGTTTCCAAAGGGTACGCCATGACCGGCTGGAGGATCGGCTACCTGGCAGGTCCGGAATGGTTGGTGAAGGCCTGCACTAAACTGCAGGGTCAGATGACCTCCGGGGCCAATTCCATTGCCATGAGAGCCTCCCTGACAGCTCTAACCGGTGATCAGTCCTGTGTGACGGAGATGCGTGATGCCTTCCGTCGTCGAAGGGACCTGATCCTCCAACACATCTCGCAAATCGAAGGGGTCAGGTGCCCGGTTCCGGGCGGTGCCTTCTACGTTTTCCCCGATTTAAGTGCCTACCTGGGAAAATCGGGGAACGGCCGGAAGATCGAGACCGATATGGACCTCTGTATCTACCTGCTGGAAGAAGGGCATATCGCCACAGTGCCGGGCTCCGCATTCGGAGCCCCGGGATGCGTCAGGATCTCCTACGCCAATTCCGACGAGAACCTGGAGAAAGCGATGCAGCGTTTAAAGGATTCCCTTGCTGCACTCATCTGATGGTGGCTTAGAACGAATTTCTATTCGCTTTCCAGACGCTCCCAGAAGAAGAGGAGGTTTGCCTTGTCATTACAGGAGTATGATTCAAGAGTATTGCTGATTTCATAGGAAATGGTATCGACTGTAATATCCATCCCGCCTTCATGCTTATAAGCCTCCGGTTGTTCCAGTCATCTGACGGTGAATCTGAGTCCGTCGGTGGATGATTCCGAAAGCCGGCTTCCCGATTCATACACATATTGCTCCCATGGGGATTCGTTCCCATCGGAGGAGTGAAAGACAGCATACGTGACCTGTGCATCGATGGAGAGGTATTTCCAGGGCCATGTTCGCTCACTGACAATCCCCTTCAAGAGTTCTTCCATTGATACCTGTTTTCGGTCTGGTCCAGCACATCCCGGGCGTATATGGAAGATTCGTCGAATTCGAAGGGTTCCTCGTCATTTGAGATATGTATTATCGAGTTATTAACTCTTTGAATGTTTTTACTGCTAAAAAATATCTATAGAAAAATATTTATTATCGTTAGTTAACCTAATAAGTATAACAAACGGATAAAAAAGGTCTTTTCGTTCCTTGGGAAGTTTATCCGGCCTCTTTTAAGCAGAAATATTCAGGAGTTCAACACCCAGTAGATGAGAGCGAATTTCCACAGAAGGCATCCCTTTGAAATCATCCCTTTGAAATCATCCCGTTGAAAAAAGATCCCGATTCTTTTTTTCTTGTCCCATGTTGATCCCCAGGATCGAGTATCCACGGTGCAATCAAATGAAATCACCAAGAGTTAGGCTTAGCCTAAATTAAGTGCGCAATGGATCGACGATTGGCTGCATTGCTAAAGGTTCGCCGCCGCTTGCGGGGAGAGTCAGTTATTGAGGAGGTCCAAGACCGCCCAGGTATAAGAATATGTCAGGGAATGACCGTATGATCATTCTTTCAGGGGACGGTTGATGTAATAGCTGTTGTCCTTCAGTTCTTTTTCGTACCGGAGTCCAAAATGAGGTGAATCAATAATAAAATCAGCGCTGGATCTGTTACAGGCCGTGGGAACATTGTAAAGCACTGAAATTCGCAGCAAAGCTTTCACATCCACATCGTGCGGTTGGGGTTCCATGGGATCCCAGAAGAAGATCAGGATGTCGATCTTGCCTTCGGCTGCCAGTGCTCCCAGCTGCTGGTCCCCACCCAGGGGGCCTGATTTCAGCTTAACAAGCGATGGAGAAGTATGCTTCTTCTTTAAAAGGGTATCCTGCACCATCCGGCCGGTGGTTCCGGTACAGACCAGGTGATGGTTTGCCATTTTTTTTGCATTATATGCTACCCATTCTGTCAGGTCTGGTTTACGGTTGTTATGGGCTACCAGAGCCACGGTCTCGATTATGTCCATATGCGAATTCTATTACATTTGTAAGATAATAATATTTACAGAAGGGATATGTTTGAACGAAGACGGACCAGGAGGAGCGGGGGAGTGGCCAGATTCTCCATGTGGTTTGTGTTTCTCGGGCTGGTGGTGATGGTCCTGGTGGTGTATCATCTCTTCAGCAGGATCTTCGTGAGCAACGTGGAGCTGGAAGCAGAGCATGAGATCTTCTATATATCCACCGGGTCTACTTTCGATCAGGTGCTGGAGGGACTGGAACATCAAGGCATTATCGAGAACCGGCGTTCCTTCCGCTGGGTGGCCAGAAAAAAGGGATATGACAAACGCGTCCGGTCAGGAAGGTTTAAGATTCCCGATGGCATGAGCAACAACGATTTGGTAAACCTGTTTCGTTCCGGAGAACAGGACCCGGTCATGGTTGTTTTCAACAATGTACGGACGCTGGATCAACTGGCCGGAAAGGTATCCGACTATCTGGAATCGGACTCCGCTGCATTTGTTGATTGGCTTCGACTGGAAAATCTGCCGGAGAGGTACGGATTTAAGAAAGAAACCTTTTCTGCCATGTTTCTTCCCAATACCTATGAGTTTTACTGGAACACGACCCCTGAGGAGTTTACCAACCGGATGAAGCAGGAGTATGAGGACTTCTGGAAGGGGGGGCGCGACCGGAAGGCAAAAAAAATGGAGATGACCAGGGAGGAGGTGGTCACGCTGGCATCCATTGTGGATGAAGAGACGCTGTATGACGACGAAAATGCCCGCGTGGCAGGGGTATATATGAACCGGCTTGAACAGGGAATTCCTCTTCAGGCTGACCCGACATTGAAATTTGCCCTCGGGGACTTTGGCAGAAAAAGAATCCTGAATGTGGATAAGCAGACCGATTCACCCTACAATACCTATAAAAACAGTGGCCTGCCTCCAGGACCCATATCTATTCCCTCCATTGCTGCTATCGAGGGAGTTTTAAATTATGAAAAGCACAGCTACCTCTTTTTCTGTGCGAAATCAGACTTCAGCGGATACCATGCTTTCGCCCGTACCCTCCAGCAGCATAACCGGAATGCACGGGCATACCAACAGGCGTTGAACCGCAACCGGATTTACCGCTAACCGACTACCAGCACTTCTCTTTCAAGCACAATCCCAAACTTACGGTCAACGGCCTCCCTTACTTCCTCCGAAAATTCGAAGATCTCACGGCCTGTGGCTCCGCCGTAGTTGACAATCACGAGTGGCTGGGAAGGCCAGGTTCCCACATTTCCGATCCGTCTTCCCTTCCATCCTGCCTTTTCGATCAGCCAGGCTGCCGGCACTTTCTGGTAATTCATTGGTGCGGGATAGTGAGGAACTTCAGGATAGCCGGCCCTGATACAGTTGAAGATGGGTTTTTCCACCAGTGGATTCTTGAAGAAGCTGCCGGCATTTCCTAACTCTTTGTGATCGGGAAGTTTCTGTCTTCGTATGGAAATAATCACCTTCCTCAGATCAGCGGCATTCTGCCCGTCCATGGCTTTGAAGGTGTCCCGGACCTTCCCGTAATCCAGCGTCAAGCAAGGTTGCAGGTTCAGGCGAAATATCACCCCGGTCACTATATACCGGTTCTTGCCCTCTCTTTTAAAGAGGCTGTCCCGGTAACCGAAACGGCATGACTCCCGGTCCAACTCCACGATACTGTTCCTGGTGCGATCCAGGGCTTCCACCCGGGATATGAATTCGCTGAGCTCCACACCAAAAGCCCCGATATTCTGTACCGGTGCGGCACCCACTGATCCCGGGATCAATGAGAGGTTTTCTAAACCGAACCATCCCCGGGAGATGGAATATCCGACCCAGTCGTCCCAGTTTTCATCCGCCCCCACACGGATCCATACATGCGACCCGCTCTTTTCCAGGATATCTATCCCCTGGATACAGGGTCTGAGTACCACCCCTTCAAAATCCGATTTGAAGAGAATATTGGTCCCTTCTCCGATGGCAAGCAGGGGTGCGTTTTTTACCTCACTCTTCTGCATCAGGGAGATCAACTCTTCAGGATGGCCGGGACTGGCATAGAGGGCAGCTGTTGCACTTACCCCGAAGCTATTCAACAATTGCAGCGTATGGTCCGGTATAAGGCTTCTTGCTGGCATGGTCCTTGAGTATGATGCACAAATATAGCAATGAAATCGACGCTGGTTTTTCTTATCTTTCGAATTGCTCCAGATGACCACCGGAAGAGTATATATATCTGTCATTAATGACATTGCAACCGATCAGCGGGTAAACAGGGTAGCCGGACTGCTTTTGGATAGTGGATTAGAGGTAATTTGTATCGGGAGAAGGCTTCGGAACAGCCCTTCGATGGCCGATTCAGGTTTCAGAGCGGTACGTTTCAAAATGATTTTCAATAAGGGGCCCCTCTTTTATGCCTGCTTCAACATGCGTCTGCTGACATGGTTATTATTTGCCCCGGCACCTGTTTTACTGATTGCCAATGATCTGGATACACTTCCGGCTAATTATCTGGCTGGGAAGTTCAGAAAGGTAAAACTGATTTATGACAGCCATGAATTCTTCACCCAGGTGCCGGAATTGATCAACAGGCACACTACTCAGAAAATATGGATCTGGATCGAACGATCGATTGTCCCCAGGCTTGATTATGCTGTCACTGTCAGCTACCCCATTGCAGAACTGTACCGCAGGTTATACGGTATACCTTTTAAGGTGGTCAGGAACCTTCCTGTCTCTCGTTTCGTAATGCCCGATATACGCGTGAAAAGACCCTATGGTGATAGTCAGCTCATCATCTACCAGGGTGCACTGAACGTAGGAAGGGGGCTGGAACTGATGTTGAGGGTAATGCAGCATCTGGAAGGTGCCGTATTCCTCGTTGCCGGCTCCGGGGATATCGAAAAGAAGCTTCATAAACTTGGTTTGCAGCTTGGATTGGGGAAGAAGGTCGTTTTTCTGGGAAGGCTCATGCCATCACAACTGCGAATGTATACGGAGGTGTCGGACCTGGGAATCTCCCTGGAGGAAGACCGGGGGCTCAATTACCGCTATGCACTTCCGAATAAACTGTTCGATTATATCCAGAGCCGGGTGCCGGTTCTCTGTTCCGCCCTTCCTGAAATGAAACGCGTGGTGGAAACCTATGGTATTGGTGTGGCCACGCTTGAAAAAGATCCTGGGAAACTGGCAGGCATTATCCGTTATATGCTGGAAGAGCATGCTGCCGGAAGGTGGAAGGAGGCCCTTGACCATGCAGCGGAGGAGCTTTGCTGGGAGAATGAATCGCAAGTCTACCTGGATTTGCTGGATGAATGCAATGTATTACAGAAAAAAACCGTATGATATGTATATGAAGAGATGGAATTTGAACCTGCTTTTTCTGGTGCTGTTATGGAGTGCGACTTTCCCGGGTGCTAAAGCCCAGGTAAAATTTACGGAGGTCACCTCAAAGGAAGAGATGGATGCTGCCAGGAAAAAGGCCTCTGACCAGCTTCTGATGGTTTTTGTCGACGTATATGCCACCTGGTGCGGGCCTTGTAAGGTGATGGATGAACAGGTATATACCGACCCAGGTGTTTCAGAATATATGAACGAACACTTTATCAATGTACGTTTGGACGGTGAAAGTGAGTATGGTCGTCAGTATGCAGCTGAACAACAGCTGGAAGGGTATCCGAGTATGTTCATATTCAGCCGAGAAGGAGAGCCGGTCAGCCGGATAGTGGGATTCACTCCGGCCGAGGAGTTGATCTCCTCCCTCAAGGGTACGCTGGAGGATTTCCGTGAATTAAAAAGATACAGGACTTTGCACGCACGCGGAGACCTGGATGATGAAGGAATGGCGAACTATATTGAGGTATTGAGAAATATGGGGAGGGAGGAGGAAGCAGAGAAGCTTTCAGGAGAGTACATGGAGCGAATCATGGATCCTCGCCTCTCCAATGCAGATATTTCAGTGATAGCCTTTCATATGGACATTGGTAATCCCTGGTGGGATACCTTTACGAACGATCCGGACAGGATAAGGAACGTGCTGGGTGAGGATTACCTGCTTGCCATTGAGAAGATCTATAACAATACACTGGTGAAGGCGGTGGATGATAGCGACATTCAAATGATCAGCCGATTGTCCAACGAACTCCCCCCCCTGGTAGACGGAGACGAACTATCGGCGTGGGACCTGCGCACCATGCCTTTTCTACAGTTCTACTACTACACCGATCAGCTTGACATGCTGATCGACTATGTGAACGAAAGATTCGAAACCGACAGGAAAGGCGATCACCGATGGCTATACGGGGCAGCGTCGCAGATCACCGATATGGACCAGCAGTATATGACCGGTAAGCTGCTGGAGCAGGGAGTGGAGTGGTACCAGACCTGCATCGATTCAGAGGAGCACTTTGACTACTATTTTTACCATGGAATGGTGCTTTTCTTTCTTAAGCGTCAGGAGGAAGCGATGGAATCTTTTACCAGCGCCGAATCGATGGCTGAGACCGATGAGCAGAAGCAGATGATCGCTCAGGTTCTTCAATATGTCAGGCCGGACTAAATAGTGGTTGTAGAAATGGGCCGGAACTGTTAAATTTAGGATCTGTTTAAACCAAACTACCGATGAAATATTTTCTGCTTCCCCTGCTCGTACTCCTGTTTTCCTGTTCAGGGAAGGTAACTGACCTTGACCGTGATGGCCTGAAAGGAAATGTAAAATTGGTCAGAGAAACACAGTGTCACCCCACTTATAAGGAAGACAAATGGGTTGCCGGTAAGTCTGTCGAAGGGTACAGTATTTCCAGATATACAGAGAAAGGACGTCTTCTGGAACGATTCGTGATAGACGGAGCAGGGGATACGACTGCTCTGGTGGTCCCCAGGTATGAGAATGGGGACCTGGTGGAGGAGGTATACTATTCACGGATGTATTTGACCCCTAAGCACTCGAAGTTGCTGGAATCGACCCGTATGGTAATGGACCGTGTTTCCGACAAACAGGTGAATTTCGAGGAATGGAACGGTGACAGGATGCTGAATCAGGGAGCCATTTTCTACGACAGTCAGGGTCGTGTAGACCGCAGAGTGCAGGTAGTTAAAGACCATGAGGTAACTTACTACTTCGTTTATGAGAAGAACCTCCTGGTGGAGAATTTCAGAGAGGAGACCAGTGGAGATCGGAGCGGAACGCAATTATATGAGTACAACCAGTTTGATAAAAAGGGCAACTGGACCGAATGTATGGTGTACATGGATGAAGAGAGGATCAGGCCCAACGTGGTGATCTCAAGGGAAATAAACTATTTCTAGGACAACCGTCTCAGAGATCGAGCAGGAACTCTTCCGCTGTCTGGCTGCCAAAAAGTAACCTGGAAGGTTCTTCTATAAACTCCTTTACGGTTTTCAGGAATCCCACCGAATCCTTACCGTCGATCACCCGGTGATCGTAGCTCAGCGCAAGATACATCATTGGTCTGATCTCCACCTTGCCATCAATCGCCACCGGCCGTTCCAGGATATTATGCATACCCAGGATGCCTGACTGCGGCGGATTCAGGATGGGTGTGGATAACATGGAGCCGTAGATTCCCCCATTGGAGATGGTAAAGGTTCCGCCGCTCATCTCCTCGATACTGAGTCTTGCTTTCCTTGCTCGCGATGCCAGATCTGCGATCTTTTCCTCGATCTGAGTAAGATTAAGGGTTTCTGCATTTCTGATTACAGGGACCATCAGGCCTTTTTCGGCCTGGACCGCGATGCCGATGTCATAGTACTCCGGGGTGACCACTTCATTCTCTTCGATGGAGGAGTTTACCGCAGGAAAGAGTTTCAAAGCCTCGGTTACAGCCATGGTAAAGAAAGACATAAATCCCAGCTTGATACCGTGTCTTTTCGTAAAGGACTCCTGGTATTTTTTTCTCAGGGCTATTACGGCAGACATATCGGCTTCGTTGAAGGTGGTCAGCATGGCGGTTTCGTTCTTAACTGCCACCAGTCTTTCACTGATTTTCTTTCGAAGCTGGCTCATTTTCTGACGGTCCTGCTCCCTGGATGCTGCTTCAGACTTTCGTTGCGGGAGATTATCAGCACGCATCGAAACTACGCTCCTGACATCAGCGGAGGTGATCTTTCTGAGACCATCGAGAATATCCTGAACAGACAGGCCTTCCTCCTCCATGATCTTGCTGGCAACCGGAGTGGTTTTCACCTGCTCTTTCTCCTGTTGAAGAGCAGGAGCATCTTCCTTTCTTTCCCCGGACGTTTCAGGGCTTTCCTCCGCGGACCTATCAGGGTTTTCCTCCGCGGACCTATCAGGGTTTTCCTCCCCGGACGTTTCAGGGCTTTCCTCCGCGGACCTATCAGAGGTTATCACGCTGGTATCGATGGTTGCCACCACATCTCCAACCTGAACCGTTTCACCCTCTTCCACCAGGATCTTAAGCTGGCCCGCTTCCCCGGCGATCAGGGGAAGTGTCGCTTTTTCTGATTCGATTTCGCCTATCTCCTGATTTTTGCTCACTTGGGAACCATCCTCCACCAGCCAGGAGGCAAGTTCTACTTCAGTTATCGATTCACCCGGACTGGGTATTTTGATTTCCAGGGACATTTTATTCAGTTTTGGAAGGTTCCGTTTCTTTTTTCTCTTTATCAAAATAGAAATGCTGTTTCAGGATCTCCTTTCGGGAACTGCCTATTACACATTGCAACCCGCAGTAAACATTCAATAGTTCACAGGTACACTCCCTGAAGACTTTATCAATGATCTCCTTCTGGCTGATCTCGTGCAGTTTGTAGAGGCCGGTTGCCGGACTGCCCGAGGGTTGTCTCATCACAGGGATCACCTCCATATCTTTCATAATATGATGGATATAGTACCAGGCCCCCATGTTTTCCGGTTCTTCCTGTACCCAGAGGGTCAACATGTTGTTATGATATTTTTCCAGGATCTTTTTTACCTGTTCCTCCGGAAACGGAAAGATCTGTTCGAGCCGGATCAGTGCGATATCCCTCACCCCGAGATCTATCTTTCTTGCGAGCAGATCATAATAGATCTTTCCGCTGCAGAAAACCACTCTGCGAACCTCCTCAATGTCTGTGTCCGGATCGTCATAGACCGGTTCGAATTTTCCTTTCTGAAGATCGTCCAGGGTTGAAATGCAGCGGGGATGTCGTAACAGGCTTTTTGGGGTAAAGATCACCAATGGTACCCTGGAGGGTTTCTTCAGGTGATTTCTGAGCGCGTGAAACATATTGGCCGGGGTAGTCGGGTTAATGATATGCATGTTGCAATTAGCAGCCAGGCTGAGAAACCTTTCAATCCTGGCGCTGGAATGTTCGGGACCCTGGCCTTCGAAACCATGCGGAAGGTAAAGAACCACTCCGTTCATAACACCCCATTTCTCCTCGGCACTGGAAATATACTGATCGATAATCACCTGTGCCACATTGATAAAATCTCCAAATTGTGCCTCCCAGATAGTCAGGTGGTGGGGTGTGGCCATCGAATAACCATATTCGAAACCCAGCACCCCGTATTCGTTGAGAGGTGAGTTGTAAATCTCAAAAGAAGCTTGCCCGGGATCGAGGTACTTCAGGGGAATATAGAATTCCGTGCTCTCTTCCATCACGATCCCTGCATGGCGATGTGAGAACGTACCTCTCATGGAATCCTGCCCGGTCAGTCTTACGCCATGCCCCTCCAGCAAAAGAGTTCCATAGGCGAACAACTCACCCAGGGCCCAGTCGACCCGGTTCTCTTCGACCATCTTATTACGTTCCTCCATCAGCTTTGTTGTCTTCCTGAAGAAGACCAGGTCCTCTGGAAGCGAGTTTATCTTAGCGGCTACTTTCCTGAGAGTATCCATTGTGACCCCAGTCTCTTGCGACTTATAAAAGTCCTCCGGTGAGGCATATTTCATCTCTTTCCACTCACGCTCCATAAACTGCTGAATGGTCACATTCTTCTTCTGACGGGATTTTTTCAGTTCAGATTCCAGCAAACTGTCAAACTCATCCTCGGCTTTTCTTATCTCCTTCTCCGCCAGGACACTCTGCTTCAACAGTTTTTCGCTGTAGATATCTCTGGGGTTGGGATGACTGGCGATTGCCTTGTAAAGGAGAGGCTGAGTGAAGCGGGGTTCATCCCCTTCGTTGTGTCCGTACTTCCGGTAGGCCAGAATATCAATAAAGACATCGGAATGAAAAACTTGCCGGTACTCTATGGCCATACGAATAACGTGCACCAGACCCTCCACATCATCCCCGTTCACATGCCAGATGGGTGCTTTGGTGACTTTACCTACATCGGTACAGTAGGTACTGGAACGTCCATCCAGATAGTTGGTGGTGAACCCCACCTGGTTATTGATCACCAGGTGTATGGTGCCTCCGGTCTTGAAACCTTCCAGTTCCGACATCTGGATCACCTCATAGACCACTCCCTGGCCTGCTATGGCAGCATCCCCATGGATGATGACCGGGACCAGTTTCTTCAGATCTCCCTTGTAGCGATGGTCGATCCGGGCCCTGGATACCCCTTCGATAACGGGGGCGGACGATTCAAGGTGTGAGGGGTTGGGAACCAGGTTGAGGATCACTTCGTTTCCTCCTTCTGTCCTGACGGTATTTCCATAACCCAGGTGATATTTGACGTCTCCAAGGCTAATTCGATCCTCATACGACTCCCCCTCAAATTCTTTAAAAATGTTTGCCATAGGCTTCTGCAGCACGTTGGCCAGCACATTCAATCTGCCACGGTGGGCCATCCCGAAATTAAATTCTTCAACCCCCAGCTCTGATCCACGTTCCACCAGATAGTTCAATGCAGGTACCAGGATCTCTGCACCTTCCAGGGAGAAGCGCTTCTGGCCCACAAATTTCGTATGTATGAATTTTTCAAACCCCACTGCTGCCTTCAGATAGTGGAATATCTGCCGCTTTTCATCCTTCGTAAAGATGGTCCTGTTCTGTCCCTTTTCAATACGTTCCTTTAGCCAGCCGGTCTTTTCAGGATCCCGGATAAACATATATTCCGATCCGATATGTCCACAGTAGGTCCTTTTCAAATGATCCACAATGTCTCTGAGAGGGGCTCTGCCGATACCTATCTCCCTGCCGGCATGGTAGAGAGTATCGAGATTATCATCAGACAGATCGTAATTTTCCAGGTCGAGCGTGGGAAAATATTTACGTCGGGTACGTACAGGATTAGTTTTTGTGAAAAGATGACCCCGTTTCCGGTAGCCATTGATCAGATTGAGCACATGGAATTCCGCATCGAAAGTAAGAGATTCTGACTCCGGGTTGCTGAAATCACGTCTGGCCAGGTCAAAGCCCTGGAAGAAGTGGTGCCAGCTGGGATCTATCGAACCCGGGTCATTTTTGTACTGCCTGTACATCTCCTCGATGGCTTCCGAGTCGAGATTTTGCAAAAACGATAGATCATCCATAAATAGTGAATCCGGATTTAAAAAGTAACAAGCCGGGGGCTGTTTTGTTGTACAAAATCAATGGATTAAGCGTCCTCTCCAAATAGCTTGATGTACTGCATCCTTTCGAATGCCACCGGGTTCTCACCATAGGTTTTACTGACCCTTCCCCTGAACTGTTCCAGAGATGTGAATTCTTTTTCCTTCATCCATTTCTCTAACTTTTTCAGAATTCGACTGATCTGATCCGGCCCGTTCCTGTATAGTGTCGATACTACCTGAGTAACGGTGGCTCCGGCCAGAAGCATCCGGATGACATCCTCACCGGAATGAATACCGGTAGAGGCCGCGAGGTCGCACTCCACCTTTTCTGACATGATGGCGATCCACCGCAAAGTCTCTGATTGCATAGAGGATGTAGTAAATCGGCTGCCTGAGGTTAGTTCCATGGTGTCGATATGGATATCGGGTGCGAGGAACCGGTTGAACATAACGATTCCTGAAACCCCGGTTTCGGAAAGTGCCCTTATGGTGAGTCCAAGCCGGGTAAAGTATGTGCTTATCTTAATGGAGACCGGAATTTCAATCATAGAAAGCACATGTTGAATAATTTCAAAATAAGCTTTCTCGAAAGACTTGTTTTCAAGATCTGCCGGGTGAATAAGCAGGTTCAACTCCAGTGCATCGGCTCCTGCATTCTCAATCCTGGATGCAAAGTAGGTCCAGTCCTCACGGGAGATGGAATTAATACTGCCGATAACCGGGATATGAAGCTCCTTTTTTGCAGATTCGATCAGTTTCAGGTACTCTTTCAACCGGTTTTCCTGAAGGTGATCCTCAATGTACCTGGCCACATCTGCCAGAGAGCCTGAGTCACCTTCCTTTCCGGTGACCTCTTCCTCAAAAATAGACTTGAGAACCACAGCTGCCACACCGTGTTTTTCAAGATTCCTGATTCCGTCCAGGGAACCTGTCATACCTGAGCTTCCTGCTATGACCGGGTTTTTAAGCGCTAGTCCGAGATACCGGGTGGAAAGATCCGTCATTTTCATTCACCTTCTATCGGTGTTTTTGGTAAAACAGCTTAAAATTATAAAATTCCTTCTTCACTTAAGATATGGTTAGAGGTCTAAAAATTTGATCCATTTGATGGAACAACCATTGAATCCTGATCGAAAACGCTAAATTTGTTATCGTTTATAAAATCCTTCACTTATGATTATCGGAGTTATCAGGGAGGCGGAGGGTGAAAACAGGGTTGTCCTGTTGCCTGAACACGTTAAAACCCTGACAGATAAAAGCATTGACATCCTTGTGGAGAAAGATGCAGGCGCAGGTTCCCATACCGGCGATACAGAGTATACCCAGGCGGGTGCCAGGGTTGTTAGCAGGAAAGAGGTCCTGGAAGGATCGGACCTGATCTTTTCCATTCAACCGCCAGAAGAAAAGATCCCAGGTGGCAAAGTGCTGATTTCCATTTTTTCACCTTTAACCAACAAGGAAGTGGTCGATCGACTTGCCACGGAGAAAGTAACCTCCTACAGCCTTGATATGATTCCCCGGATCACCAGGGCTCAGGCAGTGGATGTTCTCTCTTCCATGGCCACCGTTGCAGGATATAAAGCTGTATTGATGGCCGCTGCCTCATTACCCCATTTCTTTCCCATGTTCATGTCAGCTTCGGGAACCATCAAGCCGTCACGGGTCCTCATCCTGGGAGCTGGTGTAGCAGGCCTGCAGGCTCTTGCCACGGCACGAAAACTCGGGGCAGTGGTGGAGGTGTTTGATGTGAGGACAGCCGTAAAGGAAGAGGTGCAGAGCCTCGGGGGGAAATTTGTGGAGGTGGAAGGTGCGCGTGACGATCAGTCTGCCGGAGGATATGCTGTGGAGCAGACAGAAGAATACAAGAAGAAGCAAGGAGAGCTGATTCAGGAGCGCGCTATGAACTCCAATGTGATCATTACTACGGCACAGATACCAGGGAAAAAGGCCCCCGTGCTGATTCGCAAGGAGACAGTGGAAGCAATGAAGGCAGGTTCTGTCATCATCGATCTGGCTGCCTCCACAGGTGGAAACTGCGCATTAACGAAAGATAATGAGACGGTGGAACATCAGGGGGTGACCATCGTGGGCAACTCCAACCTTCCCTCGACGATGGCAACCGATGCCAGTAAGATGCTGGGAAGGAACTATATCAACTACCTGAATTTGATGCTGGACAAGGAGGGAAATCTCGATCTGGATGTGGAAGATGAGATCGTCCAGGAATCCTGTATCACTCGAAATGGTGAGGTCGTTCATGCAAAGGTCAAGTCAGCCGAATAAAACGTAATATCAATACTTCATACACATGGAAAGTATTCTTGAGTTTTTCTATACCAATAAGGAGGCCATCTTCATTATTGCCCTCACAATTTTCCTGGGGCTGGAAGTGATCTCCAATGTGCCCTCGGTGCTTCATACGCCCCTGATGTCCGGAGCCAATGCCATCAGCGGTGTGATCATTATTGGAGGCATTATTCTGGTAGGTCACGCCGACCTGGCCAATCTTGGTTCGGGATCCAACCTGCTGAATCTGATCCTCGGAATCTTTGCCCTTCTGTTCGGGACATTAAATGTGATCGGGGGATTCGTCGTCACTGACCGGATGCTGGAAATGTTTAAAAAGAAGAAAAAATAGGGCAAGCCATGGAAGGAATCAACATTACCAACGGAGATATCATTCTCGAGTTTTTCTATTTGCTGGCCGCCCTCTTTTTCGTGGTCGGACTTAAATTACTCAGTAATCCGGAGACTGCGCGCCGAGGCAACCTTTGGGCCGCTGCAGGGATGGTCATGGCCATGGTGGCTACCATGGTGTTGCACAGAGGTGCAAGCGGGAACACCATTCCAGGAGCAAACCTTGTCATCATCCTGGTGGCTATTGCCCTTGGTGGAGTGATCGGGGCTGTGATTGCCCGTCGTATTAAAATGACGGCCATGCCTCAGCTGGTTTCATTTTTCAATGCTTCAGGGGGTGCCGCATCGGCACTTGTGGCGTTGATCGAGTTCTCCAACCCGGAGAATCAATCGGCGCTGGTTACCATCCTCGGTCTGGTCATCGGTAGTATTGCCTTCAGCGGTAGTATGATCGCTTATGGAAAGCTCAACGGAAACATCAAGGATGTCTTTGCCAAGTGGCTCACCTGGGTGAACCTGCTGATCCTTGCAGGGGTTGCCTTCCTGGTGGTCTTTCTTCTGGCAACATCCATGCCCATGGATAGCAAGCAGGTTTTTGTTTATGTCCTTCTGGCTGTCTCCCTGATATATGGAATCAGTTTTGTCATGCCGATCGGTGGAGCAGATATGCCGGTAGTGATCTCTCTTCTGAACAGCTTTACCGGAATAGCGGCCGCCATGGCCGGATTTATTTACCAGAACCAGGCCATGATCCTGGGAGGTATTTTTGTGGGAGCTGCAGGAATGATCCTCACCATTCTCATGTGCAGGGCCATGAATCGCTCCCTGATAAACGTCATCATAGGAGCCTTCGGAGGCGGCGGAGCGGCCGCTGACCGGGAAAAGGGAGTGGTCAAAGAGGTAACTGCCACCGATGCGGCAGTAATGCTGAACTACAGCAGCAGGGTGGTGATCGTCCCCGGATACGGTCTGGCCGTTGCCCAGGCGCAGCATACTTGCAGTGAACTGGATGAACTTCTGACGGAGAATGGGGTGGAGGTGAAATATGCCATCCATCCGGTGGCCGGCCGAATGCCGGGACATATGAACGTGTTGCTGGCCGAAGCCGATGTTCCTTATGAGAAACTGGTGGAGATGGATGAAATCAACCCGGAAATGCCCAAGACGGATGTGGCGGTAGTAATCGGTGCCAATGATGTGGTTAACCCGGCTGCTCTGGACGATCCCGGAAGCCCTATTTATGGGATGCCCATCATCAAGGTGCATGAGGCCAAGAATGTCATCGTGATGAAGCGTGGTATGGGTAAAGGGTATGCAGCCATTGAGAACTATCTGTTCTATGCCGATAATACCCGGATGTTTTTCGGTAGCGCCAAAGATTCATTGCAGAAACTGGTCACCGAGATCAAAGCGTTGTAGGTCATCAATAAACAAAACTGTTTCAGGGGAGCCGCTTCGTTGCAACGTTGCGGCTCTTTTCTTAGACATATATACAGATTAACATATATATAGATTTAATTAATCATCTCTGTCATTGGATTCATCAAATACGATCTGCATCTTCCTCAATGTTAATAAACTGTAGTCTCATCAATACGTATATAAGGTGTAATGTATTATTTTTGGTTCAGGCAGTCACCCGATTTCCTTCACCAGGATACCTGGAAAGCGAACGGGTGTGATCCTGTTCGACCGGTAAAGCTGAAATGTTTTTACGCAACAAGCCTAAACTAACCTCTGCTAGGTCATTCCGACTCTTTGTGGGATCTTTTGCCCTCCTGCTTTTGTCGCATATCACCTTTCAGGATCTCTACTCCCAGGATTCCACCCTGAACAATCAAACCGGGCTCTGGCTGGAGAATGCTATCTGGAGGGATGGAACTCAACCGGGGATTACCAATATCTCCCAGGAGGTGCATATCTACGGTCACGTGATCAGCGGAACCGGTCTTTCTTTTACCGGGGGCGATCTGTTTATACATGATTCCCTCACGGTTTTCGGTTCCCTGACCCTTGGCGATACGCTGGAGATGGTCATAGACCCGGGTGCGATTCTGGTTGTCAGGGGAGATTTCACGGCCGGTGATACGGTGGATGTATTCACCAGCGGTCAGATGGTGGTGACCGGAGAATTCAGTATCCTTGGAGATAATGATCAGGGGTCCTTTGACAACCATGGTCAGGTTTATGTATTTGACGGCACCCCCATATTGAAAACCGGTGCAGGGTACGGCGATTTCACCTGTGGTTTTCCGGTCGATTCCTGTACACTATACGACGAAAGCGACCTGCTGGCCGCTCCGCTGGCACCTTTCTATCTGTCGGGATCTTATGAGATCACACCCGGAGGGCCCACCACCTTCTGCCTGGGCGATTCGGTATTGCTCTCGGTAACCGATACCGCTGCCAATTATCAGTGGTTCGAGGATGGTGTATCTATTTCAGGTGCCATTTCGTTTGAATACTGGGCCAAAGCTTCGGCCGATTATCATGTCACCTTTTTTGTGGCAGGTGATTCCATGGTGACCGGGGCAGTAACAGTGGTTACCAACCCGCTCCCGGCGGTCTCGGTGTCCGGTCTGGAGGCGGAGTACTGCGAGGGGGGAGCTGCCGATACCCTGGCGGGTGCACCGCTGGGAGGATCCTTTGTGGCGGTTCCGGGTCTGACGCTGATAGGCTCGGGCGACAGTGCGCAGTTTGATCCTGGGGTGGCGGGCAATTATGAATTCAGGTATTACTATACGGACGGTAACGGATGTACCGATACTGCGACGGTGTCGACACTGGTGAACCCGCTCCCGGCGGTCTCGGTGTCCGGTCTGGAGGCGGAGTACTGCGAGGGGGGAGCTGCCGATACCCTGGCGGGTGCACCGCTGGGAGGATCCTTTGTGGCGGTTCCGGGTCTGACGCTGATAGGCTCGGGCGACAGTGCGCAGTTTGATCCTGGGGTGGCGGGCAATTATGAATTCAGGTATTACTATACGGACGGTAACGGATGTACCGATACTGCGACGGTGTCGACACTGGTGAACCCGCTCCCGGCGGTGAGTTTCACAGGTCTGGAGGCGGAATACTGTGCCAACTATTCAAGGGATACATTGACCGGTTCGCCGCTGGGAGGAACATTTACCGGAACGGGAATTACCGACAACGGCGATGGCACCGCCTATTTCGATCCTGTTCTTTCAGGTAGCTATGATATCTCCTATTATTATACCGATCCCAATGGATGCACCGATACAGCCAGACTATCGGTTACCGTCCACGACCTGCCGGTGGTCAGTTTCTTTGGCCTGGCTGCCGAGTATTGCGAGGGTGAAGAGGTCGACACCCTGGAAGGGACACCGGTTATCGGCCTTTTTGAAGGAAACGGAATCACTGACAACGGAGATGGGACTGCTTTCTTCGATCCCACAGTGACCGGCACCTACGATGTTATATATTCCTTTACCAATGCGAACGGCTGTACCGACACTGCCATCCAGACGGTAACTGTTCATTCTCTTCCCACGGTCAGTTTTACCGGATTGAGTCCGGAAATGTGTGTGCTGAATATCCCTGATACTCTTTTAGGTAATCAGGCCCCTCTGGGGAGTTTCTTTGGCGGGACCGTGGCCGATCAGGGGAACGGGACAGGTGTATTTACTCCGGTCTCCGACGGTCTTTACGTAATATACTACGCCTTCACCGATGGCAACGGGTGCAGGGATTCCATTTCACAAAGTGTAACGGTTCACCCGTTGCCCGTGGTGGAGATTGGGGCGTATGATACCATCTGGGATGTGAACGACGCTCCTTTCCTCATGGCAGGGACTCCGTCCGGCGGAGTGTTCACCGGAAAAGGGATGTCCGGCTTCACCTACGATCCGGCCCAGGCCGGGACCGGTCTGGATACGGTGGTATATGCCTATACGGACGGAAATTCCTGTACCAATTATGACACGATCATCTTTTCGGTCAGGGACTACGATTTCAGGGAAGGGGCCCGGATCCTGGCCGATATTGATGGATGGTGCTCACCCGATGCCTATTATTCCACCGAAGGGGCTACTGCCGATGAAAGTGCAGGTAGCTGCTGGGTTGGCGGCGTCAGCAATAACCGCTGGTTGATGTTCCAGGCCACTACCGACCAGGTTTTCGTAGAAGTGAAGACCGGCGGGGCCGAAGGGACCAACCGGAATCCACAGCTAGCCGTTTGGGACTCCGCAGGCAATGAACTGGCCTGCCAGCGTTACTGGGACAGCAATTTCAACGATATTTCCATCGGGGTCCTGGGGCTGACCCCCGGTGACTGGTATTTTATTTCGGTGGACAATTACCCCAACCGAAGGGGTACCTTTACTCTATGTGTCGATGACCAGGTCGATTACGACTTCAGGGAGGGCGCTATTGCTGTGCCCCATACCGATGACTGGCGTTCGGCCGATGAAGCCTACACTTCCCGGAATGCCACTCCCGACAGGATCAAGGGGGATTGCTGGAATACAGATGTAAACAGCAATCGCTGGTTCACCTTTACTGCACTGACCCAGTCAGTGACGGTGGATGTGCTGATAGGCGGCCTGGAGGGGACCATGCGTTATCCTTATGTGGCTATCTGGAATGAGGCGGGGGTCCAGGTGGCCTGCGCACGATATACTGGACAGTACGAGGACCTGAGGGTGGGGATCGACAGTCTGACGATCGGACAGGACTATTACATTTCGGTCGACCACAATAACAATAATAATTACGACGGCACCTTCACCCTGGCGGTAGATGATGAGGTAGACTATGATTTTAAAAGCGGAGCCATTGAAATCTCCCATACAGGGAACTGGCGTTCGGCCGATGCGGAATACACCACCCTGGATGCTACTGCTGACGGGATCCAGGGGTCCTGCTGGCCAAACGGGCCCACCTATTCCCGATGGTTCAAGTTTCAGGCCACCACCGACCAGGTGACCGCCGAAATGCTTATCGGCGGAGATGAAGGGACCCTCGATTATCCCCTACTGGTACTGACCGACTCCCTGGGTAATGAACTTTCCTGTGCCCGATACTATTCCAGGTATTCCGACATCAGGTTGGGGTATGTGGGGTTAACCCCCGGGGAATGGTACTACCTGATTGCCGATAATCATGGAGGCAACCAGGGATACCGGGGTAGCTTTACGATGGCGCTTGATAACCAGGTCAACTATGACTTCAAGGCGGCGGCTTACGAGATTGCCGATCCCCACAACTGGTGTTCTGCCGATGCCGAATTTACTACCCTGAACGCTTCTCCGGATGAAGACTCGGGCAGTTGCTGGCCCAACGGACCCAACTACAACCGTTGGTTCAAGTTTACCGCCACGACGACCGAAGTTATCGCCAAACTGAAAACGGGAGGAGATGAAGGGACCCTGAGGTACGGCCTTATTGCGCTCTGGGAGGAGGATGGGACGGAATTGGCCTGTGCGCGGTATACCTCTTCCTATTCCGACGTAACGGTTGGGTATACTTCCCTGACGCCTGGAAACACCTACTACATCTCCGCAGATAATCACGGAGGGCAGGCCGGTTACAGGGGCACCTTCTCGCTCTGTGTGGACGACGAGGTGGATTATGATTATCCGCAGGGAGCAGAATTGCTTACGGATCTGAATAACTGGTGTTCACCCTTGGCCGCATACAGCACCCTGGATGCATCGGCCGATACGCTGGTCGGATCCTGCTGGAACACCGGCCCCAACTTCGACCGGTGGTTTAAATTCAAGGCCACTACCACTGAAGCGCTGGTAAGGGTGCTCACAGGAGGAGATGAAGGGACCATGCGGTACGGATATGTGGCCATATGGGACAGCATGTTCAATGAAGTGGCCTGCAACCGGTATACCAGCCAGTATGGTGACCTGGCAGCCGGGGCCACCAATCTGACCCCGGGCGACTGGTATTTTATTTCAGTTGACAACCATGAGAATCCGGGGTATCGCGGAACTTTCTCACTCTGCATCACCGATGTGGTGGATTACGATTTCAAGGAGGGCGCCTACGAGATCAATGATATCGATGGCTGGTGCTCCTCCGATGCCCAGTTCTCCACACTGGGTGCCACCGCCGACGGCGTGATCGGTAGTTGCTGGCCCAACGGGCCCAGCTATAACCGCTGGTTTAAATTCCAGGCCACCGGGAACGAGGTGATGTTCACAGTGAAGATTGGCGGGGATGAGGGATCCATGAGATATCCCCTGGCAGCTCTTTACGATACTCTGGGGAACGAGATGGCCTGTTCCAGGTATATAGGGGCTTACGATGATATGAGCATTGGAAGCACCAGTCTGGTGCCCGGAGAGTGGTATTTCCTTTCGGTGGACAACCATGAAAATGGGGGGTACCGGGGGACCTTTACCCTCTGCGCGGAAGACCAGGTGGATTACGATTTCAAGCTGGGGGCTCTGGAGATCAGCGATATCGATAATTGGTGCTCCGCCGATGCAGCCTTCACTACCCTGGGTGCCACACCGGACGAGGCTGCAGGCAGCTGCTGGCCCAATGGTCCCAATTTCAACCGCTGGTTCCGGTTCCGGGCCACCGGCCCCATGATCAATGCCACCGTCAAAACAGGAGGGGACGAGGGGACCATACGTTACATGATGCTGGCGCTCTTCGACACTCTGGGGAACGAGCTTACCTGCGAACGCTACACATCCGATTACTCCGACGTAAGTCTCGGATATACCAGTCTCACACCTGGTGAATGGTACTATCTGAGTGTGGACAATTCCAACAATACCGGCTACAGGGGAACCTTTACCCTCTGCATGGATGATACGGTGGATTATGATTTTCCCGAGGCTGCCAGGGTAATTCCCAGCATCGTGGATTACTGCTCCGCTCAGGAGGAATTTTCCACCACCGGTGCCACACCCGATCACCTGAGGCCCTCCTGCTGGCCCAACGGACCCAATAACAACCGCTGGTTCCTGTTCCAGGCCACCGTCTCAGGGGAGGTGACCATTTCAGTGAAGACCGGTGGGGCGGAGGGGAGTCTCCGTTACCCGATGGTGGCACTCTGGGATACCACTCTGGCCGAACTGGGTTGCAAACGGTATGTGAACGATTACGGGGATATTGAACTGGTATACGGATCGCTGACCCCGGGTGAGTGGTATTATGTATCGGTCGATAACTCGTCCAACAGCAGTTACCGGGGAACTTTCACCCTGTGCATGGATGACGAAATCAGCTACGATTTCTTTGCAGGCGCCATCGAGCTGAACGATATCGATGGATGGTGTTCCGAATATGCCATCTATTCAACGGTGAGCGCCACTCCCGATGAGGGGATGGGAAGCTGCTGGCCCAACGGTCCCAATTACAACCGCTGGTTCCGCTTCCAGGCCACTACGCCCGATATTGCAGTGCAGGTGCGAACTGGGGGTATCGAAGGGTCGGTACGCCGTCCGGATATAGCACTCTGGGATACCCTGAAGAATGAACTGGCCTGCGCCAGGTGGGTGACCGATTACGGGGATGAGGAGATCTACGCTACAGGCCTGACAGTGGGCGAATGGTACTATATATCAGTGGACAATGCCTCGGGAGGAACTCCCGGCACCTTCTCCCTGTGCGTGACTGACCGGGCGATGAACGATTTCAAGGCCGATGCCTTTACTCTCGCTGACCTGAACAACTGGTGCGGAGCAGATGCACAGTACAGCAACGCTCTGGCCACTGCGGATGAATCGCAGGGTTCCTGCTGGTCCGGCCTGGAGAACAAGAACGTTTGGTTCCGTTTCATGGCCACCAGCAGCAAGGCCACTGTAAAGGTGACTACAGGAGGTGATTACGGACAGATGGTGAACCAGCAGGTGGCGGTCTGGGATGACCTGGGAGGCGAGGTGGCCTGCGCAGGCCCGTTTGCCGGGCAGGGTGAACTGGCGGTGCTACCAACCGGTATGACCATTGGTGACTGGTATTATATCTCCGTGGATGACGACGGTGCCCCGGGAACCTTTACGCTTTGCATTGACGATACCATTGATTACCAATATCCCCAGGGGGCCTTCGAGATCACCGATCCTGCAGGATGGTGCTCCCCTGACGCAGCTTTCAGCAACTCGTCGGCCTCCTCCCAGACGGAAAGCGGAACTTGTTGGAGCGGAAGCAATTACCAGAATGTCTGGTTCACTTTTATAGCACCGTCTCCCACCTTCCGTGTGGAGGTGAAGACCGGCACGGTTTACGGTTCCATGGACCGGCAGCAAGTGGTGATCATGGATGAAACACTGAACGAGGTGGCCTGTGCCTCGCCCGATATCAGAGAGGGGATCAGGGTACTCCAGGTCGACACGCTCACCCCGGGTAACCGGTATTATATGGCGGTGGACAATGGAGAGGCTGATGGAGGGAATACGGGGACCTTTACCCTTTGCACCGATACAACCCTTAATTACGACTTCAGAGCAGGCGCGATCGACCTTCCGCACGTATTCTGCAGCTCCGATGAGGCCTATACCCTTGCTCAGGCCACTGCCGATGAGGGGTCTGCCTCCTGCTGGGGGGGCAGCGAACTGACCAATGTCTGGTTTAAATTTGAGGCCGCTACCCCATACCTGACGGTTTCGCTGAAGACCGGTGGGGTCTACGGAGATCTGCGCAGAGGACAGATGGCGGTCTGGAACGCCGACGGCCAGGAGGTGGCCTGCCGGGAGGCCCTGGTACTGGATGGCACCCTGTTCATGAGCGCTGATACTTTGACGGTAGGGAACACTTACTGGATCTCGGTGGATATGGACGAGACTGCTTCCTATGACCGGATCGGATCGTTCAGTCTCTGCCTGGAGGATGCGCTGAATTACGATCTGAAGAATGGGGCGCTGGAGATCCCTCACGATTACGGTTGTTCCGGGGATGCCGCGTTCTCCAATGAACAGGCCACCGACGATTTCGGTGTGGCCAGCTGCTGGGCGACCAACAATGCCAATAAAAATGTCTGGTTCAAGTTTCAGGCCACCACCCCATTTGCAAGGCTGCAGTTAAAGACCGGTACGATCTACGGATCGATGAGAAGAGGGCAGATGGCCATCTTCAACGAAGCCGGTGCAGAGGTGGCCTGTGTGGGAGATATCATCGACCAGGGTACCACCCTGCTGATGACTGACACACTTACGGTAGGTAACTGGTACTGGATCGCTGTGGACGACGATTACCGGAGCGGGACCTTCACCTTCTGCCTGGATAACGAGGTGGATTACGATTACCTGATCGGGGCCCTGGAGGTTCCCCATGATTACGGATGCTCGGCCGATGCCGAATTCTCCAATGCCCAGGCTACTCCGGACCAGGTACCCGGAACCTGCTGGGGTTCCAGCAATGAACTGAACAATGTCTGGTTCAAGTTCGTGGCCACCACTCCGTATGCCACGGTCCAGATCAAGACCGGAAGTGTATACGGAAGCATGCAGCGCGGACAGATCGCCATGTGGAATGAGACCATGGACGAGGTGGTCTGTGTGGGGGACGTCGTGGGACAGGGAACCACCCGAATGGTTATCGATACCCTCACCGCAGGAAATACCTACTATGTTGCAGTGGACGACGACTACCGGAGCGGGACCTTTACCTTCTGCCTGAATGATGAACTGACCTTCGATTATAAAGACGGTGCCATCGATATCCCACATGATTACGGATGTTCGGCCGATGCCGAATACACGAACTACTTCGCCTCGGAAGATGAGAATCCGGGATCCTGCTGGGGAACCTACAACGGGGTGAAAAATGTCTGGTTCCGCTTCCAGGCGATCTCCCGGTTCCTGACGGTGGACCTGAAGACAGGAAATGTGCTGGGTAGCATGCGCTATGGTCAGTTGGCCGTCTTCAACGAGGCCGGGGTGGAGGTGGCCTGTGTTGGTGATATCAACGATCAGGGAACTACAACTTTATCTGCTGACTCTCTGACATTGGGCAACTACTACTATATTGCCGTGGACGATGATTACCAGAGTGGCAGCTTTACCCTCTGTGTATCGGATCAGCCCTCTTTCGATTACTGGGAAGGGGCTATCGAACTGGCCCATGACTTCGGCTGTACTGCAGATGCAGCCTACTCCAACCAGGCATCTTCAGGAGACACGTTCCCCGGTAGTTGCTGGGGTGCTTCAAATGATCTGAACAACGTCTGGTTCAAATTCCAGGCCACCACCACCAATATGACAGCCACCCTCCGCACCGGTTCGGTATACGGAAGCATGCGCAGGGGTCAGATGGCACTCTGGAATGAGTCCTTTATCGAGGTAGCGTGCATCGGAGACCTGGTGGATCAGGGATCCACGGTCATGAGCATCGACAGCCTGACGGTGGGAAACTGGTATTATATCTCCGTAGATGACGATTTTCGTTCCGGATCATTCTCCCTCTGTCTCTCCGACCAGGCCACATATGACTTTTTCAATGGGGCACAGGTCATCATTCATAATGGCGGATGTTCAGCCGATGCCGAATACAGCAACCTGCTGGCCACCGCCGACCGCTCCATGGCCAGTTGCTGGAGCGGAGTGGATCCCGACGATAACAAGAATGTGTGGTTTACCTTCCAGGCCATTTCCCCGGAGGTTACCCTGACCATCCGCAACTACAACGTATACGGGAATATGCGTTATCCGCAGACAGCTCTCTGGGATGCCTCAGGCACCGAGCTGCAGTGTCTGCCCAGGACCCTGGACCGCAGCACCTCCACCCTGAGTTATGACGGACTCGCCACAGGAGAATGGTACTATGTTTCGGTGGATGATGCACAGTCCAGCGGATCCTTCACGCTTTGCATCGACGATGAGGTGGATTATGATTACCGGGCAGGTGCCTACGAGATCACAAGTCCTATCCGCTGGTGCTCCGGAGATGCGGAATTCAGCAACTACTTCGGTACCCCCGATGAGCTTCCCGGCTCCTGCTGGTCCGGAACTGAGAATAAAAATGTCTGGTTCACCTTCACGGCCATCTCCACCAATGTGATCATCGATGTGAAAAACGGGTCTTCATACGGGACTATTTATGATCTCCAGACGTCTCTCTGGGACCTGGCGGGAAATGAACTGGCCTGTGCCGCCACGGAGAGCAATTATAATCCCATTCAGATCTTCTATGATTCGCTGGTTATCGGAAACACCTATTATATATCGGTGGATGACAGCCAGAGGCCGGGAACCTTTGCGCTCTGCGTGGATGCCGATCCGCTGAACGCAGAGATCGTGGGGACCAACGTCACCTGCAACGGACTTTCAGATGGCACGGTCACCGTGAATGCGGAAGGGGGGACCGGAGCAGGATATACCTATGTATGGACAAGGGATGGAGTTCCCATGGTAGATATTGGCAGCTCACTTACCGGACTCGATCCGGCTACCTACGAAGTAGCGGTCACCGATGTGGGGGATCCATTGACCACTGTGGTCCTCTCCTATACAGTGACCGAAGAGCTACCGCTGAATCTGGCCCTGACCAAGACCGATGACGGATGTCCGGGTGAGGGAAGCGGATCGGTGAACGCAACTGCAGGAGGCGGAACCGGACTGGGATTCATCTACTCCTGGTTCAGAAATGACCTGCCCATAGTGGAGTTGACTCCCGCATTGCTGGGAGTAGATTCGGCCGAATACCGGGTTATTGTGACCGATGCCGGGGCAACTGTATGCCAGATTACTGACAGCATCGTGGTGGTCAATACCAATATGGCTTCCCTGGCACCCACCGGTATTTCGGTGACCAACGATACTACCTGCCCGGGTACGGTAAAGATCCTTACCGTGGAGGGAGGAAGTCTCGGAGATGCTGCCGTGTGGAACTGGTATACGGATCCTTCCTTTGTTAGCAGTTCAGGCCTTGGAGCCTCCATCACGGTAGATCCGGCAGTAACCACTACCTATTACGTGCGGGCTGAAGGACTCTGCAATGTGACGGCCACCGCCAGTCAGCTTGTCACTGTCAAGGTGCCATCCACAGATCCGGTATCCATCAATCTGCTCAATGATAACACCTGCCAGGGGACGGCTAAGACGCTTGCTGTGCAGGGAGGATCACTGGGTGACGGGGCCTCCTGGCAATGGTATTCCGATGCAGCTTATACCATCAGCGAAGGAAGCGGATCGACCATCAATGTGGATCCGGCAGGGAATACCACCTATTATGTGAGAGCCGAGGGAGATTGCAACAATACCAATGCGGTCAGCCAGCTGGTTACCGTTAAAGTACCTTCCACCGATCCAACCGGAATCTCCGTTTCTGACGATAATACCTGTCCGGGCACATCAAAGACACTGACCGTTCTGGGGGGGGGTCTGGGTGACGGAGCAGACTGGTACTGGTATGAGGATGCCGGTTTCACCGTGGTGATCGGATCGGGGCTTTCAGTGAGCGTGGATCCACTGGTATCGACCACCTACTACGTTCGCGCCGAAGGAGACTGTAATACTACCAATGCTGCAAGCCAGCTGGTGACGGTAAAGGTTCCATCCACCGATCCCGCCGGCATAACCGTGACCAATGATAACGCCTGTGTGGGCACACCCAAGTTATTAACGGTCCAGGGCGGAAGTCTGGGTGACGGGGCACAGTGGCGGTGGTATGAAGATGCCACCTTTACCCTGCCGGCCGGATCGGGAGCCTCCATATCGGTAGATCCCACAGTAAATACCACCTATTATGTACGGGCCGAGGGCGACTGCAACATCACCAATGCGGTAAGTCAGCTGGTGAGCGTACGGGTGCCGTCGGTGGCGGCTGCCGGCATTGCGGTATCCAACGACAACACCTGCCAGGGCACCTCGAAGACCCTGACGGTCCAGGGTGGCGTTCTGGGCGACGGAGCCGACTGGGTATGGTCGACCGGGCCCTCCTTTGCCACCACAGAGGGCACGGGAGTATCGATCGTGGTGGATCCGCTGGTGAGCACGACCTACTATGTGAGAGCCGAAGGAGACTGCAACACGACGGTGGCGGTGAGCCAGCTGGTGACGGTGAAGATCCCGTCGCAGGCAGCCACGGGCATAGCGGTGACCAACGACAATACCTGCGAGGGTGACGCCAAGACCTTAACGGTCCAGGGCGGTCTGCTGGGCGAGGGAGCGGACTGGTACTGGTCGACCGATGCAGGGTTCAGCACCAGTGCGGGCACGGGGGCATCGATCGTGGTGGATCCGACCTCCACGACCACCTACTATGTGAGGGCCGAGGGCGACTGCAACACGACGGCGGCGGTAAGCCAGCTGGTGACGGTAAAGGCCCCGTCGGTGGCCCCCACGGGCATCTCGGTGACCGATGACAACACCTGCGAGGGAACAGACAAGACATTAACGGTGGTGGGCGGCAGCCTGGGTGACGGGGCCGACTGGGTATGGTCGACCGAT
>CAZRZY010000047.1:0-3492 GCA_964604655.1 uncultured Bacteroides sp. | reverse complement strand
AACGGTGGTGGGCGGCAGCCTGGGTGACGGGGCCGACTGGGTATGGTCGACCGATGCGGGCTTCGGCAGCACGGTGGGCACAGGCGTATCGATCGTGGTAAACCCGCTGGTGAGCACGACCTATTATGTTAGAGCGGAAGGGGACTGCAATACCACCTCCTCAGTAAGCCAGCTGGTGACCGTGAAGGTTCCTTCGCTGGATCCGACGGGCATTAACGTGACCAACAACGGTTCATGCTTAGGCGTATCGCGAACCTTAACGGTCCAGGGCGGCTTTTTGGGCAACGGTGCAGGCTGGGTATGGTCGACCGATGCGGGCTTTGGCAGCACGGTGGGCACGGGGGTATCGATCGTGGTGAACCCGCTGGTGACCACGACCTACTATGTAAGGGCGGAAGGGGACTGCAACATCACCAACTCGGTAAGTCAGCTGGTGATCGTACGCCAACCCTCGACCGATCCCACGGGCATTGATGTGACCAACAACGACTCCTGCGTGGGTACTTCGAAGGATCTGACGGTGGTGGGCGGCAGCCTGGGCGACGGGGCCACCTGGGAGTGGTACACCGACGCCACGTTTACCACCAGTGCGGGTGCGGGAGTATCGATCACGGTGGATCCGCTGATCAGCACCACCTACTTTGTGAGAGCCGAGGGCGACTGCAACATCACCAATGCGGTAAGTCAGCTGGTGAGCGTACGGGTGCCGTCGGTGGCGGCTGCCGGCATTGCGGTATCCAACGACAACACCTGCCAGGGCACCTCGAAGACCCTGACGGTCCAGGGTGGCGTTCTGGGCGACGGAGCCGACTGGGTATGGTCGACCGGGCCCTCCTTTGCCACCACAGAGGGCACGGGAGTATCGATCGTGGTGGATCCGCTGGTGAGCACGACCTACTATGTGAGAGCCGAAGGAGACTGCAACACGACGGTGGCGGTGAGCCAGCTGGTGACGGTGAAGATCCCGTCGCAGGCAGCCACGGGCATAGCGGTGACCAACGACAATACCTGCGAGGGTGACGCCAAGACCTTAACGGTCCAGGGCGGTCTGCTGGGCGAGGGAGCGGACTGGTACTGGTCGACCGATGCAGGGTTCAGCACCAGTGCGGGCACGGGGGCATCGATCGTGGTGGATCCGACCTCCACGACCACCTACTATGTGAGGGCCGAGGGCGACTGCAACACGACGGCGGCGGTAAGCCAGCTGGTGACGGTAAAGGCCCCGTCGGTGGCCCCCACGGGCATCTCGGTGACCGATGACAACACCTGCGAGGGAACAGACAAGACATTAACGGTGGTGGGCGGCAGCCTGGGTGACGGGGCCGACTGGGTATGGTCGACCGATTCGCTGTTTGGCACCACAGTGGGCACGGGGCCATCCATCCTGGTCGATCCACCTGTAAATATGGTATACTACGTGAGGGCCGAAGGGGACTGCAACACCACAGATTTTGCCGGTGTGGAAGTTAGAGTAAGACCTCTTTCTGTGGCTCCCACCGGATTTGCGGTCACCAACGACAATACCTGCCAGGGTACATTGAAGACTTTAACCGTTCAGGGCGGTCTGCTGGGCTATGCAGCCGAATGGTACTGGTACGATGATCCCGCCCTGACCACCAGCATTGGGGTAGGTGTTTCGATCCAGGTAGATCCTTCTGCGTCCATTACCTATTTTGTACGTGCCGAAGGTGAGTGCAATATCACTTCCGAAGCAGGACGCCTGGTAAATGTCAAAGAACCCTCCACAGCTCCTGACGGTGTCGATGTGTTCAACGACAGCACCTGTGAAGGGATCAACAAGACCCTGGTGGTGCAGGGAGGATATCTTGGTGCGGGAGCAGACTGGCAGTGGTATTCCGATTCGATTTACACGGTCAATATTGGTTCAGGACCCTCCATACAGGTCGATCCTGCAGTTACCAGCCTTTTTTATGTGCGGGCCGAAGGAGATTGCAATATCACGGATGGAGCAGGCGCATTGGTTCAGGTCCTGGCACCCTCTGTCGATCCGTCCGGTATCACCGTGATCAACGATAACACCTGCAACGGGACGGCCAAGAAGCTTACTCCTGCAGGTGGGATTCTTGGAGATGGTGCCCGGTGGGAGTGGTTCAGTGATCCCGCTTTCACTGTTGGCCTGGGTACGGGCGATACACTGACAGTCGACCCGGTATTGACGTCCGCTTATTATGTCAGGGCAGAAGGTGATTGCAATATTACATCGGGCGTAAGCCAGGTGGTCACCGTGAAAATACCTTCCCAGGATCCTGCGGGTATTGACGTGACCAATGAAAATACCTGCAAGGGTTCACCAAAGACTCTGACAGTAACGGGCGGTCTGCTGGGTGATGGGGCCGACTGGTTCTGGTATGCCGATTCACTGACTCAACCGGTTGATTCGGGTCAGACTATTCAGGTGGATCCGGAGCTGACCACGGTCTACCATGTACGGGCGGAAGGAGACTGTAATATCACCGATACCGTGTCACGGCAGGTGGTTGTCAAATCCAGGTCACAGGCACCCGATAGTGTACTGGTTTTCAATGACAGTACCTGCGGAGGAACGATCAAGAAACTGGCAGCAGCAGGAGGAAGACTGGGCGACGGGGCTATATGGGTCTGGTATGAAGATGCAGACCTGTCCGCCCCGGCCGGAAGCGGCGATACAATTGAAGTGGATCCGGCTGTCACCACCATTTACTATGTGAGGGCCGAGGGAGACTGCAATGTAACGGATAGTGTACCGGGAGTGGTTACGGTACTGGAGCCCTCTATAGCGCCCGACAGCATAGAAATCATGAACGACAGTACCTGTCCGGGTGTGGAAAAAATCCTGGTGGTTCAGGGGGGATATCTTGGCGCAGATGCACATTGGATCTGGTATTCCGACTCCCTGATGACCCAGTCAGCCGGTACCGGAGAAACGCTGTTTGTGGATCCGCCATTGACAGCTTCCTTTTACCTGAGAGCCGAAGGCACCTGTAATATGACCGAAAAGGTGACCGGTCTGGTGCAGGTTAAATTACGCTCTGTATCCCCTGACACGGCCATGGTCGATGTTCCGGAATTCTGCCGGGGAGAGGTGGATAGTCTGATGCTGACATATGGGGGCGGTTTCCCGGGCAGCGGAGCCGTTGCGCAGTGGTATGCCGATACGATAATGGCTGATTCCGCCATCGGGTCCGGCAATAACCTGCTTGTTGAAGCACCGGTGGATACCACCACCTATTTTGTCAGGTTCGAAGGCGATTGTGACACCACGGAGTGGATCGGTGTTACAGTGGTTGTTAATCCTATTCCCGATCCGTTCATTGAAGGAGAGATGACCGTATGCACCCCGGTGGTGACAAGTTATCGGGCGTCAGGTTTAATGGGGTCCCAGTTCAGCTGGAGTATAACGGGCGGTACCATAATGGGATCACCAGAAGGGGATACCATACTGGTTGAATGGGCAGGAGAGGGCTCGGATACCATAACCGTCATGGAGACCAC
>CAZRZY010000046.1:0-31023 GCA_964604655.1 uncultured Bacteroides sp. | reverse complement strand
ATTAATTGCTTAGTTTTACAGTACAAAATTAACCAATTATGAAAAACATAAACCCACTTGGCCTTTTTGATGATCAATTTTTGATGGAAAAACTTACCAAACTTGGTGATCCGCTTGAAAAACTCAATGAATATATTGATTGGAAAATATTTGAAGGGACTTTAAATGAGGCATATAAAGATGAGGACAAGGATTTATCCAAGGGTGGGCGACCACCCTTCTGTAAATTAATGATGTTTAAAGCCCTATTGATCCAGGGCCTCTACAACCTTTCTGATGACCAATTGGAATACCAGATAGTGGACAGGGCAAGTTTTAAACGTTTCCTTGGATTAAAGAAAAGCGATAAGGTTCCGGATAGCAAAACATTTTGGGTATTTAGAGAGTATCTTATTGATAAAGAAGTAATTGAGCGGTTGTTTGTAATATTCAATGAAACACTTGATTCAATAGGGGTATTTGCCAATGAAGGAAAAATGGTTGATGCCAGTTTTGTGGAAGCACCGCGCCAGCGCAATACCCGTGAAGAACGGCGAAGCCCTCACGAATACCTATTGAAATAATACAATTACATGAGTAAAATAGGCATATAAAGGAAACCGGAACAGCCCCGGAGAACTGGAAGGAAAAGCCAAACAAGCTTCGCCAAAAGGATATTGATGCCCGCTGGACAAAGAAAAACTTTACAACTTATTTCGGGTATAAAAATCATGTGAAAGCCGCTGTGAAAACCAAACTAATTGAAACATATAAAGTTACCGATGCTTCTGTACACGATTACCAACGGTGCTACTTCGTGGTCACAAGCAACAGAAGCGTTGCTGACTGAAAAAGATGAGGGACAGCCATTTTATGCAGATAGCGCGTATACCGGTGAAGAGCAAGAGAAAGTATACAAAAAAAGAAAGTAATAAGCAAAGTAATTGAGAAAGGTTATCGTAATAAGCCCCTTACCGAAGAACAGAAAGCCAGTAATAAAGAGAAATCCAGGACAAGAGTACGTGTGGAGCATTTATTTGGTTTTGTAGAAAACAGCATGAATGGTTCCTTTGTACGAACAATCGGCCTTGCAAGAGCAGAAGCGAAAATAGGGATGATGAACTTAACGTACAATATTTGTCGCTGTACCCAATTAAAAATAATGGTTACCATGGGATAGGTATGTCTGGACGTGAAAGACTGACTTTTGTAAGTTCCTGATATTTAATTAAATAAAAATTATAAAAAAAAGGGGGGGGGGTAAAATTAGGTTTTTAGAAAACTTGTAAATATATTTATTTCAAACAACGGCACGTAGAAAAGTGGTTTTTCGAGGTGCCCATAAACCAGAAGCCTATTAAAATAAACTGAAGTCCAATGGACCATAACCAGACTATCATTAACGAAAAAACCACCTAAAACTATGAGACAAGAATTCAGGAGGAACCAGGCATGCAAACCCCGTTGGGCCTGGAAAACCTCGCTTTTAATGAAACTGACCGGTCTATTTTTAATCACCGGTCTCCTGCAGCTATCTGCAAATGATCTGTCCCGCAATACCGGTCTTAACCCCGGCATGGAAAATGTACCTTCGATGCAGCAGGTGATGGTCAGCGGAACAGTAACTGATGAAAACGGGAATCCCATGCCCGGTGTTTCCATTGTCGTGAGAGGCACAACCCGGGGCACAATTGCAGACCAGGAAGGAAAGTACGCCCTCGAGGTTGAGGACCGGTCGGCCGTGCTGGTGTTTTCGTTTGTCGGATATAATACCAAAGAGGTAACCGTGGGTGATCAATTGGTCATCAATATGGGCATGGAGCCCGATGTCCTGGGCCTGGAAGAGGTTGTGGTGATCGGATACGGTGCGGTAAAAAGGAGCGACCTGACAGGGGCCGTCTCCTCCGTCAGTGCCGAGGATATCAATGTTGCCCCTATCCAGTCGCTCGACCAGGGGCTCGCGGGAAGATCTTCCGGTGTTATGGTCACACAGACCTCGGGTGCACCGGGTGCGGTAGCTTCGATCAGGATCCGCGGGACAAACTCGCTCCAGGGAGGGAATGAACCCCTCTATGTGATCGACGGATTCCCCATCTACAGCGGCGGCGGATTCGGAAATACAGGCGGGAAAGAAAGGCTCAGCGGATTGGCCCTAATCAATCCGAATGATATCGAAAGCATCGAGATCCTGAAAGATGCGTCTGCCACCGCCATCTACGGAGCCCGTGCGGCCAACGGAGTTGTGCTGATCACGACGAAAAGCGGCAGGGAGGGCCAGGATCAGATCTCATTTGATGCCTATTATGGCATGCAGCAGGTGACCAAGAAGATCGATGTGATGAATGCATACGAATATGCACAGCTCGTGAACGAAGCATACACGAACGACGGACTGGCACAGTTCTATGATGACACTAAAATGGCAGAGCTGGCAGCGAATCCAAAAGGAACAGACTGGCAGGATGAGGTTTTCAGGACGGCTCCCACCCAGAGCTACCAGCTCACTTTCTCCGGAGGAGACAGCCAGACCAGGTACGCTATTTCAGGTAACTATCTGGACCAGGAAGGGATCATTATTAATTCTAACTTCAAGCGTTACAACGGCAGAATCAACCTGGACAGAAAACTGTCGGATAATCTGACCGTTGGTACCCACACGACAATCACAAGGATTATGAACAATGCCATACCTACCTCAACAGGAGGTACCGGCAGTGTTGTAACCGGAGCGCTGGAGTTCAACCCGGCCCTTCCCGTATACTCCAATCCTGAACTGGGGGAGTATACGCAGGTAAACACTCCGGGAATTTTGACCCCCAATCCTGTTGGAACTGCCAGGGAAATGGTGCGTGAGACAATTAATACTGCGATACTGGGAGACGTTTACGGGGAGTGGGAGTTTATCAGGGGATTGACGGCCAGGGTAAGCTTTGGAGCAAACCTGTCCAATACGAAGAATGACACCTATATCCCTTCCATTATCTACCAGAGCGGCGGTGTGGCAGAAGCAACAGTCAGCAGCGGCCTGACCACAAACTGGCTGAATGAAAATACACTGACATACAATACACAGATCGGGGATCTCCATTCACTGAACATCCTGGCCGGTGCCACCTTCCAGGGAAACCGCTATGAAAGTGTAAGCGGATCGTCCCAGGACTTTGTCAACAATGTGCTTCAGGAGAACAGCCTTGAGAGCGGAGCCATCTATAATGCGCCAGGTTCAGATGCCACCGAATGGGGCCTGATCTCCTATCTGGGAAGGGTCAACTACAATCTGATGGAGAAATACCTGGTATCTGTGAATGGCCGTGTGGACGGTTCATCGCGTTTCGGGGAAAATAACAAATATGCCTTTTTTCCCTCTTTCGCCGTGGCATGGAGAGCGATTGAAGAACCTTTTATTCAGGATCTGGGGGTGTTTTCAAACCTGAAGATTAGAACCAGCTATGGATTTACCGGGAACCAGGAAATTGGGCTTTTTAACTCACTGCCGACCCTGGCGACCACGACCTATGCCATTGGAGGTGACCTGGTGACCGGTTTCATGCCGAATATCATTCCAAACCCGGATCTCAGATGGGAAAAGACAGCCCAGTTTAATGTGGGCCTTGATCTTGGATTCCTGAATAACCGCTTGAGGATCACCACTGATTACTACCATAAAAAAACCACGGACCTGATCTACAGCATCGCAATCCCATATGTAAGCGGATTCGGTTCCACCATTCAGAATATCGGGAGCATCCAGAACCAGGGAGTGGAATTATCTATATCAAGTACAAATATCTCAGGAGGAGATTTCCGTTGGACAACCAATTTCAATATTTCACTGAACAGGAATAAAGTACTGGAACTGGGAGGTGAGGAGTACAAAGATATCGGAAACGGGGACGGCCACCTAAAAACCGATGCGGTGCACCGCCTGATCCTGAATGAGCCCATTGGCATTTTCTACGGGTATGTTTCAGACGGATTGTTCCGCAGTGAGGAAGAACTTGCAGCAGGCCCCACGGGTCAGATCAACTGGGTGGGAGGCCGGCGGTTCAAGGATCTTGGAGGTCCGGACGGTGTTCCCGACGGCATTATTGATGCTACCTATGACCGTCAAATCATCGGCGACCCGAATCCTGACTTCTTTGGAGGAATGAACAATACATTTGAGTACAGGGGCATTGAGCTCAATGTTTTTATGCAATGGTCTGTCGGCAATGATCTGTTCAATTATATGAATTGGGAACTGAACCAGCCCTCGGGAGGTCAGAACGTATATAAAGCACTTGAAGACCGCTGGTCCCCCTCCAATCCCGATGCTGAATACCCGGTTGCAACCACCAACAGGTCGGTCCTGTTCAGTGACTTTTTCATTGAAGATGGATCATACCTGAAGATCAAGACCATCTCACTGGGCTATAATTTCCCCGTTCTGAAACTGAACCATCTAAAAAATCTGAAGGTTTATGTGACTGCCCAGAACTTCATCACTTTCACAAATTACTCGGGTTTTGATCCCGAAGTGAGTTACCGGGGAACATCTAACCTTGAGATTGGTGAAGATTACGCAACCTACCCTCAATCGAAAACGATTCTTTTTGGAGTAAGGATGGATATTAACTAATGTTTGAAATAATAAATCAAATGCAATGAAAAGACTAAAACATACCGTTTCTATTCTTACGGCTTTCCTCATCATAACCGGTATTCATTACTCTTGTGAGGATCTGCTGACAGAAAATCCGGAAGACAGGTTTGTAGTGGGTAACTTCTACAGCAGTGAAAGAGATGCTATGGCAGCAGTGAATGCCATTTATAGCAGGCTTTATGGCGGAATGTACGAGCGGCAGTTCAATCTGCTGGTTGACCTTATTGCCGACGATCTCAAGAACGGGATCGGCATGGCTCATTCCCACCTACAAGACATCGAATACTGCAGGCATAGTTCTGAGAACCAATTTGTGAGGAATAACTGGCAGCACACCTATGATGGGATTGCACGTGCCAATACAGCGATTAATACGCTACCGGATGTTAAAATGGATGAATCTTTGAAGAGCAGGTTGCTGGGTGAAGCCAGGTTCCTTCGTGGACTCTTTTATTTCAATGCACTGAGGATCTGGGGAAATGTCCCGTTATTGACCGGGATTGGATCCATTGATGATGCCTATGCCCCCTGTTCCCCGGAATCCGAGGTCTGTGCCCTGGTCACTGAGGATCTGATGTTTGCGATCAATAATCTGCCCGCAACCTATAATGCCGACAATGTGGGCAGGGCAACCAAAGGCGCTGCCGAGATATTACTGGCCAAGGTTTACCTGCACCGGAAAGACTGGCAGGCTGCTGCCGACCGGCTTCAGACCGTCATTTCCAATGAAGCAGCTTATGGGTACGGGCTGCATGAGAACTACCGTGAAAACTGGGAAACAGCAACAGAAAACGGGGCTGAAATGGTTTTTGCGGTTCAGTTCATGGAGCCTCCGGGAAACGGGAATCAGCTGATGCAGGCCGTTGCCCCGAAATATTCAATTGCAGGTGGCCTTCCCGGTCTGGCAGCCATGTGGGAATCAGACATTCCGACTATTGAATTGTACAATGCCTTCGACGATGCGGATGAGCGAAAGGCGGCCACATTCCACCTGGATTGGGTCAGTCCCAAGAATGGACAGGTCTATACCTCAAGTATCCCTCTGTTTTATAAGTACTTTGAAGAGGGTGAGTCGAAATGCCAGAACAGCGATGCCAATTTTCATGTCCTGCGTTATGCCGATGCTTTGCTAATGTATGCGGAAGCGCTGAATGAACTGGGCAGTACCTCCGAGGCCGAACCCTATATCAACCGTATCAGGGAAAGAGCGTTTAATGACTCTGATCATAACTATTCAGGATTGTCACAATCAGAACTGCGCGAAAAGATCCGGCAAGAGCGTCGCCTGGAATTCGCCCTCGAGGGTCAGCGTTTCTTTGACCTTACCCGCTGGGGGATCTTTGTGGAACGAATGGTAGAACATGGGCAGAATGAAGCTGCACTTGCCGAATCGTTAAAAGCCGATATTTCCGCTAATGTCAAGGACATTCATAACCGCTTCCCGATCCCGCAGCATGAGATCGATCTTAACCCTGACCTGAGCCAGAACACGGGCTATTAACAAAGTCATCGAGGTTTAGGAAGAAGGTGTCCCATTGTGGGGCACCTTCTTCCTTCTATATTGGTATTTACATTTGAACATCAAAACTTTCCTTAGATGATGAAATCGGATCAAAAATGAAAACTTCAAGACGTCTCTTTTTGAAAACTTCAGGTACAGCTGCAGCAGCTTTTGCAATTACCCCATTCAAATGGGGCCGCAGCAGGAATAAACAAACCAATGTCTCCCATTTCGGCGGTGTTCAGATTGGTTCTATATCCTACAGTTGGAGTAGAATGCCTGCTTACGGTCCACAGGAGGTACTTCAGTATTGTATTGATTCGGGAATAGGTTCCATTGAAGCCAGATGGATTGAAATCGAAGCCTTTGCCGGCATACCGGAAGGTCCCGAAAAAAGACCTTTACCTCAGAATTACACTGGAAACGAGCGAGAAAGAAAGGAATATGAAGCAGCTCAGGGAGCTGCAAGAGAGGAGCAGCGACAATGGCGAATATCCACCTCCATGACGAAATTCGAAGAGTTTCACCACATGTATAATGATGCAGGTGTGGATATTCATCTTGCAAAAATGAGGCCGCTCAACTGGTCGGATGAGGAAATAGATTATGCATTCAGGGTTGCCAAAGCTCTTGGAGCCAGAGGTGTTGGAGAAGAGATCAGTGAACAGGCGTGCCGAAGGTTGGCTCCTTTCGCAGAAAAGCACGATATGTATGTTTACTTTCACAATCATGGACAGGTAGGAGCACCAGGGTTTTCTTTTGACAATTTCCTGAGGATATCGCCAAAAATTATGCTCAATGTGGATATAGGCCATTTTTACGGGGCTACAGGGATTCATCCGGCCGGGATCCTTAAAAAGTATCATGACCGCATCGTAAGTTTGCACCTCAAGGACAAAACCGGTCCCAATGCTGATCCTCCCAACACAAACAGGCCGTTTGGAGAAGGCGAGACGCCGTTAGTAGAGGTTTTACAGTTGCTAAAAAAAGAAGGATGGCCAATCAATTGTGACATTGAACTGGAATACCCCATCCCTGACGGCTCGGATGCAGTTGCAGAAGTTAAAAGATGTCTGGAATACTGCAGGCGGGCACTAACATGACTTTCAGGATGAAGATAGATGACAAGCCCCTTTCAAGGCGAAAATTCATTGGCAAAGTTGGTTCCGCAACTGCAGCTTTTACCCTGATACCTCGACATGTAATGGCAGGGCACGGATACATGCAGCCCAGTGATACGGTCAATATTGCTGTTATTGGACTGGGAATGCGCGGGTCCAGAGTGGTGCAGGATATTTGCACTCCCGATCAACCGATTGTTAGTCCGTTGAGACACCCCAGGACCGGCATTCCATATACACGTCAGGAATTGAAGGAAATGGATGATCTAAGCAGGCAAAGAACCATTTCACAAGCTGCCGGTCCTGCTGCTGCCGGCCGTCGGGACAGTAACCAATTGGCTAATATTTATGCACTGTGTGATGTGGATACGGAATTTGCAGGGCACGTTTTCAAAGGCTATCCCAGGGCAAAAATATATACGGACTGGCGTGAATTGCTGGAAAAGGAAAAATCCAATGTCGATGCTGTCGTAATCTCCACGCCTGACCACACGCATGCAACCATCGCTGCAGCATTTATCAGGGAAAAGAAACACGTTTACATAGAGAAACCGCTGGCTAAAACGCCCTATGAATGCCGGAAAATAGCAGAACTGGCCAAAGAATACGATGTCGTAACCCAGTTGGGAAATCAGTTTCATGCAGATGAATATACGCGGCAAACTGTTGAATTAATTCAATCGGGAGCGATTGGTCATGTCAGGGAAGTTTTGGTAACCAAAATAGGTGTTCCGCCCTGGCCCCAGGGTAATATTAGCCGTCCGGAAGGTTATAAAGCGCCTTCTCATATCAATTATGATGCATGGATAGGCCCTGCCCCGATGAAACCATATCATCCCCTTACCTTTCATAATCAATGGCGCGGCTTATGGGATTACGGAACAAATACCCTGGGCGATTGGAGCGCACACTATTTGGATCCTGCATGGTGGGCATTAAACCTGGATCGGCCAATAAGGGTTCAGTCTTCTTGTACCGAGTTCAGCGACGAGTATTATCCGGAAGCTGTGGAGATAACTTATGAATTTGCTGCCCGTGGTCACAATCCTCCGGTGAGAATTGTCTGGCGTGATGGGGGCTTAAAAACACCCCGCCCCATTGAATTGGAACCGGGTCGTCCTTTACCCGTGACCATATATGTCGGTGATAAAGGATATCTCTGTGGTGCCAGAGGCATAGCTCCGTCGTTTATTCCTGATAATCCTCATTTTGATTTTCCTGAACCCTGGATACCAAGAACAGGAAATATTTATGAGGAATGGTTTGATGCGATAAAAAGTAATACGAAGACGACCAATGATTTTTCCTATTCATCAAAGATTATAGAGAGCTCGCTTCTGGGAAATATCGCACATCAAATGCAGAATGCAAATATGATCCTTGAATATGACGGTGAGAGCGGCAATTTCTCAAATTCGGAAGAGGCAAACGCATTGTTGCATTATGAATACCGTAAAGGATGGTCCATATAAGGGTATGCCTTCGGTCTGAAGGTTCCTTAATATGCAGGATTTCGCTTTTTAAACGTGCTTTGATTTGATCTGAGTTCTGCGCTTTCAATTTTTTTCAGGAAGAAAAGAACGGGTGACCGAGTCAGTGTCCTGATATTGGACACGCAGCTCCTCCAGCTGCCTGTGAAGCTGCTTTCGCACCTCGCGGTAGCGGTCTTCCGCATAGACGTTTTTCAGTTCCATCGGATCCTCATGCAGGTCATACAACTCCCACTCGTCGATATCGTAGTAGTAATGGATCAGCTTGTAGCGGTCGGTGGTGATGCCATAGTGCCGCTTCACGCTGTGGGTACCCGGGTACATATAGTAGTGGTAATAGTGGGCGGTACGCCAGTCGCCGGGTACGTTGCCTATCAGGATCGGTACCAGGCTTCTCCCCTGGAGATCCCCGGGAATTTCCACCCCCGCAGCGTCGAGGAAGGTGGCAGCAAAATCGACATTGGAGACCAGCTCCCTGCAGACCGATCCGGGGGCTGTCTGTCCCGGCCACATCATCAGAAGCGGGGTCCGGAGCGACTCCTCGAACATGAACCGCTTGTCGAACCATCCATGCTCTCCCAGGTAGAATACCTGATCGGAAGTGTACTCCACCAGAGTGTTCTTATCCAGCCCCGTGCTTTTCAAATAATCGAGCACCTTTCCGATGCTTTTGTCCACCGCTGCCACGCAGCCCAGGTAATCCATCATATACCGCTGGTACTTGAACCTTACCAGATCATCACCTTCCGGCCTGTTCGAATAGAAATCCCTGATGATGGGATCGTAAACCGCGTTCCAGGCCTCTGCCTGTTCGGTTGAGAAATCGGTAGTTCACCCATACCTGCCGGGTTCCCCGGTGTACTCCGGATATCTTTGAGGAAGCATTTTCAGGAACCGGTCGGCCGACATATGGTCCCTGATGGTCATCTGCTGTACCTGGACGGCGGTTCCCCTGTCGCTGAAATCCTCCAGCAGAGTGGCAGGCTCCGGAAAATCGATCCCGTCATACAATCCCAGTTCGTTGGGTCCCGGAGTCCACGGAGCATGCGGCGCCTTGTGCTGCATCATCAGTATAAACGGCTGCTCCGAACTTCGTGCCTGCTCCATCCACTCGATCGATTTTTCGGTAATCACTTCGGTGACATACCCCTCCGCCGTATACTTCCCCTCCTCATTGATGAATTCCGGGTTGTAGTATTTGCCCTGGTCCGGCAGGATATCATACGTATCGAACCCGGTAGGTGCGGTGGCCAGGTGCCACTTGCCGATCAGCTCGGTCTGGTAACCGGCCGCCTGCATCAGCTTGGGAAAGGTTTGTTGATTGCTGTCGAAGCTTTCTCCGTTTCCTGTAAATCCATTCAGATGGCTGTACTTACCCGTAAGGATGGTGGCACGCGAGGGACCACAGATCGAATTGGTCACCAGGCAGCGGTCGAAGCGTATCCCGGATTCCGCGATCCTGTCGATCCCGGGAGTAGGGGCAATTTTTGAAATATCGTGTCCGTATGCACTCAACGCCTGCCATGCGTGGTCATCGCTCATAATGAACAGAATGTTGGGCCTGTCAGGTTTTTGCATGTCATTGCAGCAGCATTGTAACAACACCAGTAAAACCGTCCCGATCAGAGTTCGCATCAGTCCATTTTTTAAGTGATTTTTATAGTAACTCAACTAAACCACGGGCAGGCATTTCATTTTGCTGCCGGTCAACTTTTTGTACTAGTTAAAATGCGGAATCTTCCCCTGGGCAGCTCCCCCTTCAGATCGGAAAGATCGGATGTCTTCAGGCTGATGGTGGCCCCTGACAGCGGTACCGATCAGCATTCCGCCGAACACAGGCAGTGTGGCCAGCCCTTTCAGCAGTTCCCGCCTTCTTCTGACTCCTCCCTCCTCAACGGAAGCGGGTACGGATGTTCTCCTGCGACGCCGGCTCATAATTACAGACAGCCTTTCAATGCTGAATTCCCTGACCGGGAAGACGGTAATGACCAAAAGAGCGATGATCTCGATCAGGTTCCGGTTGACGATCCAGAAGTGCCCCCCGGTGCTGATCCCTGGATAGGAAGCCCCAAAAGGGGGATAGGCGAAATAATAGAGTGCCAGAAGCAAGATCCCGACTGGTAAGCTTCCGACGACCATCCGGGCTGCATCAGCTTGATCACTCCTTCAAACAAAAAATGCCATCCTATCGCTATCCTGAGGACCAGAAATAAGATTTTTGCCGAGTTTTTCATCATTGTAACTTATTACCTGAATATTGTACTCTTGATCATCTCAATCCTGCGCCATATCTGTCCCGCATGACCTCCACGCTGGCCAGGTATGGGATCTCCGTGACACCCCCGGAAACGGTTTCTATATGCAGCGACACACCGGTACAATGCTCCGCCATGTGCTTCATTACCTGCCGGATAGAGAAGGTGAAAACAGACGGGAACGGCCCCAAACCACGCCCGTGGCCTGAGATGAGACGGCTCCCAGGGCCATCCACTTCGAAAACTGACGACAATCCATGATCTAATTTGTTATTTCAATGTCCAACTCCATAAAAATGGCCGAATGGCCGGGTACGGTCAGTGTATAGTGATCACCGGCCTGCTGAATTTCCACGGAGGGATTGATCAGTTTAGCCTCATTTGCAAGCAACGCCTCCGCGTATGGGTTATCGTGCCGAAGCATGACCACGCTGTGACTATGAATGATAGCATTTTCAACCTCAAACTGGCAGGGCACTTCCGTATCCCTGAGTCCGTTCACCAAGATTATCAATAACATCGATTGCTCCTCATTCAGGGTAATCAGAACAGGAGTGGCAGGACCGCTCAGGCTGTTCATCCGCGTCTGGCCGAAGAGATCTTCGTTCCCGTCATAGAACCCTGTATAGTAAGGACAGGAACCCGTAAACTTCGGAATACGGGTTCCGCAGAACCGGTTGAAGTAATAGAACATCCAGTAAGTGAGGGTACTCTTCTCCGGGCTCTGTTTGGGGATCATGCCAAAACCGATGCGTTCATCCTGGTATGCAAACAGGGTCCATGCAGAGGCACTTTTCATGTATTCGCCCTGCGCATAATGCATGATCCTCACCAGGCGGTGCATGGCCGATGGATAGGCGCCGTTGAATGGATTGGTATCCCTGTTCTTTCCGCTGTTTACTCCCCACTCGGCATCCCTTAAATAGATCTCCTGATCCGGATTAAAATCATCGGCCATCGCTTTCACCTGTTTACAGAGGTTTACCATGCCCCAGTTATTGGCCAGTACACGGTCCTCGTAAGTCTCAGGCCAGGTATCCTTTCCCGGATTGTAAGCGTTGGGAATGATGAAGTCGTACTTGCCCTTTAACTGGTCGAGAATATATCCCCGCCATTGTGCATTGTAATCGCTCGCTTTTATTTTGATGCACACGCCAAGCAGAGCATCCGAATAATCATCTTTCAGATAATGACAGACCTCTTCGAATTGAGCCACGTATGTATCCGGTGTGTATCCACCGAAATTAAAGGGTTCATTGACAATTTGCCAGTATCGGAAGCCATACCCTTTGTCCATTGAGTATTTGATTAAACGGCCGATTTCAGAACCTGGCTTCACCTCAAGCTCAATCATCATATCCTCCTCAGGAATATCCCATCTGGAGGACAGATCATGCATCATATCGATTCCTTCCTCCCGCATCTGATGTCCGCCCGGCGCATGCCCCAGAGTAGCTGTAATCTTGTTGCATCTCATGAAAGGGATCCGGAGATCAAGGCCACGATCTTCCAGAGCAGGAGGCATGTTATAATCATGGGTGGATTTTGTATAGGGAATATCCACTTCGGCCAGACCACTCAGTGAAATGCCGCCCACTTTCGAATTGGCCATTCTGACAAGGACGGATGGATCCACTGTAAATACAAGCCTGCCGTCGCTACTCTCTGCCAACATGTGATGATCATTCCCGAGAAAATCACCATCATATTTCAGATAAGGTGAGACATCCTGTGCAGTCAGTCCGCTCGAAGACGCAACGGCCATACAAAGGATGGAAAACATCAGCTTTTGCCGGGTGGACCGGATGATTTTTTTACGCATCTGCATCTTTATTATGAGTAGGTTTTAATGTGTGAATCAAACAGAGCCTCAATCCGGCCTTTCCGGCATGGATGGCGGGGCAGCATCCGGTGCACTTCCCCACTCTTTGTTGGGCCTGGGACCCATCTCCAGGATCAGCTTTCCGCCGTTTGCCAGTTCCGAATGCTCAAACCACGGCTTATCAAGCGGTTTGCCGTTCAGGGTGGCCGACTGGATGTACTTGTTCTGTGCCGATGCGCCGGGGGCTTCGATGATGAACTGGTTCCCGCCGCCCACATCCATGGTGATCTTCTCGAAAATGGGGCTTCCGATATCGTATGCCGGGCGGCCCGGGCAAAAGGGGAAGAATCCCATGGCCGAAAAGACATACCAGGCCGACATCGATCCTCCGTCCTCGTCACCGGGGACGCCCATGGGAACATCCCCGAACCAGACATCCATGATCTGCCGGACCCTCCGCTGGGTCATCCAGGGCTGACCGGCATAGTTATAGAGGTAAGGGATGTGATGGTCGGGTTCGTTGCCCTGGGAATACATGCCGATCCAGCCGGTCTTATCGGGGAACTGAGAGAGAAAATGGAACTTGGAACTGTCCATATAGAGATCGACCGTGGTGGTGAAATAGGTTTGCAGTTTATCGAGAAATGCTTGGCGGCCGCCCATCAGCCGGATCAGGCCTTCCGGATCATGCGGAACGAACCAGGTGTAATCCCATCCGTTCATTTCTGTGTAATAGTCCCTTCCGCCGTGACCGCCCGACCAGATGGGATCAAACGGTTCGATCCAGGTCCCGTCGGCAGTCCTGGGACGCATAAAACCGGACTCTGCATGAAAGAGGTTCCGGTAATTGTGAGCTCGCTGCAGGAAATAGTGATAATCTTCCGTTTTGCCTAGCTGTTGTGCCATCTGCGCCAGTGCCCAGTCGTCGAAGCAGTGCTCCAGGGTAAGGGAGACCGATTGCCGGCGCATGCCCGGGTTGACCTGCTCCACCCACTCCTCCTGCCCGGGGGCAAGGGCCGGGAAAAACCCCTTTTCAAAATAGACACTGTCCAGCTCCGTCGCCAGCCCGTCACCTTCAAAACGCGACAGCATCGTTTTCTGCAGCGCGTTCTTCCGCATCCCTTCATATGCCTTCTCTGTGTCGAAATCCCTGAATCCCTTCACATAGCTGTCATTGATCATGGCGGTGGCGTGGTGCCCGATCATGGCATTGCTGTTGCCTCCGCCCATGATGTTGGGGAAGGCCGGCATCCAGCCGCATTGCTCATACATGCGCACATAGGCGTGCAGGATATCGTTGCGCCGCTCCGGTTCAATGATCATCTGGAGGGGATGCATGCACCGGTAAGTGTCCCACAACCCGTCGTTGGTATAGAAGTCATGGCCGTCCGTGTCGTGTACCTGGTTGTCAAAGCCGCTGTAGTAACGCCCGTACTCCGTGATATTGGTCATCCTGCCCAGGGCCCGGTACAGTGCGGTGTAGAAGATGGTGCGCTGTTTTTCCGTCCCGCCTTCGACCCTGATCCGGTTCAGAGCTTCGTTCCACGTTCGGCGGGCCTTTGCTTTCACTGCATCGAAATCCCACCCGGGGATCTCCATTTCCAGATTTGCCCGGGCCTGTTCCGCACCAATGTAGGAGATCCCGATCTTCACCAGGACCTGATCCCCCGGCGCCGGGCTGAAACCGGCGTATGCCCCTGTCTCCCGGCCCGACTGGCTGCTTCCACCCTCATCCGGTATACCTTCTTTCCAGGTACCGCTCACCCCGAAAGGTTCACTGAACTCCGCATGAAACCAGACATTCAGCCCACGGTGTCCCACACCGCGAATGGTGCGTGTATCAACGATCTCCACCCCGGTATTGTTCCCGATCAGGATCTGAGCCGGTGAATCGCCCGGGTAGGTGAATCGGTAGAACAATGCGTGATCGGTAATGGTGTATTCTGCCGTGATGTCATAGTCTTCAAGCAAGACTTTTCCATAATGGGGTGAAACATCCTCGAAATCGTGATCGAATCCCGATGCGATCCCTGGTTGGGCAACCCGGAGTTCACCGGTAGTGGACATGATCCATGATAGGCCGGCCGGGAAACTGTATATCTTGTCGGCCAGGTATTTATCATAGATACCCGGAGTGAACGCCGGGGCTACCCTGGCCATGCCGTGAGGCAGCTGTACGGTCGGGGAGGTGGTCTGCAGCATCATGGCAATGGTCCCGATATAGGGATCCACATAGTCGACCGGTTCCCGTTGACCGTGTGCGTGTGAGCAGGAGGCAATGAAGGCAGTACCAGCAATGAAGACCGGCAGGCACAGAAACGTTCTGATCGATTTGCTTCGCAGAAATTTCATCGTTTGGGGTGGTTTTTAGCTGTACAATAATCAAATTTATGGAGACCCCGGGACCGAAAGGGGAGTTTCGGGTCCAAAACAGGGTGGTATTCCGAAATTCCACCCGCCCCTTTCTGAAGTATTCTCAGTCCTTATGGGTCAGGGACTGTAAGCCCTTGTCCGGCAATACCCACGAATAGATCCAGTATCGGGATGCGCTCCAAACAGAACGTTCCGGAAATGGCTGACCGGGAAAGAGCTCCTGACTATTGGGGATGAATTCGATCCTGATATCCAGCTTTTCCGCACCTCTTGTAAAAGCGGAGGATATGGGGAACTCCTCCTCCCTCCATCGCCGGTTGCTGGTGATAATGTGGTGCTCGGTGGGACTCCATTCCGCCGATGTGAAATTCTTTCCCTCCGGCCTGCTGAACACACAGGTATTGCTGCCCGAGGTGTACCAGACACCCACATTATTCCATTTGCGCTTGCCATGGTGCCTGATCATGATCATGGCTTCCTGGTTGGGGTATGCATAATCGAATTTCCTGCGGATGAGAATGCCATGGTTCCCGGGATGAACGCTTACGGTAAATTCCGAGTACTCTTTCATTGTCTTCACTTCGTCCTCCTGAGCCGGGTAAAAGATGACAGAGCCTGCGGGATATGGATTCGTACCCCAGCGATTGCCTCCTCCATTCCGGTCGGGTCCCCATTCATACCGGGATACCAGCCTGTAACAATCATCCTCCGGCGAAGAGCTGTACTGGTGCGCTTCCCGGTCTTGTTCATGACAAACATTCAGTTGGTCGGTCAATACAAGCGAAGCAGCGTTGACCCCGTACCAGTAGGCCACGCCGCTGGCATGTTCATTGATCTGGTTCACCCCACCGTGCTCCAGCCCGATCACCGCCCTTTTACCGAAGGGGAAAAAGTCTGCGATCAGGAACCGGTAGGCGGAATTGATCAGGTCCTTCTCATTCTTCGCATCTTCCTTCTGTTTTCCAATGGGATGCCCTGCCAGGGGAAGGGTCATGTTCTCCCCGCCCCAGTAGTCGCCTCCCCCGCCCCACTCCTCGGTGCCGGTCCCCCAACCCTGCGGAGTATTGCTGTTGTCAAAAAAGAAGCGGGGATCCCCTTCCAGTACAGGCAGGATCCCATCATGAGAAAAGATCCAACTCATGCCTACAAAATGACCGCTCCAGTCGCCTCCCCCCTCCACGAACTTTGTGTCCAGAAAAACATTGTCCTTGCCGAGTTCGGGCTCGGGAATATCGGTATAAGTAGCATGGAAATAATTGAGGTGGTTGACCGGGCCTGTATAGGGCTCCAGTAAGAATTCAAATTCAATATCCTTAAAATTTCTGCCGGTCATCTCCTGGAGCTCAATGACCGCACTATTGTAGAAAGGCATGGGCCAGTAGCAGTTCAGGTAGATGGAATCCCCTTCATACCTTACCGATAGCGGCAATCCCCTGACAAGGAATTCCTTTTCTTCCGGATTATAAAGCTCCCCCGCCCCGAAAAAGAGCCCCACCGGTGCATCAATGGAAGCATGCCATCGGTGGTCCCAGGTAACCCTCAGCCTGCACTTTCCGAAATCGAAACCGGATTCTTCCGGCACGGTAATCTTCAGAGACCTGATCATAGCAGGCCCGGCACCGGCACTCAGAATCCTGACGGTTTGATGAGGATCGATATGAATCCGTCCAGAGATCTTTTCCATACTGCTCTTGTCGGTGAGAATGTCCGTTCCGGCACTTTCCAGAAGCTCCAGCACATCATTGGCAGGGGGAGTCCTGTCCCATTTCTCGATCGGTCTGGAAAGGTGGCTGGTCCCTGGCGGGATCAGGTGGTAGATATAGTAGCCCGTTCCGTAAAATGTCCTGCTGTAGGCAATCCTGAGCCTTTCCTCGAAGCCCAGTGGAACCCACATCAGATCAGCCCCCCTGGTGGTTTCCCAGGTAAAAGTTAGAGGTTCGGGGAAAAGTGCCTCTGGTATAAAAGTGACCCTGTCGTATCTGTTTTTTGCATCAATGGGATCATCCGTTGCTGTTTCTTTGACAATGAAATCCTCCCCGTCAATCTCATAGTGCCATGGACTCCCATGGAAATGATTGGTGCGTTTGAAATAGAGGATGCCCTGCCCTTTAACATCCAGGGTGACGTTGAAACTATCCGATTTCTGGTATAAAAAATGACTCGCATCGACCCCGCGATTGCCACCTTCCCGGTCGTAGGTGCTTCGCATATAGGCCCTGATCCCTATTTTATGATAAGGCAACATCTCCCACATCCGGTAAGCATCCAGTCCGACAGGAATGATGGGCAGATCGCCCGCTGATGTGGCTTTACTGTTCTGGGCCGGAATTTGTAAAACGGAACCTACTGTGAGCCACAGGGCTGCCGTACAACTCCTGAAAAAATGTCTATAGTCACTCATTCACAGCCTCCTCCCCATTTTGTGATCCTGCTCCCGGATTCGTCTTAGCCGGACCAGATCCATATCCCCCTGGAAAAGAATTGAAGGGCTTTGGTTGGCATCTAAAGCCATGACCTTTTATCGTATTACGCAGAAGTAAACTGTAATAAAGATATGTAGACTCTGAAGGCCGAAAGGGGAGTTTCGGGTCCAAAACAGGGTGGTATTCCGAAAATCCGCCCGCCCGGTCTTGGCCATGATAAGGATCCGGTTTACATTAGCGTTATGAACAAAACAGAAAAATACCGGCGCCTCCTGGAGGGAGAGACCGGCGAATCGACACTGTTCCGCCCCATCCTCATGCACTTTGCTGCCAGGTATGCGGGACACACCTACGGGGAGTTTGCCTCCGACTACCGAATACTGGTCGAATCGAACATGAAGGCGCTGGAGGATTTTGATATCGATATGGTGGGGCTGATCTCCGATCCCTACCGGGAGACTTCCGCATTCGGCGCCCCGGTCGAATTCATCCCGGAAGGAGTGCCCCGGTGCAAAGAGATCATCCTTCGTTCCATGGAGGATGTAAAAGCCCTTCGCAACCCGGATGTCTACAAAGCGGAACGGACGCTTGACCGGATCAACGGGGCACGCTATTTCCAGGAACTTTTAAAAGGAGAGGTTCCGGTGATCGGATGGATCGAGGGGCCGCTGGCGGAGGCAGCCAATCTGGCCGGCGTCTCCGAGATGATGATGTTCCTGGTTACCGATCCGGATTTTTCCAACTTGCTGATGGATAAATGCGTAGTGACCGCAAAAGGTTTTGCCAGAGCACAGATCGAGGCTGGAGCCGATGTGATCGGTATGGGAGATGCAGTCTGCTCTCAGATTGATACGGGAAGTTATGTCACATTTGTGAAGGATCGCCAGAAGGAAATTATCGACTACATCCATGAACTGGGAGCTACGGTTAAGCTCCACATCTGCGGTGACATCAACCATCTGCTACCGGAGATCAGAGACCTCGGAGTAGATATCATCGATATCGATTGGCAGGTCGACCCGGACCATGCGCATGAAGTGTTGGGCAAAGAGGTGATCCTGTGCGGGAACATCAATCCGGTCGATATCCAGGAGTTGCCCGAAGAACAGGTTGAAGCGCTCTCCTCCGCACTGGTTGCGTCACAAAAAGACCGGCGGTTTATCCTTTCCGGCGGATGTGAAATCACCGTCCAAACCCCTCCCGGCAACCTGAAGGCCATGCGCCGTGCCTCGAACAACGGAAAGAAGGGCTAAGGGATATCCAGCTCCACATAGACAATCGAAAACGGTGGCTGATCCGGGCTATTTCTCCTCGATCCTCAGCACCACCGCCATCTCGCTGGGAGAGGTGGCAGGCATGGTGACTTTCAGACCTCCCGTAACCTGTTCCCAGTGCAACTTTTCGTCGCTGCCCAGCAACGTCACACTTCCAATATCGGGCACCTTTTCCGATGCTCCGGGGGCAAAAGAGGTGAGCAGCAACTCCTTTCCGTCGCCCGGCCATCCGAGGAACGTGGCATAGATCACTCCTTCTCCGGTGGTGTACCGGATATCCTTCGCCGAATATTTGATCTTCAGGAATTCACTGGCGTTCCTGAAATGTCCCTCAGGCTCTTTGGTGGGACCCTCCCCATAAGTATACCAGGGCCGGGTACCGTATATGGCTTCACCGAATTGTTCAAGCCAGGCTCCAAGACCCAGCAGCACCTCCCTCTGGTCTGCGGGGATCGTGCCATCGGCCATGGGGGAGATATTGAGCAGAAGTACCCCGTTCTTGCTCACAATGTCGATGAGCACATGGAGTACGTCGACAGTTTCCTTGATTTCCAGGTCCTTGGTGTAACACCAGCTTCCCTTGCTGATCGTCTCATCGGTCATCCACGTTTTTTCATCCAGTTCGTTTTTCCGGGACTTTTCGAGGTCATCCACACTGACATCGAGCGGGAGGTCGTCCTGCTTTCGGACGATCACCACCTCGCTGCCCCATTTACCGGCCTCATTGAGATAATAGGCACACATTTTTTGCCGGTAGGACTCCGGGATCTGGTCGAGCCAGGAATCGAACCACAGGATATCGGGCCGGTATTTGTCGATCACCTCCTTCAGCTTTCCGAACCAAACCTCCTCCAGCCACAGATCCTCTGGCAGGTTCCCGTAGAGGTACTTCAACTCCTCATCAGAGCTTACCGGCGGCATGCCCTCAAAGGGCGGGTAGTGGCTGTTCCGGAACACTTCAAACGGTCCGACATCCTTGTTCAACTCTTCCTCCACCAGCCCCATATACCGTTGCAGGTGTTTGGCATGATGGAAGGTGGTGATCAGTTTCAGGCCCCTTGCATCGAAAGCCTTCTTCAACTCTCCTGTGATATCCCTTTCAGGCCCCTTATCCATGGCATTCCAGGGGGTTTGATCGCTGTCCCACATGGAAAAGCCGTCGTGATGTTCGGCCACCGGACCGGCAAACCGGGCCCCCGCCTGCATAAACAGGTCGGCCCATTCTTCCGCATTGAAATGACCGGCCTTAAACATAGGAACAAAATCGTGGTAGCCGAATTCGGAGGGATGTCCATAATGCTCCAGTTGGTGCTTATATTCTGGCCTACCCTCGAAATGCATCCACCGGGGGTACCACTCATTGCCGAAAGCCGGGACGGAATAGACCCCCCAGTGGAAATAGATCCCCAGCTTGGCATCTCTGAACCATTCCGGAGCTTCGTTGTGACGGGCCAGCGATTCCCAGTTCTCCTCAAAAACCGGGACTGGGTCTTTCCCTAACTCCTGTCCGGATAGGTTTCTGCTTCCTCCGCCTGAGCAGGCGCTAACCATCGAAACTACTGCAATAATCAAAGTTGGATACCTTAACATCATATCGTGATTTAATGGATAATCATTGATTGGATAATCGTATCTTTTTCCTGCCTGTTTCCGGTTGCAACCGGATACGGAAAGTCAGTGCATGTTCAAGTCCCGGGTCCCGGTCCCAACTCAGCACCGTGCCCTCTGTTCCCGTCTCCCACCCGATCTGCTGCTCAGAGCCCAGCATATCAACCTGCTCAATGGCGCCCGTGGCTATGCCATTTTCGGGGCTCATGGATGTAATATGTATCCGGGTGGCTTCGGGGGGGGCAAGGATAATGGCATACAGGTATTCGCCATTGCAGGTGAAACGGATGTCGGAGGCGGTCATGTCCGGATTCTCCCGCTCATTGAGGTGCCCTTCGGTGATCCGGGAAGGACCTTCTGCGCAGACTTCCCATGGACGGGTCTCGAAGATGGCTTCACCATTGATCTCGAGCCATTTTCCAATATCAATCAACCGTTCTCTGACCGGTTCGGGGATCTCCCCGGAGGCGGTGGGAGTCACATTGAGCAATACACATCCGTTTTTGCTGACCACATCCACCAGGTAATCGATAATCCGGTCTGCCGATTTATAGTCGGGTTCCGACACATGACACCAGGATCCCCAGTCCACCGAATCGTCGGTAAGCCAGGAAAACTCCTTTTTCTCTTCCATCCTGGACCTTTCGAGATCGAGCACCCCCGCCCAGGGCTTCAGGTCTTCCTGCTTGTAGGTCACCAATACTTCCGTTCCGTTCTTTAGTCCATCGTTATAGTAATGACTGAGCATCTCCAACCGGGTCTTTTCGTCGATAATATGCATTTTACTGTCGAAATAGATCAGGTCGGGGTGGTAGCGGTCGATCACCTCCTTCACCCGTATGAGCCATCGCTGACAGAATTCCTTACCGGGAGGCGGATCGGGTTTTTCACTGGCCGGTTTCCAGGCCGAGTGGGGGACCACCGGACCGTAAAGGTCGCTGTAGGCGGGCTCCGCCGTTCCCGAAGATGGGTCCCAGGTCGGATACCAACCGTATAGCCATTGATGGTGAAAGGTGGTAATGAACTTTATGCCTTCGGCCCTGACGGCCTTTTCCATCTCTCCCACCACGTCGAGCATCGGCCCCATCTCTTTTGCATCGAACCGGGTCAGCTTGCTGTCCCACATGGCAAATCCATCCGCGTGCTCGGCGACGGGCCCGGCAAACCTGGCCCCCGCCTTTCGGAACAGGTGCGCCCACTCCGCCGCGTTGAAATGTTCGCCCCGGAACATGGGAATAAAGTCTTTATAACCAAAATTCCATACCGGGCCGTAAGTTTCCACATGGTACCGGTTGACCTGACTGGCCGGTTCGTACATCCTGCGTGAGTACCATTCCGTTTTAAAGGCCGGCACGGAATAGATCCCCCAGTGAAAATAGATTCCGAATTTCGCATCACGGAACCAGTCCGGAACCTCAAACTGCTTCATAGATTCCCAGTCAGGTTCAAAGGCCCTGGCAGTTTCGTTCCTCAGGCTGAAGCTGCATGCCTGCAGGGTCATAAGGCTAAGTATCAGGATTAATCTATACATAATACTCATTCAGTGCAATTGTCGGCTTGACTTAATAAATGTACGTTTTAAACAATAAAAGGACAGGGGTCATTTCCGGACAATATAGAGGTATAAATAATCACGTTATGCTCTTTAGAGAATGGTTAACATTCATATAATTAATTAATTATACAAAAACTAATGGTAGGAGGCCGGAAACCCACCCTTCGTCAACCTCCTGATAAATACGCAATATTCAGTAACTTTATCGATCGACTACTCGTCTAATCTGATCAGGGAAAATGGCACGCACGAACATGAATCTGAATCCGCACCCATTGTTTCTGAGCCTGGCGCTCGTCTCATTCTTTAATCCAATCCTGCTGGCACAGCAGGATACGCTGTCCGAAAACTTCAACTCCATCTGTGACCAGTTCGGGAATCCCTACAGGGAATATACACTCGAATATGAGGCAGGCAACGGAGTGGTATGGGATATACAAACCTATTATTTTCCCAGCGCAGGAGGGATCAACGACGACGGAACCATTTTCCAGGGCAGCAGTCACTGCGGAAGCATCTACTGGACCAACGGGAAATCGGGCTACCTACGTGCACTCATCGACTCCGGGATCACCGATCTCTCCTTCCAGGTGCTGTCGGGAAATTTCCAGGAGGATGGTTACGTGAAGGTAAAAGTGGACGGAGAACTGGTCGGGCAAACCGAGCCCATAAAAGGATACCAGGTGGAAACCTATTCTTTCCCTGTCAATACCCCCGGTCCATTCCTGCTGGAGCTTTCACACGGGATCAAAGAGGGTTCCACTTATGGCGGTATTCTGGTGGATAACCTCTCCTGGACTCCCCGCGAGGGTAGCAGACCTTTTTTCAGGGTGCAAACCCTGGACGCTTACAGTCCGGATATGGATACATTGCATTCCCCTCTGGATACCATGGAAATAAAGATCGACACGAGGGGATGTGTCACATTGAACGGTGAGTATTATGACTACCTCGGGATGGTGGAGACAGCCGACGTGGTTCTTGGATCCGTGCTGGATCTCCATCCCGGCGATTCCACCAATATTTATTACTGGGCATACGCCGCACCGGTAGTTGAACCCACCGGAGAATCGCTTTCTGTAAAGGTATCCGTCCCTGTCAACCGTGTCTCCGACTCCATCCTTTTCCAGTCGGTACAGGGAGGGAGCCAGCAGGATGGAATGGTCTCGTTCATCAACGGCAATGTGGCAAAAGACCTGGTGGTCTTCAGGATTGCCCAGCTGCAGCATGAATACACCATCCGTTATGCCTATGATTATTACGAAAGGCAGGTGACCGGTCTTCCCGGGGATATCACCGAACCTTCCGTTACATTTTTCCCCAACCCCGTCCATAACCACGCCTATTTCAAAACAGCGAACAGGCTGCGATCTTTTCAGGTTATGGACCTCAACGGCAGGGTGCTCCGGGCAGTCTCCCATCCCCAGAAAAGTGCGGAAGGCCATTACCGGCTTAACCTGGAAAACCTGGAAACCGGCGTCTGGATCGTCCGCTTCCTTTATGAGAACAACCGGATGGATGCGATAAAGATCTTCGTGGAATGACCGGTTATGGAGCGAGGATCCTCCCGGGTTCCCGTCTTCCGGATCCGTTTTGTCCCGTAAGTGAGTCTCCCAGATCGGCCCGCGCAGAATCGGCAAGTTGTTTCAGTTCCTCCATCTCCTCCGGGTAGAGTTCCCCGACATCGTAGCGCTTTCCCGGATCACGCCTTAAATCGTAGAGGCAACAACCGGTTGTTTTATCACAAGGGTCGTCCGGGACACCCCCTTTTCCGGACAAAGCCTCTTCACAGGATCTGTATCCGTGAGGCAAAACCAGTTTCCAGGGACCGTTATCCGAAATAAAAATGATCAATGTCCGGTCGGTCAGTCCGTTCTCATCCAGCGCGCGGATTACTTCACCCAGCGACCGCCCCCTGTTTTCCCGGATAAACCGGACCGCACGCGTGTTATAGCTGGAAGTGAGCGTGGCCTGGTCTTCCATGGTGGCGATCTCGCCTATCGGAGCATCCCCCTCGATCAGGGGGATGGGCGGATAGGAAGCTTTTCTGGCCTGGGTCGAGGGAGTGGCGGGGGTACCGTCGTAATTGATCGGCCACATGTCATTGGAAATAGGTAATCCGAAATCTTCGTCAAACCCGTGTTGAAGGGGCAGAAATTCCCTGTGATGGCCCAAATGCCATTTTCCGATGCAGATCGTTCTGTAATTGACCTGTTTCAGGATCTCGGGCAGGGTTTCCTCCCCCCGGGTGAAGACCATGCTTATGAAAGGGCATCAACGCCCCTTCAATCCCCACCCTGTTGGGGTAACATCCGGTGAGCAGTCCGGCCCTGGAGGCACTGCAGACGGGATCGCTGTACCCCATGTCGTCCAGAAAGATCAGAACAATGTTTGGTCTGCCCTCAGGGGGCTCAGGTATACGATGCTCCCCGGGCATGGCAGACCCCTGCAAAATGAAACAGAGAGCGGCGATACAATAGAATGTCCTGATCATGGTCTGATGATTATTTTTTGATGAAAACAACGATTGCCCGAAATGATCCTGAGTGTATAGATGCCCTGTGCAAGGTGCGCCACATCCAGTACGGATCTCCCGCTCACGATCTCTGCCCCCCATACGCATCTGCCGTCGGAGGTGTAAAGAGCACCCCGGGCTTCGGTGAATTCCGACAGGATAGAAAGGGATTCACCTGCCGGATTTGGGTAAACAACGATCTTTTCAGCTCCCCTTCCCTGGATGCCGGAGATCCTTTGAAGGGACACGTGCAGGGTGGTATCGACCTCCAGAAAAAAAGTATCGCTCCACATACCGAATCCCTCTTTGGTCAATGAGCAGAAGTAGGACTGCAAGGCGGGCCGGTTCCCGAACCAGGCATAACCGCCTGCATCTGTTGTGCGTTCCGAACCATCGAGTTCCACTGTGACACCCGGCAGCGGGCTACCTTCCGAGCTGACCAGAAACTCAATATTGGCCCGTTCCGGGAGAAGTTGCACCACCATCGAAGTATCGGACCAAACATATGCCGAGTCGCTCAGAAGGAAATAATCCACCATCTCGACCTGATACTCCCACAGTCCCGGTGCGGACAGAGGGATGATTTTCACTCCGTTATTATCGGTCAGATAAACCGAACCTCCGGTGTGGATGACAGCCCTTGGCACAGGCTCCCCCGTTAAGCGGTCCACCACGGTCATGGATACCTCCGGGGCATCCATTCTCAGCCGGAAGGTCAACACAGTATCGGAAAAGATCTCCACCTGTTCAGCATGCAGGGTATCGTACCCTCCACGGCTAATCTGAATATCGTAATAACCATACTCTACCCCGCTCAGTTCCAATGCTCCGTCGCTGCCGGAGGCATATTCGACGGAATCAAACCACACCCCGCAATCTGCCAGGGGAAGGCCGGTCACAGCATCGTTCACCCGGATCTGAATTTTGTAAGTGATCCCATGAAGCGTATCGGAAATCAGGGTATCGGAACGAAGCAATATCTGTCCCGAAGCGGAATTGAATCCCTTCCGGTGCATCCGGTAATGGTAAGATCCCTCCAGAAATCCTTCGAGAGAAGCGGAACCGGAATCATCGGTAAGGGTGGCTTTTGTTCCCACCTCAGCAGTGACCCCTTCCAGAGGAATCGTATCCGGTCCGGAAGCCCCGAAGACCCTGAAGGAGATCCGGTGCAGAGGGGCCCGGAATCCCTGCAGCACGATCGAGGAATAAAGCAGCCTGTACCCTCCCAACGGTTCCGGGATCACCCGATTCTGTTCAAGCAGGTCACCCGGGTCGACCGGGATCTCGAGGAAACCGGACATCTCATGGTAGGTGCTGATCAGCTTGTCGGGAAGCTTTCCCAGGTCGATGGTGTATTCTTTCCCGTTCAGATGGATCCGGTAAACTCCCGTGGAAGGCCTCCGGTCCAGTCCCATACGCAGAAAGGCCCCGGAGAGTGAATCGGGCAGAAAGGGAAGCGCGATCTCTATTTCCGGGGGAACCGACATATCCACGTTCACCGCATCTCCGTAATACTCCCTCGTCCTGGATTGTTCTGCCGCACCAGGCGGCTCTGAGAGAGAGAGCTCCAGCGAATAAACGCTTTTGGGTTCCAGGGTCAGATGAATCACCGTGTCGGGCAGCATCCCCTGTTGCGCGTAAAGGGCATTGTTTTCCTGGCTGTTCCATACCGCTTTGCGGAGCATGATATCCCGGACCTGTCCGTCCGGCATTCCGGTATGCAGGGTCACCTGACGCTCTGCCCAGTCAGGGTTGAACAGCGCTGCCACCAGGAGGGTATCAGAGGGAGAAGAGACGAAGACCCTGACTGTATCGGTGATGGCTCTGAACTGTATGTTCCTGCCGCGCAGATTCTTCAAAACGGCGAGTACCCAGTAGGGCGACTGGGGGACCAATTCACCTGCTACGACTTTAAAAAAAGCATGGTTAGCGAAATCTGCGGCCACAAACCCTGTCCGCACCGCATATTTATCAGGGTGCTCCAGCATCATGAAGATATTATCGGCCGTGTATACGAACTGGTTCAGGTAGTTGTCGGGCGCCCCTGTTTCCGTGATCACCTGCCGGGGCCTGACTCCTCTCCGGATCTCCCCGTAATTCTGGGTCATACTGGCAAAAACCAGGTTCCGAAGGGTGGGCACGGAGTAGGTTTGTGAATTGAAAAAGTGCAATGCGGCTGGATTGCTCACATGGTCCACAAAATATTTGACCCAGATGTTCCAGTCGACACCCGCTTTGCTGACATTGTTCAGCCGGAATGCGGCATCATGGCCCACGCAGTTGCCGATCATGATCACATCGGGGTGCTGTTCCGAGATAGGATCGTAGAGAAAATTAAATACCCTTGTATACGACTGGACCGCCTGGTACTGATTCATGTGAAACTGACCGGCCCAATGCTTCTGCTGCTCCGGTTCATTGGCCAGCTGAAAATATTTCAAACGGGATGCCGCTCCCGGGGGACGGGTGTTCTTGAGTGCCTGTATATATGCTGAAACGTGGGCCTGTGCGGCAGCAGGATTTCTTTCCAGCCGGCCGTCAAAGAGAAAGGGATTCCCTGAAATACAGACATTGGTTTCGCCATAGCTGTCGTCCAGGTAATCCAGCCCGGCCAGCAATCCGTTCCAGAGCGCCACCGGCTCCCTGGCTATGAAACCGTCAAACCACTGCAACGATTCCTCCCGGCTGGCGAAAGTGGGTGTTTTGAGGTCATTCCAGTCGGGGTATTTAAAGCCCAGGCCCGGAGTACCAGGGCTGGGAATCCAGTTGATAATACTCCGGACCCCGGTCAGTTTGGCATCCCTCATATAGGGTTTCGCCCTGGAATCCATATTCCCGGTCATGAGCCCGAATAACTCCTGGACCTCGGTATACCCGCCGATATCCCTCTCTGTATGAATGTCGATATGAACTTCATTCTGTCCGCTGGCCGGCAGACCGCCGAAGAGCAATCCTCCCAGGCAGATCGCCGGAAGCCATCCCGCAAAAGCGTGTACCGGATAATTCTTTATCATTGTTTATCAATCTTTACGATAATCCCTGTTGTCGATCCCGAATGCAGCGGCAGGGGAAATACCCCTGTTCGTTGCGGTTCCCAGGATCCGGTTTTCAGATCCAGACTCCGCCATGTACAATTACCCGGACCCGCATGCAGGATCACATCTCCCCTTGCCGGAAAATAGACCAAACTAATGGAATCCCTGTCGGAAAGACAATATGCCTCGTTCTCCTCCCTGCCGTTCAGCAGATCTGTGGCAGGAACCAGGGAATGGAATCCCGCCTCCCCCTCGAGCATCCGGGCGCACCGTATCTGTGTCAGAGCCTCCGGACTGTTACCGATCCCCGAGGGAGGCCGGTGGAAGCGGACCGCGGCATGGCCTGCGAAGAGGTTCCTCCAGAACCGCTCCATGCCGTCCCGTTCGTTCCCGTTCCAGGTCCCTCCCCAACCGCCGTAGATCTTGACATGGTTGATGGGCCTGACCATTTCGCGTTCACTGATATGCTCCCTCACCCAGAGGCCTGTTTTATAGTGGACCTCTCCAATCTGCCCGTTGTGGTTGGAGATATCGATAAAGTCGTATATCCCGGGATGATCGATGGTGTTCATCGGAGTGGAGCGTTCCCGGAACGGATGGGGGCTCAGGAATTGTTGCCGGCTGATCCCCTGCACCCGGCCCCCGGTGGGATCCCAGTTGTCCCACATCTCAGTTACATAGATCGTCCTCCCCGACCCTGCCGCCCGCTCCTTCAGGTATGAGGCCCAGTACTTTCCCCATTCAGGATGCGCATTGGTCTCGTTATCGACAGAATACAAAACATGATCATGCGGCAGCGTGGCTTCCAGCAGCCGGTCGGCGAACGCATGCTGGACGGTCAGCACGGTTTCGTTATCGTCCAGTTCCGGAACGGTACTGAAAAAAGGATTGATCTTCTCCCATCCCTTATGGGAGTGCTCTGTGGGCAGCCCGGAATCCTCCGGATTGCAGGCCGAATTCATGGCGGGATTAAAGGGATTGTCCGGCCAGTGGCTTTCATAGAAATCATAGGTCGCCCAGAGTTCCACCTGCACGATGATATCCCGTTCGGCTGTGAGGGCAAGAAACCTGTCGAGCCGGTCCCAGTATTCCGGGTCAAAGCGTGTCAGATCATAGATACCCTGAGCATTCATTTCAAAGGGCTTCACATTTCCGCTGTCCCTGCTGCTCATGGTGCACCTCACGTAATTCCCGCCCGCAGCGGCCAGCCGGTCCAGCTCCTCCTCCACATTGTCTGCCTGGAACAGGTTATCGTCACTGCTGCCTCCCAGGAGAAGTACGGGCTTCCCGTCGAATTGCCAGTAGTGCGGACTCCCTTGATAAACGGCAATGCCGTCCGGCGGGGAGTTCCGTTCCAAACGGTCATAATCGGAGCAGTCCTGGCTGCTGATATGCAGAAACAATGTCAGCAGCGGTATGAACACGATACACATCATAAAGCCCGGTTTTTTGATGATCATGCAATGAATCATATCCTGTATTATTGCCCGGACAGAATGAATTTCCGGTACAGGGCGGGATCTTTGGTTTCGACGGTGCCGGAGCTCAGTTCATTCCAGTAATCGCGGATGACCCCGGATTGATCGTTATCGCCCGCCACCACGTTGATCCCGATGATATCGTCCGGTGTGGCCGCGTCCCGTCCCAGCGCGCTCCAGGGAAGGGTCACCAGATAGGTGGTCATGGAACTGTCCCGGCTAATCTCCACAGCGACCTGCCCATTCAGGAGATCCGGGTCCAGGCTGTCCGGCACGTAGGTGGCAACTACCGTATCTCCTTCATCTGTCAGGGCCGCCACCAGCTCAAAGTCGTTCCCGTCGTAGCCCTTAACCACAGCCGAAGCATCGTTCCCGGCATCGATGGATATCTGAATGGCATCCCCCTTCACCAGGTTGGGTCCGCTCCAGCTGTTGCAGTGCACATCATCGGTCACCCCGGCAGCGATGTAGAGATATCGGGGATCCCATCCAAACCAGAAATCGGAACTCAGGTCGCCGTCGCCCGTCCAGTCGATCCCCGGATCGGGAGGTTTTACCGCAGACCTTCCGTGCAAATGGATCTGCCCCATTTCCGTTTTGAATTCCTCCAGCTGATCCAGAGTGACTCTGGCCGATACTCTTCCCGCAGATTCGAAGCGGATGGTCAGGTCGAACCGCGATAGCGTCCCGCCGGCCGTAACTTCTGCAGAGAGCAGTTCTCCGTTCAGATCCAGCGGATCTCCTGCCACTTCCACCTGGAAGACCAGTTCCTTCTTCACGGAGGGCCCCAGTGAAATGCTACGGGAGGGTTCATCCATGTGGAGACCTTCGGGTACCGTGAGGGATAGTTCCCCCTCCAACGCTATTTCTCTGAGGTTGGAGACTGAAACGACCAGCTCACGCACCGATCTGAAATAGATATTGCTGATGGTCATATTCAGCGATGATTCATAAACAGCCGACTGAAAGACCGATTTCAGTGCCGTGGCATCCATCGTCCTGCTTTCGATATAAATCGGCTGATTGGTCAGCTCGAGTACCGAGCGCCCTCCCGCCGAAGCCGCCACCACCCTGTTCCCCATCAGATCGGTCACATAGAGCTCTTCCGGGTCAATCTCCAGCATCATACGCTCCGGTTCACCCCTGTGTTTATAAGCCGTCACCAGTCCGCGGCCTCCTTCCGTCCGGAAGGAGAAGATCTGTATATCGTCTTCCCGGACAGGCGGCTCGACCGGTTCGACCCGGTGCATGATCCAGGCCATATGGGCGAACATGGGCATGATGGCCCGCGGATAGTTATCCGAATTCCTGAACATCCCGTAATCATATCCCCCTTCACCCTGGGTCGGAGTGGTCCGGAAATGAAAAGCCTTCTCCACTCTCGGAACAGAGAAGCTTGTAAGGAACATCCGCGCATTCAGGGAGGTGAAAGTTCGGTTCAGATTACCGGTAAATGCCATATGGTCCTTGTCGATGGCATATCCGCATTCGGTGGCCCACACCACATGCTGACCCTTCCCCCACCGGTCTGCCATGGTCAGGATCTCCCTGTACCTTCCCCGGTTGTCCTTCTCTTCCGGGCTGACAAAGCCGGCATCATGACCGCCCACATACCGTGGTCCGGTATAGGGATGGGTCCCAAAGATACCTGCCAGCGGGTGAAGCTTTTGAAAGGATGTTTCGGTATACGCATATCCCGAGGCCCCCATGTGCATCCCTGCGGTGGAGCAGACGATGATCCTGGCGCCGGTATCAAAGCAGTGAATGATCTTGGCCGCCTGCTCCGCGAATTCACCATATACCTCTCCGGTGGTCCTGAGATCGGTCTGAAGCAGCGATCTGAGCTTGAGATCGGGTTCATTCCCGATCTCCCAGACGATATCCCTGCCGGTGCCCCGCCTGACCATATACATTACATAATCTTTCCAGTAATCTATATGGGCCGGATAGTC
>CAZRZY010000045.1:0-32227 GCA_964604655.1 uncultured Bacteroides sp. | reverse complement strand
GGGGCATATACCTCCGGAACGACTCTGGGTACATCGGCCACTGCCAGGGCCGGAGCCGAGATCTGCATATCCGCAGCAATGATCGTACCCTTCCCGTTCATGGCCTCCCGGAAATAATGAAGCAGATAATTCCGCCTGCCTGCGCATGTAAAAAGAATGTTCATCGCTGTGCCATTAGATTAAATACACCACCGGTATGCCAGAACAGGATGTTGCCCTTCAGTTGATCCCTGGTCAGGATCTCTTTCATCGCCAGAAAAGCCTTTCCCGAGTAGGTTTCATCCAGAACAATCCCGGTCTTCCGCGCTGTTTCTTCAATAAATCGTCTCAGAGAGGGAGCTGTTTTCCCATACCCACCGAAACGGAAATCATCCACAAAATCAACTCTCCCGGCCAACTCCGAATATGCTTCATCCACCATTGTCAAAGCTTCCAAAATGGCCTCTACTCCCCTCTTTTTGGTCCGGGCCACAGAAATGCCGTGAACCCGGGTGTGGTTCCATCCTGCTTCGTAGCAACCCGCCAGGATCCCCGCCTGTGTAGAACCAGTACCGGAGGCCAGAAAAATATGACTGAAGCTTTCTCCGGAGGGAAGAGCGTTTTTCAGCTCTTTGACAGCCTGGACATACGCCCTGACTCCTGCAGGATTATGGCCTCCTCCCTGCAAGTAATACGGTTGGTATCCTTCTTGTGCCAGATCGGCCATCGACTGTTCCATGGCAGAACCGATCTGCTGGCTCTCTACGAAAAAAATATCCGCTCCGCTCATTCTCATCAGCAGGGCATTGCCCCTCTCCTTATGGAACTGCTCCGGATCACCATGCAGTATCAAATGACATTTCCACCCTCTGGAGGCACAGGCAAGCGCCACTACCCGGCAATGATTCGACTGTATTCCGCCGGTGGTTACCACCGCGTTACAGCCCCTCTGCTCGATGTCCTGAGCGATCCTGACCATTTTTCGTGCTTTGTTGCCACCCATATGAGCCGGGAACAGATCATCCCTCACAATTTTGAGAGTTTCCGTTCCCGGAAACAGACCGGTCCGGATCGAATCAATGATCATTGCTTTTCGCTTGTTGGGCTTTCCGGTAATCGTCAAAATCGGGAATCACTTCACTGGAAACGGCCAGCGCATCTTTCTGCCGGATCACATGGATGATTGTGCGGAACAGAATGACGATATCCATCCGGAAAGAGAGCTGCTCGACATATTGCACATCCGTCTCCAGACGTTCATCCCATGAAAGCAGGTTTCTCCCGCTCACCTGCGCAAGTCCCGTGATCCCCGGCCTGGTCAGATGACGTTTCTTTTCTCTTTCCGTGTAATAGGGCAGATATTTCATCAGCAGCGGACGGGGTCCTACCAGGGACATGTCGCCCCTGAGGATATTGATGATTTCAGGCAATTCATCCAGACTGGTCTTCCGGATAATCCTGCCCACTCTCGGAGTCCGTAAATGATCCGGAAGCAGGTTGCCCGACGAATCACGATCGTCGCGCATGGTTCTGAATTTGATCATCCGGAAGGATTTCCCTCCTTTACCGGGCCTCTCCTGTGTAAAAAAAACAGGGCGCCCCAACCGGATCCATATCACCAGGACGAGTATCAAAAACAGCGGGGATAGCACCATCAGGAGAACGATTGCCAGTAGGAGGTCCAAAAGTCTTTTCATGACGGGGAAATACCGCATTATTGCAAGATCGGGACAGCCTGATCTTTTTCAGAAGTCTCCAGTTCGGAGAGATGCCGTTCCAGTACACTTTTAAGTCCTTTTTTCACCGGGAGCTGCCAGAGAATTTTGCACCAATTATGATTCCCTTCCAATAATCCGGGACCCTTTTCAGTGACCACCACATCCCAGCCAATGGACCTGTTTTCCGGCTTGTGTAGTGCAGCCCTCTTCACCAGGTCAAGGCACTGGTCCCATAATGGTACCTGATAGCCCATGAGCTCTATCCCGGATACTGGATGGTGTGTGACATCAGGTTTGGTAATATCACTGAACACCCCGGGCCCCGCCACCTTGCCGGTCTCCAGGTCCACTTCCGCGGCCATGTTCCCTGATGCCAGGTTGTCCACGTAGTTATTGACACTCACCCGTAAACGGGCCCCTAAGATCTCCACCTGTTGTTCTTTATTAATCTGGGTAATGATCCGGATCGTATTGACACCCGAGCTGGACAGCCGGGAAAGTTCCGGATGCTGTAGGATAAATTCTTCCGCAAGGTTAAATCTCTTCGACTGCATATACCGGATCAGCGATTCACGCGGATGCTCGTCGCTATTCAGGATTTCCACATCCCAGCCACACTGCCCCAATGCATCCTTGACTACGATCTTGCCGGTCGGATTGCCGAGAACCTGCCCGGCCTTTTCATTGTTCTCCATGATATCCTCAATGGTACAGGTCGCGTGAAGGACAAAAGGCTGATAGGCATTATAGAAATGGATTTTATTCTCCAGCAGGTGCCGTTGGTCCTTCGGATTCATGACCAGGTCATATTCGTATTTGTAGCCAGTTCCTACCCATTCCAACCGCTCTTCTTCCGGCTTATCATAAAACCGGAATATGAAATAGTCGATCCAGCCGATATTGTATTTATATACCGAAGCGATGCTCTGGCGCAGCAGGTACATACCGGAATACCCCTTCGTCTCCTTCACAAACTTCAGGAACTTCCTGAACCTCTTCCAGTCGAGCTTCCTGGCGTAGTAACCCAGGTACATGGTTCTTTTAAAGAAATTTTTCATGGCTTGTATTTCTTCATGAGTTCATTACATACGCTATAAACTGATTCCCCACTGTTTCGAGGGATAACCTTTCGCGAATCTTCAGGGCGTTTTCACCTAGGCGGATCCGTTCTGCTTCATGGTCCATCAGATGCTGGATCTGACCGGCGAGCTCTTCAATGTTTCCCTCTTCCACCAGAATCCCGTCCTCCCCGTGGGAGATGATCTCATCGGGTCCGGCTGAACAGTTGAAGCTGATACATGCCAGACCTGCGGCCATCGATTCGATAAGGGCATTGGGAAATCCTTCATTTCTGGAAGGCAGCACAAAAATCTTGGAGTGGGCATAGAGCCGGTCCATGTCTTCCACCCTTCCGAGAAAACGGACCGAGTCCTGAAGCCGGTATTCTTGAACGATCTCTTCCAGGTCCCGGGTCACAGGTCCGGTGCTGCCCGCGATCATCAGCCGGTAATCCCTCCTGTCCACAAGGGCAAACGCTTCCAGAAGCCTGTCGAGCCCTTTCACGTGCCAGTGCCTTCCCACGCCGAGAACAATGTTCTGACGCCGGACCTCCGGGAAAAGCTCCACAGGTTTTACGGGGTTCGGAAGCACCCGGATATTCATTCCATCTCCCAGCATTTTGCGCTTTTGCCCGGCCGCCTTTTCTGTTTGTGCAATAATCCCAAATGCCCTCGGATAGAGGAGGTTTCGCAGCTTCCTGACATACCACTGAAATTGGGTATCGGGACTGGCACGGTCCGAAATAAAAACGTTCACGGGAAGGCGAATACAGGCCGCGATCACCAGAATGTTCGACCAGTCACCGTAGGAGATAATTCGCAGAGGAGAAAGTGATTTCAGCTTCTTTCGCAGAAAAAACATGATCTTCAGGTAATACCCCAGCTTTCCGCCCCTCGATTTATCATAGGGAGGGTCGATGACCCGGATACGCTCATCCACCTGATGGAAACGCGGAAGGTTGAATATGGTCAGTATCGCAACCTCAAATCCCCTGGCCGCAAAAAAATTGGACATTACAGCAGCTGCATTTTCCTGCCCCCCCAGGTTGAGCGAAGGTACGACGAAACAGATCCTCCCCTTGGCTGCAGCCGTTGCACTCATATTTGCCCGCTAATTGAGAAACTTCTGATAGATTCCGGCCATCGAGTCGAGCGAACGCTCGATACGGAACAATTGTGCCCTCTCCAGGGACTTCTCGGCCATTCTTTTTCTGAGTCCTGCATCTTTATATAGTTCCAGGATGCGGGAAACGAATTCCTTCTGACCTCCCTGAGGAAAAAAGTATCCGTTTTCTCCATGGATGATCATCTCTTTATGCCCCCTGTCTTCGGTGGCCACCACCGGCACCGAACAAAGCATCTCTTCAGCCAGGCCAAGTCCCAGCCCCTCCTGCCTGCTGGAGGAGATCCCTACATCTGCGATCCCTGCCAGTCTGGATACATCGTTTCTGAACCCGAGAAACTCCACATGGTCTTCCACTCCCAGTTCTCTGGCAAGGTCCCTCGTTTCATCGAGCAGTACTCCCGTTCCTGCAAAAAGCACCTTCAGCTTCGGGATATGCTTGATTAGTTCCGGCACTGCATGGACAAGGAACCGGTGATTTTTACGGTATATAAATTCCGCAATATACAGCAGGATAAAGCTGTCGGGACCATAGCCGAGCTCCTCCCTGATTCGTTGGCGTTCTGCTTCGGACAGGGTTTTGAATCTGGAGGAATCCACTCCGATCCCCTTGATATAAAAAGAGTGCGTATTCAGAAGTCTTTTCTGGGCAGTCCAATAATCTTCTGCATTGATGGTCACAATGCCATCGGTAAAAGCACTGAGCAGATACTCTGCAGGAAAATACAATAACCAGTTCCTTAAAGGTCCGCCTTTGTAAAAATGAAATCCATGGGCCGTATAAAGTACTTTCGTGCCGTTCTTCCTTTGCCGCCTGGCAGCCAACCTGGCCAGCATGCTTGGAATCGGTGTATGGCAATGTACCAGGTCGTAATGCTCTTTCGCCAGAATACCTTTTAACCGGCGCAATGTACGGATGTTGGCGAAATGAAAAGGGGTCCGCGGAAAAGGCAAATGAAAGGTCCGGTCTGTATGCGGTATTTCAAGATTCCCCCTGTTCTCCACGGCCAGATGAATGGTGCATCCATTTTCCCTGAGCCACTTCAGGTAGGGCAAATGAAAGGTCTGAACGTGAATATCACTGGTGGCTACGAACAACACTTTTGTCATCACGATCGATAATGGTGCTAGACCCTGCTCTGCGAATATCGCATGACCTTCAGAATAAAAATAATCCCGATACCGAACCTGATCTTGCAGAGATAGAGAAATACCTTCCAATGAATGGGGAAATGCTTCAGCTGCAAACGGGAGTAGGCGTTCCGGTAATGAGGTTCCCTCAGGATTCTCTTCAGGCACCTGATCTTCCCGGGCAGTTTCTTTGGATTGGTCGGATTGATTTCATTGAGGCCCAGCCCTATCATGGAGAGACAGATCCGGTTGTCCAGAGCCCGCCTGAACCCGGATCCCAAATCCTGTTGATCGATTACCTCGGTCATCTTTTGATAAAGCAACTGCCACCGGTCGAACAACCAGCTCTTGTATATCGTGGTGATCGACGTATTCTGAGTCTTTTTGTAATGATAAAGGGGTCTGTTTAAGAAATAGAACCGCTTCACCCGTGCAAATAACTCCAGATTGAACAGCGCATCCTCCGTGGGCCCGATCAGTTGTTGATCGACAAATTCGATGGAGCCGTCTGCTATCAGTTCGCGGCGGTACAATTTTCCCCAGCAGGGCGAAAGTGCATCTGCATTCTCCGGATTTTTAAGCTCTTTGCCGCATAGGCCGACCATTCTTCTGCGGATATACGAGGTGACATCCTCCCCGGTGTATAACCGCTCCTCCAGATTGATTCGCTTGTGGAAAGATTTTCCCGGATACTCCCTGATGTAGGACCACATCACCACGTCGGTCGAGTATTCCCTGGCAATATGAATCGTTTCCTTACAGGTATCATGGTTGATCCAGTCATCCGAATCCACGAACATGAGAAATTCCCCGGCAGCCTTCTTCATCCCGAAATTCCGGGCAGAGGCTACCCCGCCGTTTTCCTTGTGGAAGCTTCTGATCCGTTTATCCGTCTGTTCCAGGCGATCGCACATCGAGCCGGAATGGTCGGTCGACCCATCGTCGATGAGCAAGATCTCGATATCTTCAAAGGTCTGATTTCTGAGGCTCTCCACACATTTCTCCAGATAACCCTCCACATTGTATACCGGAACGATAATACTAATCTCTGGCATGTTCTGTTGTAAGTTTGGTAAATACACGTTCGTACTCCTTGAAGTCCGACTCACCGGGCTGAGCCCCCCGCCTTTTCAGGAAAAAATCAACTCCCAACAACGGAAGGAAAATCAGATAGATAGCATACTTGACCAGTGATTTTATAAGTTCTCTGAATCCCAGCAGGAATTGATCCTGCATCAGGAGGAACTTCGATTTCATGGCCTGCCGGTAATAAGAGAGGATCTTGCCCGATGTGGTAGAACCGAACTCGAAATAGAAATACAATACCTCACTCAGAACCATGTAATTTCTGCCCGCCAGATATCTGCGGAAATAGTCCACATCTTCGGCCACATTCAATTGTTGCCGGTAACTCAACTGCCGGGCGCGATCGAGCCTGATCATGGCCGATGCCGGGAAGAACCCGGAGACATGTTGATGCAGCGGTTGTATCTTCTTGCTGTTATCGCCTTTCCCTCTGACAGTCTTCAACTCTTTGTGATCATCGAAAGCTCCGATCCCGCAAGCCACCAGATCCACATCAGGGTTTTTCATCAGACACTTAACCTGCAATTCCAGCTTGCGGGGATGGTAAAAGTCATCCACATCCAGGTAGGCCAGAAAGTCTCCTTTAGCATGGTCGAGTGCCACCTGACGCGCATTTCCCCGTCCCTGGTTTTTGCTCAACTGTATGATCCGGAAGCGAGGATCTTTCTCGAAAGACTCCAGGATTTCCTGTGTACGATCCGTACTGCCGTCATTAACCACAATGCAAATCCAGTTCGGAAAGGTCTGAGCCAGAAGGGACCGGAGGGCCAGTTGCATCGTCTGCTCTCCGTTGTATACGGGCATCATGATGGAGACCAGCGGGAGCGCTTGTGAAGAAGCCCGGGTCATGGGCTATGATCTTTCATCAGTGCATTTCATATCCCAGCAACTGGAAATCCTTCTCATACAGATGATTGATACAATTGTAAAGCGAATTGTTGTAGCATTGACGGAAGGAGCTCCGGGAACTGCTTCTGTTCATTCTGCTGAATTCCACTTTTCTGTCGAGTTGCGAAGAGAGAACCTCCTCAACCTCTTCCATGTTTTCCAATTTTCCCACGAAATCGACCAGACAGCCGGAGGAATCAAAGATAAACTGATGCTGGGGCCTGAACATAAGATCTGCCTTATGGAGGTCCTGTTTCATCAGCCATTCACGAACGAAACACTCGAACGATGAGAAACAATCCTGCTGATAGTATCCCCTGTTCCTGATTCCCCCTTCACTTGTGCCTCCCTCAACCGCATAGCAATAGGCGGATAAAATCCTGGTGTATGGGTTTCGTGTGACGCTGAACGAGAACGTCTTATTATAAAGATGCTCTCCCATGGCTTTCCGGATCTTCGATGCGCTGAAGTGTCCGGCCCGTTTCCCATATAATTCGTTAGCAATGGAGGTACCCGCTGCTTTGGGGATATGTATAAATACGATCCCATGGTTTTTGTAGGTGCGGACATAGAACTGAAGAAGAAGTCTGTGAGTGGTTTCCCTGCCGATGAGTTTCTCCAGCCCTTGAACGGCATTGATCTTTAGCTGGCATAAGTGGTACATATTGGGGAGCTTGTTGTTGGGTATCGATCGTTGGGTAAAGATGAGGCAATGATGTTGTCAATTTTTCGTCTCTCCTGCAGTTTTCATGAGGTTTCCAAGTTCAGAGCCTGTCATAAATTCCGCATCCGCCCATTTGCACAGGACATCCCGAAGAAGTTCCTTCAATTGAACAAGACCTCTATCTCTGTTTGCTTTTTCGACCGATCCGACGAAATTGACCCTGTGGGAACTGATAATGGCCGGCTTATTCCATCGAAAAGCCAGCTTTATTTGTGACATGACCTCATCGACACTGTCGCGGTGCGAATTCTGATTGGGCTCGAACATGCAATTGCGGGTCAAATAGATCTGCCCCTGTGGGTTTTTCTGCCCCAGCCGGAAAAACTTCCTTTTGTACGCACCATTGCCCGTAGGGACCGAGGACAGCCTGGCACGATCGATAAACTGAATCCCATTTTCTGCCAGGGCTTTTTCCATTTTCTGAGGATGGATCAGGGAGGAGGAGGTGAACAGGCGGGCATCATAGCCAAATGTATCACGAAACACGTGAAGGCCGTCCCTGCAGATGGAGTGGTATTCCTCCAATTCATTTTCGTTGTCCGGATCGAAAGCTGCCAAGTAATTCCCGATCTGGCTTTCTGAGCCCGATAGTGGTACTCCGATGCTATGCTGATCGAAAGCAGCGATTAAATGAGGCTCCCCCATCCGGAGCCCTTTTAACCATCGGTTCACGTTCAGGTGCTCACGGCCATGGAACTGGGGCTCGAACAACCTCTGCTCCATTCCCTGCTTCCACAATTCGAAGACCTTATCCGTTCTGTAATAGCGTTCGAGTGTACGGGTAAATGGATCGTAGAAATAGGTTTTAAAACCGGATTGCCGGATCCGGTCGAAATCGGGATTGGCCACGGTGGCCAGTGCGGTAAAACAAGGAGATGCCTCGTTCCGGTCCCGGAATGATGCCAGAACATCGAATAAGGAAGTTAAATCATCTTCTGAGGCCAGGGTATCATACTTGTTGAACCGGTTGGAATCGATGTTCACACCGGCTCTCCTTAAGGCTTCCCTGGCCTTATGTCCGTGAATCCGTATCGAACCCCAATCGTCCACCAGGAAAACGATGATCTTTCTACTGGTCCGCCAGCCGGGAATATGGGAAAGATTCCTGACCAACGCTTGTTTCATTCTGCTAATTGCTGTCACTGGTTTCCCGATTTCGTATCCTTTCAATGATCCCTTCTACCATCCAGCCATAGGGATCGAACGGACCTGGATGAAAGCGTAAATCCTCATCCCAGTATCCGTGTAAAAACTGTTCCTCCGTATACCCGAATCCATAACTGATCTCGGTGATCAATGGCTGTTCTCCGTCCATCACAAAATCAAAGGCCCCATTCTGAAGTTCCAACTTTTTAGCAAATTCGAATCCAATCTCTATAGCCTTATCCGGTATATTGGTCACATCGAATTCGATCAACCCTCCTCCAGACGCTCGAAAATCTCCCGGACGTACCCGCCTTCGAAGAGCAAAAACCTTACCGTTCACATAAGTTACCCTGATATCGTGTGTATTATCCGGAATAAAGTCCTGCGCATAGAAGTAGCCCCGGATCCTCCCCTGCACACGGGAAAACCTGGTCGTTCTGAATAATCGGGCCACACCGGCCAGGACATCTTTCAGCCCGGTCATCCCTTTTCGGAACTTGCGCCATCGTTCGCGGAGATTGCGCCACGGGCTGTACTGGCTGTATCCCCGCCCGAAAGCTATCCGGATCGCGCGAACTGCCTCTCTCTTGTTCTTCAATAACCGAACCTGATCCGACCCGGATCCTCCCCTTAACTTGAAGACTTTGGGGAATGTGGTCTGACCTGCCCACTTAAGGGCATCCTCTTTGGAGTAGAAGGCATAGGAAGGAACCAGTGGAGCTCCGGCAGCCTCCAGCAAATACTTCTGCCCGAGCTTGTCGTCGAAATGCCAGTTACTGCGAAAGTCCGGGAATACCACCTTACCCGACTGTTCAAGGGCAAATAACAGCTGCTTGGCAAACCTGGTATCTTTAGCATCCATGTGATCGTGATGCCACATCAGCGCATCGCAGTCTTTCAATTGACGAATGATATCGGTGTCATAACAGTTCACCAGTTGGTAATCGATCTGGTTATTTTCGCAGTAATCGATCCAGCCCTGGCTGAAATACATATGAGTGAAATGTATGGCAATTTTCATCGTTCCGCTTTACTGAATATCAGCACCATCATGCTCTCTCGTAAACCGGCTGATTTGATCTCCCAGCCGGTCGGAAGTAGTAAATTCCAGATCGGGCCATTTTTTCATAGCCCTGGCGAAGATCTGTCTCCACATAGCTAATGTTCTGTCCCGGTTCCTCACATCTATGAAGCCTGCATAATTGATCCGGTGACTGGAGATCACCGCCGGTTTTTTCATTCGGAAAGCTACCTCCATGCCATGCAGGCAATGATCTGCCGGGTCGGTGATCCCCAGCGTAAAAAGCGAAGGTTCGAAATGAACGTTCCTGACCAGGTGTATAAGCCCGGAACTGGTCCGCTTCCCCAGGTAAAAGGTATGATATTTCATACCACCCCGGGGCTCTGGTTCCCGGAGCTTCCTGATCCCCTGGATATATCGTACCTCTTTCCCTCTTAGCTCTTTATCATGGTCCGGGCTCCAGGTGTAGTTGGGGGGGATGAACGAAGCGGAACGGTATCCGAAAATTTTCTGGAAAAGGTCCAGCCCCACTTTGATATTATGGATGATCTGACGTTTCTCCTCCTGGGTTTCGTACCTCATGGCATCCATATAGAGATTGACCCAGGAGCCGTTCAATTTTGAAATGCATCCGGGCATCCGGTGATTGAACCCAAAATGCACGTCCTTATCCCCTCTGCCGAGGGCTTCCATGAATCGATGTACATTCAGGTGCTCGCGCCCGTGAAACTGCGGATGAAAGACCCCGGCCTCCATCCCTTTCTGCCACAGTGTCACATTGTTGTGATGCCGTGGATACGATTGAAAGGTTTCCTTGATCGTTTCAAAGTGGTAGGATTGGAAGTCTTCCTCCCGGATTCTGTCGAAATCGGGATTGGCAACCACACAATTGGCGGTGATAACGGGATGATTCCCACGAAAATCCTTGTAGGACCCCAGCAGATCAAACAGGTGGGTCAGATCTTCTTCACTTAACAACGTATCGAATCGTTCATAGGGATTCTGATCTACCGGATAACCGTTCTTAATGCAAGCCTCGTAAACATCTCTGCATGGCATTCGTATGCTACCCCAATCATCGCTTTCGATCACCATTAACTTTCGACTGGTCCTCCATCCGGGAAGATTCAGATAATGTTGCGCTAATTCTCTTTTAAGATTGTTAAATCGTACCATAGGATCAGAAAATGACCTCTTTGAGTACGTCGATCATGGGAAGGGTGTCCTGGTTCAGGGTCGCAGTCAGCGGATTTCCAAGGAGCGTAATATATCCGTAAAATTCCATCCCGGACCTCATCTCCACAATCAGAACCAGCAGTAAACCAGGCAGAGTTGCCAGCTTTAAGGCGTTCATCCACCTGAGACCTTCTGTCCGGGTAACAAAAATGACAAATGAGATAAACATGAAAGCTGATGCCAGGTCAACGAAACGTTGTCCGGAAGGTATATTGCTGGCCAGATTACCAAAACCATACATCAGCAATGCAAAACAGAAAAGAGACCTGAACGTCGGAAGATCATTGAACTGCTTCCTTGCGGAAACGAATAGGAAGATGGCAAAAGCGTATACGGTCCATTGGATGCATTTGTCTACGAACAGCACATACCAGTTATATGCCTGGTTATGGTACTGAAGAGCTTCCACATAATCAAGATTCGTATACCCCAGTATCCGGGTATGAAAAACATCCGGAAGATACGCGAGAAGCATCGATTGCACCCACTGCAGGTCGATCTCATTGATAAGTGAGGTCACCAGGAAGAAAATGAAGTATAGGTTAAGCCTGTTCCTCATCACCAGAAAGACCAGAAGTACACCTACCGCGTAGAAATATGAGAAGTGGACAAAGACAGTCAGAAAAGCCCAGATCAGTTTCTTCTTGTCATTTTCCAGTAGGAGGGGAAGGATTCCGAAAATAAACAGCTGACTGGCGAATAAGAGTCGGAAATTTCCTATGTTCCAGACCGGATAGAACAGGGCAAAAATGAAGATATACAGAATGACAATCAGTGAAAATGGGCCTTTTGCCTGCTCCATGATGTACCAGAGGTTTCTTGAATAAAAATATCCGAACAATATGCTAAACACACCGAACAAAATGTTCGGATTACCCGTGAACCGTGATAAGAGGTACATGATCAAGGGCTGGAGAATATCCAGATAATTGGTGCTTTCAGAATAGATGGATTGCCATAACTGGCTCAGCGTCATTTTTGTATTTGCATAATTCATAAATGCTTCCGCATATCTGGAAGCATCGCTTTCGAAACCGGTGGAGATGAAGGTAAATCCGAAAAAGATGCAGAAGAGCCAGAAGGCGTTTTTCGACCAGGGCTTTTTCCAATAGCTGAGCGATGCCAGCAGTATTCCGAAGGGCCAGAGAAGAAAACCGATCATTGAGTTCAGAACCTCCTTACGTTCCAAACCCAGGCTTCTTCCGATATTTGTAACGGTGGTGGTATTCACTGTTAATTTTCACCGGTTAGTTTCAGAAATTTATCGGCCACCACCCGGATATCATAGTTTTCCGGAGGATCCAGGGCCATTTTCCCGCCATAATCACCATCCATAAACTTCAAGATTTCAGAAAGATCTGTGGAGGAAGCTACATTGAACACCGGCCTGTTGGTAATCGCATAATCTATTAATTTCGATGGGAGCTGTGTATGGGTATTGTTGTCGAAATTGACCAGAAAATCCATCCCGGAAAGCACACTCAGAAGCTTCTCCCGTTCGATATTCTCCCTTATTTCCAGCTTGCTGTCCAGCTTACCCTTATAAGGCAATAGAATGGCAGGTGTGGAAGTATATACAATGAATTTGAAATCACGCTCACAGGTTGAAAGGTACGCAAGCAGCTTGCCGGGATCTCTCCTGCCTGGAATGAACCTGCCTGCATAGGCGAATACGGGAGAATCCCCGGATCGGGAATACTTCTGAAGATTCAGATGATCCAGCCGGAATCCCTGCGGTATGATCCTGATCTTATGCTGAAACTCGGAATAATAGGCGGATCTGGCCCCTTCAAAAGGAATGGTAATATAGTCAGCCTTCCTGCAGAAATACTTTTCTATATATTTAAAATAGAACGGTTTACGAAATGTGTCGGTGGTATCCCCCATGTATGGGTCACCGCAATCGGCCACCCAGCAATCGGCCAGCCTGCGGTTCTTCGTTCGTGAAAAGGCCACCCCCCAGTGGATGGGATAGGGTACTGCAACGGAAATCAGAAGATCGTATCCTTTCTCCTTACGCATCAGCTTTCTCACCTTGAAAAGAAGCTCAATGTCGGGCCATTCCAGCAGCAACTGAAAAAATCGCCTGGCGGCCCTTCGGAACAACATGGCCAGCCGACCCCCTTTCAACTCTACTTGCTTCCAGCGCATCCTGCCGAGATCGATGATCTGGATTCCGTTCTCCTGTTCAAATGAGGCGTATTCCCTGTTGTGAGCCGGGAAGCAGACGGCGACCTGATGACCTTGTCTGGATAGCTCTTTCGCCAACTCTGTGGTTCGGAATGCTCTGGGGGAAATAGCGGGGTAAAAGCTGCCCGAAATGATGAGGATATCCTTCTTGTTATGAACGGGCTCCATATCCTGTCCGGTAATAATAAAATTCAATTAATGATATGAAAACCAGCAATATAACAGCTAAAAGCAGTGCTCTCCTCGTGAAATTCCGTTTGATACGAATGGTACCATCCATATTTCCGTAGGCTCGTTCCAGTCTTTCTGAAATGACCGCCCGGTTATACGGGCTGTCCGGGTACATAATCCGTTCCAATACTGGAGCCTGACCCGTTTCAGGGAATGATATTTCCACCTGGATCGGATTCCCTTCGATCATGAGTCTTTGGATTGTCGTAAGCTGTTCTTTCTTTTCGCTGATTATTCCCTCCACCAATGCCAAGGGCTCACTGGAGGTGAAACGAAACGCCATTGAATCGCCTGCCAACAGCTGGACTTCATGCCCGCTGATCTTTCGCACCTCTGTCAAAGGATGGATGTTATAATATGAAACCAGTTGTTGGCCTTCTTTGCTTTCATCTCTGATGCTGACGCCCTTTTCCAGATCCAGGGTGACCTTTCTGCTGATCCGGAGATCCCCGGGATAACTCTTTCTCCCGAGAAACACGATTCTGCCTTGCTCTTCCTGGTACTCTGCTATATCCACCTGCGAACTGACCGGATGTGGAAAAGGTGTATCCGCAAACATGACCGTCGACTGGGATTTCTCCGTCTCAAAAAACAAGCGTTCTTCGCTGAGATTATAAGTATAAATACCCGTATTGGAAAACAGGGGTTGATTTATATAGAGGTATACAGCCAGGTCTTCGGGCAGCTTGTGAACTTCCAGGGGTGCATGAAGCGATGAAAACAGCACATTGAAATGGTACTTTCCGGATGTCCAGTTGGCTCCGGTCAGCTGGTTTGAAAACCAGAAGTACCTGTTTTCCTGAACCGGATCCTGACCGGGAGAAGGAGGGATATACTGGGAGTAACTATCACCCATACCCTGCAGGAAGCCATCGTTGGAGGCGACCGACTTCAGAAAACGTGAAGCGTCGGGAAGCATATCCTCAATTAATTTCCTCGATTCCAGTTGATCGATGCACGGAATTACGGCAATTTTCTCCAATTGATTGTAGATATAGAACCAGTAACCCGGTGCTGCTTCATAAATGGCGCCATCTTCACCCACATGGTACGGAACTACCTCCTTGAGTCTTCGATTAACGATCTCCAGGATCGATTCTCTTTTATCCTCCCGGTCGATAATGCAAGCCATCTGTGCCATACTTCTTAGTTGCATAATACCGTGGTTGGTCTGCCAGGTAAAATGCCGGCCATTCATTAAGAATCCCATGCAAATCCGGAAATCCCTGGAGAGACATTTTATAAGATGCGCCTTTTCCGGATGATATTTAAGCAGATATCCATTGAACAGTACGATGAACTGTATTCTTTCGGAAACAGCATGGTCATTGACGCTCATGCTGTTGAATGAATAGGGTTTAACCGTTTCATTGTAGACGTAGAGATAGACCTTCTCGAGAATATCCAGTTCAGATGCTCCGAGAGCATTTTTTTTGTAGTGCTTTAAGAAAAAACCACTGGCATATCCCATGGAAAACAGTGCCAGGTTGAGGGTTGGATGCAAGGCATTTCTTTTCTGTATCCTTGAGTTCTTCTCATCGAGCCATTCGTTTTCGAAACCATCCAGCTGAAGGTAGGGTTCTCCATTAGACAGCAACAGGTTTGACTGGAGCATATTATCGGGTGAAATGGTCCCGATAATGTTTTCGAAATCCTTCAACGCTATCTGACTACCTAAACTGTAATAGGTCTTTTCTACATTGTAGAATCGGTTAAAATCCAGAAATAGAATGAGGTAAATACTAATTGCCGCTAACGTTGCCAGGTAGATCAGGTACCTGTTCTTCCTGATCCGGTACCATTTTCCAAAACGATGAACTATACCCATTGATTACCTTTTATGCTTGAAAAACTTCCATTACTCCTTCGTTACAGCAGAGGGCGCAATATCTGCAAATAATTTATTTGGAACCATCTGGATGACAGCATTAAAACTCCCAGATAAGCAGTGCCGGCCACTGCGACAAAAAGAAGGTCACCCGAATGGGGAAGCAGGTAGCTGAATAGTGTGTTGACCAGGAAAAGCGAGATAAACGAGTGAAACGCCACTACCAGAAAACGGAGTATAGGGAATAACTTGAAAAATTTGATGTTTAGCGTTTTTGCAGAAAACCAGATAGAAACGAATATCCCTCCTATACTGATTGTTACAAAGCTGATTGCCACCGCTACGGGTGAGTTGAAAATGAGAATAACGACATATTCCACCAGCCAGGTAACCAGAGCAAGTCCTAAATGCAGCCGTGCATAAAACCTGGACTCGCCCAGGGCAAGCAACAAGGGTGCAAATACTATGATGTTGAAAAAGTTCAGGATCATAGCAATGGAGAAGTATATCGCAGATACCGAGTAAACCTCCGAGAAAACTATCGTAACGAACTCCTTCGAGTAGAACATGAAATATATGACAATCGGATAGATGAGTATGGCCGATTTCTGGAGAGTACTCCTCCATAGAGTGACGATCTCTGACACATCTCCCTCCTCGTGAATAATCTTGGAGAAAATCGGCATCAGGACGGTGGAAGAAGCTCCTGTGATCATGGTGACAAAGGGTATTTCGATGAATCCGTTGCTGAACTCGGCGAAAACCTCCGGACCGAAAAACCGGCTGATGTAAAACTGATTGGCAGCCCTGAACACGATACCTGCAATGGACGCTGCCACTAATGGAAGGCTGTACTGAAAAACTTCTCTCAATGTAAGGCCCGATTTCTCCGGCTTCGTTCCCCTGAAAGGAATGCCTTTGAAAAAATAGGCCACAATCAGGATAATAAAGGAACTTGCAATCCAGCCATAGATGGCACTGAGGTAGTTTCCCTCCAGAAAGATCACCGGCGAAACGATAAATACCAGCATAAGTGCCCTTGTCAGCGTGTTGTACAGGGCTATATATTTCGTCCTTTTATAGGTGGAGAAAATTCCTTCTATTCCCAGCGTTGGGAGCAAAAGCATAGGAACGGGCGAGAAAATCTTCAGCCCTTTCTCCAGTTCGGGATTCTTTAAGGCTTCGGCGATCAATCCTGATGAAAGAAAAAGGAATAAGGAAAAAAAGAATCCTGCGAGCAGGAGGACCTTTGAAATCTTCATCACGATCTCCCTTCCCTGTTCGAGGGTGTAACGGGGTAGGAAATAGTTGAAAACACGGGGTAATCCCGCAGTGAATACTACGAGCAGGGTATTGTACACATAGATGATCTGCCTGTAGGTCCCGTATTCCGACTTGATCAGGAACCTGGAAAGGATTGCCGTACTTAAAAGGGCGAGAGCGAAGGTACTCAGGCTGCCAATACCAACCCAGAAAGCCTGGTTTGTGTTACTTTTGTTTTGAAATAGATTTCGAATATTCAACGATCCCTCAGTTAGCTGAATACTGAAAAGCGCTAATTCTTGGAGACTTTCGCCTCCAGAATCGACTTAAGCCCCCTTTTCTTCTCTTTCGATTTGTAGTCGTACTTGTATTTGTAATCGTATCGGTAGCCTCTTCCTTTCGACTTCACATCATTAATGATTAGTCCGAGATTGTGAATACCATTTCCCTGGATCTCCGCAAGTGTAGCGCTTAACACGTCTTTTTTTGAATGACCGTGTCTGATTAACAGCAACAAAGCATCGGACATGGATGCTACTGAATAAATATCAGAAACGATTCCTATGGGAGCACTATCTACAACTATGCAATCGTATTGCTGCCTGAGCGATGTGATCAGTTCTTTGGTTTTCTCGGAATCGGCCAATTCGCCCGGGTTTGGAGGAATGGGTCCGGATGGAAGAATATGAAGGTTTTCGTAATCCGTTTCAACGATGATGTCGTCGAGTTTGCTTTTCCCGATCAGATAATTGGTGATGCCGTTATTATCGTTTAAGTCAAAGCCCTTTGAAATTGTAGGCCTGCGAAGGTCGAAACCGATCAACAGCGTCTTCTTATCAGCCAGGCTGTATGCGGATGCAAGATTGATGGCAGCAAATGTCTTTCCCTCTCCAGGCATGGATGATGAGACCACAACCAGGGGGCATTCTACCTCTTTGGTAAAAAACTCCATGCGGGACCTTAGGCTTCGAAAGGCTTCCGAGATGACAGAACTGGGCTCATTCAGAACAACCGTATAGTAATTCAATCTGCTATGGGGAAACTGAGCCACAACAGGAAGTGAGGTAATCATCGTCACATCCTCCTCACATGTGATTTTGTTTTGCAGCATTGCACCAAGCAGCAGCAGTAAGATGGGAAAAACGATAGCCAACGATAACGCAAAGGCAAACGTATTCATGGGATTTGGAGAAATCTGCTCGGTGGACCTGGCAGGATCGATAAGCTGATGGTCCGGCGCATTGGATGCCCTCTGTATCTGCGCTTCCGCTCTTCGTTGAAGCAGAAAGGTATAGAGTACATTATTAAGGTTGAATTTCCGCTCAAAACCCAGCAACTGACGTTCTTTGATCGGCAGGCCAGACGCCTGGGAGTTCAGATTATCGATCTGATCTGCATTTTCTCTGATGGCCATCTGATTCGCCAGTTTGATCCCGGTCAGGGTCTCCCGGATGCTCTGTTTTACATTATCGATCCGGTTCACCAACTGACCCTGCAACGGATTTCTCTCACCAACTCCACTGGTAAAGTACTGAGCCTGAAGTCCTGCCAGTTCCTGCATGAGATTGGCCAGCAAAGGATCCTCAATCCCCATGGAAGCCGGAGCTATCGGAGCATCGTCATTATCACCCTCGGCGAGATAGTCCTCCAGATATTCGTAGTAGTTTTTCTTCAGATTGAGTTCGGCCTTCTCATTTTCAAGGACCACTGCCTGATTGATAATCTGCTCTGCCTGAGCGGAAACATTCATGATACGGTTCCTTGAGCGGAACTCCTGGAGCTGGGTTTCTGTCAGCATCAATGAATCGGAAACATCCACGAGCTGCTCATCAATAAACTCGATAATCCGTTTCGCTTCCTGGTTTTTCTTTTCCAGATTGCTTTGGATGTATACTTCCGTCAGCTTGTCCAGAAAAATAATATCCTTGATCCGGTTGGTTCCTTCCAGTGATAACCGGATAATACTTCCATCTCTGGTTGCATTCTCTACCCTGAGTTGACTTATATAGATATTCGTTAGTCGCTCCTTGTCATTAAACTGAATATAGATCTTATCACCAGTCCTGTAAATATCTGCGTATTCCGGCTGGGGGTAAATGGTGAACGAACCACCTGCAAGTTTCAATTCCTGACCGAAATTTACCAGAGTATCCAGATCAAAATCTGCATCGGACGTGGTCGACAATTGAAACTTTTCATTCCCTTTATACTCAAATCTGAACTCCTGCCGGTAGGGCAATCCTTCCTCTCCGGGTTCTATCCTGAGTGGACTCAGTGGATAGTAAGAAGCTTTACGAAGCAATCCTTTCCGGTAAACATCGATTTCGAAAGGAAGCTCATCTACCGCTCTTCGAATCATCGAATAGGAGGAGATGATCAGTATTTGATTATCTAGGTTCTGTGAACCAGGTCTGACTGAGAAACCTTCCAGCAACATATCCTGGCCTGGAGAATTGCCCTCTTCCTCCACCAATACTGTGGTGGTGGCACGATAAGATGGTATCTTATATTTTATATAGGCATATGCCCCACCTCCAGCTATCAGAAATGAGATCACAAACAGATGCCAGTTGTGAACCATCATCAAAAGAATCCTTTTCAAACTGAAAGCATCACTGCTTCCGGATTTGCTCGATTTAGCTGTATTCAATGTATCCATACTATCGAGGGATAATTACTGTGATTGAATTAAATTATACACCAGGATAAATGTGGTAATCGATGAAAGCACGATGGCAAAGGGGAACTGGTTCATTCCGAAAAACTTACCTTTCAAAGGCCGTACAATTATCACATCATTGGGCATAATATAGTAAAACTCCGAATCAACAATATTCTTGTCAGTGATATCAAATTCCTTGATCACCGATCCTTCCAGTGTCTGTCTGACAATACTGACCTGGAAGCGGTCACTGTAAATGGCCAAATCACCTGCAAGCGAAAGCGCCTGGAAAACATTTAACCTTTCTTTGTAAATAGGATATAATCCGGGCCGGGAAATTTCCCCGAGAATGCTGACATAATTATTAATGAGTTTTACGGTTATTGCAGCATCACTGACATAATCGGTAAACACCGATTCAATGCTCTCTTTGGCTTCAGAAAGAGTGAGTCCGGCCACTTCGATAGATCCCACATAGGGAAGTTCGACCGTACCATCCAGCTTCACGGCGTAAGACATCAAATCGGCTGATTGCTCATCCAGCCGCATGTTATTATTATCAGAACTAATATTGAAGAAGGATGAGAATCGTGGATCGAGTGTTGAAACTCTGACGTACAGGTTGTCATTAGGCTGAATGAGATAATCATCAGGAGGATAATACTCTCCTGAATAGGGGCTGTCAGAGTATTCCTGAAGATAGGTGGTCTTTTTGTTGGTCACACAACTATTCATAATTGTGAGTCCAAGTATTGCGAATAGCAACCAAATTGTTCTCTGGGCAACGGATAGCGAGAATAAGCGAATCATAATGGTAGTTTTTGGGGTTGAAAGATACAGCTCCGCCTCCTCAGTCCCATAGACAAAGTTGGCTAATTCAATTCACCTACATTAACCGGTTTCTGATTATCTCACCGGTGTGGCAATCATCGATCCGTATGTAACATGCAACCTTATCTGAACACCAGAAGGTTCTGGCCATGATTTAACGGATTGAACAATTGCGAAATCTAAGATAGGTATTATGGCAGGAAAGTAGATTAAGGATTTCTTCAATTTGACCAATGCATTTTATTGGAGTCTGGAGTTGGGAAAATTGTGTTCTTCAACACTTTCATTGTATAAAAGGCCCGTTATTCCTTGCGAACAGAGTGGATTATTGTATAAACTCGAATAGGAAGATTTCCAAGATAATTAGTAGCAGACTTCATTGATCAAAAAAAAACCTTTATTGACCTCCCAAATTATCAATTTTATCAAATTCCAAAGTTTGTAAAATCAGATTAACGGTATGAAAATGGCTGCGAACTAATGCTTGATAAACGTTGCAGAGTTTCGTTTAAACTGTCCGATCCAAAAGGTATAGAGTCCTGTATCAAGTCTTCCGATATCGACACTATTCACCATATCGCTGAGTGCACCGGAGATCGCCACTCTTCCTGTCTGATCGATGATCTGGAAAGGAAGCTTCCCACTCTGATGAAATACTTCAACTCTCAATATATTTTCTGCCGGATTTGGATAGACTGCCAGTGAAACACTAGGTTCATTAGAGAGGTTACTATTCTGACCGATGTAATCCGATAACAGACCGTTCAGATCAAACAGATGTAACTTCTGGGGACTGTTTGCTACCGGTTGAAATGAGAAATTCTCATTGGTTGCGTAATAAAGAAGCCCGTCTTGGGTGGTAATCCCCTCGATCTGATGAAAGGGCAGGGAAACTGTAACCCTACGCTTGTTACCTGAAAAGAAACGGTGCCCGGTAAAATCGTATAGCAGCCAGAAGAAAGGGCTAAGAAGAGAGGTGTAACCACTGAGTACCACTAACCTTTCGTCAGCAAGGTACGCAGCCCCAGTAATAAGTCCCTGAATATCATACTCTTTCGTTTTCACTGCCACATGAACACCGGGGGTTTTTGGTAAAGAATACACAGATGTTCCAGTGTTGATCCACTGTTTTGTAAAAAGATACAACGAGTCAGCAGCAACGATCATCGCCTCACAATCGAAATCTGTAGAATTGGGCTCAGATGGTTCGAAATGGGTCTGGTCGAAGTATGAAAAACAGATAGAATCAACGCTCGGATCTCCCGCTTTGAGTGAAGATTTCTCAACCCTCAGTATATGCAGATCTTCCCGGTTCCCTGAGGAATTGTTCCCGAAATCACCGATATAGAGATACTTCCCATCCTGAGAAATCTCTTCCCAGTCAGTATTTTCCACCCCGTTTATTGATATCTCACTGACGATGTCAGCCGTGTTCCGGTCCAGTCCGTAAAGAACAACATCATCATTGTCATTATGGGTCCAGAGATAGCCATCCCACCATGTCAGCCCGGAAGTTTCTGCAATCCTGGACGAGAGCTGACTGGTTGTTTTCGGGGATACGGAAATCGCATTATAGGTACAACTACCATCATTGACCGTTGCCGATGGATCGTAGTTGTTGGCCAGGGGATCCGTACATCCGGGTACCTGAGCCCTGCAGGAGATCAGGAACAAAAGGAGAAAAACAACAAACAGGCTGGTATGCTTCCACATAGATAACGGGAATCTTTCACATTAATCATTAGTAAGTTATGGAAAAAAGAAATCGGGTTTCAGGGAATTTGAGCGATTAACGGTTATTTATGATAAAGGCTCTGCAAACCACGGTTGCAGAGCCGCCACGATTTGGATGTTGCTCTGTCAGGGCGACTCGATATAATACCCTTTTCACGGCGATTCGATATACTTCCTTAGTCCGTCTGTATACCACACCTGATAGTTGCCGAGTTCATCCCCGTAGATCAGGTAAGCATCGGTTTTGTCGAGACTTTCGATGAACCGTTTGGCGTTCTCCATTCCCATGGCCATGCAGGCGGTGGCGTAGGCATCGGCAGAAATGCAGGTTTCAGTAAGGATCGTGACACTCAGGAGCCTCGATTCCTTTGGAAATCCGGTGGCAGGATCGATGGTGTGGGTGATCCGCACCCCGTCCTGCTCGTAGAATTTCCGGTAATTGCCGGAAGTGGCCAGGGAGCGGTTGTGCATGCTGATGATCACCTGCAGTTGCTGGCCCGGGATCATATTCCCGAACTCGGGCCGGTCCACCCCGATACGCCAGAAATTCCCTTTGGGATTCATGCCTCGTGTGCGGATCTCTCCCCCCACCTCCACCATATAATTCTTACAACCCAGCCCCCCCAGGTAGGCAGCTACCACATCCACTGCAAAACCCTGGGCGATGGCATTGACATTCAACGTCACGTTGGGATGACTCTTCCACACACTGTCGCCTTTCAGATCCACCTTCTCCATTCCCACAAACTGAAGCAGGCTGTCGATAACGGCGCTATCCACTTCGATCTGCTGGCCGTCACCGAAACCCCAGGCATCGATCACCGGAGCCAGGGTAATGTCAAATGCTCCACCCGATAGCTGGTAGACACGAGCCGACTCCCGGAAGACCGTCCGGAACATGCTGTCGGTCCTCACCCCCGGCTCATTCCGGTTAATGGCACTGATAATGCTGGTGGAATCATAAGTCGAAAGGGACTTGTCGAAGGCTTTGAGCACCGAATCGACCCTCCCCTTCAGGTCACTTTCCGTGGGATGCTGGTAGGTCACATGGTAGGTGGTCCCCTGCGCAAACCCCTGTATCGAGTAGTACTCTCCCCCACCCTCCAGGGTACACCCCCCCACGATGAGGGTGGCCATCAGGAAGGAAGTGATGAAGGGGGTGAGGATAAATTTTAGATATGTATTCTTTATACTATTTCTCGGCATCTTTCAATCTTTTGGGGGTCCTTTTGAGCAAACTGGGATAAATGCGTAGCGAATGCGAAGCGTTTACCACTTTGCGAAAAAGCGACCCCCAAAGATACAACAAAAAGATGCCTACCCGAAGTCGTCGTAATCGATCATTTCTTCCGGAACGCCCAGATCGTACAGCAGGTTGCCCACCGCCTCATTCATCATGGGCGGCCCGCACATATAGAATTCTACTTCTTCGGGCTCTTCATGGTGGCGGAGGTAGTTATCATAGAGTACCTTATGGATAAATCCGGTGTACCCATCCCAATTGTCCTCTTCCTTGGGTTCCGACAGGGCGATATTGAAGGTGAAATTGGGGAATTTCTTTTCGATCTCCCGGAAATGATCCTCGTAGAAGACCTCCCGCTTTGACCGCGCCCCGTACCAGTAAGAAACCTTCCGGTCGGTCTTCAGGGTATGGAACAGATGGAAGATGTGGGAGCGCATGGGAGCCATGCCGGCACCTCCGCCCACATAGATCATCTCCCGCTTCGATTCCTTGATGAAGAACTCCCCGTAAGGACCGGAGATCGTCACCTTATCCCCCGGTTTCCTGGAGAAAATGTAGGAAGAGCACACCCCGGGATTCACGTTTTTGAACCGTCCTTGGCTCACATCAAAGGGCGGGGTGGCCACACGGATATTGAGCATGACGATGTTCCCTTCGGCCGGGTGGTTAGCCATGGAATAGGCCCGGAAGGTATCCTCGGGATTCTTCATCTTCAAATCCCACATATGGAATTTATCCCACTCATCGCGGTACTCCTCCTCCACGTCAATATCCCTGGAGAAGTCGACCTCTATCTTCGGAACGTCGATCTGGATATACCCACCCGACTTGAAGTTGAGTTCTTCTCCTTTGGGCAACCTGACCACAAACTCCTTGATAAAGGTGGCCACATTCTTATTGGAGACCACCTCGCACTCCCATTTCTTGATGCCCATCACCTCCTCGGGCACCTGGATGACCAGGTCTTCGCGGATCTTCACCTGACACCCGAGCCGCCAGTTCTGTTGCTGCTCTTTTCTTGTGAAGAATCCGGTCTCGGTGGGCAGGATGCTTCCGGCCCCCTCCAAAACCTGACACTTGCACATCCCGCAGGTCCCGCCGCCTCCGCAGGCAGAGGGCAGGAAAACCCCGTTATTGGAAAGAGTGCTCAGGATGGTATTACCCGGAGATACTTTCCACTCCTTGTCATTGACCTTCATGGTCACATCCCCCTGCGGGGTCAGCTTATACCTTGCGTACAGCAACATCACCACCAGCAGCAGGATCACGAACAGGAAAACCCCGATGCTGATCAGGATGATGACCGGTGTTGAAGTGAGCAATATCATGTTGAAAAAAGTTTATTAAAGTTTAATTCCCATAAAACTCATAAAAGCGATTCCCATCAGTCCGGTGATGATAAAAGTGATGCCCAGTCCCCTCAGGGGTGCCGGCACATTGGAATACTTGATTTTTTCCCGGATGGCTGCAATTCCGACAATGGCCAGGAACCAGCCCACGCCGGAACCGAGTCCGAACACCGTGGCCTCTGCTATATTGGCATACTCCCGCTCCTGCATAAAGAGCGATCCCCCCAGGATCGAACAGTTCACAGCGATCAGTGGCAGAAAGATTCCCAGGGAGGTGTAGAGCGAGGGAGCGAATTTCTCGATCACCATCTCCACCAGCTGAACCATGGATGCGATTACGGCAATGAACATGATAAAGCTGAGAAAACTGAGGTCCACATCCGAAAGAGTCGGACTGATCCAGGTGAGTGCTCCCGGTTGCAGGATGTAGTTTTCAATCAGGAAGTTGACCGGTACGGTGAATCCCAGGACGAAAATGACTGCTATACCCAGCCCGGTGGAGGTCTTTACTGTCTTCGAAACAGCCAGGTAGGAACACATGCCCAGGAAATAGGCAAAAATCATATTGTCGATGAAGATCGACTTGACGAATATGTTGACCAGGTTTTCCATATATTTCTTATTTCCAGTCGGTTATTTCTAGTCTTCGATCAGGTCTCTGTTTCTTGAACGCTGTATCCAGATGATCACTCCCACCACCACCAGCGCCATGGGGGGAAGGATCATCATCCCGTTATTCTCATATCCCACATCATACAGCGCCTGGGGGATCACCTGGTAGTCGAGCAGGGTGCCCGAACCTAGCAGTTCCCGGATGAAGGCCACAATAATCAGAATCACTCCGTATCCTGCGGCATTGCCAAGACCGTCCAGCAGAGAGGGCCAGGGTTTGTTCCCCAGGGCAAACGCTTCCAGCCGCCCCATGATGATGCAGTTGGTGATGATCAGTCCCACAAACACCGAAAGCTGTTTGCTCACATCATAGGCATAGGCTTTGAGCACCTGGTCCACCAGGATCACCATGGAAGCGATCACCGTCAGCTGCACAATGATCCGGATTCTGGGGGGGATTTTCTTGCGGAGTAGTGAGATCGCCACATTGGAGACGGCCATCACCACCACCACGGAAAGTGCGAGCACGATGGAGGGCTTCAGCTTCACGGTGACCGCCAGCGCCGAACAGATCCCCAGAACCTGCACGGTAATCGGGTTGCTCTGTCCCAGCGGCTCGCTCAGGAGCTTCAGATTCTTGGTGGAGAATAAAGGTTCTTTTTCAACACTCATATCTTTTGACTTTACAGACTTTACAGACTATTATAGGCTTGACAACTCTTCAGATTTTGACTTAAAATGATTCACATATCCGACCAGGCAGTCCTTCAACATATCTTCAAGGCCATTGGAGGTGATGGTTCCCCCGGAGATCCCGTCCACCTGGTGCTGGCTGGAAGGATCGGCTCCCCCCTTGACCACCTGGATGGAGACGAATTCTCCCTGCTCGTTGAAAATGGTCTTTCCCACAAAAGGCTTCTGGAACCAGTCGGTGTTGATCTCCGCCCCCAGTCCCGGAGTCTCTCCCTGGTGATCGAATACCGCACCAGAGACAGTATTCAGGTCAGATCCAAAAGCCACATATCCCCAGATGGGACCCCACAGGCCTTTCCCACGCACCGGGACCACGTAATTATGGTGGCCATCTTCTGCCGTGTAGACAAAGACCGGGTAGTTGCGTTCCCTTGGGTCCCTGGCCACTTCGTCTTCGATATGGAGCGCCACCTCAAATGCATCCGCTTCGACCCTGTTGCCCCGGAAATCGATCACATAGGTTTCGGTGATAAATTCCCCGAACTGACTGTTGATATAGGTGTTCTTGTCTTCCACCTCACGGAGATTTTCCGCCATTCCCACCGACCGGAGGATATCCTGTTTCTTCTCGATCTCCACATTCATCTGCTGGCGGGGATTTAGCTGGGTAGCTACAAAAGAGAGCAGCACTGCTACGGCGGTCACCATGATCAGAGAGAAAACAAATATGTAGGTATTGCTAAATTTCTGTGCCATAACAAATCAATTTGCAGTTACCGGAATACGTTTGAGCCTTTTGCGGATGCTGCCCTCAATCACATAATGATCGATCAGAGGAGCAAATACATTCATCAGCAGGATGGCCAGCATCACACCTTCCGGATAAGCCGGGTTCAACACGCGGATCAGGATGGCGAGAAAACCGATCAGAAATCCGTAGATCCATTTCCCGCGTTCGGTCTGTGCAGCGGATACCGGGTCTGTGGCCATGAATACTGCCCCGAACGCAAAACCGCCCAGAATCAGGTGCTCCCAGAACGGCACCCCCATGAATACATTCACTGCGAAGAGGTTCAGGATAATTCCCATAACTGCTCCGCCGGCGAACACGGAAAGCATGATCTTCCAGCTTCCCACTCCTGCCAGGATCAGGATCGACGCTCCTATCAGGATGGCCAGAGTGGAGGTCTCCCCGATAGAGCCGGGAATAAACCCCAGAAACATATCCATGGTAGTGTATGATTCCCCCAGCCCGTTCACAAAATTGGAAGAATTCTGGGCTGCCTGACCTAAAATGGTAGCTCCCGAATACCCATCGATGACCCCTGTGCCGTTCATCATTCCGGATATCCAGACTCTGTCGCCCGACATCCAGCTGGGATAGGCAAAAAATATGAAAGCGCGGGCGGTCAGGGCAGGGTTCAGGATATTCATACCGGTTCCCCCGAACACCTCTTTGCCAATGATCACCGCAAATGCCGTGGCAATGGCCACCATCCAGAGCGGCACATCAGCTGGCATGATCAGGGGAATCAGCATCCCCGAAACCAGGAATCCCTCATTGACCTCATGGCCGCGCATCTGGGCAAAGGCAAATTCGATCCCCAGTCCAACCGCATAGGAGACCACGATAATGGGGAATACTTTCAGAAAGCCGTACCCGAACTTCTGCCAGAAATCGGCCTCCACCCCGGTAGCCTGAAAGTGAAAGTTCCCGGCGTTCCACATCCCGAAAAGAAGTGCCGGAACCAGGGCGATCACTACCAGGATCATGGTGCGTTTCATATCCATGGCATCACGGACGTGCACCTTTCCTTCGGTCACGTTATTTGGTACAAACAAGAATGTCTCGAATGCTTCAAATGTGGAGTGGAACATGTGAAGCTTTCCGCCCTTCTCGAACGTAGGCTTTATCCGGTCCACAAATCCTCTTAATCCACTCATTTGTTATATCTGTGTTTATTATTAATCTTCCATTTCTTTACGTATAGACCTCAATCCTTCGCGCAGGATCCTGGTCACCGGCGTCTTGGAGGTGCAAACAAATTCACAGAGTGCCAGGTCCTCCTCATCCACTTCATAGATCCCCAATTGTTCCATTTTGTCGATGTCGTTCACCAGGATCGATTTCAACAGCTGCTGAGGATAGATGTCCATGGGGACCACCTTTTCATACTGTCCGGTCATCACAAAAGCCCGCTCTCCGCCGTGGTAATTGGTGTCCAGTTCATGGCTCCGGTTGGGCGCAAGCCAGGAGGAGGCAAAAGAGCTGGACATGGAAAACTTCCTGAATCCCGGCTTGATCCATCCGAACAATTCATAATAGTTGCCTTCGGGGATCACGGTGACCTGGGAATCGAAGAATCCCAAAAACCCTTCCGTCCCACTGATCTGCTGGCCGTTCAGGACATTTCCGCTGATCACCCGGTTTTCTCCCTCCATGAGCTGATCTTCCAGGATCGAACCCATATGGGTTCCCCTAATGGTTTTGTAATACTGGGGTTTCTTTACCCTTGAACCCGTCAGGGCGATGATCACTGAAGGGTCATATTTTCCGGTATTAAAAAGTCGTCCGATGGCCACCACATCCTGTGGTTTGACCACCCATACCACCTCACCTTTATTAATGGGATCCAGTTTATTGATCTGCACACCCACATTTCCTGCGGGGTGGGGTCCCTTAAAACGGTGGATTTCCACTCCGGTGAGGTTGGTCAGCGTTTTGACAGAAGGATACCTGCCATCCAGGCTCAGGTGTACCTTCCCGTCGGTCAGCCTTCGCAGTGCATTGACCCCCCACTGGAACTCATCTTCCGCATCTTTCAGTATAAAATCATAGTCGGGTGCCAGGGGGGCCGTATCAAACCCGGAGATGAAAATGGACTTGGGCGGTTTATCAGGCTGGGCGATCACGCTGTAGGGACGGCGACGGATCGCAGGCCAGAGCCCGCTGTCCAGCAGATTCTTTATCACCTCCTCCCTGGAAAGATCCGACGGATCAGCCTGCGTGAACTTCTCGGCAGAGACTTTTCCATCATCTTCCAGCACCACTTCAATGATCCTTCTTCTCGCACCCCTTCGGATTTCCGAAAGAATACCACTCACCGGCGAAGTAAACTTGATCTCCGGGTGGTACTTGTCATAAAATATCGGCGTTCCCACCCTGACCGGATCGCACAGTTTGGGAATGATCTTGGGAGTCAGGCCGTGCCAGTCCGGAGGCTTGATCGCGCAAGTCTTGGCCCTGGTAGCCTGTACAAAAATCTTTTCGGCCCGGCCGCTCATCTTGATATCAAGGCCTCGTTTGATATTGATTACTTCATCCGCCATTGTGAACTACATAACAGTAATTTAAACTGTAAAATTAGCTATTTTTGTGAAGCCTCAAACACTGATTTTGTGTATATATCTAAAAATCTAAATACTTGAATATGTAATCTGCTCCAGTTCAATTAACTTATGAAAATACTTCCATATCTTATCATATATATCGTCCTGACACAGGTCATTGTTCATCATGCCCCGGGTCAGCCGGTTTTTCAGGATATGCAAGGAAGGAACCGTGAGTTAGTGGCCGATCCCCATGTGAAGACCATTCAGCTCTATCGCGAAGGGTGGCCACTCAGCTATCCGGTGATCCGCCTTCCCGCCGATGTACCCCTGGTGCTGGAGTTCGATCTGCTATCGACCGACGAACCTACCTTCTATTATAAGTTGATCCATTGCAACGCCGACTGGACCACTTCGGATCTTTTTGAACAGGAGTATGTGGAGGGATACATGGAGAACGAGATCCCACCGGGAGAACCTTCCTTCAACACCTACCAGTCCTACATGCATCATACCCTAATGCTCCCGAACGAAGAAGTACAGTTGCTGATTTCCGGAAATTATCTGCTGGTGGTATACCGGAACCGGGATCCGGAAGAGGTGGTCTTCACCCGCCGTTTTATGGTGACGGAAGCGCGCGTGAGTGTGGAGGCCACGGCCGGAATTCCAGCACTGGCGCGTTATAGGGGTTGTTGCCAGGAAGTAGACTTTCAGGTGGATCACTCCGGGGTGAACATAGACGATCCGTACGGTGAGACTACAGCCGCCATATACCAGAACGGATTATGGGATCTGGGCATCACCGGATTGAGTCCGAGGATGGTCCGGGCCACCACCCTGGAGTACGATTACCAGGAGGAGAGTATTTTCCAGGGAGGCAACGAGTTCCGTTTTTTCGATACCAAGAATACACGCATCCCCACCTTTTACGTGGAACGGATCGACTACATCGCTCCCTATTTTCATTTCGAACTGAAACCCGACAAAGCCCGGTCGCCCCTCAACTACTTCTCGCAGGAAGACATCAACGGCAGATATGCCATCGAATCGGAGGGAGGACGTAATCCTGCTGTGGATGCCGACTATGTGTTTGTGCATTTCCAGCTGGAAATGCCCATTCCTCTGGAAGGAAATGTCTTTATTGCCGGATCGCTGACCAACTGGGAGTTCAACGAAATGAACCGGATGGAATACCTCCCGGAAGAGGGGGTCTACCGTAAAAGTTTATTGTTGAAACAGGGGGTATACAACTACCGCTACCTGTTTCTCCCGTCCAGTTCCAGTCAGTTCGATATCGGGGAGATCGAAGGCAGCCACTTCGAAACGGAAAACGAATACCTGGTCCTTTTCTACCACCGCCCCCCCGGCGGCAGGTACGACCGGCTGCTGGGGCACCAGGTTACCCATTCGGGAAGGTAAAGCCTGTAAAGTCGTAAAGTCTGTAAAGTCTGTAAAAATCACACTTAATGGACTTAAAGTCCGATATCTTCGGAAACACCCCGCATGGCATCCACCGAGATCTGGATGAATTCGTCCAGCGGGATGTCGATTTTCTCGCACTCCATGATGTGGTCGCGGTTCACGCTGGCGGCGAATGCTTTCTCCTTCATTCTTTTTTTGACCGACTTGTATTTGACACTCTCGATCTTTTTATCGGGGTAAACCAGGGTGGTGGCGTATATCAATCCGGTGATGGTCTCCCCGGCTGCCAGGGCGTGCTGTAGAGTGGTGGTCCTCGGCCTGTCGGTGGCTTCGTCATTATGCAGCCGGATTGCCTCGATCATCTCTTCATCGAATCCGAAATCTTCAATCAGCTCCTCCGCCTTCAACGCGTGTACCTTCGGATCCGCTCCTGTCACTTCCACATCGATGTCGTGAAGCAGTCCCGTGATTCCCCAGCGGTCCTCATCTTCCCCCAGCCGCCTGGCCAGAGCCCGCATAACAGCTTCGGAGGCCAGGCAATGCACGATGGTTTTCTCATTGGTTACGTGCTGACGAAGCCGCTCCAACGCTTTATCTCTGGAAATCTGTTCCACTATCGGATTAGGATTACTTTTTTATGAATAAATCCTTTCATGTTTCTTACCCGAATATAGTAAACTCCTGGAAGTTTATTGGAAAGATCGATATGATAGGTCTGAAAACCCTTTTCGGGAACCAGATGATGGAGAACTTCCCCTTGCGCATTGATCACCTCCATGTCGGAGATCTGGCCTCCATTATCCTGCAGGAAAATTGTACCTGTAGTGGGATTAGGAAAAACTTGAATTTCTGGTAAATATGGTTCTTTCAGATCCGTGGTTTGTTCATAGATCCTGATTGGAAATAAACTCTGTACTCCAGATTTATCGGCCGCTTTGGCGATCACATTCACATTGCCAGCTTCTTTTGCTATTAGATGCCCTTTCTGATTTATGGTTGCCTCGCCATCCAGGTTTCTCACCTCCCATACTAATCTTTTGTTGGTGGCATTCTCCGGATAAACCTCCTTCTCAAAGAAAATGGAGTCTCCAATCTTCACTTCGTTTCTCCCGTCTTTGGTATTGATATGAATTTCGGAAACCAGTATAGCGGGAATAATTTCAAGAAGCAACGTATCTCTAACCCCAGAACAATCTAAGGCGATGGCTATTAAATCAACTTCACCTGAAGATTCTCCCACCACCAATCCTTCTTTCGTGACAGATGCCTCACCAGTTTTTGGATGGATTCGCCAGTAAACATTTTTGTTGGTAGCTGACAGAGGATTCACCTCTATCCAACATTGAAGTGAATAGCCTTCTGGCAGCTCGGTAGTACCCCCATCCGATATAATTTTCAAGGATTGAACTAATACCTCTTCATCAACGATCTCCAGCTCTATGGATCCACTTATTCCCGAACCATCCTGGGATGTGGCTGTCACGATAATTGATCCTGAAATTTCGGCAGTTAGAAGACCCGACTGGTCGATGATAGCCGATCCAGTGCCATTGGTTATGCTCCAGGTGATTGCCTTATTCGTGGCACTGTTTGGTAAGACCTCTGCGGTGAGCTGAAGGATTTTACCTTCCAAAATGGAGATTGCACCACCCTCGGAAATCACGTTGATCTGACTGACCATCACCTCCGCCTCCGTGATTGTAATTTGAAGGGTTCCCGAAACTCCTGA
>CAZRZY010000044.1:0-32404 GCA_964604655.1 uncultured Bacteroides sp. | reverse complement strand
GGGTCTGTGATCCGTACGTTTTCAAATAAAGAGGATTTGAAGGGAGAATCCGTAAGGGAATCGGAAGAATTTTACGAGGAAGAGCATGATGTGCCTTCTGATGTGCTCACGGCACAACCTGTACTATGAGATCCGCCCTAAGGTCCATGCTGCCAAGGAGATCATCAAATTCATCCTGGCGAACCAGGGAAAGTCCGGTATCATCTATTGCCTCTCCAGAAAGAAAGTGGAACAGCTGGCCGAAGTGCTGAAGGTGAACGGAATAAAGGCACTGCCCTATCATGCCGGAATGGATGCTGTGACACGCTCCAGGAATCAGGATCAGTTCCTGATGGAAGAGGCAGATGTGATCGTGGCCACCATTGCCTTTGGTATGGGTATCGATAAGCCCGATGTCCGTTTTGTGATCCACTACGATATCCCCAAGAGCCTGGAGGGTTATTACCAGGAAACCGGCCGGGCTGGCAGGGATGGAGGGGAAGGGAAATGTATTGCCTTTTACAGCTACAAGGATATCCAGAAACTGGAAAAATTCATGCAGGGTAAACCGGTTTCGGAACAGGAGATCGGCCGGCAGTTGCTGCTCGAAACGGTGGCTTATGCAGAGTCGTCTGTGTGCCGTCCTAAGCTGTTGCTTAATTACTTCGGAGAATTCATGGAGGGCAGCTGCAACCACTGTGACAATTGTTTGCATCCCAAGGAAAAATTTGAGGGCCAATCTTATATAGTTTTGAGTTTAAAAGCTATTTTAGGGGTCAAGGAAAAGTTCAAATCGGAGCATATTGCGAATATTCTTTCAGGCACCGCAACCAGTGCGGTAAAAACCTATAAACACCACCAATCTGAGTTCTTTGGAGCCGGAAAGGAAAGGGATTCAAAATTTTGGAACGCAGTGTTCAGGCAGGCCCTGGTTGGCGGACTGATCACGAAAGATATCGAGAACTACGGCTTATTGAAGCTTTCGCTGAAAGGCCATGAGTATTTAAAGAAACCCTATTCGATGATGTTGACACAGGACCATGACTTTGATATTGCCCCGGAGGAGGGTGTTTCTTTAGGAGGCGGAGGGACTGGTGCAGTAGATGAGGAATTGCTTCACATCCTGAAGGACCTGAGAAAAAAGATGGCAAAGAAGCTGAATCTTCCTCCTTTTGTGATTTTCCAGGATCCCTCACTGGAGGATATGGCCATCCAGTATCCGGTGAAACTGGACGAACTCCAGAATATCGTCGGAGTCGGGGCCGGAAAGGCAAAAAAATACGGGCAGGAGTTCGTCAGGGTAATCGATGAATATGTAGAAGATAAGGATATCATCCGTCCGCAGGACATGGTGGTCAAATCGGTGATCAACAAATCGGGACTCAAAGTATATATCATCCAGAGCATTGATCGCAAGCTCCCACTGGAAGACATCGCGGGAGCCAAGAACCTGGAGTTTATCGACCTGATCGATGAGATTGAGGCTATTGTGAGTTCGGGCACCAAGCTGAATATCGACTACTACCTGGATGAGATCATGGATGAAGAGAAGCTGGAGGAGATCTACGAGTATTTCAGGGAAGCCGAAACTGAATCGGTCAATGAAGCGCTGGCAGAGCTGGGAGAAGAGGATTTCAGCGAGGAAGAGATCAGACTCGTCCGCATCAAATTCTTTTCTGAACTCGCCAATTAGCCTCAATCCATCTGCATGAAGGAGGTCCTATCCATCCGGGGTTTATCCAAATCCTATAAATCAGTAATAGCTATTCAGGACCTGGACCTGGAAATCATGGAAGGCCAGGCTTATGGCATCCTGGGGCCCAATGGCAGTGGTAAAACCACCACCCTCTCCATTGTCATGGGGATCATCCGGCAGCAAGGAGGAGACTTTCGCTGGTTCGGAGAATCACCGGATTCCCGCCACAGGCAACGCATCGGTTCGTTAATAGAGAGTCCTCATTTTTATCCCTACCTGAACCTGGAAAGGAACCTGAAGATCATTTGCGATATTAAAGGGATTGGTTACCGGGACATTGACCGGGTGCTGAAGACAGCCAAGTTACTGGATCGCATGAGATCCAGGTTCTCCACTCTTTCGCTGGGAATGAAACAGCGACTGGGTATCGCAGCTGCACTTCTGGGCGATCCGAGTGTCCTTGTACTGGATGAACCAACCAACGGACTTGATCCGGAAGGAATTGCAGAGGTACGGGAGATTGTGATCGAACAGGTAAAACGCGGGAAAACACTGATCCTGGCATCTCATATCCTGAACGAGGTGGAAAAGATCTGTGATCATGTAGCCATTCTGAAAAAGGGAGAATTACTGGCCAGCGGACCTGTCAGGGAACTGCTTTCCGAGGAGGAGATCATCGAAGTTTCCTGCAGTGACAATCCGTTGCTGAAGAAAAAGCTCTCCACCTCCGGGCTGGTCAAGGAGGTACATATGGAAAACGATTTGCTGGTACTCACGCTCATGGAGAATTCCAACCCGGCCGGGATCAATGCCTTTGCATTTTCAGAAAAGCTGGTGATCCACCATATGGTAAGCCGGAAACGAAGCCTGGAATCTCAGTTCCTGGAGCTGGTTAAAGAGGAGTCATGAGGAGATTATTGCACATAGAGCAGATTAAAATCCTGAATTATAATCCGTTCCGGATCACACTGAGCCTTTATTTCGTGGCATTCGCCCTGGGTTTATTGATTTACCCTGCTGTGGATAAAGAAATTCCGGTCATTTCCCTGAGCGACCTGTTCCGTTTCCCCGATGTCTGGATGTTCCTGACCTGGGTTACGGAGCCTTATAATGTACTCCTGGCACTGATCATCATCATGGTTACAACCAAAGAGTTCAGCAACCACACTTTCAAGACCCAGTTGATTTTCGGAATGAGCCGTACCGACCTGTTGCTGCAAAAGCTATTCTCAGTGCTGGTGCTGGCCATCTTTGCTACCCTTCTTCTCGGACTTACCTCCTTTGCACTCGGACTGATTTACAGCTATAAGCTGACCTTTAAAATTGCCATGGAGAATACCTGGATCCTCACCCGGTACCTGCTGGCATCCTTCACCTACATGTCCTGGGGCCTGATGGTGGCCCTGCTCATCAAGAACACCGCTCTTTCTCTGCTGGCGTTCCTGGCGCTGAGGACCTTTGTGGATCCTGTACTCTTTCTGGTCCTCAGGAACTATGAAATCAAATGGTACCTCCCTTTCCGTACCATGACCAGGCTGACTCCGGTACCGGATCTGATTGAAATCTTCCAGAGGCGCATGAATATCGGTGAACAGGTCGATCCCTCCTCCATGGAACTGCTTCCTAAGGGACTTTCCCCCTGGCTGAATATGATCATGGTCATTCTCTACGCAGGTCTGGCCCTGTTCTTAAGCTACAGGCTCCTGCAGCGCAGAAAGTTTACCTGAGGAGTCTACGGCCTTTCCATAAGCCGGCTCCTGAAATAATGCCTGCCACTACCAACAGGAAGAAAAAATAATAGATCAATGAGACAGGCAGGAACCACCAGAGGGTGGGTCGCTGAGCGGTGATCCCGGTCATTCTGAAAAGAAGAGCAAAATCGGTCAGAGTTTTCAGGGCAATGATACAGGGAAGGCACTCCCCTGCAGCTGAATCGATCATCAGGCGAACCATGGAGATGAGGATTATCAGATTGGTCAATGCCACCAGAAGAGCCACTAACTGGATATCGGGCATTCGATAATGTCTGCTCTTGGCCCCCCACCGGATCCGCTGTCGGATCAGTTCTGCCGGGGACTTCACCGGTTTTGTCCGCACCACTGCATCGGACGAAGTAAGAAAAACCATCTGCTTCCTCAGTCTCCTGGCCCCGATCATCAGGAACATATCATCCCCTGAAGAGACCCGTTCTTTTGGATCGAACGCCCTTGTTGAGTGGTAAAGTTGCCTGGAATAGGAGAGGTTGGCCCCGCTGCACAGGAGTGGTCTCCGGTAGCTGAAGGAACCGGCGCCTACCCCTGTCAGGCTCAGCAGGTCCAGTCGCTCAAAAGCTCTGAGGAACCTTCCATCGCTTTCTTGAACCTGCCTGGTGGTAACGACACCTGCCACCAAATCGGCCGGTTGCTTTTTCAGAATATTCATATGGGTCCTTACAAAACGGACCCCTACCCTGCAGTCTGCATCGGTCTGAATGATCCGGTCGAATTGGGCCTGCGATACCGCATACTCCAGAGCATCCTTCTTTCCTGTCCGTTCATCGGGTAAATCCGTGCACCGGATATGACCATGAGCATGGATCAGCGAGTGCAGAAGGTCGGCGGACCCGTCCGTGGAGTGGTCGTTTACAAAGATAATCTCCAGCAATTCAACAGGGTAATCCTGACTGATCAGGTCGTTCAGGATCTCCGGCAGGTTCTCTTTCTCATTCCTGAAAGGGATTACCACGGTCACACCCTTTTTGGGGGGATTATTCCGGTCGGGAGAGACACGCTTCCTGATAATTCCCAAAGTGAGCAACCAAATGATTAGGGAATAGAGCAGGGTTAAGATCCAGGTAACAGGTTCAGCTATGGCCATCCACTCAACCATTCCCCGTCTTGAATAAACTCTGCATAAATTCAAATAAATCCTTAAATTTCAATGGCTTAACGAAGTAAGCCATGCACCCAGCCCTCAGAAATGTTTCACGGTCCTCCATATAATCGCTTGCTGTGGCTGCGATAATCCGCTGTTCCGGATTGATCTTTTTGATCCTCCTGGTTGCCTCCAGCCCGTCGATTCCGGGAAGCTTCATATCCATCAGCACCAAATCATACAGGTGGTTCTTGCATTTTTCAATCGCTTCTTGTCCGTCCCAGGCATGCGCCACCTCCGCCTGGACCCTTTTCAGCATGGAGGAGGTTACTTTATGTGCAACCGGATTGTCCTCCACCAACAGGATCCGCTTCCCTTCAAAGTTATAATCGTATGTTCCGCTCTCGGCCATGGTCATCCGGCAAGAATCCCGATCAAAGTGGCTGACAAAAGGGAGGCCAGTGTTCCGGCCAGGAGGGCCCTCATCCCCAATTGAGCCAGCAGCACTCTTTTTCCGGGAGCGAGCGCGCCGATCCCCCCGATCTGGATCCCTATGGAGGCAAAATTAGCAAATCCGCATAACATGTAAACCGACATCAGGGTCGATTTGGGGTCGGTGAATGCACCGGCATCCTTGATATCTGACAGATCTAAATAAGCAATGAACTCTGTAAGGATCAGCTTTTTCCCCAACAGTGAACCGGCCAGTGTCACATCTTCCCCGGGTATCCCGATGAGCCACATTAACGGTGATAGTCCGTAACCGAGGAGGAACTCAAGGCTCAACTCCTCATACTTACCGCCTGATATGGAGGAGATGCCCTGGTTGAGAGAGGTCCAGTCCCCGATTTTCAGAAAAGCGAAGTTGATAAAAGCAATGAATGCGAGGAATACCAGCAGCATTGCACCCACATTAACCGCAAGTCTCAATCCATCCATCGTTCCGTTGGATATGGCATCCAGTGCGTTTTTCCCGATACCCCTTCGTGACACTCTGATTTCCCGGTCGATGGGATCGGTTTGAGGAACGAGGATCTTGGAGATCACCACCACACCGGGTGCTGCCATCACCGATGCTGTGAGCAGATGCTTGGCAAAAAGGACCTGCTGGGCAGGATCGCCGCCTCCCAGAAAACTGATATAGGCCGCCAGCACCCCTCCGGCAAGGGTAGCCATCCCTCCTGACATCACCAGAAGGATCTCCGACCGGTTCATATTTTCCAGGTAAGCTTTTATCAGCAGCGGAGATTCGGTTTGACCCAGAAAGATGTTTCCCGCCACTGACAGACTTTCAGCCCCGGAAAGCCCCATCGATCTGGACAGGACATACCCCAGTCCTTTCACCACTACCTGGATCACTCCCAGATAGAAAAGCAGACTCGAAAGGGCTGAAAAGAAAATGATAGTGGGAAGAATGGTAAAGGCGAAATTCCTGAGCGCCGGATCCACCTGTCCGGTATCGTCCCTTTTTAGCAGGTATGAGACTCCTTCACTGGTAAAATCAAGGATCTTGACAAAGATCTTACCGATGAACTCAAAAAAGATCTGTATAAAGGGGAGGTACAGGATACCTACAGCCAGAAGCACCTGGATCAAAAGCCCGATCCCCACGGTTCTCCAGGAAATGGCCCTCCGGTCTGTACTGAAAACCCAGGCAATGGAAATCAGCACTCCCATACCCAGAAGACCTCTGAACAGGTTGATGATGCTGAAACTAAATCCGGAAATCTCCGGAAGGACCTGGGTCATTTGGACCGCTTGTTGATCTCATCCCTTATTTTGGAAGCCCGTTCGTAATCCTCCTTGGATACGGCCTCAGAAAGCATTTCCTTCAGCTCCTCCATGGATGCATCTGTCAGGTTGGGGTGTACAGTCCGCTTTCTCTTCTTTCCAGCCGGTTTTTCGGGTTCTGCCTCCTGCGGTGTATCTGCCTGTTCCATGCCGGTCCCCTTCTCAAAATCAAGGATGATACCCGCCTTTTCAACGATTTCATCCGTAGTGAATATGGGGCACTTAAACCTCAGGGCCAGCGCGATGGCATCCGAAGTACGGGCATCCAGTGTCATTTGCCTGTCTCCATTGTCACACATGATATTGGCAAAGAAAACCCCATCCTCCAGTTTATGGATGTTCACTTCCAGTATTCGGATCCCGTAGGATTCGGAAAAGTTTCTGAACAAATCGTGAGTAAGCGGACGGGGAGGCGTCAACCCTTCCAGTTCGATGGCAATGGCCTGTGCTTCAAAGCCTCCCACAATGATAGGAATTCTCCTGTTTCCCTCCTCCTCTGATAAAACCAGTGCATAGGCACCCGATTGTGTTTGGCTGTACGATATTCCCAGCACGTTTAGTTTTATTTTCCCCATACCAGCTCTCGAACTCATTATACACAAATATAGAAATAACTCCGACATATTCCGAACACTCTGTCAGCCGCTTTCCCACCTCTGAATCACCGGTAGTAAGCCCATAAATATTTGAATCAAATATTTGCTGATCGATATATCTTTCCTATCTTTGCAAACCCAAAAATCAGACATTTTTAGTAAAAGCAGCGCAGCATGTATGCAATAGTGGATATCGCCGGACAGCAGTTTAAGGTGGAAAAAGATCAGAAACTGTTTGTTCACCGACTCGAAGGTGAAGAGGGTAACCAGGTTTCCTTTGACAAAGTATTGCTGATCGACTCTGGAAACAAGATTATGGTCGGTGATCCTGTCGTGAAGGGAGCCTGTGTCGATGCCAAGATCATCGCACATGTTAAGGGCGATAAAGTATTGGTTTTTAAGAAGAAGAGAAGAAAAGGGTATCAGAAACTGAACGGACACCGCCAGTATATGACCCAGATTCAGATTGAGGGTATCACCGAGTCCGGGGCCAAGCCCAAGAAAGCCGAAACAGCGAAGAAAGAACCCTCCAGCCGGGTCGCCGAAGGCAATGAGGTTAAGAGCAAGCCAAAGACCTCGGGTAAGCCTGCGGAAGAGAAGAAAGAAACCGCCGGTAAACCCGCTGCCCAGAAGAAAGGGGACGATAAAGAATCGAAAGAATAAAGCATCAACGAAAAACCCGTTAAGATATGGCACACAAGAAAGGAGCCGGAAGTTCAAGAAACGGTCGCGAATCGGAAAGCAAACGACTTGGAGTGAAGATATACGGAGGACAGGTAGTCAAATCTGGTAATATCATTGTACGTCAGAGGGGTACCGTCCATCATCCCGGATTGAACGTGGGAATGGGTAAAGATCATACCCTCTTCGCCATGATCGATGGGAAAGTAAAGTTTTCCAGGAAGCGGGATAATAAATCATACGTTTCCATTGAACCGGTAGAGAACTAGTCGATTTCCGGGAAAAACCCCGCGTCTTTCACCTGTAATCCACTACCTTTAAAGTGAGTTACAGGTTTTTTTTTCATCAGACATGCTGACCATCCCATTTATACGAGATCACCGGGAAGAGGTGATCCAACGGTTGAAGATCAAGAATTTCGGACAACCTGACCTGATCGACAGGATCATTGAAAAAGATAATGAACGCCGGTCGCTTCAGGTCCGCACCAATGAATTACAGGCAGAGTTAAAACAGCTCAGCAGGGAGATCGGGAAGCTATTCAAACAAGGTGAGACCGGAAAGGCAAACCAGGCCAGGGAACGTACCACCAATATAAAGAAAGAACTGGATTCTTTCGAGGAAGCTTTCCAGGAAGCAACTTTTCAGTTGAATGAATGGTTGGTCCAGGTTCCCAATCTGCCTCATCCTTCGGTTCCTCCCGGGAAATCGGAAGCCGGGAACCGGCTGATCCGTGAAGGGGGATCCATACCTGTACTGCCCCGTGAAGCTCAACCACACTGGGAACTGGGTGCAAAATATAACCTGATGGACTTTGACCTGGGAGTGAAGATTACCGGAGGCGGATTCCCTCTTTTCCGGGGGGACGGAGCCAAACTGCAACGGGCATTGATCAGTTTTTTTATTGACCGGAACACTGAAGCGGGTTACGAGGAGTTCCTGCCACCGCTCCTTGTAAATGAAGATTCGGGATTCGGAACGGGTCAGCTTCCTGATAAAGAAGGACAGATGTATCACGTAACGGGTGATAATCTTTATCTGATTCCCACCGCCGAGGTACCTGTTACCAATATTTACCGGGATGTGATCCTTTCCGACAGCGACCTGCCGGTCAGGAACACGGCATATACCCCCTGCTTCAGACGTGAAGCCGGCTCCTACGGGAAAGATGTCAGGGGACTCAATCGCGTCCATCAGTTTGACAAGGTGGAGATCGTGCAGATTACCCGCCCCGAACAATCCTATGATGCCCTTGAGGAAATGGTCATGCACGTGGAAAACCTGGTGCTCAGCCTGGAGCTTCCTTACCGGATCGTTCAGCTCTGTGGCGGAGACCTGAGTTTTACATCCGCCCTGACCTATGATTTCGAAGTCTATGCAGCTGCGCAGCAAAAATGGCTGGAGGTTAGTTCGGTGTCCAATTTCGAATCGTATCAGGCCAACAGGCTGAAACTCCGTTTCCGGAAAACAGGTGAAAAGAAGCCGCAGCTGGCTCATACATTGAACGGGAGTGCCCTCGCACTACCCAGGATCTTTGCGGCGATCCTTGAAAACAACCAGACCCCGGAAGGAATTACCATTCCCGGGGTCCTTCAACCCTATATGACGGGACGTTCGATAATCACACTCCCCAAAAGGAGCTGACCGTTCTTAAATCCTGCTCTCAAATGACAGGAACTCCCTCCAGGAATGCGTATCTGTTAGCCATTCTGGCAGTACTTTTCTGGTCGACCAGTCCGACCGCTTTTAAGATTGGCCTCGGGGTACAGGACAGCTACCAGCTTCTGACGGGAGCATCCATCGCCTCCCTCCTGGTCCTTGGCATGATCCTTCTGGGCAGTGGAAAGATAAAATTGCTGCGGGAACTGAGGCGAAAGGACCTGTTTTTCTCCGCATTCATGGGTTTGCTCAACCCCGTTCTTTATTACCTGATACTTTTTAAAGCATATTCCGTCCTGCCGGCACAGGTGGCACAACCCCTGAACATGATCTGGCCCATAGTCCTGGTTTTGATCTCCATTCCTATGCTTCAACAAAGGATCGGATGGAAAAGCATCGGAGCGATGATCATCAGTTTTTCCGGGGTGGTTCTGGTCTCCATGCAGGGGGAATCGAATGAGAAGGATCCCGAGAACGCTCTTGGAATAGCTCTTGCACTCTCCAGTTCGGTCCTGTGGGCTTTGTACTTCATCTTTAATACTCGCGATCAAAAGGATCCGGTGATTCGCATGTTCCTCAACTTTGCCTTTGCCAGCGCATTTCTTCTGGCCGGCAGCCTTCTCAGGGAAAGGGGACTTCCGCAAACCTTCGAAGGTTGGGCAACCTCCACCTATGTGGGATTATTCGAAATGGGTATTACCTTTGTTCTGTGGTTAAAAGCAATGCAGCTTGCACCTTCCACTGACCGGATCAGCAATCTTGTCTATGTGGCTCCCTTCCTGAACCTGGTGATCGTTCATCTGGTCCTGAATGAGCAGATCTTTCTCACCACCATTTATGGAATTGTGCTGCTGGTGAGCGGGATCCTGATCCAACAAATGACCGGGACTAATGAAAAAGCAAGACGATAAGATCATTCTGGGCATTGATCCCGGAACGAACCTGATGGGATACGGGGTCATTGATGCCGGTGAACAGAAACCAGGGTTTCTCGATATGGGGGTCCTCGATCTGAAAAAGGGTAAAAACCACTACCACAAACTCCGGATGATCTATGATGGCACACTGGATCTGATCCAGAGATTTCAACCCGATGAGGTGGCCCTCGAAGCCCCTTTCTATGGCAAGAATGTACAGTCGATGCTTAAACTTGGAAGGGCTCAGGGAGTAGCCATGGCTGCTGTGCTCTCCAGGGATATCCCCGTTCACGAATATGCCCCGCGAAAAATCAAGCTGTCCATTACCAGTGCCGGAGACGCTTCCAAAGAACAGGTTGCCGCCATGCTTGCCCGGATGTTCCTTATAGAGGTACTGCCTAAAAATCTGGATGCCACCGACGGACTTGCAGTGGCTGTATGCCATTTTTACCAGCAGGGAGTGGAAAACGGCCGGAACAAAGGGACCCGAAGCTGGGAGGAATTCGTTCGCAGAAACCCCGGCCGGATCAGATAAAAGTGGTATCAGATCAGGTAATGGCTGACGAGATCTGGTGAGCCGTAGCCCTGAACTGTTCCTCGGTAAATTTCAGTTTGGGTTTGCTGAATTCAATGTCGTAGAGGTCATTGATGGGAATCAGGTGAATATGAGCATGCGGTACTTCCAGTCCGAGAACTGCCACCCCTACTCTTTTGCACTCCATGGTTTGATCGATAGCCCTGGCCACCTTTTTTGCAAAGATCATCATATCACCCAGCAAGTCATCCTCCAGATCGAACAGGTAATCGATCTCCCCTTTGGGTATGACGAGCGTATGACCTTCTGCCAGCGGATGAATATCGAGAAATGCATAGTAACGTTCATCCTCGCAGACTTTATAGGAGGGGATCTCACCGGCGACGATCTTTGAAAAAATAGATGCCATAGCGTAACTGTTTATCTGGAAATCTCCATAATCTCAAAGGACATCAATCCGGAAGGAACGCGGATATCCACCTTATCCCCCACTTTTTTTCCCAGCAACCCTTTTGCAATGGGAGTGGCAACGGAGATCTTTCCGTTTTTGATATCCGATTCGTTCTCGGAAACAAGGGTGTATTCCACCTGTTGGTTGTTCTTGGTATTCTTGATCTTCACCCGATTGAGAATCTGAACCTGGGAGTTATCGATTTTGGACTCATCGATGATCCTGGCATTGGCCACCATATCCTCCAGCCTGGCGATTTTCATCTCCAGCAATCCCTGCGCTTCCTTGGCAGCATCATACTCTGCATTTTCGGAAAGGTCCCCTTTGTCTCTTGCTTCCGCAATCTGTTTGGAAATGGCGGGCCGTTCGACCGAAGTGAGATGTTCCAGCTCCCTTTTAAGGTTAGCCAGACCCACCTCGGTCATATACGTTGACTTTGCCATAATGTATCTCCCCGTTTATTGTTAAAACAAAAAGAATCCCGGACGCACCGGAACTCTTCCAATGTAAATTTATAAAAAAAAACCTAATAATCAACGCGATTGATGATCGCGGAGTAGACTACAGCCGTGCCGGCGTCGAAATCTCTGACGATGTCAAAATAGTTGGTACCCTCCTCTCCATCCAGGTCGATCACCTGGATCTGATCGGTCATACTTTTTCCTTCCCTCATGATCCGGTCCAGTTCTTCCGCCGAATCACTTCGCATCAGCCGTTCATAATCGTCCATGATCCCGGCAACGGGATTGACAACGGGTTCTGAAGTTTCGGAGGAGGTAAATGGATCCTCACTTTCCACATCAAGATCAGGTTCGTCCTCTCTTAAACGGACCACCTGGGCATCTTCTTCCGAGAGATTGAAAGCTCTCTCGAGATTCTCCAGAAAACCCGGTCGTGACGAATCCTCCTCACTGCCTGTTTGATCCTGCCGCTTTTTCCTCTTCTTGCCAGTCAAGCCTATAATGACTGCCACAAGTGTGATCAGGATATAGAGAAAAGTTCCAATATCAAAATCCATGGCGATGCGCAATATTTAACCGGAATCAGGGTTAAATTTATAAAAAAATGACGACTTTAACAGCCATGCGAAAAAATCTGGCCTGTTGGTTCCTTTCATGGTTGTTGCTGGCCCCTGTTTTGTTCATGCCCTCCTGTGAAACGGGCAATGGAGAGATCATTCCATATGTACGTGTCGATCTCTACCTTTTGCTCTACGCCGACCTGGCTGATATGGGTATTGGAAGCACCAAGGTCATTGAGGACGAAGGGGTCAACGGGATTATTCTCTACCGTGAATCGGACCTGGCCTTCCAGGCTTTCGATCGCACCTGTACACGTTGGCCCGACCATAGTGAGGCAGTCATCGAGGACCCGTCGTTCTTTGGTGTCTTTGAATGCCCCGAATGCGGATCGACCTACCTGTTGATGAACGGGGGAGAACCCAACTCAGGACCAGCCCGGTATCCTCTCGTACAATACCGCACCACCCTGCAGGGAGACGTCCTCCACATCTTTAATTAATAAGGAGGGATCCGGGATATACCTTCCTCGCTGTTTATAGCAGAAAAGCAAAAAGAAGGTTTCGGAGACGTATGATTCTGTTCTTCAATAGCGATAATGGTTGGCTTTGTAGGGGCCTTCAGGCTTCACTCCCAGATATTTGGCCTGTTGCGGTGTCAGTTTGGTCAGCTTGACTCCCAGCTGGTCCAGGTGCAACCGCGCTACCTCCTCGTCCAGCTGCTTGGGCAGAATGTAGACATCAATGTCATAATTGTTCTGCCACAGATCCATCTGCGCCAGGGTCTGATTGGAGAAGGAGTTGCTCATGACAAACGATGGATGGCCTGTGGCACAGCCCAGGTTCACCAGCCTTCCTTCTGCCAGCAGGAAAATGGCATGGCCATCTTCGAATACGTACTTATCCACCTGAGGCTTGATATTAACCTTCCCGATCCCGGGAAACTGATTCAGCAGATCTACCTGGATCTCGTTATCAAAATGGCCTATATTGCAAACAATGGCCTGATCCTTCATGGCGGCCATATGCTCCACGGTAATCACATCACGGTTGCCCGTGGCTGTCACAAAGATATTCCCCTCTTGGAGCGCTTCTTCCATGGTGATCACTTCAAACCCTTCCATGGCAGCCTGAAGGGCGCAGATCGGATCGATCTCCGTAACCAGTACACGGGCTCCGTATGACCTGAGTGATTGAGCAGACCCTTTTCCTACATCTCCGTACCCGGCGACTACCACTACCTTTCCGGCCACCATCACATCAGTGGCGCGTTTGATCCCGTCGGCCAAAGATTCACGACATCCGTACAGATTATCGAACTTGGATTTGGTGACAGAGTCATTCACGTTAATGGCGGGAAAAAGGAGATGGCCTTCTTCAAGCATCTGGTAAAGCCTGTTCACCCCTGTAGTGGTTTCTTCCGATACACCCTTAATCTCCGGAACGATCCTGTGCCAGCGGCCCGGATCATTTTCAAGGATCTCTTTGAGAGTGGATAACACCACTTCCTCTTCGCGGCTACCCGGAGAGGATTCCAACAAGGACGAATCATTCTCTGCTTCATACCCTTTATGAACAAGCAGCGTTGCGTCTCCTCCATCGTCGACGATCAGGTGAGGTCCTTTGCCATCAGGAAAGTTAAGTGCCTGGGAGGTGCACCACCAGTACTCCTCCAGGGTCTCTCCCTTCCAGGCGAAAACGGGAATACCCGCCTGGGCAATGGCCGCCGCCGCATGATCCTGGGTACTGAAAATATTACAGCTTGCCCACCGAACGTCGGCGCCCAGTTCTGCCAGGGTTTCGATCAGCACGGCAGTCTGTATGGTCATATGCAGAGAACCGGTGATCCTGGCGCCTCTCAATGGCTTCTCCGGGCTGTACTTCCGGCGAATAGCCATCAACCCGGGCATCTCCTTTTCAGCTATCTCGATTTCCTTCCTCCCATACCCCGCCAGGCCAATATCCGCTACCTTGTAGGGAAGGGTGTCTTTATAGGTGAGTGTTTCCATAGTCATGCATCTGGACCGCAAAAATACGATTTTAGGTCGATTATAGTAATCTGTTTAGAAATAACGCATATACATCCTTATTGTTTCACGATCCTTTTCCAGTTGTTGTTTCAACGCCTCAAGGCCTTTAAACTTCATCTCATCCCTTACGCGCTTCAGAAAATGGATCACCACTCTTTCGTTGTAGAAATCACCCGACACATCAAACAGGTGAGCCTCGATGGTTTTCACAGCTGACGAGCTGTCGATGGTAGGCCTGAAACCGATATTAAGCATCCCCGGGATAACCCGCCCCCTCAACTCAGCTTTGATGGCATAGACCCCGTTCATGGGAATCAGCTTGTAGGGATCCAGTGGGTGGATATTAGCCGTGGGAAAACCTATCTTCCTTCCAAGGCGGTTCCCCTCCACGATGGTACCCGCAAGATAGTAGGGATAGCCTAGCATCCTGCCAGCCATTCCCAAATCCCCCTTTTCAATGGAATCCCGGATACTGGTCGAACTGACACGGCCATTTCCGGAAGTATATTCTGGGAGCTTTTCAATTCTAAACCGGTTCCTGCTGGCACACCGGGCAAGTCCTTCCGGATCTCCCCTGCGGTCTTTTCCGAACCGGTTATCATAACCCAGCAACAGGACCTCTACCTGAAGCTTGTTGACCAGGTATTGCTGTACGAATTCACAGGCGGTAAGCGATGCGATCTCCCGGTCAAACGGAATGATCACCAGTTCGTCGATACCGTTTTTCTCCAATTCTCTGATCTTCTCCTCCCTGGTGTGGAGAATTCTGAATCCGCCGGGGTCACTGCCCAGCACAAGCCGGGGATGTGGCCAAAGGGTCACAACGACTGCATCCCCCCCGTGCCTTTTCGCCCGCTCCTTCAGGTGATCCAGGATATACCGGTGACCTGTATGGACCCCGTCAAAGGTACCAATAGTGATGACCGGTTTGCGCAGTAGGTGAGGATCATGAATGAATGAAACATTCATCTGCTGTTCATCAGAGTTTAATGTAAAAAGTCCCCAAATTTAATAAATTTAAGGTCCCATCATGAAGGAACTGGAGCTCATCAAAAACGACCCCTGGCTGGAACCCTACCGGACGGTCATCGAACAACGTCTGAAAAAGACGGAAAAGAAACAACAGCAGTTATCCGGAGACGGACGACTGGCCTCATTTGCCTGTGGCCATCTCTATTTTGGTCTTCATCGGGAAGATGGGGAATGGATACTCAGGGAATGGGCCCCCCATGCCACGGAGATCTATCTCATCGGCAGTTTTAATAATTGGAAAGCTGACGGAGCGTATCGTTTTACCATGGTTGAACATGGAAATTGGGAGATCCGGCTTTCAGGAGATCAGCTGAAACACGCCGATCTTTATAAACTGCTGGTTCGCTGGCCCGGGGGTGAAGGGGAGCGAATCCCTGCCTGGTCGCGAAGGACCGTGCAGAATGCATCGAACAAGGTATTTGATGGCCAGGTGTGGATGCCGGAGCGACCATATGAGTGGAAGTACCCGGTTCCCGATCTGTCCGGCTTTCAACCGCTCATCTACGAAGCCCACGTCGGTATGGCCACTGAAGAACACAGGGTGGGCACCTACGCAGAATTCCGTGCGAAGGTGCTTCCCCGTGTAGCGGCCGGAGGGTATAATACCCTTCAGTTGATGGCTGTACAGGAACATCCCTATTACGGTTCTTTCGGCTACCATGTATCCAGTTACTTTGCACCCAGCTCCAGATTCGGAACTCCTGATGAACTGAAAGAACTTATCGATGAGGCACACGGAATGGGGCTGGCTGTGATCATGGATATTGTTCATTCACATGCTGTCAAAAACGAGGTGGAGGGGCTGGGAAGATTCGACGGAAGCCCGGACCAGTTCTTCCATGGCGATCACCGGCGGGAACATGTGGCCTGGGATTCTCTCTGTTTCGACTATGGAAAGAATGAGGTGATCCACTTCCTGCTCTCCAATGTCCACTACTGGTTAAAGGAATTTCGCTTCGACGGATTCCGCTTCGACGGAGTAACCAGCATGCTGTATTGGGATCATGGACTGGGGAGGGACTTTACCTCCTATGATTTCTATTTCGATGGCGGTCAGGATGAGGATGCTATTTCCTACCTCACCATGGCCAATCAGCTGATCCAGGAGGTCAGGCCCGGAGGCATCTCTATCGCCGAAGATATGAGCGGATATCCGGGACTTGCGGTGGAAGTGGAGAAAGGAGGGGTGGGATTCCGGTACCGGCTTGCCATGGGAACTCCGGACTACTGGATAAAGACGATCAAAGAGCGGTCGGACGAACAATGGAACATGCAGGAAATCTTTCACGAACTGGTTTCAAAACGGGCCGATGAGATGACCATCGGGTATGCCGAATCTCACGACCAGGCGCTGGTGGGTGACAAAACCCTGATCTTCCGACTGATCGATAAGGAGATGTACTGGCATATGAACAAAGATTCCCGGAATCTTCTGGTCGATCGCGGGATCGCTCTTCACAAAATGATCCGGCTGCTCACCGCAGCCACTGCCGGAAACGGATACCTCAACTTCATGGGAAATGAGTTTGGTCATCCCGAATGGATCGATTTTCCCAGGGAAGGCAACAACTGGTCCTTTCACTACGCCAGGAGGCAGTGGAGTCTTCTGGAGAACAGTGACCTCCGCTATCACCAGTTGAATGATTTCGACCAGGCCATGCTCCGGTTGATTTCAAAACATCGCATCTACGGCGGATCTCCTCATCATATCAAGACCGACCAGGGAGACCTGGTCATTGCATTTGAACGGGGTGGACTGGTATTCATTTTCAACTTTCACCCCGATCGTTCCTACACCGATTACGGTATTGCTGTGGATGCGGGAAAGTATCAATGCCTCCTTCAAACCGATGAATCCCGATTTGGAGGATTCGACCGGATGGATATGAATCGAACCTGCCGCTCCCAGGTGGAACGATCATTCGGCTTGAAGCACAGCCTGAAGCTCTACCTGCCCTCGAGGACCGGCATGGTGTTCAAGCTTCAACCCATCCCCAGGGTAAGACCTGCTTGACTTTTCCTTTTCTTCAGGCTCTTTTTGATCAGATCCACCTGACCAGAGGGAAATCCATACGGTGTGGGATGTGCTTGTACTTCGGGAAGATCCGGAACCCTATATCGAAAACTCCCGACTCGTCCACCACCTGCACAAAGGTATATTCCGCCTTTGTGCCCTCCACTTTGGTGCATTCGAATTCAAGGGTCCCGCGGAACAACGAGTGTTCCTTTCCGCTCTCACTCCTGGTAAAGACCATCTCCACGCCGATCTCCTCCGGGTGAAGGCCGTCCAGGTCCAGCAGCACCTTCCCCGTATAAGTCTCTCCCACCATAAACTCCTCCCTGGTAGCATCCGGAAAGTCGTATTCCAGGACCTCGATACTCTTCCAGTGGCTTATCACGCGATTTTTCCATCTTGCCAGCTCTTTAGGCAGCTGGTAATCGTTTTCCCTCAATGCCAGCGTGCGCTGGTGGAGCTTTCCGTAATACCGGGAGATATAATCCCTTAACATTCGGTTCATGGTAAACTCCGGGGCCACATGAGCAATGGTATTTCGGATCATTCCCACCCAATCTTCCGGAATACCGTCACCGGAGCGTTGATAGAATTTAGGTGTGATATCGTTCTCCAGAAGAGAATAGATCCTCTCCGCATCCAGTTCATCCTGGAGTTCCTGGTTTTCAAATGCTTTCTCCTTGGGGAGTGCCCAGCCTGCATCCTGACGGTACCCCTCCGCCCACCATCCGTCCAACACACTGAAATGCATGGTCCCGTTCATCACACACTTCTCGCCGCTTGTACCCGAGGCCTCCAGGGGTCTGGTGGGCGTGTTCAGCCAGATGTCCACACCCCGGTAGAGCCTTTTTGCCAGCTGAATATCGTAGTTCTGCAGGAAGATGATCTTTCCGATAAATTCAGGTCGTTTGGAGATCTCCACGATCATTTTGATCAGATCCTGTCCCGGAATATCCCTCGGGTGTGCCTTTCCGGCAAAGATAAACTGCACCGGTCTTTCCGGATTATTGACAATCCTGGCCAGCCGTTCCAGATCCCTGAACAGCAGGTGGGCCCGTTTGTAGGTAGCGAAACGCCTGGCAAATCCGATGGTCAGGGAATCCTTATGGATCGTGTTGGCTATCTCCAGCATCTGTCCTGGATTGTCCATCATGCGGATGGATGCATCAGCCAGTCGCTCTTTGATATAATTGATCAATCGTTCTCGCTCTTCACATTTCAGGTCCCAGATCTCATCATCGGGTACCAGCTTGATGCGGTCCCACATCAACCTTTGCTCCTGTCGTTTAAAGCAGTCCTCCCCGAATGTCTTTTCGTAGAGTTTTTTCCACTGCGGACCGAGCCAGGTGGGAAGATGAACCCCGTTGGTCACATACCCGATATGTAGCTCTTCAGACATATAACCCGGCCAAATTCCGGCAAACATTTCCCTGGAAACCCTGCCGTGTATACGGCTTACCCCGTTGACCTCCTGGGAAATTTTCACCGCCAGGACACTCATGGAGAATTTCTCATCCTTGGCATTCATATGGTACCTCCCCAGGTTCATAAACTGATTCCAGGATATTTGAATGCGTTCCGGGTAATGGGCCAGATAGGTCCGGAGAAGATCCTCCTCAAAGGAATCATGACCTGCAGGGACCGGGGTGTGGGTAGTGAAAAGACTGGATCCCCTCACGACCTCCAGAGCCTCCGGGAAGGTCATCTTTTTTTCCTGTATGAACTCCCGAAGCCTTTCCAGACTCGTAAATGCGGCATGGCCTTCGTTGCAATGATAGATATCGGTCTCGAGTCCGATCTTCCTCAAAGCCCGGATCCCCCCTATTCCCAGAAGGAGCTCCTGTTTCAGCCTGTTCTCGTTGTCCCCGCCATACAAACTGTGCGTGATTGCTCTGTCCTCCTGCTGATTCGCTTCATAATCAGTATCCAGCAGATAGAGCGGCACACGCCCAACCTGCACCTTCCAGATCCTTGCCGAAAGTGTCCGCCCGGGAAGGACGATCTTAACGCTCTTCCAGTTCCCCTGCTCATCCCGGACCGGAAGAACAGGCAATCTGGAAAAATCCTGGGCGTCATTCACCGAAACCTGCTCCCCCCCCGCAGAGATAACCTGCCTGAAATATCCGTAGCGGTAAAGCAGCCCAACACCCAGCAGCGGGATGTTGTAATCGCTTGCCTCTTTCAGGTAATCCCCTGCCAGGAGACCCAGGCCACCGGAGAAGGTCTTCAGGGTATTGTGGATCCCGTACTCCATACTGAAATAGCTGACCGAAGGTACATCCTCCCTTGGTTTTTCAGCCATGTATGCTTTGTAGGCAGTATAGACCGAATGAAGCCTGCCGGTAAAGTCCTTGTTCTTCTCCAGGCGCTTCAAGGTGTCGTAGGGCAGGCGTTCCAGTAATTCCACCGGATTCTCACCCACCTCCTCCCACAGCCCTTTATCAATGGAAGCAAACAGGTCAATGGCATCCTGGGTCCAGGACCACCATAGATTTTTCGACAACTCTTCCAGCGATTTTAATTGTTCCGGGATTCTTTGCTGGACCATGACCCGGTGCCAGTTGGGACGGATATCCACCAGCGCCAGTTCTGTTTCAGGCAACTGTTCCACTCGTTCCTTTTCGTAGATAAAGGTCTCTTTGCCCGATGCACTCCCCAGTGCATGGTCATAGGCCTGCCCGTAATGATTGATCAGATTCTCCCAGAGAGCAGTGCGGGAGATCTTGAAGGCTCCCCTTCGTACCTCATCCACCCTTTCTTCATCCAGGCCGCAATGATACTGAATCGCTTGCATGATCCCCCTTATCACTTCTTTATCGTTGTAATCATCCCGCTGGATCACGTGAATGCCCGGAATCTGTTCTTCTTTGAATTCCTTGTTGACCCACAATCCGAATCCGGTCAGGGTGGTAGTCACTGTGGGTATACTGAATGCAAGGCTTTCCAGGGGAGTATAGCCCCAAGGTTCGTAATAAGAGGGAAACAGGGTCAGATCGAAGCCGATCAGAACCTCGTAATAAGGAAGATTAAAAACGCCATCATGCCCGTTCAGGTAGGAGGGAACAAAGACCACTTTCACATTGGACCCTTTCTGATTATGCAGCCCGTTCTCCTGAAGCCTGTTCAGGATCAGGTCATGTTCCGCATAATGCAGATTATGGGTCAGATGCTTCTCTTCCAGCTCCTTTTCTGCTTTTCCGTTTCCGATACGTTCAATCAGGTCCTTCCTTGCTCCGTAATGATTGGCCGGGATCAGGATAAAAGCCACCACCTGCTTCTTGAAGTTTTTTTGGCGATTAAGCTCTCCCAGTGAGTCGATCAACAGGTCGATCCCCTTATTGCGGAATTCATACCTGCCGCTCGTGGCCACAAAAAGGGCATCTTCCGGGATCGTATCAGCAATAAGCGCCGAAGCCACCTCCATCAATCTTTTCCTGGCAGATGAACGCTTTTCCCGGTAGTCGTCCACCGGCACAAAACTATCTTCAAATCCGTTGGGAAGCACCACATCGATATCTCTTTCATGGATCTGCCGGCATTCACGGGCAGTCAGTTCACTGACTGTCGTAAAGGCGTCTGCATTTTTCGCCGCCAGCTTTTCAAGAGAGTGCTTGGAGACCACATTCAGCTCACGCGACTTCACATCACCGTTCAGCTGATCCATCCGGCTGTAGAGGGATTGATTGTTACCGGCCATTGACCTGCCCACTGTAGTGGCATGAGTGGTGAACACCGATGCAATGCTGGGCTGGGACTGCTCGATATAAAGCAGCCCGGCTCCCGTTTGCCATTCATGGAAATGGGCCACGGTTTTGTGGTCCTCCAGACCATGGTAGCGGACAAAGTGTTCAATGACCTTTCCGGCCGCATAACCAAAGAGTGCAGGCTCGATGTAATCCCATTGGCCGGAGATAGAGTCCAGCTTGTAGGTTTCCCACAGGCTCTTAAAAACATCATTCTTCTGAGCGAAAAGCGTGGTGAAATCGAGCACCACTGCCATCGGATTGCCGGCAATTTTCCAGCGGCCCACCCTCACCCGGATCCCATCCTTAGCAGCATTTTCCTTCCACTTGCGAAAAAGCTCGGGTTGCTCCTGAAATTCCGGATGCTCCTGGCTTTCCCTCCAGACATCGGGTCCGATAGTAATGTACCGATCCTCATGCTGCTTCACCATGGAAAGGGCCTTGGTGGAGATCACGGTATGGATCCCCCCGATTTTATTGCATACTTCCCAACTTACCTCGAATACATAATCAGGCTTAATCATTTTTTTTGTATTGGTGATCCATCAAATGGTTATTCCCCGGAAGCGGACTTCCCCCCAGAAGGCCTCTTTGAAGCGGTTTTTTTTGTTGCCGTTTTCTTCCCTGCAAATCTGGTAGTTGAAGCGGCAGCAGTGGGGGTTCCCTTCTTCGAAGAGCTCTTCTTTACCGCCAGGCGTTTCTCCAGTTTTTCAATCTGCTCATCCTTTTCCTGGATGATCTTACTGAGTCTGACTACGTCATCCCCTACCTCCGCCTTGATCGCAGCATTCACCCGGATTTCAAAATCACTCAGGATGTTCATGTAGTTAATAAACGCATCGTAGGGAGTATCAAACGGGTTGAAGTAGGAATGGACTTCTCCGTCGGAAAAGAATTTGGTGGACATGTAGTAAAAATGGTCACTGATCTGAAGATTGTCAAAATCCTGGAGAAGAGCCGGGTCATCCGAACTGTGCACTTTTCCGGAAAGGGAATAGAGTTTTGCGAATGCCTCCTGTTGCATCTCGTTTCCAAGCCAGGCGGTCAGGTCCCGCTCCTCGTCGGCCCAGGAGATGGGATTCGGCACATTGACAGCCGATACCACCTGCAATTTCCTGACCACCTCTGAGGGTGTGCTGAATGTATAGTCTGAGTCTTTGAATACCTGATCGGGAAGCGCCTTCATAAACTCAAAAATGCCGGTATCTTCCCACTGATGTTCGCCAAATGTTTCATAATCCATAAACAGGTTAACCACCTCTTCCTTCTTCGGGATCTGATTCAGCCAGGCTACATATTTCTCTGTGGTCAGAGGGTAGGCAGGCCACCCCTTATTGGAGAACCGGAAAGCAATATCATCACTCAGTTTGAAATTTTTGAGCAGTAGTTTTAACCGGGGGTTGATGGCATTGCAATAAAGATAATTGGGGCTTTTCCAGCCCAGCACATGTTTTGCCCCTTCGGTTAATATGGCATTATATCCTATGGATGCGACCATGGCCCCTATGTCGTCGGAGTAGATAAGCTCCGTGTTACGGAAGACTTTCGGTTCCTGTCCGAAATTTGACCTGATGAGCTCCTTATGTGCATTCACCTGTCTTTCGAACTCCTCCCTGCTGTGCAGGGAACTAAGAGAATGAGCATATGTTTCAGCGAGCAATTCCACCTGGCCCGTATCCACCAGTTTTTTGAAACTATCCAGGACTTCCGGAGCATAGAGCCTGAATTGCTCCATGGCAATCCCTGAGATGGAAAAGGCAATCTTAAACCTCCCATTGTGTTTCTTGATCAGGTCAAGCATCATTTCATTGGCAGGCAAATAGCATTTCTGAGCCACCTTTTGAAGAATGGAATCGTTGAAATAATCATCATAGTAGTAGTGATCATTCCCAATGTCAAAGAATCGGTACCTTCTGAACCGGAATGGCTGGTGGACCTGGAAATAGAAACAAATGGTTCTCATGTGTATTGGGCTGTAATAGTTTTACTGAACGAATTCCTGATAGATGTTGTATACTCGTTTCCCGGAGTTCTCCCACTTCATTTCCTGGACCTCTTTAACCCCATGCTTGCGAAACATTTCCGAGAGTGAAGGGTAATTCAGGATACCATAGATGGCGTCGGCAAGTCCATCCACATCCCAGAAATCGACCTTGAATGCATATTTCAGGATCTCCGCAACACCCGACTGGTGGGAGATGATCGATGGGACATTGGATTGCATCGCCTCCAGGGGAGAAATCCCGAATGGTTCCGAAACAGAAGGCATCACATAAACATCACTAATGGAAAACATCCTGTATACATCGGGCCCCTTCAGGAACCCGGTGAAATGGAACCGGTCGGTTATTCCCAGGGCTGCAGTCCACTGGATCATCCTGGTAAGCATCTCACCGCTTCCGGCCATCACAAACCGGACGTTATCCATTTTCTGCAATACCTTATGGGCGGCCTGCACGAAATACTCCGGACCTTTCTGCAGGGTCACTCTTCCAAGGAATGTCACTACCTTATCGTTGATCCCCCTTTTCAACTCCTTTTTCTTGTGTTCCGGCAACGGATCCACCGCATTATACACCGTGACAACTTTGTCGGGATCGATCCCGTATTTTTCTATGATCGTACTGCGGGTCAGATTGCTGACCGCAATGATCTTGTCGGCCAGGTGCATTCCGGTTCGTTCGATCTCATAAACTCCCGGATTCACACTCCCTCCGCTTCGGTCAAAATCTGTGGCATGCACATGGATGACCAGCGGCTTTCCCGAAAGATGCTTAGCTGCGATACCCGCCGGGTAGGTGAGCCAATCATGTGCATGAATGACATCGAATTCCTCCTTCTGTGCGATCTCACCCGCCACTGCTGCATAGTTGGCAATCTCTTCAAAGAGGTTGGCCCCGTATTTTCCGGAAAACTGGATTTTCCCTCCCATGCTAGTCTCCACCAGTCTTTGCCCGCTTTTCTCCGCCATGTCGATCAGCTCCATGTACTCCTCCGGGGTAGTGTAAGGAACCATGTGCGAATGAACCTCTATCATGGAGAACTCTTTCAGGTATTCCTGGTGCTTCACCTTACTGATGTCCAGCGTCACATCTCCGGCGCCCAGCACCCTGATCATGCTCTGGTCCTCATCACCGTATGCTTTGGGGACCACAAAGAGAATATCGAGGTCGGGAATGGCGGCCATTCCTTTGGTGAGTCCATAGCAGGCTGTCCCCAGCCCTCCGGAAATATGGGGCGGGAATTCCCACCCGAACATCAGTACCCTCATAGGATCTAATCATTAAAATGTTCTATCATCTCGCCCACTCTCAAAAGGGCTGCCACTGCGGTGGCCTGAGAAAGTGCCCCGCGGGGTTCATGCGGAGGATTCCCGTCGTATACTTCGGAGATGCTTCCTATGCCCCTGATGGAAAGTATTTCCTCGAAACCCTCATGCAGCCTCTTGATCATGGACTGGCCCGACTTCTTATGCACATCCAGATATCCTCTGGCAAAATGTTCCAGAAGCCAGGGCCAGACGGTTCCCTGATGATAGGCACGATCCCGTGTGTCCTGGTCCCCCTCATAGATCCCTTCGTACAACTCATTTTTGGGTGACAGGCTCCTCAATCCCCGGGTGGTAAGCAACTCACTCTCCACCACATCGAGAATCGATTTCTTCATTTCCATAGTAAGCGGTGAAAATGCCATGGATACCGGAATTACTTGATTGGGTCGTACCGAAAAATCCTTAAATGACCCGTTCACATAATCGGCCAGATACCCAAATTCCTCATCCCAGAACTCTTTCACAAATGATTCCCGGATCAGTTCGGGAAGGTGCCCGAAGTTTTCCTGGAATTTCCGGTCTCTTTCTCCGGCCCACTGAAGCGACTGGCAAACGGCATTGTACCACAGACCGTTCACTTCCACCGGTGAACCTGCTCTCTGGGTAACCGGATTCCCTTCTGCCACTGCATCCATCCAGGTGAGAGCCTTTCCCTCCTCTTCCGCATGCAGCAAACCGTTCTCCAACATCCAGACGATGCCCGAGCTTCCCGTTAAATACATTTCAAGGACGGTTTTTACCGCCTTCCCAAACCTTTTCCACATATCCATACCGGAGTCGTAACGTTCATACTGCTGAAGGGCCCAGATGAACCATAACGGCGCATCCACAGAATTGAATGCCGCCTGACCTTTGATAACGGTATTGGGAAATAGCCCGTTCCTCATACGTGACACCATAGTTTCGATCACATGAAGGGCTTTATCATACTCCCCCGTGGTCATGGCCAGACCTGGAAGTGCCATGAATGTATCTCTTCCCCAGGTACCGAACCAGGGATATCCAGCCTTGATCTCCGTACTTCCTTTGCGGTAAACGAAGAATTGCTGGGCTGCTATCACCAGACAATTCCTGAAAGAATCTCTGGGGATCCGCGTATTCAGTTCAGTGGTGAATTTTCGCTTCAGTCCGGCCGGATTGGAAATACTGGTAGAGGCAGAGAACACGATCGATTCACCCTTTTTAACGGGCATCTCAAAATATCCGGGAACGTACAGGTCCTCTTTGTATTCATAGCCCCTTTTCTGTTCCTCCATATATTCCACGTTAAAGTACCAATCGGGAACAGAAACAAATTCTGCCTTCTTGGAAAGCTGCATGTAAAGCCCTGGATATCCTTCATAGAGCTTCGACATGATCCCGTTGGGAATCTCTGTGTACCGGGTATTGGCATAGAGGTTGGACTTGCTCAGTTCATGGTAATTCCGGAATGCCAGGAAGGGTGCCAGCCTTAGAGTTGTGGCTGAATTCGCTTCCAGAAGGGTATAGCGCACCAGCACCTGTTCGGTCTTTGTCACCAGGAGCATTTCCCTGGAGAGAACTATTCCACCAACCCTGTAGATCAAATAGGAGCCCTTCATGGCGTCAAAATCCCTGACATATTTATGACCCTTGGGTACATAGTTGTCCCCTTCGTACTTGTGAATGCCAAGATGAAACTCCTTTTCATGCTGTATCACCGTGGCATCCAGGGTGGATAACAGCACATGATGCTCTCCGTCCATCTCCTCCAGGGGACATACCAGCAACCCATGGTACTTGCGGGTATTGCAACCAATGATCGTCGTAGAAGCATAGGAGCCTGCACGGTTGGATCGGATCAATTCCCTTCTCAGCGAGTATTCCAGGTTGATAAGCTCCGATTTCTCAAACTTCAGGTAACTCATTTACATGTGAATTAATTGTGATGAACGGAAAAACGGGCCCCAAATTTATTTAAACTGCTTCTATTTATTGTTAAAACAACATGAAAAAACACGGGTCCCTGTGCATGTTTTCGTTCTACAAATTAATAAACTAATTTATAGAAATGTCATTCTTCCTATTTTTACACACAAAAGAACATGTCGTGAGAAACTATTTCTGGATCAAGTTATTATTAGGCATCGTCATCATACTCCACAGTTGTAACCGTTCTGGTCCTGCTCCCGGGAAGAGCAGCCGGGAAGAAGCGGCCACCGTTTTGGAAGGAATCCTGGAAAACGGTGCCGGGGAGGTGTTGCTTCTGGAAGAGATGGGAGCCACCGAGTATATTCCTATTGACACTGTTACCTGCGATACGGAGGGGGGGTTTCGATTCACTTTTTATCCTGAAGAGTTGGCGTTCTATGTGCTCAGACAAAAACCTTCAGGCTATGTGACCCTGTTGATCGAACCAGAAGACCGGATTACCTTCACAGGGGATCCCTCAGATCCCAGAAAGTATCAGATGGATGGGTCTGACGGATCCCGGGTGCTGCATGAGCTTGCCATCCATCACCGGGAGACCATCGAATCACTGGCCACCATCTCCAGGACCATTCGGGAGATGTCGGGAGAACCTGACTACATTACAATGAAGGCTGAATTAGACCGCAAATTTGATTCCATCACCGCCGGTTTTCGTGATTATTCGCTGCAATTCATCCGCCAGCATGCCGATTCACCGGTTATCCTGGTCGCACTCTACAATCTATATGGCCCGCGGCTTCCTGTGTTTGATCCTCAAACCGACCTGCATGTATACCGGTATGTCGATTCCGTGCTTTCGCCAGCATATGCCGGACTTGAAGCAGTGGAATTACTTCATGCCCAGGTAAGCGAATCAGAACAGCTGCTGAATCAGAAGAGCCGGGGAGATCAGCTAATGCCGGGAAAAATTGCCCCCGATTTCGTATCTTCGAAGCCCGATGGCAGGACATTGGCACTTTCGGAACTTCGGGGCAATTATGTACTGATCAGCTTCTGGGCAGGATGGAGTCACCTGAGCAGAGTCGAAAATCGATATCTGCTCAGAGCTGCTGAACGGTTCGCAGGGGAGACATTCAGGATCCTGCAGGTCTCGCTGGATGAAAATTATGAGATCTGGACCAGCGCGATCCGGGAGGATGGGCTTCACTGGGACCAGGTAAGCGATCTTCGGAGATGGGATACACCGGTAGCTGACCTGTACTTCCTCGAGAAGATCCCTTCCAATGTGCTGGTCGATCCGGAAGGGAGAATCACGGCCATCGATTTGATTGGAGAGGAGTTACTGAATAAGCTTGAAACCATTTTCGATAATTCAAATGAATAGACTGATCAACCTGTTTTTCTCGATTCTCTCGATATTGGCCGTGTCTGCCTGTGACAGGAACACAACCCGGGTCACCGGCGAGGTGGAAGGCGGTGGATCTTCCGTGCTCACTCTGGAAAGGCTGAATGTGAACCGCACCACATTGATCGATTCGGTGGAAGTAGACCGCAGAGGTACTTTTTCCCTGAAGCTAAAGGCCGAAACACCCGAACTATATGTGCTTAAAAATCCGGATGGGAAGATCATCAATCTTCTTTTGTCACCAGGAGAGGAGGTTAAGGTAAACACCACTGCGGAAGAATTTGACAGGAATTACCAGGTAGATGGGTCGGAAGAGTCGGACAAGATCAGGAAATTGGTCCTTCATATGGATGAAACCCGTCAAACGCTCGATTCGCTTTGGACAGCAAGTGAGGCCATTGCGGATCCTTTCACTCCGCAGATGGATCTGATCAGGAGTGCCATAGGCCAGACCATTATTGCGCAGAAACGATTCACCATCCGCCATCTGGTCGAGAACATGGATTCCCCAAGCAGCGTTTACGCCCTGTATCAGAAGTACGACGAAGATACTCCGGTACTGGGGGAAGAAACAGATCTGCAATACTTCATTGCCATTGCTGACTCCCTGGAACAGGTTTACCCGAACTCCTCACTGACACGGTCACTCAGGGCCGATATCGAACTGAAAAAGAACGCCTTTGCCCAGGACCAGCAGCTCAATGCACTGCTCAGTATGGCCGATGAGGTCACCGGTGTGCTGGACCTCTCTATTCCCGACCGGAATGGCCGTGAGGTGGCCCTCTCCTCCCTGAAAGGAAGTGTGATCCTGGTAGCCTTCTGGGCTTCGGGAAACCAGGAGAGTGTTGACGCGCTTCTCAGACTTCGTGCGACCTACGGGAAATATCATGACAGGGGATTTGAGGTCTATGCGGTCTCGCTGGATAATGACAAAGTAAACTGGATGAGTGCCATCGATTATAACGAGTTTAGCTGGATCAACGTATCAGAATTGAGCTACCCGGAATCCAGGTCCCGTCTTATTTACAATGTCACCACTCTTCCCACCAGCTTCCTTATCAACCGGGAGGGAGATATAGTAGCCAGGGACCTCTATGGAAAAACACTGGAAACCTGGCTGGATAACCTGATCTGACGATGGCTGGGGGCGGACGGATCTATTTTGCTTCTGACCTGCACCTGGGGATGTTTCCGCCGGAGGAGAGTCTCAGAAGAGAAAAGCTTTTTGTGCGATGGCTGGAAGAGATCGGAAAGGACGCCAGAGAACTTTGGCTGCTTGGCGATGTGTTCGATTACTGGTTCGAGTACAAAAAAGTGGTTCCACGCGGATTTACAAGGTTCCTGGGCAAACTGGCTGAACTCAGCGACAGCGGAGTGGAGATTCACCTGATCACGGGAAATCACGATATCTGGGTTTTCGATTACCTGCCGGAAGAGGTCGGTGTAAAAGTCTATGATGCTCCTCAGATCAGGACCTGGGATGCGCATAAGTTCTACCTGGGTCACGGGGACGGGCTTCACCGCGGGGAGTTTCTGTACAGGTTCCTTCAGTCGATGTTTCGTAGCAAATTCTTGCAATGGCTTTATGCCCGGATCCATCCCAACGGATCGATTTCATTCGCACACTGGTGGTCAAGAAAAAGCAGGATGAGTCACGGCACCTTCGGTGTATTTCAGGGACCCGGCGGGGAGCACCAGGTACAATTTGCCCGGGAGCAAATCAAAAAAGACCCCTTTATTGATTACTTCATTTTCGGTCATCGTCATATCCCCTACGATGTGCGAATTTCGGAACATACCAGGGTCATCTGCCTGGGAGACTGGATCGGTAATTTCACGTACGGTGTATTCGACGGAAAATCGTTCACCCTGAAAAAATACCTGGATGACCAGGGGGAGATCATCCGGCTGGATGCGATGGAGTGAGGGGGGTATGGATCTACGAATGGGTATGGATATGGCGATGCGAGGGCCTATATTCTGTGTAACAAAATTCAGTCAAACAGCACCATATCCACTACCCTATTCCTGTGCTAAAATTAAACGGGCCCGCTTATACAAGGTCCGATAGTATCAGGTGAAGAAGCCAAGGGTTACGGTCAACCCCGCCATCACCACTGAGACCATGGTCATCAGTTTGATCAGGATATTGAGTGATGGTCCGGACGTATCCTTGAACGGATCCCCGACGGTATCACCAACCACACCGGCTTTGTGTGCCTCGGATCCTTTACCACCGTAGTTTCCTTTCTCGATGTACTTCTTGGCATTATCCCATGCACCTCCGGCATTATTCAGCATGACGGCCAGGGTGAATCCGGTCGTAAGCCCGCCGACCAGCAATCCTACTACACCTGCAACACCCAGGATTAAACCGATCAGTACCGGCACGATAATGGCCAGTAAGGAGGGGAAAATCATCTCCCGCTGCGCACCCCGGGTAGAGATGGCCACACATTTGGCATACTCGGGGGTGGCTTTCCCTTCCATGATCCCCGGGATCTCGCGGAACTGTCGCCTGACCTCATCAACCATGGACCCGGCTGCTCGGCCCACCGCCTTCATAGTCATGGCGCAGAACACAAAGGCCATCATGGCCCCAATGAAGATTCCGCCCAGAAGCATCGGGTTGAACAATGACAGGTCGTAGGCATTAACGAAATCATGGATGGTTGCGCTGCTCAGCTCGACAGCCTTCATCCCTTCAGGAACACCCTGAGGAACGCTATCGGAGTAAAAAAGTGTATCTCCGACCTGTTTAAACCCTTCCATGGTGCTGCTGGCAATTCTGCCCAGCCAGAGCCTGACCTCTTCCATGTAAGCCGCAAGAAGAGCCATAGCCGTAAGAGCTGCGGATCCGATGGCAAATCCCTTACCGGTGGCAGCTGTGGTATTTCCCAGCATATCCAGAGCGTCGGTGCGCTCCCTCACTTCAGGAGGAAGTTCTGACATCTCTGCGTTACCTCCCGCATTATCGGCGATGGGGCCAAAGGCATCTGTTGCCAGGGTAATTCCCAGTGTGGAAAGCATGCCTACTGCAGCAAATCCAATCCCGTAAACACCTCGGGCAAATTCAGTGAACCCACCCGAGAACCCATAGGCAGCGATAATTCCGATGACAATAGTAATCACAGGAATCCATGTCGAATACATTCCCACAGCGATACCATCGATGATGGTTGTGGCAGGTCCCTGCTGCGCCTGTCCCGCAATGCCTTTGGTGTACTTATATTCATCGGAAGTGAATAACTCGGTACCCTGTCCGATCACCACCCCGGCGACCAATCCGGCGACCACAGCCCCGAAGATCCCCCAGGTAACCCAACCCATGGTGGCCATGACCGCCATGGCGGCCAGGATCAGGACAGAACTTCCACCCGTGCCAAACAGCAGGGCATTCAGCAGGTTTTTCTGGGTCGCAGACTCCTTGGCCCGTACCATAAAAATGCCGGCGATAGAGAGAACAATGCCGATCCCGGCCACGATCATTGGAGCCACAACAGCCATTCCCTGATCTGCGCCGGAAAGTCCGGGCAGTGCGGCGCCGAGTGCCGCAGTTGCCAGGATAGACCCGCAATAGGATTCATAAAGGTCGGCACCCATACCGGCCACATCTCCAACGTTGTCTCCAACATTATCAGCAATGGTAGCGGGGTTGCGGGGATCATCTTCAGGAATACCGGCCTCCACCTTACCTACCAGGTCGGCACCCACATCGGCTGCCTTGGTATAAATACCCCCACCTACACGGGCAAATAAAGCCTGGGTGGATGCTCCCATTCCAAAGGTAAGCATGGTGGCGGTGATCTCAATCAGTTTTTGCTTTTCGGTGGTTCCCTCATGTACCAGGGTGAGGCCGATCCAGTGCAGTCCATGCTCCATATTCTCCGGAGAGAAAACAAACCGGTTCAGGATCCAGAACCATCCGGTGATATCCAGTAATCCAAAACCGACAACAATCAGACCCATCACGGCTCCGCTGCGAAATGCGACCTGAAGTCCTTTGTTCAATGACTGGGATGCGCCATGAGCAGTCCGCGCAGAAGCAAAAGTTGCTGTCTTCATTCCCAGAAAACCACACAGGCCGGAAAAGAACCCCCCGGTCAAAAATGCTATGGGAACAAAGGGATTTTGTACACCCAGGTAGGCCAGGCCGATCAGGATGATCAGTAAAACACCGAATACCATCCCTACTACGCGGTACTGGCGCCTGATATACGCCATGGCACCCTCTCTGACATACTGGGCAATCTCTTTCATCCGGTCAGTCCCTTCCGAATTCTTCATCATATTCCTGAAGAACAACCAGGCGAATACCAGGGAGACCAGCGCCGCCAGCGGAAGTAACCAGAAGAGTCCGAAAATATTATTCATAGCTCTAATTTTAAATGGTTTAGTTTAATCAGAGATCAAAGATATAGAAATAGATTTTAGAATGATGTTAAATTAATTCCGTTTACCCTATCTTTGCCGTAATACAACCTACTTGCCATGAAAACCATACACCGGCTATTTGCCCTTGCCGCTCTCACCCTTTTTACCGGAGTTGGAGCATCCGGTCAGTGTACCCCCGATACGGCAAATTGCAAAGATACCGGCCTGCCGGGTCAGATCTGTCCGCGTAACCTTCCTGAGGTCACCGTCAATGTACCTTATGATGAGGTGGTTACTGTATTAGCACCCCCCCTTTTTGTATTCGGTGGGGACACCATTGAGGTAGCTTATATCACTGAAGTTTCCTAGTTGATAAATTGTTGATAATGAGATAAGTATATAACGAAAA